>CAKZTZ010000014.1 GCA_937921695.1 uncultured Sulfolobales archaeon | reverse complement strand
AACCTTAACTATAGAGCCGTCACCAGCCCAATATATGAAAACATCCCATTTACCGTCACGATTCCAGTTAAAAGCAATGCCTCCAACTTTAGAGCAAACGTCAACCTCACTTATAAACCTAACCCTGCCAATGACCTCGGCAAGGTCTAAACTCACCGCCTAACACCAACTATGGAGAAGCTGTCAACCTTAATAATAGTTGGAAACATGTCCAACGGGGCTGCCTAAATATCAAACTATAGGCGGATGGAAAACTTTAACATTATTCAGGCTCGACTCCTGGAGAGCTTGAAGTCCTTTGAACTTATTAGGGCAACACTTAACATCCTATAGAGGTGTTGAGCGGGTGAGACTTTACAGTCTACGCCCTACTCTTGCAATCTTGTTTTCAATAGCTTTCTTAGCTTCCTTCCAAGCTTTTAGTGTCGACGCTTTCGAGGCTTCAGCTATAGTTGTGAAGGTTATCGATGGGGACACTGTTGAGGTGGACGTTATTGAAGTCTATAAGGGGAAGTTTCTAGAGCTTAAAGGTAAACGGGAAAAGATCAGGCTAGCCGATATTAACGCTCCAGAATTGGGGACCGTTGAAGGCGAGGAGTCCAAACGCTTCCTAGCCGAGCTCCTCCCCCGATGGGTCCAAGTTTATGTTGACATCGACGATGTTAATGTTCGCGACAGGTATGGGAGGATAGTAGCTGTCATCTACAAGCCTGTGAATAGTACCCATGCAGTCAACGTTAACATGCTCCTAGTAGTTGAGAACATGGCGAACATCGTGGACTATAAGAATGGGTTCGACCCGCAGAAATGGCAGCTTCATGTTGAAATAGCGGGAAGAGAAGAGACGATAAAACCTAGGTCAGAGCCTAGAATAGAGAGTGCGGCAATAATAGTGCTACTAATGCTAATAGTGCTTATACTTTTCATAGTTGCTGTAATAGTTATTAGGAAGATATAAGGTGAGCATAGTTAAGCCACATGTGAACCCACCTTATAGACACGGGTGAGAGTTCTCCCCATAGGCTCCTTAAGCATGGGGAAGCTTGTTCAGGCCGGGGTTCGTTCAATGCTTTTAACTTCAAGTTTCTAGTTTAACTTTGGGGTTTAATGGTTGCTTGAGGGTTTGAGGGAGGCTGTTAGGAAGTTTCTTAGTGGGGGTGCTTATGAGAAGGCTGTTGAAGAGTTTATTAGGGATCTTCAGAGGGAGCTTCTCAAGGCTGATGTTAACGTTAAGCTTGTCCTTGAGTTGACTCGTAAAGTTAAGGAGAGGGCTCTCAAAGAGGAGCCTCCGCCGGGGGCTAGTCGTAGGGACTGGTTTGTTAAGATAGTTTATGAGGAGCTTTCACGGTTCTTTGGGGGTGATAGGGATCCTGTTGTAGATCCTCCTAGGAGGCCTTGGGTTATACTCCTTGTTGGCGTTCAGGGTTCTGGTAAGACTACTAGTGCGGGTAAACTAGCTTTGTTCTATTCTAGGAGGGGTTATAAGGTTGGACTTGTCTCCACGGATACTTACAGGCCCGGGGCCCTCCAGCAGCTTAAGACTCTCGCCGAAGCTTCCGGGGCGCTTTTCTATGGTGAAGATATGGGCGACCCTGCCGATATAGCGTTTAGAGGCGTTAGAGACCTAACTTCAAAAGGTGCTGAAATAGTCATAGTTGATACTGCTGGCAGGCACGGCTATGGGGAGGAGGAAGCCCTCTTAGAGGAGATGAGGAGGATATCATCTAGGATTAACCCGGACGAGGTTATAATCGTTATAGACGCTGCTATGGGGCAGAAAGCTTACGACCTAGCGGCGAGGTTCCACAAGTATACCCCGATAGGGGGTATACTAGTAGCTAAGACTGATGGAACAGCTAGGGGTGGGGGAGTATTATCGGCTGCCGCCGCCACAGGGGCTACTGTTAAATTCATAGGGACGGGGGAGAAGCTAGAGGAGCTTGAAGTTTTCAAGCCTAGGAGGTTCGCCTCTAGAATACTGGGGCTCGGGGATCTTGAAAGCCTCCTGGAAAAACTTAGGGCTCTAGAAGAGGCCCGAGACCTGGAGAAGACCGCTGAGGAGATGGTTAAAGGTAAAGTTACACTGAGACTCGTATATAGACAGTTTAAAGCTGCTAGGAAGATGGGGCCTTTCTCTAAAATACTCCAAATGATACCAGGCCTCTCACTAGCCCCGGAAGCTTTGAGGGAGGCGGCTAAAATAGGGGAGGATAAGATAGATAAGTGGATATCAATAATGGATAGTATGACTTACGAGGAGCTTGAAAACCCGGACATAATAGATAGAAGTAGGATGAGGAGAATAGCCCTCGGAAGCGGGACCAGCATAGAAGACGTCAAAAGCCTCCTAGAATACTATAAGAACCTGAGAAACCTAATGAAGAGGCTTAGAAGAGATAGAAACCTAATGAGAAGACTGGGAATACAAGATGTCGACCTCGAATAGCATAACATATAGGAGACACCACATATACCCGGCCCCCGAAGACCCCCTAGACGCTGCGAGGTTCACGGCTAACGCCCTACTCCTATCACATGGAATAAGAAGAGACACCGTAGCCTCGGTTAAAATCGGAGACCTATGGATAACAGTTTACGGGAGCAAGGTTAAACATTTGAGGCCCGACGAGGAGAGTCTCGAAGGCTGGATCAGGACAGTCCTTAGAGGCCGGGGTTCAAGGCTTGGAGCTATGGTTTCACGCGAGCCCCCGAGGGTTAGCGGCGCTATATGTTTCTCTCTTGAGGGCGCAGAGTTTCCCGAGGGTTTAACAGGCCTATCTCCCCCCTACATTATAGTTTATGGGTTTGAATGGCCTCAATGCAATGTTTTTATTAGAGTTCCGCTTAACGTTAAGTGGAGTATTATTGTAGTCCTGGTTAACATTGCTCTAGATAATGTTGAGGGTGGAGGGTGAAGAGTTAAGTATTCTAGTGGAGCCCGCTCCCAGAAGGGGCGCGACTTTGAGTTTAAAAGAGGGGTCTTTGAAGAGCCAGATTATAGAGTGGCTTACAAGGGAGGGTCTAGAGGTTAGGGTTGAGCCTGTGCCTCCGGAGGTTCCTGTTGACTGGGTTGTCATAGTTCCTATCCCGGGGTCCACCCCTATTAACGTGGCCGTGCAACAGCCTCGAGGCAGGCCTGACGTTATAGCTGTGACTCTCGGCGTTATGGTTGGGGCTGAGCATAGGGATGCTTTATCTAGGCTTACTAGAGACGATAGGCTTGTGCTAGCCTCAGATATGCTTAAAAGCCTGATAGTCATGTGCCCCGACTGTGCTGTTGCAATACAGCCTTCCCTGGAGGATTTCCAGTTAATAAACGTGACTAAGATAGAGTACGCTGAGAACACTACTAGAGAGAGGATCCTCTCAACAGTGAGGCTTATGGCTAACGCTTTCACACTAATAGTGACAAGTATAAACTCAACCCTAGCATCTAAAGGCCTCTACAAGAGGCCCCCAAAAGAGCCGGTGGTAATGTAGCGTGATAGAAGTGAAGCCCGCAGTAATACTCGCCGAGGGGGAGTGCCTAGCAGTCTCGGCAGCCCTAGACTGGGATGGCGTTAGAGTTCCAGAGAGAGTGCTCGAAGCTGTAAGCGAAGCCTTCACAAAATTTAAAAGCGAGAAACTAGAAAAACTCGAAACAAGAGAAGCTATAATAGCTTACACAATAATATACGGGGGCCTCATACTATCCTACAAATGCAACCCAGTAACCCCAATATCCAGAGTACATGTAAAGGCTAAAATCAAAATAGAAGAGGAGGGAGAACCAGTAAACCTAGACGATAAAACAATATTGAAAGCCTGGGCTAAAATATTCAAGGGAGAAGAAATAGAGGGGCTCGAAGAGATAAAAGGAACAACAACATACCC
>CAKZTZ010000013.1 GCA_937921695.1 uncultured Sulfolobales archaeon | reverse complement strand
GATATCGTAACATTTAAGAGTGAAGTAGATTTGAAGTTTAGAGGGCTTGAGAAAAGTTTTAACGCTAGCCTTGCTGAGACGAGGAAACTCATTGAAACACTAAAAGCCAATATAAGTGTAAGCCTGGAGACGCTCGCGCAGAGACTAGCTAACGCTGAGAAAAGCCTAACAGCTAGGATAGAGGAGACTGGCAGGACGCTAACGCTAAGACTCGAAAATACAGAAGCGGGCTTGAAAAGCGTCACCGATAAAGCGGCCCTAATAGAGTCGAGCGTTGAGAAAGTGAAAACAGACATTAGGAGCCTGGATGCAACCCTGAAAGGGCTTTCCGAGAACCTAGAGAAAACTAGGGGAGACATAGAAAGTAGGATCACTGTTGAGTCCGAACGACTAAGCTCCAGAGTTTCAAGAGCAGAGATCCTGGGAGCAGCGGGGCTGACCGCCGGCTTAGCCGGTATCGCTTTAGCTACCTACATGCTGGCTAGGAGAAGATAATGAGCCTCTGAAAGCTTTTACTCTCCTTTTTTAGGCTTGTTTTTGTACTAGGATCTCCAGCATTGCCCTCGCGTTTTCTAGCATCCAATGGTTATTATTGAAGAATACGTATGCCTTGGCGGGCTTTAACCCCACTATTTTCTCCGCTATTTCGCGTAGTTCTTCTATAGTGTATTCGTGTGCGTACCACTCGCTCCTCCCATGCATCCTTAAATACACTATTCCGTTGCTAGACTCTATCCACGTGGTCATGGGTGAGTCTATTGAGGCGAGTGTAGCCCCAATATTCCCGCATAAGTCTACAGTTTCCTTGTTAAACCAGCTCTCATGCCTAAACTCGACTGCAAGCCTAGCCCCCAAATCCAAAGCCTCCGAGAATCTTTCAAGCCTCCTAACGTTATCCCCGGTCCTGGCGAAGTTTGGCGGGAGCTGGACCAGGTAGAAGTCTATCGCATCCTCTAGGGGGGCGAAGAGATCCTTAAACCTTAAGAAGACTTCTATGGAATCCCCGCCCAACCTACGATAATGGCTCACACTCCTGTGAACTTTAACAGACCACCTAAGCTTCCCACCACTCCTCCTAGCCCAGCCTATAATTTGAGATTTGAAGGGGAACCTGTAGAACGAGGCGTTAAGCTCTACAGCGTTAAGCCCGGAATATCCCAGATACCATTCAAAAGAGCCTCCCAAATTCCAATCGTAAAGCCACCCTGAAGTTCCAACATAAACCTCCAAACTTAAACCCTAAACAGTAACTTGTAGGGGGGCCAATTAACGTTAAACAATTCACGCACCCCTTGATACCCGGATATAATATAGCCGGGTTAAAAGGCTTGAACCCTCACCAGAGTTTTCAAAGGGGATAAGCTCAAATGATATGTCAGGGTGGGCCTTCAGGTGGGAGGCTGGTTAAGCCCCCGTGAGCTCGAGGCTAGCAAAACAGCGTAGCCCGAAACCCTGCCTGGGCATGCCGCGTGTCTGCTAAGTTTCCTTTACGTTATACGGTGAGTGACGTCTGGGTGATGAGAACGGCTTCCCGCTATGTTCGCATGCGGGTTTCCGCTTGGGGAGAGTTTGTTTGAGTGTTAAACTTTTCCTTTTCCTATTAATAGGGAAAGTGCTTAGTTAAGAGAACGTAAAGCTTATATAGCGGTTTATCACATAAAAATAGGTAAGAAGGTGAGAGGGAGAGTGCAGACTAGAGAGTTGCTAGGGTTAATCATAACTATTGCTGCTTTGCTATTGATGGCGTATGCGACCCTCTACGTTGGCCTTCTATCGCGTAAGATTGACGATATGAACGCTTGGCTCTACAGTGTTGCGTGGCTACTGCTTTTAGTGGGGCCTTGGCTGTGGATGGGCACAGTCCCCGGCGCTTTGAGGAAGTTTGTGGAGGCTAGGACAGGTAGGAGGTTGGGGTGATGCCCTGTGAATGTGATAACTGTCCTGCTTATAGTTTTGGCTATTTATGTTGTAGCCTACATACTTTATGGTAGAACACTGCTGGAGAGGCAGGTTGTTAAGGCTGACCCGAAGAGGCTCACGCCTGCTTTCGAGAAGTTCGACGGCGTAGACTATGTTCCAGCTAATAAGTATGTCCTCTACGGTCACCATTTCGCCTCCATAGCTGGTGCTGGCCCAATAGTCGGCCCGGCGGCGGCCATGGTTTGGGGCTGGTCCCTCCCCCTAGTCTGGGTGTTGTTCGGGAACATATTCATCGGGGCTGTCCACGACTATCTATCTATAATGTCGAGTGTGAGGCACGGCGGGATATCTATAATGTCTATAAGCGAGAACGTTATGGGTAGGCTGGCCAGGTATATATTCCTGGCATACGTGTGGTTCGCCCTCATACTAGTTCTAGCAGCATTCCTGAGCGTGAACGCCTCGCTATACGTGGCGACCCCTACAGCAGCCACTCTAGCAATATTATACATGGTTATAGCGCTGGTTTTCGGAGTATTCGTGTACAGGTATGGTGTGAGCATTAGGGTGGCATCGTTAATAGCTCTAGTGCTGATAATCTTAGCCTTCATCTACTCAATGAACGTCCCCACAGTATTGAAATATGGAGACTGGATAATAGTCTTAGCCCTATACGCTATACTAGCTGCAGCCCTACCAGTATGGTACCTACTACAGCCCAGAGACTACCTGAGCGCCTACATACTCTGGGCTTTCGTAGCCCTAGCCATAATAGGCGGGCTACTAGCCTTCACCACAGGCTTCACACTCCCCACATATACAAGCTTCGCCGCCCCAGGCGCTGTAATAGGCGCTGTCGCCGGGACGCCGCCCGCAACAGCTAAAATAGCTTATTTCTGGCCCATGGTGCCCCTAGTAATAGCCTGCGGAGCTCTGTCAGGCTTCCGCTCTGTCGTAGGCTCGGGAACCACGTCCAAACAGTTATCTAACGAGCTTGACGCCCTCTTCGTAGGGTACGGTGCTATGCTTACTGAGGGGGCTGTCTCTTCGCTAGCCGTGATAATACCCATAGCTGTGGCCTGGAATTTCGCAGCTCTAGAAGCTGCTACGGGAGCCCCCGTAGCGCAAACTCTCCTCAACGTAGCCAATATAGATGTTGCTAAAACCCCTACTCTGGGAGGTCTCGCCCCCGCTGCGAGATTCGCTGTAGGCTATGGGCTGCTTCAAGCCCTAGCATGGTCTAAAGTGCTCGGCCCTCAAACTTTTGAGGCTTTATTCGCGTTGTTCAGAATGTTCGCGACATGGGCTTTAACTGTTTTCGTGTTAACCACGCTAGACACTGCTAACAGGCTGGCTAGGTTTGCGTGGACAGAGTTCTTCGACTGGCTCAGGCCTAGGAGCGAGCCCGCCTATAAGGTTATAGCTAATAGGTGGGTAGCTTCTATAGTGGCCGTGTTATTTGGGGCGATCTTAGCCTACCCCGAGATATACGTGCCTGAACTTGGCAAGTCTTTCCCAGCCTACACGGTAGTATGGCCTGCTTTCGCCGGCACAAACCAGCTCCTAGCAGCGCTCGCGCTTCTGACAGGAGCCTTATGGGTCTACCTACTACTCAATATTAGAGGTTGGAGGGCGCTACTAGTCATGGCCCCGGCGTTATTCCTGTGGATAACTGTCACGCTAGCGTTAGCCCTATGGATACTGTTGATAGTGCCGTACCTCCCGCTACTCTACAAGGTTGGTGCAGGGACTGTAGTTGTTGTCTCTCTCGTGCTAGACATACTGCTCATAGCGTTGTTCGTGAGAGCACTGTTAATAGTGAGGAGGGCAGTTTAACCCGCAACTTATTTTCCCTCCTTTTCACTTTTTCTAGTAGGTGTGTAGGCTGGTGTTACCTCAGTTTCTACGGAGAATCTTGAGGGAGCTTTACGAGCTGTTTAGGGGTATAGACCAGGCTATATTGGAGGAGAGCGTTAAGGGCATGAAGTTGGAGCATGCGGAGCTGGAGATAGTTTTCCTCACTATAGTCCTCGGGCCTCTAGTTGGGGTGAAGACTGTGCCTACATATCTCGGCCTGGAGCTTGCCAGCTCGTTGAGGGACGAGCTGAGATTATTGTTCACGAGGTCTGCGAGGGGGGATGATGTTCTAGCTGACTTAATGAGCGAGCTAGGGGTTAGCTAGTATGCTGGCTGACATTGTTGAGGCTAGGTTTCAGACTAGTAGGCCTCACGTGTTCATGGTTTTAGGTAAGGGGGGTGTCGGTAAGACTACGATTTCAATACTTTTAGCTAGGGAGCTTAGCGAGATAGGTGAAACTCTAATTATAAGTTTCGATCAGGCCAAGCACATAGTTAAATATTTGAGGCTGCCCAAGGCCATGGATATTGTTAAAGTGGGGGAGAACCTCTACGCCAGCCAGCTAGACGTTGACGAGCTAGCTAGGAGGCTTACAGCGAAATACGTCGACATGCTCCGAGAACTGCTACCCTCACTCCCAGTCTTAAACCTTGAAGATGTTGTTGACGTAGTTAAATACTCGCCGGGGGTTGAAGAGGAGGTTTTCATGAGGAGCCTGGTAGAGCTCTACGGAGATAGGAGGTTTAAATACATAGTTATAGACACGCCGCCGACCGGAGTAGCTTTAAGGACTTTACTACTGCCTAGGATTTATAACGTGTGGATTGAGAGCCTCATAGAGCTTAGGGAGAGGATAGTATCGCTAAGATACATAATAGCGAGAACCCTTGGGAGGAAATTTAAACTCGAAGACCCAGCCCTCCTAAGGCTCTACGAGCTTAAAGACAGCTACTCTAAACTAGTTAAACTATTGAGCGACCCCCAAGCCACATCATATATAATAGTGGCTAATCCCGAACCCCTACCCATGTACGAGATGAGGGAGGTGATATCCACGCTAGAAGGGAAGCTCGACGTTAAACCCAAACTCATAATATTAAATAAGGTTTTACCCGAAGACATAGCAGCCAAGCTAGGGGTCTTAGAGCAGCAGAAGAAGGCTATTGAAGAATTGTCCCAAATGAAATACAAGTCTATGATAGCTGGCTTCATGGATAGGCAGCCCTCAAGCCTTGAAGATGTGGTTGAACTGAGGAAGTTCATCCGCCCGCTCTGAGGGTGGGATTATGGTTTCAGACGCTCTCATCATTATTATGATAACCATACTAGCTTCACTCGCAGTCATATGGTATTTCGCTATGAGGAGGAGGCTCGCCAGGTTCATGAGGGATTTCACTCTAGAGCTTGAGAGAGTGTTCAAGCCTAAGGATAAGACATACCATCTACTAGGCTACCTGGTAGGTTATAGGGCAGTATACAGCCTCGAGGATGGGAGCACTGTTTACGTGCTCTTCACCACAGCCCCCGTCCTATCCCTATTCTATTATCCGATAGCTAAACTATTGAGGAGGGAAGACGAGGTAACCTTATCTCTAAACCCGAAGAGGGGGAAGGTAAAATGTGAGCTCCACGCCCTCCTAGAAGGTAAAGTGAGGCTGAGAAGAATAGTAGTTGAAGACTTGAAAAAACGCTATAAGAAAGTGAATAAAGCCGAAGTCAAGAGCAGGTGGGGAGTCTATGAAGTATACTATGAAGACCCCTGCAACCCCAACACTGTCTCTAGAATAGCGAACACCACTAGATTCCCAATATACAGGCTCTCAGCATACAAGGGCGACAACCTAATATCCATAACCTCCAGGGCTGACGTGAAAACACTTAAAGAACTGCGCAACACCCTCTACGAGTTTGCAAGCGAAGTAATGTGAGAAACCTGGAGGGAATGCAGAGTTTCAAGGGACCTAGCTTTTAACAGCTTCAAACCCCTTAAACAGTGAGGGCTTCTTGCAATCGTGTTTGAAGGCGGCCCCCCATTACGAGCGGAAAGACCCTAAACCCTCAGGTCCCTCCTAGCTGTTATCTCGACCCTCCAGGGTTTAGCTTTATCCCCTAAGCCCGGCTACTGTTGAAGTTTAATGTTTTAATCGGCGTGAGGCTTTTAGTGTGGTCTTGGGGGTTGACGGTTGCTTTGACATGTCAGTGTTATATGAGTTTTGTGCTAATATTTTAGGCTTCTAGTGTTGTTTTGTTTTATGGTGTTCTCGTTTGTCTCTCGTGGTTCAGGCTGAGTCTCTAACTAGGCTTTACGGTGATAAGCCTGCTCTTGTAGATGCTAGTTTCGATGTGAGGAGGGGTGAGGTTTTCAGTTATTTAGGTCCCAATGGTGCGGGTAAAACTACTACTATTAGGCTTATGCTGGGTTTTATTAGGCCTACTAGGGGCAAGGTTCTTGTTTACGGTGTTGACCCTTCTGATGATGGGGGGTTTTCTAGGGTTAAGGGGCTTATAGGCTTTGTTCCTGAGGAGTTTAGTTTTCCCAGGGGCTTGAAGGGTAGGGATATTGTTAATTACATGGCTAGGGTTAGAGGTGGGGCTCCGAGGCTTGAGGAGCTCCTAGAGGCTTTCCCTATCGACTTGGATAAGAGGGTTGAGGCGTATTCTAAGGGTATGAGGCAGGCTCTAGCTATAATCCTCGCCTTTATGGGGGACCCTGAGTTTATAGTCCTTGATGAGCCTACCACGGGCTTAGACCCTCTTTTGAGGGAGAGGTTCTTGTCTATGGTGAGGGAGGAGGCTAGGAGGGGTAAGACTGTGTTCCTATCATCGCATGTGCTGGGCGAGGTTCAGAGGGTTGCTGACAGGGTTTGCCTTATAAGAGATGGGAGGATTATAGCTTTAGAGGAGCTTCCATCGCTTTTAAGAAAGTCTGGGAAGGTTATTAAGGCTAGGCTCTCCAAGCCCGTGGCCCGCGACGAGCTCCTGGGCGTTGAGGGGGTTGTTAAGGTTGAGGTTTCCAATGGTGAGGTTAGGGTTATCGCTAGTGGAGGCTATGGGGAGGTGCTTAGCCTCCTAGCGTCTCACGGTATAGTTGATGTTGAAGTTAGGGGGATGACTTTAGAGGAGCTTTTCATGCACTTCTATGAGAGGTGAAGTGTTGTTGTTAACCACAATATTATACGAGCTTAGGCTTAAGAGGAGGGCTATAGTGGGCTGGGCTGCTATAATAGTTTTCTGGGTGGCCCTAGTGGCGTGGGCTTGGAGCGCCCTCGGGGAGGGGGAGCTTCAGGAGGCGTATGAGCAGCTTGTTAAGGATTTTCCCGAGGAGTTTTTAAAGCTTTTCGCTAAAGGCGTCCCCCCAGTTTACAATGCTGATACTTTCTACGTTTACGAGTATTTCGTGATAGTAGTTGTCTTAGCTGTGGGGGCTTATACTGCTTACATATCCGCCGGGAGTGTTGTGGACGATGTTCTGGATAAGGCTGGGCCTTTCAACCTCATCCTTCCCATGCCTAGGTGGAGGCTCCTCCTCTCGCGAATGCTAGCTAATATAACTCTAGTAGCGATAATAATGGTGGTCTCGCTAGCAGTATCTATTATCCTCCTAGTATTCGCCGTAGGCAGACCCATCACATTCAAGAACATGATCCTACTACACTTAACTGGGATCCTATATGCTGCCAGCATAGTAAGCCTGGCAACACTACTCGGAACAATACTCCCCGTAACCATAGCTAAGCCGGCTTCCGCGGGATTAGTCTTAGCAATGTACGTGCTGGACACCATGACTCTAGGCACGAGCCTAGAAGACATGGGCCGCCTAACCCTAACAAGATACTACCCAGTACTAGAGATAGCCGTCTACGGCACTCTAAAAACTCTAGACGCAGCCGTACTAGCGCTAACCACAATAATACTAGCCATAATAGCCGTAACGCTATACAAGCGTAAAGACCTACCAGTATAGCCATAGCCTCCCCCATCATATCGCAAGCCTAAATTCCCAGCCCTCGAGCTAGAGAGGTTCACCTGCATTAAGGGATAGACTTCACCCCCAGCCCCTCATAATTATTCCGTTCACTGAGCACAGCGTTTCGTTGGCTCGGGGAGGCTTATGAAGGGTTCACTCTGGAGTTTGAGAGTGTTTCCAAGCTCAAAATTCTATTTGCCGACCTTGCGAGCCGTAATGCTGCCCACGCCCTAGAGGATGACTGTAAGGCTCACATAATACCCATTACGACACAATACGGAGTGGAACTATGGATTCCTCAAGCTTCCCCGCAAGGCTCTCAACACTGTTAAGGTCAATGTTTAGGGGGAAACCCCTGGATACTCTGAGCCC
>CAKZTZ010000012.1 GCA_937921695.1 uncultured Sulfolobales archaeon | reverse complement strand
ATGCAAATTCGTAACACGATGCCCCATAGCCACAAAAGAATGCTGGACCCAAGAGCCACCATTAAAACCCGTAAGCGCTAATAGGAGAGCCGCATACCTCAAAATATGAACATGTGAAACCCTAATGTGCGCATCACACGTTTAACATGCTTTAGAGACCGGCTAAACACCCAGTCGCCAGTATTGTGGGGGCTTAACTGTGTAGAAAGCTATTGCTAAAGCCATTAAACTTATAAATTCTAGGAAAAGCCCTATGAAGATCGTTGATATTATGATGTTCCTCATGGAGATAACAGTTTGCTGTCCTCCTATAGAATACATTGCCGCCGTCACGATCCCAGCCAATAATAGTAAGCAAGCGCTTGCCAGTAACAGTATGCCGGCTGTCCTGAACAATGTTTTCCCAGACCTGGCTGCTAGGAGGCTCAAAGACCTGTAAATGAAGTAGCTGGCTAGCACGAAGAAAACTAACCAGGAATATGGAGCCACCCCTATAAAATCACCTTCAGGCACCCCGAGTATCTTGGAAAAGAACCCTCTCCCAAAAATAACAATAGTGCCAATTATAGTCCCAACTATATAGAGAATCGTGGATAAGAGGGCTCTCCTGAATATCCCGCTTTCACTGTAAACTTTTGAAAACGAGTATAGTGAAGCTAAGATGAGAACCCAGCCAAGATTACTGAATACGATACTTAAAAACACAATAAAATATCCAAGCGCGAAAGTAATTATGGCTCCCAAGAAATCCCCCGCTGTGAAGCCTCCAATAAAGAGTCTAACGCCGAGCGTGGCGCCAACAACGCTAAACATAAGAAATATAGTCCCGATAATCCCCACTGTTTTACCCATAGCTCGCACCTCGAAGCCGGCTCTACCTGGCTATTTAATGGGTTTAAATAGTTTGTTTTAGAATACTATTCTCTATTGCTTGTGGTTTCCCATGTTTTATGTTATTCCTAGTTTTTCTATTCTCTCTTTGGTTGGTATGCCGTTTTCATTCCATCCTCTCATTCTATAGTATGTGTTTATGGCTTCTTCTACTTCTTCTCTTGTTAGTTTGTATTCTTTTCCTTCGAATTCTACTGGTTCGTAGAGTTTCTTTGGTAGCTGGTCTTTGCTCTTGTCTACTCCCATTTTGTTGTTTATTATTCTTGTTAGGGTTACTATTCTCTCCGCTGTTTCCACTATTTGTTCTGGCGTGTAGTTCCACCCTGTGACTATGTTTAGGAGTTCCGAAATGTTCTGGAAGTTGTATATGTATCTTCCGAATTTACAGAGTAGTAGGGAGTCCATTAGTGCTCCGAGGTTCTCATATTCTATGATGGCTTTAACTTTCTCTTCTGCGAGGCTCAGCCTCCCCCCGGCTCTCCCAGCTATGTCTATTGCGTAAGCCATTGTTCCCAGGTGGTCTGCGCCCCTTCCTGATATAGCGTATCCTAGAGCCATCCCCTTTAGGGTTCTGGGGTCGTAGCCTGCGGGCTCGAGGTTTTTGACGTGGACTGCTAGCTCCTCGGCCCCTAATGTTTTAGCTGCTCTAGCTACCCCCTCTGCTAGGATCTCTCCTATGCCTCTCCTGTACGCTATGTCTATCATGAGTTTCTCTATTTTCTCCGGCTCCCTCCAGTCTATCTTATAATCTATTATACCCCTCCTTGAGAGTTCTATTGTGAACCCTATTACGTTCCCGAGGGTTATAGTGTCCATTCCCAGCCTGTCCGCCATGTCGTTAAGCTTTATCAGCCAGTCGGGGTCGCTCACCCCCGGTAGCCCCCCTAGGGCGAATATTGTTTCATATTCAATGTCAACCCTCACATTGAACTTCCTGCTCTCAACGAGCCTGTGGCATGCTACACTGCAGTATAGGCAAGCCCCAGCCTTGACAAAATAGTTTTTCTTCATGCTAGACCATTCTATCCTCTCCCAACCCTCAACTTGAACCCTACTCCAGTAGTAGCTTGGGAAGAAGCCCACCCTATTAGCTATCTCGACAATCCTAGGAGTCCCCCCATCTCTCAAAGCTTTAGTCGTGGGGTCGGCTAGGAGTTTAACCGTGAAGCTCTTAAGATACTCTGAGAGCTTCCCGGGATCAGCTATAGGTATCTCCCTGCCTGCGGGCTTGAAAACTATTGCTTTAACCCTCTTACTACCCATCACAGCCCCGGCCCCGGTTCTCCCGAACTGCCTCCAAACATCATGGTTTATAGAGGCGAACCTGACGAGGTTCTCGCCGGCAGGACCTATAGCTAAGACAGCACTATCCCTACCATGGTCTTTCTTGAGCTCCTCCTCAACACTTATAGCGTCCAAGCCCCACAAGTGTGAGGCATCCCTAAACTCCACTCTACCCTCCTCAACAACTAGATATATGGGGTCCCTACTAGCCCCCTTAACAATGAGAGCGTCAACACCAGCATATTTCATCACTGCAGCCAAGCTACCCCCAAGATTACTACCTCCGAGTATCCCGGTAAGGGGGGATCTAAAAGCGCTCCAAGCTCTAGAAGCCATAGGTATCCTAGTACCCCCGAAGGGGCCTGAAGCGAATACGAGGAGGTTCCCGGGGTCTAGAGCATCGTAATCCCATATACTGTAATCGTAGAGGATCTTGTTAGCGAGACCCTTACCACCTATATAATTTTTAGCTAAGTTTTCATCAACACCGAGGATTTTAAAAGACCTAGTAGTAGCATCTGCAATAACGATTCTACCAGCGTAACCATACATAAACTAGCACCAAGATGCGAGTATAGCTGGGTCTTAAAATATTTTCAGTATAAACATGGTGAAGGTTCATCTTAACAGTTATTAACTGGGGGCGTTTAAATTATATGTGGGGATGAAGAGAAAGAGGGTTTCTCGAAACTAATGAGGAGCGCCGGAACAACTGACCCTGCTAAAGGCTGAGCATATACTTACACTATTCCATTGAATACTTTCAACAGACCCCCTCCCTTATAGGACACCCGGTATTCTAGTGAGGCGGGAGTCGTGGGGGCCCCTTTAGATTTAGACTTGCTAGGTTCAGCCAGGCTTATAGGTGTTGTTATCTCAGGCTCTAGAGCTTCCCTAGCTCCAGTCCGAGTCTCTATGGATTCTATAGATTTTATTAGAGACGAGATGATAGCTTTAATCGAGGACTCAGAGGAGGGGAGGCTATATCTAGGGGTTGTTAAGGGGGCAGTTAAGAAAGACATAGCTATTGATGGTTCTAGTCTACCTTCAAACTTCGACCCTAAGATGAGCTATAGTTACTCTGCCCCAATCATGTCGGCTTACGTTGAAATAATGGGGGAGATCAGCAGTGGAGGCGTTGAGGTTAGTTTTTCTATCCCAAGACCTGGGAGTAGGGTTTACATAGTTACAGATAGTATGGGGCTTTCAAGGCTCCTCGGCGCTCCTGAAGGGCTTCATGTTGGCTATCATAAGTTTTCCGGAGCTAGTATACGTATGGTTCCCGAGGCTCTTAACTACCATGTGGCTGTCCTTGGAGCTACTGGTACTGGGAAGTCTAGGCTTGTTAAGGGTCTTGTTGAGGAGGTTCTCTCTAAGACTAGTTATTCCGTGGTTATCTTCGACCATACTGGTCTTGATTATAGTGATTTATCTAGGTGGGGTTTTAATGCTTCCCTCGTCGACGGCTCTAAGATAATACTTGACCCTGATGTTGTCTCCGATATTATAGTTGATAGGACTGGTTTAAAAGACTACCATGGTGATAGTATTTATTTCGCTGTGACATCCTACATACAGTCAAGGCTTGGGGAACTCCAGAAAAGCTGGGGTTTAAAAGTTAAACCTAGGGCTGAGGCGAGCCTTGAAGATATTGTTAACGCTTATAGGGAAGCGTGTAAAAACGGGGTGTTTAAGTGGGAGCTCGATGGTTTCATAAATACCCTCTACAGTGCACTCCCCGATATTAACGTTAGGGAATCCACTATTAAGAAGTATGAGATCCTCATAACTTTGAGGCTGGGCAGGAGTTTCTTCAACGTGTATTTAAACGGGAGGACTATAACTGTGGATGACATTGTAGACTCTATATTTAATGGTGGTAAGAGGCTTGTAATAGTAGACTTGTCTAGGGAGGTTGAATATGAGGCTAAGAGGTTTATAGTGTACCAGGTCTTGAAAGGGGTTTGGGATAAGGTTTTAAGTGAGAGGTTGAAGGCTAACGCTCTAGCTGTCATAGATGAAGCCCACAATTATGCGTGTGCTCAAATGTGTAAGCCTAGCGTTGACATGATAGCTAGGACTGCTAGGGAGGGGAGGAAGTGGGGTTTCGGCCTTATACTAGCTTCCCAGAGGGTTATAGATTTAGCCCCGGATATTAGAGGTAATATTAATACTATATTCTTCTCAAGGCTACAGTCTACTATAGACTATGAGGAGCTTAAAAGGTGGGTTGAAGGGGTACAGTTCCTAGAATATACTCTACCAATGCTCGCCAGGAGGGAATTCTACTTCACAGGGCTTGGGAGTACTGTTAGAAGGCCTTTACTGGTGAGGGTTAAAGATGTCTCTTGACTACAGTTACGCTATAGATGAGGAGGTTGAAGAGAACCCGGAGATGCTTTTAGCGCTTTCAAAACTCTCAGCTAGAGTAGCTAGAGAAATATCGAGGAGAGCTGAGATTCTAGCAAAACTCAAAGAAGAGATCAGGAGCAGGCTAGCTATCAGGAGGTTTGAAGGGGGAGGGTCTAGTAGTTTCCTAAGCATACTAGCAGTAGATAGTACATGGTCAACACCCCCTCTAGACCTGGTGACAGGCTCTATAGCCTTCATAGCTACAGGCTATGTGATTGCAGCCCCTTCAGGCCTCGGAGCTCACGGGATAAGTAGGGTTGCGGCGAGACTAGGCTTAGGCGAGGTCGAGGGCAGGTTTAAGTTAAGCATAGAACTAGACTCTAAGATAATGGAGTATCTAACCGCATATGAAATACTAGATGAGAGTGTTGACATGGTGATGCTAGATGGATCCCTATACTTCTCCTCTATGCCCAGCTTCTACATTCCAGCACCCTCCACTGTCGATAGGGGGAAACTTGCAGGCGTAGAGCTAGCCCCCCTAGTCTCGAGGGCCTTGCTAGACTTAATGGATAAAGCTGATAAACTCCAAATACCCATAGTGGGGGTTGTTAAGAGGGTCTCGAGCAAACTCCTACTCCCGAAAACCTCAGATATTATAGAGTTGAGGGAGTCTACATATGCTAATGACAAGCTATTGGCTAGCATCATACTAGAGCCTGGAGAATATTTAATCATAGAAAACTACCTGGAAGCACACAAGAAATACCTGGAGCTAGCTGCCGCCAGCCGCGGAGAAAACGCTGGGAGACTCCTGAAAATCATAGAATACTGTGCCAGCCTCCCCGAAAACATGCCGCAAGGCTCCCTATGCTCCCGCATGAAAAACACTGCAGTAGTATTCTATAGACACAAAGGACCCACAGGATACCCCCAAGCCACAAGACTCGACATATACCCATCAAGCAGGGTCGAGGAAGTAGTGGAATACGCTATGAAACACACTACAGAAAACAACGTCCCAGAACCCATAGACTACGTAGACAGATACGTCAGAATAGATGCTGCAACAATAAAAAGACTATACCAAATACTAAGGAGCATTAATTCAAGCCCAGAATCATTAATAGCCCTAAGCCTAACAAACCTCCAAAAACGGTACATCTATGAGGAGAAAATCGAGTGAAAACGATAAAACCTCCACAATGCTAAAGCCATCGTGCAACATCTTCAACCCATAGGTCCCGCTGCAAACCCTAATATTTTGTCGTGGCTTGTAGAGTTTAAGCGTGCTATTGATTTGTACGATTCAGAAGAGCTATCTAACCTCAATTTAAGTATTATTTATAAGCTTCAATAGCTGTTTAAAACTTGGGTCTAAGGTTATGGCCAGACCTAGACTCAGGGTTAGAGTTATATCGTGGGATGAAATAGCTAACTGGACTCTTAACCTAGCTGATATAATTAAGATTTCCGGCTGGAAGCCTGATGTTATAATAGCTTCAGCTAGAGGGGGCTACGTCCCCGCACGTCTCGTAGGCGATGCACTTGGGGTGGGCGAGCTTTTAAGTCTTCAGATAACGCATTGGGCTGAATCTACTGTTGCGACCGGTAAGGCTGTCATAAGGAATCCTTACAATGTGAGCTTAGAGGGTAAGAGGGCTCTCCTCGTAGATGACATTATAGATACGGGGCTTACAGTGTTAACGGCTAGAGAGTTTATACTTAGGGAGTGGAGGCCTAGAGAGCTCAGGGTTGCCGTCATATCCTGGGTTAGCTCCCTGGCTAAGATTAAGCCCGACTATTACCTTGAGGATTTGAGGGAGAGGGAGTGGGACTGGTATCTCTATCCATGGAAGCGCGTTGATGACCTTGCGAGTTTCATAGCTAGAATATTCAGAGAGGATGAGAGAGTTAAGGGTAGAGCAGTGACGTTGAGGGAGCTTGAGGAGTTATTCATGGAATGGTACGGGATACACCCCTCAGCGTTCGGGCGCTATTGGGAGCTCGCCATAGAAAGGGTCGTATCTTCAGAGCTTGCCCGTAGAGTCCCCGGGGGCCTGGTTCTCGCTAACCCTAAAGCCCCCGTAACACCCCTCTAACTAGGGGAGGCCTTAATGTTAGTTGTCATAGGTAACACTAAGATAGGTAAGGCTCTCCACGTGAACCTACCCCTAGGAGCTCCACGGGGCTTGGGATTTGAAGCTTTTAAAAGTGGAACATGCCCCGGGGCTAGCCTTTGGTGCTTGGAGAACTGTTATGGAATAGATAGGCCTCCATCAGAGGATCCTGAGTCTATTGGGGCTTTAATGAGGGCCATTGAACTTTCACTAGGGGACCTTAAAGCTTTCAAGGAGACAATAGTGGGGGAGCTCCTAGATAAAGCCAGGTTCCTTGAAGCTTCGGGGGATACCCTAGAGGATGGAAGCGTGCCTGTAAGACTACACGTTATAGGAGACTTCTACCACCCAGACTATGCCAGGGCATGGCTGGACATTGTGGATGAGCTTAAAGGGTTAAAGTTCAAGTTCTGGACTTACACGAAATCCTGGTGGACAGAGAAAGTAGCTGAGACCTACGCTAGAATCGGACTGAAAAACCCTCAAGCTCTAGCCGAAGAACTCCTAAGCACACTACAGGAGCTCAGGAGGAGAGAGAACTTCACGTTATACGCGAGCACAGACAAAACAATGCCGGATATAACTGAAAGGCCTGAAATGAGAAGCTGGCTGGAAGCCGGGATAGAATTCACATACAATAAAAAGTCAATAACATGCCCAGAAATACCCTGCGTAGTCTGCAAATACTGCATATACGGTAGGGGCCACGTTAAATTCCTGGAAAGAAGGAGTAAAGTAAGGCTAATACCTAAACCTTGGAAAACCCCGTTATCTTCAAAAGCGTGGAAAGAATTCATGAGAGCAGAAAAAGACGAGATCGAAAAGTACCTAGAGTTCATAAGAAACTTCCAAAAAACTAACAAACCGTAAAAGCAGTCCTCACATGTCGCACAATTACATTATTAGTCTAATGAGGGTTCCTTAGAATTTACAGATATGATAGTATTTTTATGTAATAAGATCCTCAAAGTTTTATTGAAATCGAGAATTTTAATAAAATACTTGAGCTTGACAGAGAAAAGAAGTCCTATAATGTTACTAGAGCGTCCGGTATCTAAATCATCACTATTATGTTGACATGATGATCGCGAAGTTTAATTATAAACTCAAAACAATGTGTTCGATCTAGCTCCCTAAGGGAGTGTTAATAGGGGGTGAGGTCGACTAAAGGGGATACAAAGGAAATTGGGGAGGCTCACGTGGATATCTCCTCTATATGTGCATATAGTTTTATGAGGTCTCTGATTAGGCTTCTTGTATACTCGTGTTTAGGGTTTTCTATTATATCGCTTGATGGGCCCTCCTCGACTATTTTTCCTTTATGCATTACAACAATCCTATCGCTCATGTATCTGACCACGGCTATGTCGTGTGATATGAAAACGTAAGTTAGACCGTACGTCTTCTTGAGGCTTTTAAGTAGTTCAAGTATTTGAGCTTGAACGGACACGTCTAAGGCTGATGTGGGTTCATCCAATATTAGGACTTTAGGTTCTACAGCTAAGGCCCTCGCTATAGCGACCCTCTGGGCTTGACCCCCGCTTAACTCCATTGGATACATGTTCAGTATGTCCTCCCTTAAGCCTACTGCTTTCATAAGCTCGGCAAGCTTTCTCTCCCCATCTTTACCCCATTTTCCGGAAGCTTTTAGGACGTCTTTTAACGTGTCTCTAACTCTCATCATTGGATTTAATGAAGTGTGAGGGTTTTGGAAGACTATCTGGACGCTTCTACGGTATTCCCTGTAATCTTCACCTTTAAGGCTATAAATGTCACGCCCTTTATACATTATTTTACCGCTAGCAGGTTTTATAAGGCCTGCGAAACACTTTGCTAGGGTGGATTTCCCCGAGCCTGACTCACCCACTATCCCGAGAGATTCGCCCTCTTCAATTCTTAGCGTCACATCATCTAAAGCCTTAACATCGTATATAGCTCCACCTAGCAGGCCCCTCTTAAGGGCGTAGTAAACGCTAACGTTTAAAGCTTCAAGCAGATATCGTGTCATGGGAGGCACCCCCATATAAGTGGCAGTAGACAGACCTACCACCTGCTCTATACTCTTCAGGCTCGACGTTATAGCATAAATCACCTACAACGTCCGGGCATCGAGGAGCGAAGGGGCAACCTTTTATAGGGCTTCCTAGGTCTGGGGGTAGCCCTGGGATCGGCTTGAGCTCTACAAGCTTCATAATTCTGGGGATGCTCTTTGATAACATTTTAGTATACGGGTGAAGGGGTTTTTCAATCAAGCTTTTTGAAGGCCCTATTTCAACTATTTTCCCCGCATACATTACTGCTGTTATATCACATAAGGAGGGCGCTATGGCTATATCATGGGTTATTATTATTGTTGTAACACTGTAGTTATATCTGATTGTGTTGATTAGATCAACTACCTCCCTCCTCAGCGAAGCGTCAACCATAGATGTTGGTTCATCAGCAATTATCACCTTAGGATTGAGAGATATGGCTAGCGCTATTAAGACCCTCTGTAGCATTCCCCCACTCAGCTCGTGGGGATAAGACTTCAATATTCTTTGTGGGTCGCTGAAACCTAGAGACTTAAGTATGTCAGACGCTACTTTAAGAGAGCTGTCTCTACCGCCTCCAATAGACCCTAAGACGTCTGCAAAAACCTCTCCAATAGTATTGAGTGGGCTTAAAGCTGCTCCAACATCTTGAGGTATGAGTGACACAAGCTTACCTCTAACAGTTACCGGATCTGTTTTCAAAATGTTCACGCCATTAACTAATATTTCCCCCTCCTCTATCACAGCGTTAGGGGGTAGACTTACTGAGATAGCATATCCAAGAGTAGACTTGCCGCACCCGCTTTCCCCAACAATACATAGGGATTGACCTTCTACAAGTTTAAAACTGACTCCTCTAACAGCTCTTACAACTCGATCCTTCAGTTTATAGCTGACTTTGAGGTTCTTCACTACTAACATGGGGTCTTTCAAAGCTTAACCCCCCTAGACTCTAGGAGTCTCCTAGTTTTCGGGTTAGAATATTCTCTAAAAGCGTCTCCTAAAAGGTTGAACCCTAATACTGTAAAGAATAAGGCTAGACCTGGGAATAGGCTAACCCACCAGGCTGTTCCTATTAAGTGCCACCCTTCACTAATCATTAAACCCCATTCAGGTGTTGGGGGTTTAACTCCGACTCCGACGAAGCTTAATGCTGCAGCTTCAAGGACGGCTCCGCCCATGTCTAGGAAAGCTTGTATAGTTGCTGGGGTAAGAGAGTTGGGGAGTATGTATTTGACTAAAATGGTTGTTGAGCTTAAACCGGATACTCTGGCTGCCTCGACGTAAGGCATATTCTTGACACTATTAACCTGCACATATACCAGCCTAGCATACCAGGGCCACCAGGCTATAGTGAGGGCTATTATGAGGTTAAAGAGGCCCCTCCCCAATATTGAAGCGAAAGCTATTGCTAATAGGAGTGAGGGAAATGCTAGGAACATGTCTGTGACTCTCATCAAGGTAGTTGCAAGAGGCCCTCCCCAATATCCCGCTATCAGCCCTACTAAGATCCCTATTATTAAGGATAATGTCACGACACTCACAGCTATTATCAGAGAGAACCTGGAAGCTAAAACTACTCTGCTGAACACGTCTCTACCATACTCGTCAGTACCGAAAATATGGCTACGAGAGGGGGGCTGAAGCCTCCTCTCCACGTTATATGTTGAACCCCAGGCATCTTCAGGGTATGGAACTATATAGGGAGCAGTTATCCCCACTAATATGAATGCCGCAATCACTGTTAAGCCAAATAGTCCTAGCACATCGCTTTTCAGGTATGGAATAAAGTGGAGAAGAGACTTCCAGGGGGCTGTCATAGTCTAACCCTCGGATCTATGTGCGCGTGAAGTATGTCGACAAAAGCGTTTATGAGAGTATAGAAAATAGCCACGATCATGATACCGCCTATTATAGCTGGATAATCATAACTTAGAATAGCCATAACGATATACATCCCCAGCCCGTTCCAGGCAAATATTACTTCCACGAGGAAAGCTCCGACTAAAGTGTAACCGAAGGACAGGCCTAGGGAAGCTACTAAAGGAGGTATTATGAACTTTAATACATAACGTCTAATAATAGTGCTATCTGAAACTCCCCAGCTTCTTAAATTTCTCACAAAATCCTCCTGCAAAGACTCTAAAGCCAGGGACCTTGTCATTCTAGCTGTAAGGCTCATAGGGTATATAGCTACTATTAGGGAAGGCATGATGAGGCGTTTAACCACGTCAATAAATAGATCTAATCTCCCGATAAGGAGAGTGTCGAGCGTGTAAAACCCTGTTATAGGCTTGAACCCCGTTACTATAGCTAGGCTGGGATCTATCCTATGGCCCCCCGGTAGCAGTCCTAGTTTAATAGCTAATACTAGCTGAAATATGAGGGCTGCCCAGAATATAGGTATAGCGGAACCCGCTATCGTGGATGTTCTAACGATCTTATCTATGAAGCCTCCATAGTTGAGGGCGGCTAGAAGCCCTAAAGGCAAGCCTAGAGCTATGCCTATTGCAAACCCTGTAATAGCTAATTCCAGGGTTCCTGGAAGTGCTGAAATTATATCTTTTAAGACTGGATTCCTGGTCCTCCAAGATACTCCCAGGTCTCCCTGTAAGAGGGATTTGAGATAGTATACATACTGAACAATTATGGGCTCGTCTAGGCGGAGCTCTTCTCTAGCCTTTCTTAGCTGTTCCTCTGTCGCGTGAGGACCTGCCCATAGAAACTCGGGATGTGCCGGGATGATCCTTGTGGCTATGAAAACTATGGTCACTACGCCGAGAACCACTATTAATGTTAAAAACAACCTCTGCACTATATATCCTAGGGATACCGGCATCTAGCCACCCTTCAGCTTCCTACTTCCAGCACTTGTGGAAACACGACCGTGGGATATGCGGGGTTTATAGCCTTATCAAGGTTCTTTATTTTTGCCGAAGCCACCCTCACGTCAACCATATCCCATAAAGGTATGCCTGGAACGTCCCGGTAGAGTATTTCCTGGGCTTTTACATAGAGCTGTGTAGCTCTAGTCCTATCTGAGCCTTCGAAGGTTACAGCCTCCATCAAAATATCTTCAAACTCCTTATTGGTGTAATAGGCTAAGTTAAATATCTTACTGTCACTGTGGAACATGTTGTAGAGGAAGTCGAAAGGTGATATGTATGTGGGCCACCAATAGAACATGAGTATGTCCTGAGCTGCATTAGGATCCTCCCACCCTTTCTTAGCCATAGCCCACTGCTCTTCCCAGCTTAACGGCCTAATGTCAATGGTTATCCCGATTTTAGCTAGTGATGCTCTTATTAGTTCCGCTGTCCTCTTCTCATATATGTCGCCTGCGGTGTATGTAAGAATTAACGGTTTGGGTAAGCCTTGAGGATAGCCCGCCTGAGCTAGGAGGCTTCTAGCTATGTCTAGGTTATACTCAAACTTAAAGGCTTCGGAGTGTCCCCACATGCCGTAAGGTACTGGGCCGCTAGCTACTCTGGCTAAGTTAGACCTAGCTATCTTAACTATGTCGTCATACGGTATTGCATGGGCTATCGCTCTCCTAACAAGAGCATTATCAAGTGGGGGTTTCTTAGTGTTGAGCAGTAAGATTAATTGCTGGAAGCTAGGCTTCATAGCTACAACTACGTTAGGATTGGCTTTAAGAGAATCTATATCTTCTAGAGGCACTTGTTGGGCTATACTAATCTCCCCCGCTAGTAGCATCCTTTCTTGACTCACAGTATCTTTAACGATTTTAATAATGAAAACATCGGGAGCTTTATCGCTCTTAAATGGGTGGTTAGGATCTCTCCAACCCCACCATTCATTGAACTTCTCTAATACTACTTCATTCTCGGGATCCCACTTAACGAGCTTATAGGGGCCTGAGCCAGCGTCATTGCCTGCATTAAACCAGTCGGCAACTTTAGGGTCTGTAGCGTTCGAGGCTTTCGCATACTCTACTACCTTAGGGCTGAATATGTAGGCTCCATAGCCTGCAGATGCTATGAGGTCTAGGGGGGCCGGGTATTTTAAGTGGAATCTGACGGTGTAGTCGTCGACCTTCTCTATTCTAT
>CAKZTZ010000011.1 GCA_937921695.1 uncultured Sulfolobales archaeon | reverse complement strand
TGCTCCCATAGCCCTCCAAGCGTAAAGACAGCAAAACTTATAAATATTTCCTGGAACATAAAAGAGGAAAACAGCCCGTGTTATGCCACCGCTTCTCCATAAGGTTTGTTAATGCCCTTATAGCCTCTAGCTGCTCAGTTGTTTAGATGGGGTGGGGGCTGAGCATTTTGGATTTAGAGGCTTTCAGCGGCTACTTTGATGTTGTAGTCCGCCTAGGCTTATCCATTGGGGTTATCTTGGGGTTCACTCTAGCTTACTATCTCCTGGGCGGGTTCCTTGACAGGTTGAGGGCTAGGAGGGTTATTGAGAGGGGTCTCGAGAACGCTATTAAAGTCTTGAGTCTCACCGTTATTGTTGTCGTTGCTGTCCCCCTCGTTTTCTCTATTCTCGTAGGGTACCAGATGGCTATGCTTTTTTCAATAGCTGTTCTAACGCTTATAGGTTTAGCTCTGGCTCTAGCTGTGAGGGGCTATTCCACTAACATAGTGTCGCAGCTTTTAATAGTTTCAGGGGGGACTTTGAGGGAGGGCGAGTATGTGAGGATCGAGACGGGCTCTGGAAGCTATGAGGGTAGGGTTTTGTCGAGTAGTGGGGGCTACTTGATACTGAAGAATGATAGGGGGAACGTCATCCACATACCCTACAGTATTTTAAACAACTCTATCATAATTAAAATGACTGGGGGCTTGATTAGGGTTAAACTGAAAGTTAAAGGTGAGAATCTAACTGTAGAGCGTGTCTTCAACATTGTAGAGTCTGCATTGAAGGGATGTAAAAACATAGATAAAGGGGGCCTCTCACTGAAACTCCTGAGAGTCGGCGAGGAAGACTCGGAGAAAGCAGTGGTAATGATAGTGGAGGCTAGAGCTTTAAACCCGAGAAACGAGGATAAAGTCAGAGAAGAGATTGTAGAACTCCTAGTCAAGAACATACCCTATGAAACCTCAGCAACTATAGTAGAAGAAGGTTAGAAATAGGGATAGTTTAATTAGACAGTCCAAGCTTTTATAGGCCTCGCCCCATAAGGTGGATGGCGTCTGGAGGGCCTCCTAGTGGATCGTTTACTATGAGAGCTTAGGGGGCTGACAGCGTTGATGGTATCGTATCGTTAGTGGAGGAAACGCTTTTAACTCGATATTTTCACAGTGGCTAGTGGAGGGCGGACGGAGTCTGGTTTAAGGGGTGTTGGTTTTGAAGTATCTTATTAAGGCTAGGTTTGAGGTTGACGGTAAGGTTGATAAGCATGATGTTATAGGGGCTGTTTTCGGCCAGACCGAGGGTCTCCTCGGCTCTGAGTTTGATCTTGAGGATTTGCAGGAGAAGGATAAGATTGGTAGGGTTCAGGTTGAGTTTAAATATGTGGGTAATAAGACTATGGGGGTTCTCCAGGTTACGAGTAACCTTGATAGGGTTGAGACTGCTATAGTGGCTGCGATGCTGGAGACTGTTGATAGGATTGGCCCCTACTCTGCTAGGCTTATAGTTGAGGAGATAAAGGATTTGAGGGCTGAGAAGATCAAGGTCATTGTTGAGAGGGCTAAAGAGATATTGAAGAAGATCAAGGAGGGGGAGCCGGACGTTAAAGAGGTTATAAGGCAGGTTGAGGCTGAAGCTGGGAGGGCTCCTAGGCTCATAGAATATGGGCCTGAGAAGCTGCCAGCAGGCCCTGATGTTGAAAGCTCCGATACCCTGATAATAGTTGAGGGTAGGGCTGACGTTATAAACTTGCTTAAATACGGTTACACTAACGTTATAGCCCTCGAGGGGGCTAAAGAGCAGGCTCCCGAGACTATAAGAAGGCTCGCCCAGGCTAAGAAAGTTATACTCTTCGTAGACGGGGATAGGGGAGGGGAGCTCATAGCTTCCAACGTAATAGGTAATGTTAAAGTAGACTATGTAGCTAGAGCCCCAAAGGGGAGGGAGGTGGAGCATCTCACTGGGAGGGAGATAGCTAAAGCCCTAAGCGAAATGGTCACAGCTGAAGAGTTTGTGAAGAGCCTGAAAGCGGAGGAAGCTAAGCCCCCAGTCCAGGTTACAATGCCTGAAGCTGGGGTCACACCTCCCGCTGTAGAAGAGCTTAAGCCTCAAGTGGAGGAAGCTCAGCCCCCTCCCCCAGCTGAGGCTGTGGAGACCGTGACTGTGGCTATGCCTAAGAGTGTGGTTGCTGATATTGAGAAGCTTAAGGGGACTCTTGAAGCTGTTATATATGACAGTTCATGGAATGAGATATCTAGGGTTAAAGTTAAAGACTTGTTCTCCAGCCTTCAGAGCCTCGAGCCTGGGAAGGCTTTCGCAGTAGTATTCGATGGTATAGTTACTCAGAGGCTTCTCGAGGTTGCCGCTGAGAAGGGTGTTAATATACTGGTGGGGGCTAGGCTTGGGGGTAAGCTTGGCTTTAAGCCTCCTAGCGTTAGGGTTTTAACTTTCAACGATATTACCTAGTTTTCTTCCCTAAATAGTCTAGGAGGCTCCTCTGCGCGCCCCCGGCTTTGAGCTGTTTTTCCGTTATGCCGAAGTAGCCTAGTATTCTGAGGGCTGCAGGTATTACTTGTTTATCAACGTAGTACTCTACATCTATGTCTTCAGGGTTGGCCATGAAATATGGTTTAGCCCTCGTGTATAGGGGGCCTGAGCCTTTGGTTATCACAAATCCTATTTTAACCCCCGGCTCCACCCTTATCCCAGACTTTATCATCATCCTAGCAGCTGTTATGTGGGGTTGCTCAGCTTTATACTCTTCAAGCCTCCTAGTAATAGTCTTCCATATGACGAGTTTATCCATGTTTATAACCCCCTCTCTAAGCATTCTTATAGTATCCCTCACATACTCCACAGCTTTAGATGTGCCCCCCGTCTTGAGTACTAGCTCAGCTACTATGGCTTGGGTTTCTTTAGCTAGGTCGCTCCAATCCCCCCTCACGGCCTCGAACCCTACAACGTCTATTTTACCTTCTATTGTGAGCCCCACATACCTCTTCTTAGCCTCTGTGAAGAAGACTTTAGAGTATACTTTATCTACTTTAATGTCAAACCCCAGCTCCCCCTCAACATAGTTTATCAAAGCCTCTATCCTACTAGGGTCGTAGCTTACGAATAGGCTGTCAGTATCCCCGTATATGACGTTGAGACCCAGCTCCCTCGCTTTCTTAATAGCAGATTTTATCAAGTTCCTGCCCCAAGCTGTTACAGCTTCAGCGCACTCCCTACAATACCATCTTGCTGAAAGCCATCCCATGTAGCCGTAGCTAGCGTTTGCCAGGACTTTTATAGCCTTCTGCCTCTCATCTAGGAGCCTGTATTCTGGGCTGTCTCTTGGTGTTTTCTCCATAGCTTTCTTAATCTCCTTCCTCCACTTTAGGAATCTTTCGAGAGCTCTCTTGAAGAATCCTGGGGGGTCTGCTCTAAACTTGTGGCCCACTTCCGGGGCTATGTTGACTTCACCCTCATACTCCTCTCTAGGCCTTATCAGCGTGTCTGGGCCTACATTATATTTAACCATAATATTCGGGTACATGCTGGCGAAGTCTAGGACAGCAACGTTATCATGTATTCCAGGCTTAGGCTCTAGGACTATAGCGCCCTCATAAGTCTCCTCCCCCCTCTCCTCCCTGTTGGGGACTAGCTCCCCCCTCTTATAGGCTTCCCTCATAAGCCTCCATTCTAGCCTGTAGCCTACGCTAGCGGTCATAACTTGGTCTAATGGTAGGCCGCTTATCTGGCTCATTTGGGCTCCGAAAGGTAGGAATTTAAGGGCTAAGCCCATTGTTGATAGCACGTCATCCCTCAAATACATCCTTAGAACCTCCCTCTTCTCAGGGTCCGCCCAGTACTCCCCTATCTGCCACCATTCTAGGAGTACCCTCTTCTCTTTAGGCATTACCCCCATATAGTCCGCTACTTCGTCGAGACTCTTAACTTTAACCTCCCCAATCTCCATTGCGAAGTCTAGGAGGTCGACGTTCAGCCTCCCAGGTATAGATATGTGGCCGTAAGCGCTACTCTGGGGCGCCCCTCCCCTCTTCCTACCCACATCCAGGGCTATCCCATGTATTTTAGCCCTCTCCATTAGATAGGGCCAGTCGAACCTGTTCTGGTTATAGCCTACTATTATGTCCGGGTCTAGTCTTTTAACCTCCTCCACAAACGCTTTTATAAGCCTAGAGTCTCCCCCCTCAGCTTCTATTATTGTGGGCTCCCCGCTCCCCGGGTAGCTCATGAGCCCCACCATTATTATAGGGTCCCTCTTAGGGTCCGGGGTTTTCCTAGGGTTGTAGACTTCAATGTCGAAAGCTAGTATTCTGAGGCCCTCGAGGGGGTCAACGTTAACCTTACCAGGATCCTCTTCTATCTCCCCTTTAACAATATAGACATCCCCTATACCATAATACCCCGGGTTCTGGGCTTTCTCAGCCCTAGCAACATACCACCTCATAGGGTAGAGGTTCTTATCTATTAGAAACCTCAAGGCGAACCTTATATCAGCCTCTAGAACATCCCTAACCCCGGGGATCTCGGCAACCTCCTCCCTATAACCCCTCACGCTAGCCGGGACAACAGTAGTTATTTTGAGAGTTTTAACAGGCCTCCCATAATAAAGCTTGTCAACAACATCTATGGAAACTATGGGGCTAGAAGGCTTAGAGATCTTCCTAACAGCTTCAGCCGCAAGCCCCGGGTCGGCCTCATCTTCAAGGAGAGCGTAGAAATAAGGCCTAAAACCCTCATAGATGAGGGCAGCCCTCCTCCCATCGCTAAGCCTAGACCATAGGAGAACCTTAGGCTCCCCACCGATAACCTCGTAGCTAGAGTCTAAAAGCTGGAAAGACAGTTCTTCACTCAAACCCCCAGCCCTAATAGAATAAGTATACCTCTGGAGGCTAATAACTGGAAGACCTAGCTCGACTCTTTTGAAAATGTTTTGAGCTAGGAGCGTGAAGGTCGTGTTTTCCCTTTTTAGCTTTCCAGTATTTGTTTTATCTTTTCTTCCGCTTCTTTCACTGCTAGTTCTTCGCTAGGCTTCACCGTCTCAGGGTTGAAAGGGTACCTGCTTAATACTAGTCTCACTGTGCCATCTTCTAGTTGGGCGAATAGTTGAGGTAGCCACGCCATCCCTAGGTCGTCTGTCTCCCCATGTTCTATCGCGTATACGTAGTCTTCGTTTTTGATTTCAAGCTCTACATTTAGCTTCTCCGCTAGTGTTTTCGCTAGTTTCACCCAGTCTTTGTGTAGTGGGTGGAATTCAGCCGCGTCTAGTATTATTTTAACTATTTTAGGCAACCTTTCCTCACCTAGGGTTTAGCTTTGTTTTAAACCTTTTATCTTAGCTTCTTCCTCGCATATATTCTTCATCAATATCGCGTCCTTCTCCAGTATTGGGCTCTCACTTATGACCACAGCTTCAACTCCAGCCTCTAGTATTGCCCTGCATACTAGCCTCCAGTCTGGCCCGTGTTTCTCATCGCTTAACACTACGTGCTCCCTCTCCCCCCCTTTCCCATATTTTATTTTCGAGAAGTGCGTGTGTAGAGGTTTAACTGCGGGGCTTCCAAGCTCCCTCTCTATAAACTCTATGGATTTAACTATGTCATCTACGGATTTCGGGAACGCCCCCTCACTCCTAGCGTGTATGTGAGCCCAGTCTACGCAGGGCTTACATTTCCCCACCCTCCTACATATCTCCACTGTCTCTTCGAGGCTGCCTACCTGGCTCGTCTTACCCATAGTTTCAGGAGCTATGAAAGGCTTCTTAACGAAAGCTGGGAGCCTCTCCAAGACTTCAATGTAGGCTTTAACAACCCTCTCCAAAGCCTCC
>CAKZTZ010000010.1 GCA_937921695.1 uncultured Sulfolobales archaeon | reverse complement strand
CTTTTAGAGAAACGCTAGATCCAAGGTTAAAGTTAATAGCGATGTTTTGGAGCACACCGGAAGTTCAAAGGCTATTAAGAATGCTGAAAGAGACTATAGAGCAATTTAAGGCGCTAGGCTCTCATAGAGAGAAAATACACTATGTTGAAGACGTGGAACTTCTAGCGTATATTTACGGGAAAATATTATATTATATCAAGGGGGGTAAGGTCCCCAAAGAGTTTTGGGAGGGATTAATAAAATTACTACATGAAAAAACCCTGGTGGACGAATTCAACACAATAATAAAGACTGAAATAAGCTGGGAGATGTTAGAAGATGCTATGCGAGAGTTCGAAAAGAAAATATCGGCTAGGGAAATTATTCGAGAGCATGAAGTGGCGGACGCATATAGGATCCTGAGGAGCTTCCTTGAAATCGACTTAGCCAATCCAGTACATAGAGCAATATATGAAAGATTAGAGAGAGTTAGAGAAGACTGGATCAAAAGAAACATAGATACACCACTATTCGTTGAAATACTCCAAAGATTAGCGGGGGAGAAAAGAGAATACGATGAGAAAATAGCAAACAAACCAGTAGTTGAGAGAATAATTGAGACAGTAATCACTTTGATAACCCAGGAATTAGATACTGGGGGAAAACTAACCTTAGAACTAAGAGAGTCTAGAAAAGCCCTCTCAGAAGTAATGAAAGCTACGAAAATAGTCTCTAGTCATGAAAACATGATTAGAACAGCCCTAATGAAAGACCTTTTCAGAGAAATTAGAAACCAAATGGGAGATAGAGAGCATATCGTTCCAAAAATAAAAAACTTTGCGGAAAGAATCACTAGAGAATATATCATTAAAGAAATAGAAAAAGCCAAAGAACAGGGTGCAACTAGTTGAATAAAGACCAGTTAAAGGAAATTCTAAGCCAAGTAAAAAGCGATCTCGGCATCCCCGAAGAGATAAGAATAGAGCTAAAACCCATGAAGATAAAAGCAGCATCTATATCACTTAGAAGAAACGTCATGCGGATAAACAAGAACATAATTCCACACCTAGACCAAGAATCTATTAAGTATCTGATATTGCATGAACTTATACATTATAAGCTTAAAAGCAGATATCACAACGGCGACTTCTACAAACAACTATATGAGAAAGTGGAACCCGAAAAGGCAAGAGAACTGGAAAGGAGGATCCTCACAAGCCTCCTTGAAATAAACAATATCTTATAGTGTGTAGTATTTAAAAAGTGTAGGTCAACAATAAACAAGGCTCTGAATAATCCACATTGTTATGGGGTAGCAAGAGCGTTTTCCGCACTATTACGTGTTAGAGGCTTTGGGAATCCCGGTTGGGCTCATTTAGTCAATATAAGGTTAAAATTGCTGTCTGTTCTTGGGTGGTGCTTGTGCTCTCTAGGCGTTTGGCTTTTGTGGGTGTGGCTGTTTGGCTTGTTTTGCTGGTGGTTTTGGCTTTTCAGGCTTTGGGGCTTGGTGGTAGGCTTGTTTATAGTGAGGAGGTTTTCATACCTAAGGGTAGTGAGAGTTATAGGGGTTTTGTTTTACTCGGGGATCTTGGCTATGCTGCTGGCGATTATATGCTCGTAATATATAGTCCTAATGATTTAAACACTTCTGCTAGGGTTGAGGAGGTTGTTAGGGGGGTGTTTGAAGGTTATAGGGGTAGGGTTTATGGTCCCTATTCTGTTTACATGGCTGTTTATTCTTATGCTGTTGGTAACTTGAGTTCTAGGGTTTTGGAGGCTGTCAAGTTTTATGGTGAGCTTTCCTCTCTGGGGTTGGAGTTGAGGGGGAGGTATGGGGAGGCTGTTAGGGCTTTAAACCTTACTTATGGGCTTGCAGACTCCTATCTTAAACTGTATTATCATGCTAGGAGTCTGGGGCTTGAGGATCCTGCGGGGGAGGCTTATAGGGAGCTTTCTCAGAGGGTTTCGGGGGATGTTATGCTCTCGTTTTTGCTCCGCGAGTTTCACGGGCGTTTTGTGGAGCTTGAGCCGAGGTTCGGCCCTGAGAGGGCTGCGAGGGAGGCTATGCTCATTGCGGTTAGAGAGTATGGGCCTAGGGAGCTTTATCTCCTGCTTGAGAAGTTTGATTTGACTAATTACGCTAACACTACTAGGGTTGCGGAGTACATTTATAATGTTACAGGCGCGGCTGAGAGGGGGGTGGGCTTCCAAGAGTTCACGTTGCTCCTCGAAGAGGGGGAGAGGGGTGCTTTAGAGCTCGTGGCTTCCAGGTTGAAGGCTGTAGACCCTTGTTTGGCTTCAGCTTTCATAGAGGCTGTTAAAGGTGTGGATGCCAGGAGGACTGTGGAAGCTTATTGCCGCGGTTTTCTAAAAGAGAGGCTGAAGTATCCTGATGCTATCCCGGAGTATGTGAGGAGGATCCTAGTCTCCAACGTTTACGGTATAGTCTATGTTGATCTCGAGGCTTCCCTCCCTATTAACGTTTCAGCCTTCATGATCAGAGAGTTAGATGGGAGGCTTAAGGGGGTTGTGGGTGAGGCCTATTATTATGGCACGATCCCCCTCTTCTCCGACCTCGACGCTATTGTTAGTAGGGAGGTTAGGAGGATAGATGTGACTACGAGCGTTTTAGTGGTTGCCCTCCTAGTGATCCTGTTGGGGAGTGTTTCAGCCCCCATAGTGATACTCCTAGCTACAGGGATAGCTTTAGTCGTTTCAATGGGACTGCTAAGCCTTGCAGCCTTATACACTGATATTTATTATATGGCTCGTTTCATAATGATCCCGCTAGTCTTCGGGGTCACCGTAGACTACTCTGTATTCTACTTGTTTAGGGTCGCGGAAGAAAGGTCTAAAGGGCTATCTTGGAGCGAAGCAGTATACCAAGCCTGGAGGAGGGCTGGGAGAGCCCTCATTCTAGGCGGCATAGCTGTAGTCTTAGGCTTCCTAGCCTACGTTCTCACCCCGCAAGAAGCCCTCAGGGGGGTGGGCATAGCTCTCGCTATATCCGCTGCAGTCTCATTCCTGTCAAGCTACACTCTACTCCCATCACTACTAATTATCCTAGGGGAGAACAGGGTCTTCTGGCCCCTTAAGGGTTTAAGGGTGCCGGCGGCCAGGCAGGCTAAGGCTTTAAGGCTTCTAGCTTCTAAAAGCTTGAGCTTCAAGTATGCGATAGCTTTCATCACCATTGTAGCTCTTGTTGCCGGCGCAATATACCTTACAACAGTCCCGCCCTCGGCTAACGTGCACCTAGGCTTAACGGGGTACTCTAAATTCCTGGAGGCCGGCGGGATTCTCTACACTAATTTCCCTAAAGACGCTTTCTCAACAATATTCATAATAGCTCCTGAAGGCTCCGACATGGTGAGGTTAATAGAGAAACTAGAGGGGGAGGGTTTAATAGTAAGCCGCTCTATAGAAGCCAGGGGAGGCTACCTGGTAGCTTCAGCGGGGCTTAAAGTAGACCCCCTAGATGACACTTTATTCCAGATAATACCTTCAATACGCAGTATAGCTAAGAGTGTGGAGCCCGAGGCTTTAATAACAGGGTTCCCCGCGCTGAGGATCGAGGTTGTGAACGATATAATAAGTACTTATCTTAAGATTACCCTGCCCCTAGCTGTAGTTTTAATACTATTATACTTAATACTAGGCATAGGCTCTATTATTACACCATTAAGATTCCTCGTAACAGTGTTCTTCAGCGTTGTCGCGAGCCTCATAGCAGCCATACTAGTGTTCCACGGCGTTGTCGAGGCTCCAGAGTACGGCTCTTTCATAAGGTCGCCAATATACTGGTTAACCCCCATAGTAGTTTTGGGGCTCATGGTAACCCTAGGCATGGACTACGATATATTCATAACTTCTAGGATAAGAGAGGAATATGAGAAGACTGGGAACATTGAAAATTCTATACCGGAGGCTATAGAGAAGACTGGGGTAGTCATAACTGTCGCCGGGCTAATACTCGCTGGAGCGTTCTCCTCCCTCCTCTTCACCGAGGTCACAACTTTAAGGCAGATAGGTTTTACAGTCGCCTTCTCCATAATCCTAGACACTTTCATAGTGAGGCCTTTCATAGTCCCGGCTATGGTGGCCATCCTAGGGAAATACAACTGGTGGCCTAACAAGGGCCTCATAAGAAGATGGGATTAAAGATAAACAGCCTCCCCAAGGGAGACGTCGGGTATTACAGAGGCTTTTACATAAGCCCAGTGTGATCTCACAATGTCTAGGGGTAGCTCGGCGTGGAACTCGTAAGATTTAACTGTCTCCTTCACAAGCTCCCTCGGGAGGTTTAAGAGGGAGGAGTAGGCGTCCACACTCTCAAGACTCTTCCTGGAATCCTCTATGGAATCTCTTAAACTATTAGATACAACCCTAAACTTCCCCTCAACACTCCTATTAGCGCCTAGAAGGCAGCACACTGGGATGTCGCAGGGGTGCACCTCGAGCCTCCCAGCCCTACCCATGAAAGCGTAGGGCTCCCAGACGACGCCGTGCTTGACTTCCCCTTTAAACACTGAATCTAGTATATCGCTTCCACTACTCTTATAGACTCTGGGGGGCTCTAGTTTAAACTTCTCGGAACACATTTCCATGGTGGAGGCCATTGTAGTAGCGTGGCCCGAGCCCCCCCTCTTAGACTCTAGTATGAAAGCCCCTCCCCCACTCCCACCCCCTATTATCTGCACCCTGCCAGAGCTAATCCTATGGGCTAGCATTAGTGTGGGCACTGGAGCCATGGCTATCTGGACTTTATTGGTGCTGAGGTCGAGGGCGAGCTTGAAGGCTTCATCGTAAACTTTAACTTTAACCTCGCTGAAAAACCCCCTAAGCCTTCTAGCAAAGTCTAGTATGTAGGGGTACTCGCTAGCCCTCAGGATCCCTAGGGTGACGATGCCGGGGGCTGTCTTCTCGTAAACCCTGTAAACTATTGTTACCCCCCCTACTTTCTTGGCTCTGACGAGGCCTAGGGATTCTAGGGTGGAGACTCTTTTCCAGATCATGCTCTTAGCTCTTCCGATCTTAAAGGCTATACTTGAAATAGTCATGGGCCCTTCAGACTCTAGTAGGTCTAAGATGTCCACATCCGCAGAGTCTAGGGATTCTCCAGACATGGCTCTCGAGGGTTATATTGTTGGTGGAGGCTTATAATCCCATATTGAGGTTTCAGTTAAATTTTTAAGTTTTAGAACAATCGTTCTCAAGGTTGGTGGGAGGGTTGGGCAGGCTCTCCACGATAGCTGGCTTAGCCCTACTAGCGTCCATGTACGTTGTCCCATATATGTTTATGAAAGACGCTAAAAGCTGGATTCTCTACGCTTTCTGGCTCCTAGTATCAATAGTCATGCTAGCGATATCTTGGAGGGAGACAGCCTCATGGTTGAAAGGGTAGTTGTGAGCCTCACAGTGCTAGTTTTATACATCCTCCTAGGCATGGCTGTAGCCTTCTATAGTAGGAGATATTTGAAGAGGGGGGAAGCAGACTTCTACATAGCAGCTGGGAGACTAGGGGGTATAGTGGCAGCATTAACATACTCAGCTACAACATATAGCGCTTTCATGATGGTAGGCCTTGTAGGGCTAGCTTACGCCACGGGGGTTGGAGCTCTAGGTTTCGAACTAGCATACTATGTTGCCACTCTACTCTTACTCGTGTATTTCGCTAGGAGAGTATGGAGGAGGGCTAGGGAGAGAGGATGGGTAAGCCCTGCTGAAATGCTCTCAGACCATTACGGGTCCAGGCTTATCGGAGCACTCATAGCTTTCATATACCTCATAGCCCTAATCCCCTACGCGGCTATACAGGTTAAGGGTGTTGGCGAGCTAATAGCGGGGCTGGGAGGGGGGAGCTGGGAGTATTACATTGCCGGGGTCGTGCTAGCCACTGTTTTAATAGGTGCTTGGAGCCTCATAGCCGGTATTTGGAGTGTTGCTTTAACAGACGCTTTCCAAGGCTTGTTCATGCTCCTGGCCGGGCTCCTGTACACTGTTTGGATAGCACTAGTAGTCTTCAGTTCCGGGGGCTCGAGCAGTGTGACTATTATTTTAGGGGAGAAGGGTCTACTGGGGCTGGGCGGGTTCTGGAGTTTCCAAGTATTCCTAGCATACACTATACCCTGGGTTTTCTTCGCTGCAGTACACCCTCAGGTTGTGCAGAGAATATACATGCCTAGGGATGAGAGGAGCCTAGCTTTAATGGTTAGGGGGTTCGCAATATTCGGCCTCCTATACACTATTATAGCTGTAACTGTAGGGCTCCTAGCTAGGGCTGGGGCTGAGCAGGGAGTCCTGCCTTTCATAGACACGGCTAGGAGGGATGCTGTAACCCCAACGCTACTAGCATTTATGAACCCGCTCCTGGCAGCCGTAATATTCACTAGTATAGTGGCGGCGGCTGTCACAACAGCTGATAGCATAATACTGTCACTCGCTAGTAGCGCCTCCAGAGATTTAGCATACAAGTTGAGCCCCGAGAGGAGGCTCTACGCAGGCTACGCTGCAATAATAGTGTTCACACTGGCTGCAGCCCTAGTAGCTTATACTAGGAAAGGGTTCATAGTAGACCTTGCGGTATTGTCAAGCCTAATGCTCCTAGCCCTAGCCCCGGCAACGCTAGCGTGCTGGCTCAATGTGAAAGCCCCATGGTGGAGTGCCCTATTATCTATAGCTTTAGGTTTCCTCGCTACACTATTAACACTAGCCTACTATGAACGCCCGGCACTAGCATTCCTATCTACTGTAAGAGCCCCTTGGGGGCTGGAAGTACCGGTAAGCGTTATAGTCCTAGCGCTCTCTACTCTACCCCTAGTAGTGGGCTTAGTGTTGGCGCGTAAACGTTAGGATAGGGTGGAGCTAGCAGCCTAGACCTAGGGTTTTCGCAAAATACTGTTCTAGCTCTTCAAGGTCTCTGTCGCTTACCTCAAACGTTATTTTCTCCCTGGGCTCTAACCTTACAGTTTTAACTAACACGATTTCCACCATTTTCACCACCATACTATAAGTCTAGCGTCCGAGCCTAATAAGGGGGAGTCCTGTCTGTTCTACGACTATAGTCTATTTTATAGTTATATAAAACACCTATACTAGGTCCTCTAGGTGAACGGTCTTCACAGCCCTAGCTCCGGCGACCGTCGTCCAGTCATCCTATTAGATATTTGGGTGGGCGGGCTTTAAAAGAGTATAAGCTTAGGATTATTAGGCTCCCCTAAGGCTATATCCACGGTCGATCGGGGTTGACAGGCTTCCAAGAGCTCTTAAAACACGTGGAGGCGATCCTAGCTGCGGGTTCCAGTTATGGTGAAGCGCGTTTCCACAGTATTAGAGGGTTGACGCTCCTGTTTCTGAACGGCTCTCTCATAGGAGCTTCTACTTCAGATGTTACAGGTGTGGCTTTTAGGGCCGTGTATTCCGGTGGTTTAGGGTTTGCGTCTACCTCAGACTTGTCTAGCGAGGGTTTGAGGGGGGCTGCTTTTAGGGCTGTATCTTCGGCTAAGGCTTCCTCCCTTGTTTTAAAGAGGGGTGTTGCTATGGGCCCTTCACCTCAGGGTAGTGCTAGGTATAGTGTAGTGGAGGCTAAGCCCTTGGAAGATGTGAGTGTCGAGGATAAGATGAGAATTGTGGGAGAGATGGTTAAAAGCGTTGACCTCAAGAAAGACCCTATGAGAGTCACAAACTACATGGTGGTATATTCTGAGACAGTAGAGTATAAAATTGTAGTGAACAGTGAAGGGGCGAGGGTTGAGAGTAGAATACCTAGAGTCTCCATATTCTACAATATATCCGCCTCCAGCGGGGAGAGGAGAGCTAACAGGTGGAACAGCCTAGCAGCCTCCGGCGGCCTGGAAGTCCTCGACAAAGTAAAGTTCACGGAAGAGTTCCAGGATGATGTAAACAGCCTCTACATAAACCTAGTTAAAGCAGGCGACCCCCCTAAAGGTAGAATGGACATAGTGCTAGCCCCTGAAATCGTGGGTTTAGCCATGCACGAATCCGTAGGCCACCCCAGCGAGGCCGACAGGGTTCTAGGAAGGGAGGCTGCGCAGGCCGGCCTCAGCTATAGGGTAGAGTATAGGGACGAGTATATTGGGAGCCCTAAAGTCACAGTTTACGATGACCCGACAATACCGGGGAGTTACGGGTTCTACTTATACGATGATGAAGGCGTCCCAGCCAGGAGGAGGACCCTAATAGATAAGGGTAAACTAGCGGAACTCCTACATAACAGGGAGACCGCTACAGTCTATGGCGTTGAGAGTAATGCATCGGCGAGATCAACTGATTATAGGAGCGAGCCCATAGTTAGGATGGCTAACACCTACATGGCCCCGGGAGACTATAGTTTCGAAGAGCTCGTCGAGGGCGTGAAAGAGGGGGTTTATCTCAGGAAGTACATGGAGTGGAATATAGACGATTACAGGTGGGTAGCTAGGTATGTTGGCCTTGAAGCATACATTATAAGGAACGGGAGGCTAGAGGAGCCCGTGAGGAATGTTGTCCTCGAAGTTAACACTAAAGAGTTCCTTAGTAGTGTGGATGCTGTGGGGAGAGACCTCCAGTTTTCAGCGGGGACTTGCGGTAAGGGGGAGCCTTCCCAGCCAATGCCTGTATGGATGGGAGGCCCTCATATAAGGCTTAGGGGGGTGGTTGTAGGGTGAGCTTTACAGACCCTAGGCTCATGGCTGAGAGCTTGTCGAGGGTTGTGGCAGGCCGTGTTGAAGAGTTTGTGGTTGGCGTTGGTATTGTGGACTCTGTCATGGTTAAATATGCTAGCGGCGAGATCTCTGTGACCCAGTCTTGGAGGGACTATGTTGTACACGTCTATATAGCTAAAGACGGTAAGATCAGCATGTCTACATATACAACCTCAGACCCTGGAGAGGCTATAAAAACTACTATACCCTTAATAGATAAGCTGTCCCCTTCACCTTTCTACGCCCCTCTACCCCAGCCTAGCGGCTCCCCACTATCGAGCGTTGACTCCAAGATTAGAGAGGCATCCCTATCAGGGGATCCTGGGAGTATAGTGGAGGAGGTTGATGTGAGAGGGTACGGTAACGTGGCTGGCATGATACTCTTAAAATACTCTAGAAACCACTATATTGGGAGTAACGGCCTCGACATGGGCTATGAAGTTACAAAGTTCAACGGATACTTCAGGGCGTTCAAGGGGGAGGAGAGCGGTCAATGGGCTTGGGTCTCCACAGCTTACGAGCCCCGCCTGGCTTTGAAGAGCCTCGAGAAAGCCGGGGAGCTGGCCTCCCTATGCTATAGCCTACCCAAAGTTAAAGTTGAAAGTGGGAAATACAGGGTGCTACTCTCCCCCATGGTTGCAGGAAACCTCCTAGAAGACGTCGCCTCAGCAGCCTCAGCAGGATCTGTTATAATGGGCCTCAGCTTCCTACAAGGCAGGAAGCCGGGGGATGTTATAGCTAGTGAGAAGCTAACACTAAGGGAAGTCCCGAGGGCTGAGAACATGCCTGGAATAAGGGGTTTCGACGATGAGGGGGTCGCAACTAGGGATAAGAGCATTATTGAGAGGGGGGTTTTCAAGGGCTTCATACATAATACGAAGACAGCTAAACTAATGAACGCCGAGTCTACGGGGAACGCAGGCTGGCTTATCCCCAGGCTTTTCAACCTCGAAGTAGACCCTGGGAGTCTTAGAGAAGAGGAGCTCCTGGAAGCTCTAGGTAGCGGAATATACGCTACTAACAACTGGTATACAAGGTTCCAAAACTACCTAGAAGGATCTTTCTCCACAGTAACTAGAGACGCACTAATAATCGTCGAGAACGGTAAACCCTCAGGGTGTTACAGAAGGGCTAGGCTAACTGGAACTCTCCCAAAACTCATAGAGAATATAGAGGAACTGTCTAGAGAGCGGTGGCCCATAGAATGGTGGGAAGTGCGTACCCCAACACTACTACCTCACACGCTCATATCTGAGATGCACGTCACCGCCGGAGCTATGCTGTAGCGGTTTTCATAAAAGCTTATAACGGTCTTTACTCTAGAATACCCCACACCCTAAATGTGGGAGAAGCCCTGAAAGAGAGGAGCATGTATATATGAACTTAAGATATGCGGGCTCCCCCAAGGGCTGAGCCCCACCCTATGGTGCGGTGAAAAGGATCCCTCACAGGCGGGGCGGAGGAAGCCTCCCGGGTGGGGTTAACGCGGAAGGGGAGGAGCCTGTTGAGCCCCAAGGTCTAAGGTTGATATCACTAAGTATCAGCCTCTGTGGGACCTGAACCCCACCAGCCTTTCTTAAGCCTCTTGCGCCGTCTCTTCTTCTCGGCTCCCATCTTTTTTAGCCAGAAAAGTCTTTCTTCACGTTTTATCTTAGACTCTATTTCTTCAGGTAATTGTATTTTGCCGTGTTTAATTATAGTATATATTGTTAGTTTCTTATAGGCCCTGTAGAGCCTCCAGGCCCCTCTACTGCTCCTAGTCTTAGGCTCCCATAGTTTATTCTTCTTACCCATTAAGCCTAGAAGGTATGCTGGGAGGGCTTTCCTCAAACCCTCACCATACCCTCCTTCCAGGACTGAGACCACGCTCTTAGCCCTAGAAGATAGGATCTTACCTGCAAGGTGGAAGAATCTCGTGCCCACATTTGTCACAGTCATATCGTTGTCGCCCCTATAAGCATCGAACCCGGCTGAGACAACTATGTACTCCGGCTTCCAAAAGCTCAATATGTGGTCTACGAGTTTCAAAGCGTCAAGGTAAATATCATCCCCGGAAGCTGGGGGCGTGACTATGTTAACCTTAGTACCAGCACCTTCCCCCTCGCCAGCCTCATCCGGGAACCCTGTGTAGGGGTAGAGGCTTGAAGGATCCTGGTGTATATCTATGTGCAGCACGTCCCCCCGAGAGTAAAGTATGTCCTGGGTGCCATTACCGTGATGAACATCTATGTCGACAACAGCCACCCTCCCATGCCTACTTAAAACTTCAGCTATGAGAGCTGTAGCGTTTAAAAGGCAGAAACCCCTAGTAGGGGCTTTCAAAGCTTTCCCCTTAAAGCCCGCGTGGTGGCTTGGAGGCCTCCCAACTATGAAACTACTAACTCCCTTGAGGGCTAGAGATACAGCTTTATGGGAAGCCCCTGAAAGCCTCAAAAGAGCCTCCAAAGTGCCGGGGGACACGTAAGTGTCGGGGTCTAACCATAAAACCCTCCTACTCTTAAGAACCTCCACCAGGCTGTCAAAGTATTGTTTATCGTGTACGAGCCTGAAAGAGTCTAGGGGCGACCTTGGGGCTTTAACCAGGGTTAAAAGCCTCCCAAAACCCTGGCTGACGAGACTGTTAACACCCTCAAGAGCTAAGTCTAACCTTCTAGGACTCTCAGGGTGACTTATAGAGTCTAGCTTATGCGACCTGAAATCATCATGGTATAATATGGCGACTCTCAGGGGCCCCACCAGGGCATGTAGCTGGAGTCTGAAACTAATATTCGCAGGTAATCACCTAGATATGGAGGGGAAAAGCTAATATAAGCCTGCTTAGTATTTCATATTATTAAAATTGGGGATTAACGGTCACGGTGGAATCTTGGATGAGAGTATACGAGAGCCTGGGCAGAGGCCTATATAGGGGCTCTTGCCCGAACTGTGGAGGCTTAAACACGGAGAATAGGCTCAGCTTAGGGCTCCCCTGTGAGAAGTGTTTACCTAAAGTTCCCAAGAGTTTGAAGCCTGAGGCCGTATATAAGGCTTTAGTAGAGGCTGGAAGGCTTAAAGCGTTCAAAGAGATATACGAGCTAGACTCTAAGGCTCGCGAGCTCATAGAGTTCTTCGGGAGAGCCCTAGGCTCGCAGCCGTGGGGGGCTCAGAGGACTTGGATCAAGAGGCTTGTTAGAGGGGATAGTTTTAGTATAACAGCCCCTACCGGGGTTGGGAAGACTACTTTCGGCATAATAGCTTCAGTATATTATGCTTGCGCCGAGAGCAGAAAGTCTTTCATAATAGTGCCCACTACAACGCTCGTAGCTCAGGTTGTTGAAAAAGCTTCATCTATAGCCTTGAAAGTAGGCTGCAACATTAGAATAGTAGGTATACATGCTAAAATGTCTAAGAAGAGTAGGGCTCAGGCTTTAGAGGCTATAGTGAGCGGGGATTTCGACATCCTGGTTTCAACCATGGCGTTCTCCAGGAAACATTTAGATAAACTGTCCAACTTCAGGTTTAAACTAGTGTTCGTCGACGACGTAGACGCTGTACTCAAAAGCGGGAAGAGCGTAGACGCGGTGCTCAGAATAGTGGGGTTTACGGGCGAGGATATAGAGGCTGCAAGTATGCTCTCACGTGTTGAGAGGGAAATCGCGAGGCAAGCTAGCGAAGCGTGGGATAAAGATGTCTTAGAGCCTCTCAGGCAGGAGGCTGAAAAACTGAGAGGGAAACTCCAGGATTCTAGGAGTAAAGCCTCAATACTCATAGTTAGTAGCGCCACCGGGAAGCCTAGAGGCCCCAAGGTTAAACTCTTCAGGTCACTGCTTAGATTCGAGGCTGGGGGCAGGGGCGATATAGGTCTTAGGCATGTTGTTGACAGCTATATTATACCCTCAGGCGACATTGAGGAGGAGGCTGCTCGGATAATATCCAGGCTCGGCTCGGGCACTCTAGCTTATGTACCTCTAGACTGGGGCATTGAAGGGGCTGAGAGGGTCGCAGGGTTCCTGAGAAGTCGAGGGATTAGGGCTGAGGCTTACCATTCGAGAACGCCATTCTCTGTTTTGAGGAGGTTTATAGAGGGGGAGATAGATGTCCTGGTGGGGGTCGCCAACTACTATGGGACCCTAGTTAGGGGGATAGACTTGCCTGAGAGGGTTAAATACGCTGTCTTCCTAGGGGTTCCTAGACACAGGTTCTCCGCGGAGATCGGGGAGCCTCATCCAGCCATGATGTTGAGGGTTCTCGCCGTACTAGCCAACATAGATATTGAAGATGTAGCTGTCCAGGCTAGAAGATACCTTGGGGAGCTTAGGAGGATGGTTAGGAGGCTTAGCCCGGCATACTTGCAGGTTCTCGCTGAGAGAGTCCTTGATGGTGATGTTGAGTCTGGAGGTAGGGCTTTGAGGGTTCTAGCTGAAGCTTATAAATTCTTGAGGAGCGCCTTGTCGGATGAGGAAGTTTGGCGTAGGCTCTCTGAGAGGAGCGATGTCGGCATAGTTACCTATAACGGCTCCAAATATCTCCTAGTAGCTGATATAGCCACCTATATACAGGCTAGCGGAAGAACTAGCAGGCTCTACGCTGGGGGCATTACTAAGGGTTTAAGTGTTGTCATAGTTGATAACATGAATGTTTTCAACGGGCTAAAGTCTAAATCAAAGATAATAGCTGACATTACATGGATGGACTTCAACAATCTAAACTTAGACGGTTTAAAGAAAGAGATAGAAGAAGATAGGAAGAAAGTATCTAAAGTCCTTAAAGGCAAAGTCAAAGGTAAAGACATAGTTAAAACAGCCCTCCTAATAGTAGAATCCCCCAACAAGGCTAGAACGATAGCGTCATTCTTCGGCCAGCCAGGCGTGAGATACATGCCCGGAGGCCTTAGGGTTTACGAGGTCGCACTACAAGACTACATATTGATGGTTGCGGCGAGCGGAGGCCATGTTTTCGACCTAGTGCCTAGAGCGGGAGAGTCAGGGTACTTCCCAAGCATCGATAATACTGTTCTAGAGGATGTCTTTGGGGTTCTAGCTCTCGAAGGGCCTGATGGCCATGTTTTCGTCCCAGTATACTCTAGTATAAAAAGGTGTTTAAGCTGCGGACATCAATTCACGGAGGATGTAGATAGATGCCCCAGATGTGGGAGTTCAAAGATTAGGGATTCTCGCAGTATAATTGAAGATTTAAGGAGGCTTGCCTGGGAGTCCGACATTATATTCATAGGTACTGACCCGGACACTGAAGGTGAAAAGATAGGGTGGGATGTGGCGGTTCTCATAAAACCCTTTAACAGAAACATTAGGAGGCTTGAATTTCACGAGGTCACAAGGCACGCGATCCTAACAGCTCTAAGGAATCATAGGGAGTTCCAGGAGAGGCTTGTTGAAGCTCAAATAGTGAGGAGGATTGAGGATAGGTGGATAGGCTTCACTCTCTCACCCCTACTCTGGTGCGACTTTTGGCCTAAATACTGCAAGGAGATCATGCTGAGGTCTAATACTTTGGGTAAGGTTAAACTTAAAGATTTAGAGGCGTGCCGAGAGCGAGACTACTATTTCAACTTAAGCGCTGGCAGAGTTCAAACCCCAGTACTCGGGTGGATAGTAAATAGGAGTGAAGAGTCGAGGGAGAAAGTTAACGTTTACGCCCTCAACGAAGACGGTAAGCCCATCATAAGAGTTAGGGAAGACGAGGTGAGCCCGGGTTTAACTAAAATACTTGACGGCTACGCTAAGATGGCGCTTAAGGGAAAAGAAAGCTTTCTAGAGGTTAAGGTTGACGTTGAGAGCGAGGAGAGGGTTAAGCTAGCCCCCCCTCCACCATACACTACAGACACGATGATAAGAGATGCTAGCAGGTTTCTAAGGCTGGGGGCATCGGATACTATGAGGTTAGCCCAGGATCTTTTCGAGTGGGGCCTCATAACATATCATAGGACTGACTCTACTAGGGTTAGCGAGAGGGGTATGGAGATAGCTTTAGACTGGCTTGAAGAAAAGTTTGGAGAGCTTGGAGCTAAACTCTACAAAGCTAGGAGGTGGGGTGAGGGGGGAGCTCATGAGGCTATAAGGCCTGTTAAGCCGATAGACGCTCCTACACTCCAGCTTCTCGTTGAGGAGGGTGTTATAGAGTTACCGGGTAGGCTGACCCGTGATCATTTGAGGCTTTACGACTTAATATTCAAGAGGTTCATGGCTAGCCAGATGGTTGAAGCTGAAGTCTTCAAGGTTACTTACGTGCTAGACGTTAGCGGCTATAAGTTGAGGCACTCCAGGACTGTTAAAATAGGGGGAGGCGAAGACATACTTTCTAAAGGGTTCACAGTGGTATGGGATTATGTGAGAGAAGAGGAAGCCTTAAAGGTAGGGTATGTTAAGGTTGAAGTGGAAAAGTACAAGGTGGGGAGGAAGCAGCTTTACACTCAAGGCGATGTAGTGGAGGAGATGAAAGTTCGAGGTATAGGGAGGCCTAGCACTTATGCTAAGATAATAGATACTTTAATTAAGAGAGGCTATGTAAGGGTGCTCGGGAAGGGGAAAGCTAGGAACTACATAATTGCGACACTTAGAGGTAAGAAAGTCTACGAGTATCTTAGCAAAGAGCTAAAAGAGGCTCCCAGAAAGCGTTTAAGTAGAGTTCCAAGCCTAGTGTCGGAGGAGAGGACTAGGGATTTAGAAAGGCTCATGGACGAGATTGAAGTGGGCAGTAAAAAGTGGCTAGACGTTCTCAGGGAAGTTTACAATGAAATTAGGGGACTTTCCCTCCCTATAAGGCTGAGCTTAGGCTATACTATCAAAGGAGAGTACACTAGAAGGTTAAGGTTTAAGGAGTGCCTAGAGAAGGCTAGAAAAGTGTTTATGGGGGAGGTTTAAGGGTGCCGGTTAAGATAGGGATACTCCATGAGAAAATAAGGCTTGACGCTAAAAGGAGCAACTCTAAGAGGCTTGAGGAGGCTTTAAGGAGGCTCGTGGAGGAGTATAGTGGGGTTAAAGTTGTAGTGTTACCCCCATATCCTTTCACCGGCCCCCTCTCGGTCTACGAGGAGGCTAAGGCTAAGAGGGTTATATGGAGTAATGCTGAGAGGGTGCCTGTCGGGCTTACAAAGATTAAACAGAGTAGTATAATAGCTACTCTCACAAAGTGGAGTTATAGGTATGGGGTTTACATTATCGGGGGCCCTATAATAGAGAGGGCGGGCCCCCGAGTCTACCTTTCCCTTCTAGCTGTCTCCCCCGGGGGGTTCGTGTTTGACAAATACAGGAAGGTTGGGCTGAGCAGGCTTGAGGAGAGGCTTGGGATAAGCTATGGGAAGAAGCCCGGGGTCTTAAACATTGAAGAGTTAAAGCTTGTTGTCGGCGTTTTCATAGACGAGGATTTAGCGTATCCAGAGTTTTTCAGGGCTATACAGGCTGAAAGCTCAAACATAATAATAGGGTTCTACATGCCTCATGAATCCTATTATTTAGGCCGTGTGAAAAACAAGAGCGCATCAATATTAACAGCGGACCTCACGTTAATAAACAGTTTCCTATTAGCGAGGAGTAAGGAGACAGGCTTGCCAATAATACTAGTTGGAGGTGCTGTCGAAATAGCTGAAAACGGGGAGAGACTAATAGCCATGCCCACAATACCCGTAGAGCCGGACACGGGGATCATAGAGGATGAAATAAGGGATGTAAACGACCTAGGCTCCCATCTGATAGTCGAAGTAGACACAAACACTAGCAAGCCTAGACAGCTGAGATACCCAGACATAGTGTCATCAAAACTCTCATGCAAAGCCGTAGAGGAGAAAACATGGAGGACAAGCGTAGAACTAGGCTGAGCGAGGAGAGAAAACTCGAGAAACCACGTTTCACTACTCAGAACCAGCTACTCTAATACCGTATTATTTAAGGTCTCAGACAGCCTCATACAGCCGGTTAAAAGGGGGTTTACTATTCATGAGCGAACGGGGGAGAGTCTTTGTTTTTAGAATACCTGGGGAGGCGGAACTCCTAGACTACTTGAACAAGTTCCTAGAGGCTAACAATGTAAAGATGGGCTCTATATTCATACTAGGCTCCCTTAAGAGGGTGAAGTTAGCCTATTTGGATGTCAAAACAGGGGAATACATCATTAACGAGATGGAGGGGTTCTACGAGCTCCTGGGACTTGGAAACGTTAGTCTAAAAGAGGGGAAGCCTTTCGCTCACGTTCACATAGTATTGGGGGATAGGGAGGGTAGAGCGTACATGGGGCACCTCGCTGAAGGCGTGGTTTTCGTAGCGGAAGTCGTGATATTGGAGTTTACGGGAGAAGATTCTCTAGAGAGGAGGCGCGAGCATGGGTCTCTATGGTTGTGGCCTTTGAGGGTTTGGAGTTCGAAGCTTTGAATATCATATGGAACTGTAAGCGGTTTTCATTAAAATTTAATGCTAGCAGGCATTAGGATTATGAAGATGTATAGTTTTTCTCTATAAGTTGAGCGCCTCCTGAAGGGCTTCGACCAGCGATCCCCCTTGTGGAGCTCTTCGGGAGGGGTTGCTGTGAGCTGCAATGAGGGCTATGGTGGTCCTTCAATGAACCTGGTGGGGGGATAGTTTTCTTACTTGTGTTTCTGGGAAGTATTTATAAGCTTTGCCTGTTTTTCCCGCTGGGAGGGCGATGGGAGCTCTGTTCCTTTGGCTCTAATGTCGCCTGAGACCTCACAGTGATAATATTTTTGTGGGTGATGTGGAAGCCCCTGGATATTAATAAACATCAACGAATATACGGAGAGAGATAAACGGTTTCTATTTTTAGGGTTTTGAGTGTTTGGCTTTCACTGTTAATATTAACGGTGTTAAAGATATTTAAACTCTACACAATATATAGTATAAGGTGAGGTTGGTAGGTTTGGGTGTGGATATTATAAGGAGGAGGATTCAGAAGCTTGGGGGTTCGAGCCTGATCATAACTCTGCCCAAGAGTTGGGCTAAGAAATTGGGCCTTGACGTTGGCGATACTGTTGTGGTTGTTGATGAGGGGGATTACCTTAAGATCTTCCCTCCAGACTCTAGGATGATACAGATAGCTGAGACTATAAGGTTCAAGCTACCTCAGAGTTTAACCGAGGTGGGCTTAACGCCTGTAATTGAATGCCTCTACCTTAAGGGTTATAAGAAGTTTGTAATCCAAGTCTCTCAGGGAGACTATAAGGAGATCGCGAAGCTCGTCGAGGAAGCTAAAAGCCACCCTAAGGTTAAAGATGTTTCTATAGGCTATAACGAGATAATGGCTAGTTTCAACGGGGTTGAGGCTGAAAGCCCCGCTAGGTTCATCAGACACTATAATACTAAAATCCAGGAGCTCGTAGAGGTTATAGAGAACTCCCACATGACAAGCGTGAAGCCGGAGACCATAGATAGGATAGTTAACGAGGCCGTAGATATAGCTAGAACTATAGGGAGGACGCTCAGGAAGCACGGCCTAACAATATGCGAGGCCGAGTCCGTAGACCCATCAATATCAGGTCCATTAATAATTGTGCCGCAGATCCTCAAACAGATATATGTGGAAGCCGCCACCATAGGAGAAGTGCCAAGAGAGCCTATGGCTAAAATAAAGACAGCACTCCTAGAAACCTTCGGAGGCCTCGCAGGCAAGAGCGGGAGAAGAATAGCTAACTCCATAAAACTAGCAGAAGAGCTAAAGGCCGAAGCGGAAAAACTGTCAAGGGACCAGAAACTAGCTAAGATAGGAGGTATTATACTCGGCCTATCCCTAGTAATAAAAACCATAGGAGAATTCACGCTATGCGAGAGTATCTCCAGAGAGTAGGAAAACCTAGAGGAAACAACTGAAACGACCCTCTCCCCCAAAGAATATACCCGCTCCTAACACGAATTATAGTAACTTAAGCTCAAAGCCCCCCGAGCCGGGGGCTTAGCATATGTGAGTTAAACTTCTAAATGCTTTAGTTTCCTATTAAGCTACTGGGTGTATAGAGTGCCCGCTAACCTGCCTCCCGAAGCTAGGGTTAAGCTTGCTAAGTATAGTGAGGCTAAAACTGTTGAGGATAAGATAAAGGCTTTAGAGGAGTTCATTAGTAGCGTCCCTAAACATAAGGGTACTGAGAACTTGATGTTATGGGCTCGGAGGAGGCTTGCCGAGCTTAGGGAGGAGCTAGAGCTTAGGAAGAGGAAGAAGGTTGGGGGCGGGGGGCCCCAGTATTTCATTGAGAAAGCTGGGGCGGCCCAGGTTGTAATGTTGGGGCCCCCTTCTGTGGGGAAGAGTAGTATACTCGCTAGGGTTACTAATGCTAAGCCTGAGATTTCACCTTTCCCGTTCACTACTAAACTCCCAACACCTGGAATGCTGGTATATGAGGATCTACAATTCCAGCTTGTCGACACACCAGCCCTCATAGTTGAGGATCCTGAGAGCTCGTTTAACAACAGGGTTATAGGGTTGGCTCGGAACGCCGACGCTTTAATCCTAGTGTTCAGCTTTGACATGCCGGACCTTGAGAACTCAGTGTCGATGGTCTTGGAGATGCTAGATGATAGGGGAATAGTTGTGAGCAAGTCTAAGGGGTTGGTGAAGATTAAGAAAAGTAGGGGGGTCGAGGGGGTGAGGGTTATAGGGCACGGTAGGCTAGTGGACTCTACTGAGGAAGATTTGAGGAGGCTCCTAGCAAGCTACAGGATATACAATGCTATTATAGAAGTTGAGGGGGAAGTATCCCTTGACGACGTTGAAGCTTCAATATTAACATCTAGAGTGTACAAGCCCACGATAATCTTGATCAACAAAGCCGACATAGCGGAGGGCATAGCAGAGACTCTAGAGAGGGTTTCAAGAATAGCTCCCAAAGACGTTCCCGTGATCCCCGTCTCCGCAGCTTCAGGTAGGGGGCTTGAAGGGCTGGGCGGGCTAGTGTTCAAAATGCTTAATATAATAAGAGTCTACACTAAAAGCCCAAACAAAGAGCCCGACCCTAGGCCCCTAATTGTTAAGAGGGGCGCCACTGTTATTGAAGTGGCTGAGATGGTTCATGAAAGGCTTGCGGGCAATTTTAAGTATGCTAAAGTCTGGGGTAGAAGTGTGAAATTCCCGGGTCAGAGGGTCGGCTCCGACCATGTGGTTGAAGACGGGGATATAGTGGAGATACACTCATATTAACTTTATTCCCTCTAGGGGGTAGAAGTCATATCTATGATTTGCCGAGATTATAAGGTCTATGTTTTACGGTAGTTATGGTTTGCGCTACGGCTGTGTTGTTAGGGCTTTAGATACGTTTCCCAAGCCTTGCTAGCTAGGTTCAGTGAAGTTACACGTAGATATAGTATGGGTAGAGTAGTATGAGTGTTGAAGTGAGAACTATCAAGACATTATCATCTATAGGTCCGAACTCGAACCTCTCAACTATAGTTGAAACAGCGGCCGCTACGAGCCCTAGGAGGCCTGCGTAGAAATAGCCTATAGGGAGGCACACTATAGCCATAGCCACGTTACCCAACCAGTGCTTAGTCCTCTCCCCGAATAAAGCGTTCCTGATAAGCCCTGTCACGGCATCACCGTAAGATATGAATATTGCTGGGAGCACTGCTATGAAAGGATTAGCGGTTAAATTCCACAATATGAATATACTGAGACCCCAAGCTATGAGAAAGTTAATCTCGTAAGCGTTCTCGGAAACCTGGAACCAATACAAAGGCCTATACTTCCTAGCTATAGCGAGCAAAAAAGCTAAAGCTAAAGAAGCTAGAAGCGGGAAGAGGGGGGAAGTATAAAGGTAAGGGGTTAAGACCGCCACTAAGCCACCGGCAAACATGTGGATAATCTTCCTATTATAGTACCTAGCAGAATAATCACTCACACCCCTAGAAACCATGATCTTATAGAAGGGTAGAGTCACGAAGACCACAAATAGGACGTAAACAGCTAAAACAACAGTAACCAGAGCTTCAAGCCGGAAATCATAAGGCCAAATAATACCCGCCACTACCACCCCAAACACCACGTTAACAGCAGACTTCAGAGTTTTTAAATATGCCGGGAAGGAGCTCGCATCCCGGATTCCTCTTCACCAATCTGTGAAGCTAAGCTAGCTCATAGCCCCCTTTTACTTAATGGCTACCTGAAGGTTTTAGCGTTTAACAGTTCAGTTCAAGGTTCGCGGCATGCTGCTAAAGCTTTAGCTAAATTTTTATTGAAACCCTCATCTATGCGCCTTAACTCTTCTAACAGTTTATCTTCAATATTATGGTTTGACAGTTTAACATTAAGCCACATCACCTTGTTTACCGGCTTCAACTCTCCCCATGATAATAGTGTTGTGGCTATTTTGACCGCCATTGTTAGCTCGTCAATCCCTAATAATCCCCTAACTATAGGGTCTTGCGCCTTCTCAGCTATAGTATAGGGTATTAGGAGGCTCGATATTCTTATGAGTGACAATGGGAGGCTAACACGGCTATCTTCACTTATGCTTCTCGCGGCTATCTTTCTGATATCCTCTATCTGCTCCATGGGGTTAACTTCAACTGGTAGCCTGCATCCTGGAGGGTTCACGCTTAGCGTTTCAGTTTTCCTTATTAGCAATACTTTCCTGTGCGTTCCCCTTAGCTTATTCCAGAAATAGGCGTCTAACCCTAGCTGTTCACGCCCTACAACTATTATATTGTGTGGTGTCGATATTACTTGACCCTCCGCTGTTACCCTCTCATCCCCGCTTGCTCCATGAGGAACCTATAAACAGTACCCCATATTTTACCGTCTCCCCTTATCTTATTCTCGAAATTGTTCACTGCCATCCAGCCTTCTAAGGCCTCTATAGTCTCAGGGTTTAAGGTTCCAGTTATGGGGCCTTTATAGTAGCCTAGTGTTGCTAAGGCTCTCTGGAGTTTCTCGGCAACATCCTCCATGTTAACTACATCGCTCGGATCTTCCCTCGTCAATATAGTTATCTCCCATATCTTGAATAGTCTTCCAAGCTCAGCTATAGGATCCGGGTGATCGTCCACCCTTAAATCAACATACCTGCCGACCCCCTCATCGCAGCCCCCATAGCCGCCGCAAGGTCTAACCACTATTATAGCGGCACTCTGCTTCCCCCTCTTATCCCCTCCAGCTTTATCCCCAGCTTTGAGAGCTGCCAATATCTTATCTACTAGCTCACCCTTAGTAGACTCGAAAGCCCTAGCCATATCCTCAACAACCTGGGGCCCGGCGAGTATGTTACCTAGGGCGACATAGCCTTCGCCGACAATATGGCCAGCATACTTAATACACTCCCTCCCCGTGAAAGCGTAAGCCTCACCACTAGCGCTAACTACACCAACCTGCCTAAGCTCCCTCCTAGGATCCTCGTGGAGGACAGCCTCAACAGCCCTCCTAGGGCTAAACCCGTTCTCTAAAAGACTTAAAATAACAGGGCCAAACTTCACGTTAGCCCAAGACTGGGTAGCCACACCTCCAACACTAAGCTTAACCCAAGGCACTATACTACCAGAAGCTATAAACTTAGAAGCAACCCCAACACCAATATCTCCCCTATCAACGTCAACAGCCACTATAGAATACGTCAACCCCCTCCACACCAATAAATTAAAACAATATTCAGAGCTTTAAAAACCAAGCTCGCAAGTAAAAGCTCTTAAAACTTCGGATAGTTAAAGGAAAGATGGGGAATTCTAACCGTTCACTCGGAAAAACCTCTAAAGAAGCGTTCAGGCAAGTCATTGAACTGGTTACCTTCTCTCGTGCTCGCTTACGCTAACATAGGTGTCATAGCTAGGCTTGTGAGGAACAGTTTCCTCGACGCTTTAAGTTCGGACTTTGTAGAGTTTATAGATGCTAGGGGGTTACCAAGCCGTAGGAAGTATATTCACGTGTTGAAAAAGCCATGGTCCCAGTAATTACAGTGTTAGGGTTAACATTTGGAGGTTTACTAGCCGGAGCCCCGATAACTGAGACTGTTTTCGGCCTGCCAGGTGTGGGTAGGTATTTGATAGATGCTATAAGGTTTTACGACTATCTCACCTTAATGGGAGGCGTCCTCCTGATAGCTTTGATATACGTTACTGTTAACCTCCTAGTAGACATAAGTTACGCGATCATAGACCCTAGGGTGAGATATTAGAGTGTCCGGTGAGGAGAAGGAGGTTTACGAAAAGAAAGTTCTAGATAAGCTTGTTGATTTCATCCTAGGTAATTTAACATCCATTATTGACAGGGTTAGGCCTGGATGGAAAGTTAGGAATGAGGCTAGGGTTGAAGAGTTTAAACTAACACTATACGCCTTAAACAGGTCGCCTCCAGGATTATTAGGGCTATCTCTAGTATCTTTCTTCATTCTAGTAGCCTTAATAGGCCCGTACATAGCTCCCTTTAGCTATGATATGCCCCTAGTCCTCTGCGACCAGAACTCTTATCTAGCCCCTCCCGGCACGGTCATAACAGTGAGAGAGGTGAGCTTGTGTAGCGAGATTTATAGGATTAAGCCTGGAAACTACACGTTAATACTTGAGGCTGACGATTATGGAAGGGATCTCTTCAGCCGTATACTTTATGGTGCTAGGACAAGCCTAGTCGTAGCTATCTTAGTAATGGCTGCAGGCCCTTTACTAGGTATAACGCTGGGCTTAATTTCAGGCTATCGGGGGGTTATGTCGATGAGACTATAATGAGGGTTACAAGTGTTTTCATAGCGTTCCCCGGTCTGATATTAGCTTCCTCAGCAGTTTCACCTGGCAGGGTTTCAGAGATTCTTGGGGCGTTTCCTTCGCTAGCCTCGGTGATTTTGTTCTTACTCCCTTTAAAACCTGAGCATGTGGGGGCCTCGGCTGACCCTGTTTCCGCAATAATAGCTTTATGGGTTGTGTGGTGGCCGGGCTATGCTAGAATTGTTAGGGGCATGGTTTTATCTGCGAGGGAGTACGTTTATGTTGAAGCTGCTAGGGCTATAGGTGTGTCGACGCACGCTATATTGTTTAGACATATCCTCCCTAACACTCTAGGCCCTATACTAGTCCGGATAGTGTAGCCGTCATGCATGCTGGTAGGATTGTTGAGGAAGGCCCTGTTTTCGAAGTTTTTAAGAACCCTAAACACCCTTACACTAGGGCTCTCCTAAAATCTGTAATAAACCCTCTAGCTAGGACTTCGAAACTTGAATCAATACCGGGCACAGTGCCAGACCTTATAAGGCCCCCTAAAGGGTGCAGGTTCCACCCTAGGTGCCCGTTTTCAGCGAAATATGCTTAGAGAGGCCCCCAAGTTTTTGATAGGCCAGAACCGTAGGGTGGCGTGCTGGCTCTATAAGGATGAGGCTCAGGGTGTTGAGGATTGAGTGAAGATGTTTCCAGGGGAGCATCCTTTAGTTGAAGTCTTCAACCTCAAGAAATACTTCCCTGTTAAGGGTTTAATATTCACGAGGGGGTATGTGAAGGCTGTAGATGGGGTTAGCTTTTCAATACCTAGAGGTAAGACTCTAGGTTTAGTGGGGGAGAGTGGTTCCGGGAAACTACTGTTGGCAGGCTTGTATTGAAACTTATAGAGCCCACAGGAGGTAGCATATACTTCGATGGAAGGGATATCCTGAAACTCTCGGGGGGAGAACTTAAAGCTTTCAGGAGGAGGGTTCAGATAGTGTTTCAAGACCCTTACATGAGCCTTAATCCCAGGATGACGGTATTCGACATAGTATATGAGCCTTTGAGGGTTCACAGTATTAAAGTAGGAGATCCCCAAGATTACGTGCTTAAACTCCTCTATCAAGTAGGCTTAAATGAGACCCACCTATTCAGATACCCCCACGAGTTTAGCGGGGGTCAGAGGCAGAGGATAGCTATAGCTAGAGCTTTAGCGTTAAACCCCGAGTTTATGGTCTTAGACGAGCCTACCAGCATGTTAGACGTGTCCGTTCAAGCTCAGATACTTAATTTGCTCAAAGAGATTCAAGCTAAATACAACCTCACATTCCTCTTCATAAGCCACGACCTTGGAGTTGTGAGGTATATGAGCGATTACATGGCTGTCATGTATTTAGGTAAAATCGTTGAAATAGGGCCCTCAGACAAGGTTTTCGAAAACCCCACACACCCATATACTAAAGCTTTACTATCAGCAATACCAATACCAGACCCTGAGATAGCAAGAGCCAGGAGCAGGCTGACTATTAAAGGGGAGCCCCCTTCACCCTTAAACCCGCCTAGAGGCTGTAGATTCCATCCAAGGTGCCCCTTCTACATGGAAAAGTGTAGTTTAGAGGAGCTCCCCCTTATTGAAGTAGAGAAAGGACACTGGTCTGCTTGCTGGCTACACTTCTAAATTATCGGGCATGAATGGGGGTTTATCTTCCAGGTTCACTAGGGGGATACTTAACCACCCAACTCTAGTCTTATCAGACACTTCTATCTTCTCGCCTGTCTCGTCAACTTTAGCTAGGATGTACTTAGCCTTAGATGATTCGAGGCCGTCATCGTCCATCGAATAATAATAGACTATAGGGACCCCGTAAAGCTTATAGTAGTCCTTGTAAATAGTTTGAACAGCATAAACGACTTTACCCTTAAACCTAAACCTGTATACAGGCATAACAACCATCATGTGAGCAGCGCTGGAGACAAGCCTAACCAAATCCCCAAAACTCGAAACCCTAACAGCCACAACTTTACCGAGACCTTCAAACCCCTGAGACTCCAACACCGACACCATCGAGAAAAGGAAAGCCAAAGGCTAAAAACAAAACTTAAAACCCCTAAACACAATAACTAACGTTATGGCAAGCGGGGGTGCCCGAGCCTGGTCAAAGGGGTCGGGCTGAGGACCCGATGGCGTAGGCCTGCGTGGGTTCAAATCCCACCCCCCGCACCATTATAGAAACAAAGAGCCCAACGCTCCCTGCGGCTAGGGGGAAACCGGTGTCAACCAACTTAAAACCCCTACAGGAACCCTAGTGTAGCTGCTTTCTAATTCTTCACTAGTTAAAGGTTTTGCTAGCACTATTCACGTGGGTTAGAGTTATGGCGCCCGTCCCTGGTCATGTTAGTTGGAGGAGGCCTGTCGAGAGTTTTCAAAAGTCCTTGAAGGAGTTGGGTGTTAGTTTTGAAGCTGAAGGCGACGTTACTAGGATTCATGTTGATGGCGTGGTCATTGAAGTTAGCTGGGATAGCGGCATTGGGGTTATTCAAGCTACGCTGCCTTTACCTTGCGATGGCGGGGATGCGGATTACTATGTAAGGGCGTTTAAAGCGTTTGCCTTTATACTAGCGAGTTTGAATGGTGTTAGTTTTGAGTACGACCTTGACTTGAGTATTCCCGGTTATCCTATGCTTAGAGCTAGGTCTAGCTTCTCTAGTTTTGAGGTTCTCGCAAGTTTTCTAGTTAAAGTTTTAGGCTCTTATTTGATGCTTTCCGGTTAGGAAGCTTAAGGTTATATAATTATCTGGGGGGAGCTTTCAACATTTATATTTTTAAAGTAATTTATACGGATAATTTATATTTTTAATTTGTAAATTATGAATTTATATTAGCCTTGCCCCCTATTAGTATACTTGAGGCGAGGATGGTGGCCTACGTTGGGCGTTAAGAAAGATTGGTTTAAGATAGCTCGCGAACTTCACGAGTATTATGGGGGCAAGCTGGAAGTTATTCCTAAAGTTCCTGTTAGGGGTATGGATGATTTTTCAATATGGTATACTCCTGGTGTTGCAGAGCCTTCAAGGAGCATAGCTAAAGACTCTGATCTGAGTTTTGAGCTCACATATAGGTGGAACCTTGTCGCTGTTATTAGTGATGGGACTCGAGTTCTAGGTCTTGGAAATATAGGTCCTGAGGCGGCTCTCCCTGTTATGGAGGGTAAAGCTCTCCTCTTCAAATTCCTGGGGGGTGTTGACGCTATAGGTTTAGTTCATAGAGCTAAGAGCCTGGAATCATTCCTAACTCTCCTCGAGTGGGTTGAGCCGAGTTTCGGCGGCATAAACCTTGAGGATGTTGAGAGCCCCAAGTGCTTCACCCTTCTAGAGGAAGCTCAGAAGAGGCTTAAGATACCAGTGTGGCATGACGACCAGCAGGGAACAGTAGCAGCTACACTCTCAGGCCTCATTAACGCGGCTAAAATCACGGGGAAGAGCCTCAAGAATAGTAGGATAGTCTTGTTTGGGGCTGGAGCTTCAAACATACCATTATACAGGCTCCTCAGGAAAATAGGGGTTCCAGCAGGCAATATTGCAGTCTTAGATAGTAAGGGGGTATTGCATCCCGACAGGGACGATATAGACAAGTTGTTCCTAAGCCACCCATGGAAGTATAGGATAGCGGTGGAGACTGGAGGCGGGGGGTTGAAGCCTGGAGCGGGCCCCGCTGAGGCTCTAAAAGGATCTGATATCCTAGTAGCGGCGAGCACCCCGGGGCCCGGGGTTATTAAGAAAGAGTGGGTTGCGGGGATGAGCAAAGACCCTATAGTTTTCGCCATAGCCAACCCTGTGCCCGAAATATGGCCTTGGGAGGCTAAAGAAGCTGGGGCTAAAATAGTAGCTACTGGGAGGAGCGACTTCCCCAACCAGGTTAACAACAGCCTAGTATTCCCCGCTATGTTCAGGGGCCTCTTAGACGTTAGAGCTAAAGCTGTTACTGATGAAACCCTGATAGCAGCGGCTTTCGAGCTAGCGAAATACGCTGAAGAGAAGGGTTTGAGAGAAGACTACATAATACCTACAATGGAGGAATGGGAGGTTTTCGCTAGGGAGGCTGCAGCTGTCGCTGTCAAAACTGTAGAGCAGGGTCTAGCTAGGAAGACTACAACTTATAAGGAGGAGCATGAGAGGGCCCTATCAATAATATATAGCACCAGAGAGAAATGGATGAAACTCTGGGAAGCAGGACTAATAAAGAGGCCCCCGCCCGGGGTAGAGTAGCCATGTTCGAGCCTGCAATAGTTATTAGAAAGCCTAGAGAGGAAGAGGTGGGGGAGCTAGCTAAGCTAATATTGAGGTTCTACATGTTCAACGAGGAGTTTGACCCCTCAATGGAGCTAGCCCCTAACGCTCGAGAAGCAGCCCTAGAGATAGCTAAGAGTAGGGTTAAAGATGGAGGCTTAACGCTCGTAGCTGTGTCGGAGGGTAGAGTTATAGGTTATGTTTATGGGGTTGTAGTAGAGAACCTTATGCTAGCTAGGAGGAATATTGGGGTTCTGAGGGAGCTATATGTAGTCCCAGAAGAGAGGATGAAAGGTGTGGCTACAACGCTCATAGAGCATGCTAAGAGAGAATTTTCCAAGCTAGGAATACGCCATGTAGCAGTAGAGTTCCCCGCTAGGAACGTTATAGCTGAGAAGTTCTATGAGAAGATAGGCTTTAGAAAGTTCACAAGCATATACCTTAAGGAGGTGTGAAAGAATGCCTATAGAAGTTAGATTCGCCACGAGCGGAGATAAGGAGCTCATAGCTGAGATGATAGCGAGGCTTAAAGCCCTCAACGAAGAACTAGACCCCCTATTCAAGACTGTGGAAAACCTGGAGGAGGAAGTAGAGAAGTATGTAGAGAAAACACTCGAGGAAAACAAAAACTGTTTCACCCTAGTAGCCTACGATACGGAACATGGAGAACTAGCGGGGGTCATAAGAATAGAACTAGTAGACAGAATATTCTACAAGCCTAGAGTTAAAGCAGTAATAACAGACATATATGTGAGGCCCAAATATAGGAGGAAGAGAGTAGCAGCACTACTACTAGAAAAAGCCAAAGAAGAAGCTAAAACAAGAGGGGCCGGCATGATGACAGCAGTATACCCAGCAGGCAACCTAATAGCAGAACTATTCTACGAAAACATGGGCTTCAAAACCCTACAACTAGAAAAACACATACAACTCTAAACGTAATACGCCCAAACCCCTCTAAGTTTACCTTTTTTAAATCCTAAGAGCCTTCTACACTCCCCTCCCTAAAACCCTCTGGAAAAATAATCCCGCTAAAGACGATGTAAACCCTACAGCTAGAGGGTAATATATTAAGGGAGCTAGTATACCTAGAGAGCCTAAAAGCTCACTCATAACCCTAAAGCCTATAACGCCAGCCCCCGAGGCAAAATAAGCTATGAGGAATCCTAAAAGCCCCGCCACCACGCCGGCTACTAGGCCCCACTTAAACCCTCTAGACACTGCGCCCACTATTATGCCTGCTAGAATAACGCCTATTACAATGTTAAAAGGAGGGGTTAGAATGTAGAGAGAGCCTGCTAGGACAAGGCTAGATAATATTGTTGAAGCCCCCATTAAGATGTTAGCCCGCATCGCAGACACCAATAGGAGGTTTAAAGCTGAAACTAATATAATAGTGGAGTTTTAACTTTAACCCTACTGTTAACAGTTATTTAGGATCTCTCTTTCAACTCTTTCCATTATGGTGTTAGCTGTTGGGCTCTAGACTGAAGACTATGGCTGTCCCACTTTTAGTTTTCATAGTCATCTTAATGTTAGCTGTGCCCCTCCTTCAACCTCTCATAAGCCTGTTCCTGGACCCTTTCCACGGTGTTGCGGGTAGCGGGTTTGCAGAGCTCCCTTCCGGGGTTATAAGGGCTCCCGGGGTGCCTGGTGAAGCTACGGTATACTGGGATAGTGATGGGGTCCCCCATATTTTCGCCTCTACAGATGAGGCTAGTGTTTACGCTCTTGGCTACATCATGGCTTCTACCAGGCTGTTCCAGGCCGACCTTCTAAGGAGGCTCCCTCAGGGTAAACTCTCTGAGCTCGTCGGCGGGGCTGCTTTTGAGAGTGACAGGCTTATGAGGACTCTGAACTTGGACGACGCTATAGGGGAGTCTTGGCGGCTAGTAGCTGAGAGCGGGGACCCGGAGCTTTCGAGGCTCGCGAACCTCATAAAATATTTTGTTAGGGGCTTCAACGATTACATAATGGGTTTGAAAGATAGAGACTTGCCTCCAGAGTATAGATTGCTAGGTTTGAAGCCGGAGCCTTGGAAGCCTGAGGATGTAGTGGCTATACAGAAACTTTTCACTATGATGCTAGCATGGGATACTGACGACCTAGTGGTGAACGAGCTAGTAAGAAAGTGGGGTTTAAACGTGCTAGTAGACCTAGACATAGTCAACAGGAGTCTGACAACCCCCCAAGCTTACTGTGCGGAAACAGTCAAGTGGGGTGAGGTTACAGGCTTAACAAGAACAGCCCAGATCTTAGAGTCCCCCACCATCATAGGCGGGGCTTCCAATGGTGTGAACTCCTCTAAAACCCTCAACTTCCTCTGGAGGGCTGGGGAGCCCTTAAGGCTCTTCTCAGGCCTTAAAGCCTCCAACAACTGGATTGTGGGCGGCGCATATACTGTGAGCGGGAAGCCTATAGTTGCCAACGACCCCCACCTAGCCCTCACAGCCCCCAGCCTCTGGGTGCTAGTCCACATTGAGACCCCCAACGTTAAAGTTGCAGGGGTCACGATAGCTGGGGCTCCAGTAGTGGTTATTGGTAGGAATGAGAGGATTGCTTGGGGCTTCACTAACGTCATGGGGGATTTCACCGACTTCTACTATTATAAGTGGGACGGCACAAGATACTATTATAAGGGTGAATGGCTAGAGGCGAAAGTTAGAGTTGAAATTATTAAAGTGTGGGATCCCCAAGCTAGGAGAATAGAGTCTAGGGAGCTCAGAGTCCTGGAGACTGTGCACGGGCCTGTTATAGAGGAGGAGGGAGAACGGTATGCTGTAGCCTTCACTGGGGCGGCGCCCAGCCTCGAGCTAGCGTTCATATGGGAGCTTAACAGGGCTCGGAGCGTTGTCGACGCTCTAAAAGCTCAGAAGTATTTCACAGCCCCAATACAGAACTTTGTAGTAGCAGATGCTGACGGTAACATAGCTTACTCTCCTGTCGGAGCCTACCCCCTAAGGGTGAACACGCCTGTTTTCAACATAGAAGGTTTCAAGGTCGAAAACAGGGGCTTCCTACCATATAATGGTAGTAGGGGTGAAGGTGAATGGGCTGGCCTCATAAACTATGGAGCCCTCCCCATAATCTTCAACCCCCCCAGACCCTTCATAGTTACAGCCAACTCTAAACCCTTCGACGGGGAATGCGGGAAATTCATAGGCTGGAACTGGGCGGACAGGTTCAGACAAGACAGGATACTAGAGTTGCTGGGGGAGAAGTTGAAGGCTAAAGGTAAGCTCAGCCTTGAAGATGTTATGAGCGTCCAGACAGATACGGGCAAAGACCTTAGCCTCGACACTTACACTATAATACTATTAAAGCTCGCCAGGGGCGCCGGAGGAGAACTCGGGGAAATAGTTAAAGCCCTAGAAGAATGGATATCCCGGGGAGCCCCCACGAGCCCGGATAACTGGGAGCCGAGCATAGCGCTAGCCTGGACCTGGAAGTTCCGGGCGAGCCTCTGGGCTAAAATCTATGGAAGCGAGCGTAACATAGGGTTCTTCAGGCTTGAACTCGCAGAGAAACTCCTCAAAGACTATCTCGCGGGCAGCGCGAAAGCAGAGAAGTATATTGCGAGGGGCGAGGCCGAGAAACTAGCACTGGAAACTCTGAGAGAAGCCCTAGAACTATTAAAACAATACTATGGAACAGGAGAATATAAAACATGGAAATACGGGAAACTACACTACTACAGCCCAGAACACCCAATACTGAAAACATTCAACTACGAGAAAAAAGAGGCGGGAGGAGGACCATACAGTGTAAACCCAGCATCCCCCACAACACTAGACCCCAAAACAGGAGCCCCAGTAAAAAGCGGGGCAAGCATAAGGCTGGCGAGCGACCTATCAACAAAAACACTAAACGCAGCACTACCAGGAGGAACACATGGAAACCCACACTCCCCCCACTACCAAAACCAGTACAAACAATACTGGACAACAGGACAATACAAGGAAATAAAAATAGGAGAAAAACCGGGAGACACGCTAAAAACACTAACAATCAAAGGAGAATAAACAATAAATAGAAGGTTAAATAAGGAGAGCAAAAGAAAAACAGAAACAAGTAAATTGAAAATCAAACCCCCCAGACAACACTAAACAAAAAGGCAGAGGGGCATGAAAATGAAAGCCAAAAAAGGAATAAGCCCAATAATAGCCACAGTAATCCTAATAGCAGTAACAATAGCAATAGGAATAGCAATAGCAGGATGGCTAATGGGACTATGGGGAGGCATGGGAGGAGCAGAATCACTAAAAATATACCCAAACGCCACCCTGGTGGGTAATCAGAATGAGAGTCAGCTGAACTTAACAGTAAAGAATGAAGGATCAAAAGACGCTAAAATAATAGAAGTTAGAGTCGACGGACTGGGCAAATGTACTCTCCAAAATAAAACTACAGTGAAGGTTGGCGAGTTAACAACGATAACGTGTAATGTAGGTCAAACTGCTACTCCGGGGGCTACTTATACTGTTAGGGTTATGACTGAAGCGGGCAATACTTATCTAACTCAGGTTACTGCCGCTAGCGGTTAGGCTAGGTTTTTATTCCCATTTTTTCTTTTTTGTTTCTATTATTGCTGTTATTATTATTGCTGTTGCTATTATTATTGTTATTATTGTGGCTTGTTTTATTTTGAGTAGTGATAGTGTTCCTGTTGTTGCTGCTCCTATTGTTGTTGCTGCTCCCGTTGCTATCATTATTTTGTTTATTGTTTTTGGCTTGTTTTCTAGTGTTTCTATTGTTATTGTTAGGCTTGTGTATGTTATTGTTAGGGCTATTAATAGTAGTTTTAATAGTGTGTTTTCTATTGCTAGTGTTGTTGTTAGTGTTGTTAATGCTAGTATTACGGCTATTCTGGGTTTCATTGCTATGTGTGCTAGTATTGTTGCTGTTAGGGTTCCTGCTGAGTATGCTGTTAGGCAGTTTAGTATTCCGTGTTCTGGGGCTGCTTTTGCTAGTACTGTTATTTTTAGGGCTCCTAGGGCTCCTAGGAGTAGTGTTAGTTTTAGGGTTTCACGTTCCCATTGTTTGTAGGTTTCAGGGTTTCTCTTGAAGGCTATTATGTCTGATAGTATTTCCAGGTTTTTCAGTGTCAAGCTCGGTATTAGTTGTTTCTGGGTTTTCAGTGTTGAGGCTAGGGTTATTGTTGAGAAAGCTATTGTTAGGGGTGCTGTCAGGTCTATTTTGAGGGTAAGCCATATTATTATGAGTGATAGTGTTAGGGCTGAAGTTACACTAGCTAGGCTCACTAGGGCCCTCCTCCACTCCCCATAGTCTACATCATATAGTATTGTTGAGAATACTGTGGCTGAGGCTAGGCCGTAAGCTGCAGAGGCTAAAATATAGGATAGGAGAGCCCCCAGAGGCCCGCCTATTAAAACTTTAGGGGCTAGGGAGGCTAGGGAGAAAACTACAGCTAGCGCGAGGGTCAGCCTTCTAGACTCAAACGCTGGAGACTTGAGGATGAATATTCTAGAGAGACCAGCTACAGTCACGCCGAAGGCTCCTAGGGCTGCAGCGTAAACCCCCTCTTTTAACCCCCCGGTTAAAGTTGACGCTAGCAAGGCCTCATAGTAGGCCCAGATGGCCGTTATCCCCGAGACCCCTATTATTAGTAGGGCCTTGAACGTTCCAGCCCCCAGGGGAGGGTTTAGCTTCCGCTCTTATAGGAGGTTTGGGTTAAGGCTCTTCGTGTAAAGCTATGTATTTGGCTTTGCATTTCCTTATTTTGTTGAGTTTCGCGTAGAGCTCCGCTATTCTCGTGCTCTGCCCTATAGCTATTATTATCTGGTTGCATCTCCCCTCTTTATGGTCGTGCAGGTGTGTGATTTTTATGTCGCTGAACCCTCCAACTATATCTCCTATGCTAGCCTCCTCCGAGCATATTAGGGCTATAAGGGCTGAGCACTCGTGGCTTACAAGGTGGTGCGCATACTCCCCCACCATGCTCCTAAGGGCTGCTTCTACGAGGTTGCTCCTATCCACTTCTAGGGCTTTAGCCAGCTCGTCCAGCCTATCAGCTAGCTCCCCGCTTATGCTGACCCCGAACCTCCTCTTAACCAACTTTAACCACCTTGAGTATAGCGTAGAGCACTACTAGTGTGAGCCCTATGGCGCCTGAGGGTGATATGTTTAGTGCTAGCCCGCCTGTTAACCCTGCGGCTGAAGCTGCTAGAGCTATAGCTACGGAAGCTGTTAGGGTTTCAATACTCCCCCGGGAGAATATTGAGGCTATGGCTCCCGGTAGTAGTATGAGTATGCTCGCCACCAGGAATCCAACTATGCCTAGCATAGTTACAGTTGTCAAGGCTATCAACGTGTATAATGTGAAATCGTAGACTTCAACTTTCAACCCTTCAACTGCGGCTAGCTCCCTACTCAACCCTATATAGAAAACCTCCCTAGCTACAGACAGGGATATGAGGAAAACAGTTAAACCCAAAGCTAAACCTATAACACCCTCGCTCAGACCCACTAACAAGGGATCCCCTAGTATGAGAGAAGAGACTCTAGCAGCCCCCAAACGCCTCTGAGCCTCATATAATATGATCGCCGAGGCTGAAGCAGTGAACGAGGCTAGGAGAGAAGCCGCTACATCCCCACTAACACCCCTACCTATAGCATATCCAGCAGCTAGAAGGAGCCCTACAGTAACCAGGGCGGCTATTAAACCATGACCTCCCCCAAGCCAAAGGGAAGCAAGGAAAGCTAAGGGAATAGCTAGGAGGGCGGCGTGAGGGGTAACATGAGCTAGGAAATAGAGGCCCCTAGCAGCCACTAGGGCGCTTACAGACCCGAAAGCCAGCGCCGAGCCTATCAAAGCTAGGATACTGCCATAGCTTAGGAACCAGTAGGCTTTGGGGATGAACATCATTAAAGCTATGGAAGCTATAGTTAAAACTAAGACAACATACTTAGTGCCCATGCTCAGCCACCCAGTAGGAGTATAAGGTTTGAGGCGTGTAAGCTCTCAAAACACTATCAGGGTCCCCCATAGCTATAAGCTTCTTATTCAACAGTATAATGAGCTTCGTATGCTCTAGTAGAGGGTGGGGGTCGTGGCTTGAAACAACTATGAGCTTCCCCCTGGCTAGGCTTGCGAGAGTCCCGGCTAGGGAGACCCTACCTTCAGGATCTACAGAGGCTAGTGGTTCATCTAGGAGGATCACAGGGGCCCCCCCTATGAGTGTCCTGGCGAGGTTAGCCCTTTGATAGTTGCCGCCGCTAAGCTCGCTGAGCCTAGCTCTCCAAAGGCTTTCTGGGAGCCCGACCGTGTTTAGACAGTTTTCCACTATACTTTTAACCTTTGAGGGTTTGATTCTGGGCCATTTAAGTGTTTTTATAGAAGCTGCTGTCTCAACATATTCCCATACTGTTAGAGTAGACCATTTGGGGGGCTCGTTAGACTGGGGCATATATGCTATGAACCGCCCTGCGACTTCAGGACTACCTGTGACTTCAACCCCGTTAACGTAAACTTTTCCGGTGGAGGGTTTAATAATACCGGCTATGACTTTGAATAAAGTCGACTTCCCAGCCCCGTTAGGGCCGAGTACTTGAACTATCCCGGGGCTCTTGAGCTCTAAACTAACATCTTCTAGGGCCTTGACCGGCCCATAGTTTACGTGCACGCTTTCAACTCTAACGTTTATAGTATTAGCGTGCTGCTGTGCACTATCCACATGGGAGCACCTTCCTCAGTATGTTTGGCTGTCCGAGCTTAATATAACCTCTATATATTGAAGTATTTAAGTGCACGTTTTACATAAAGTTCTATTAAGGATGTGCACATGAAGCCGGGTTCGAAACTAGCTTTAACGGCTTTAGCCCTAGCAGTCTTAGCTTTAACGGCTTTAGCCATAATATACAGCCTACCTAAAAGTGTTGAGGAGAAAGGGCTCCGGGTAGTCTTATTATTCCCGGGTATTCAAGAAGACGTTAGAAAAATACTTGCAGAAGACGACTTCATACATGTTGTAGGCTTAGGCGCGGACCCCCACGAGATACAGTTGACGCCAAGGGATGTTGAAGTTCTAAAGTCAGCCCATGTAGTAATCAGCATGGGTCATACTCACGTAGATAAGCAGGTTGAAAGCCTCATCAAGAGGGGAGATGTTAAAGCCAGGCTAATAAACGTACTCGACATCAAAGGCTTAATCCTACCTAAGCTACCGGGAGAAGACAAGGTCAACTACCATGAACCCTACTATGATCCTAGGAACTTAGAGGTCATCCTATCAGAGATAGTTAAAGTCTTAGCTGAACTAAGACCTGAGAAGAAGAAATATTATGAAGAGAAGCTGGCTGAAGTAAAGAAGGAGATAGATGAGATTAAAGAACACGCCGGCATCCTAAAAGGCTGCAAAGCAGTAATAGCGAGCGCAGAACTCCAGCCAGCCATACAATGGCTCGGCATAGAAATCATATGGTACGTGGTCTTCGAATACGCGGAAACACCGTCCCCTGAGAGGATTGAAGCAGCTATAAAAGCTATGGAGAGCGAAGATAAGGGTAGAATCATAGTCTTCATAGGCTTAGCAGACAATCATCGCCACGACAGCCATAAGCATGAAGCCATGTCTAAGCTTGATGAAAGGCTTAGAGAGGAAGCTAAAAATAGGGGGCTCAAAGTTCTCGGAGTTACAGCAGGCTATGTAGGTGGGAGTATCATAGAGAGTCTCAAGGAGATAATAGAGCATTTAGAGATGGAGAATATTAAAGGCTGCTGATAACAGTGTTTTAGAATGTTTTTAAATTCTCGCATACACTATGTTCCCCGGTGCATGAAGAATGGTTTTCCCTTTCAGGAGCGTTGAAGATTTCAAGGTCGAGTTAACTGAGGAGCACGAGCTTTTTAGGAAGAGTGTTAGGGAGTTCGTGGAGAACAAAGTTATGCCTAGGTGGAGGGAGATAGAGGAGTCTAACAGCGTCCCCGAGGATATTAAGAGGGAGATGATAGCCATGGGGTTTACTGGGGTAGGCATACCGGAAGAGTATGGGGGTCAGGGCGGGGGCTTCCTTATGAGCTCTATTCTCACTGAGGAGCTTTCTAGGGCTAGTGTTGCTTTGAGCGTAACTGTGGGTGTGAGAGACCTCTTTGTAGTCCCCCTTCTCAGGTTTGGGAGTGAAGAGTTGAAGAGGAGGTATGTGCCTCCAGTTGCTAGGGGTGAGGCTAATGCTGCGCACGCTAACACTGAGCCTGTTGCTGGTAGTGATGTTGCTAGTATACAGAGTAGGGCTAGGAAAGTTAACGGGAGCTACGTCTTATCTGGGAGGAAAGTGTTCATAACAGGTGCTGGGGAAGCAGATTATTTCATAGTTTCTGCTAGGACTGAGGACCCCCTCCCGGATAAGAGGTGGTGGGGGATAACTTGTTTCGTAGTGGAGAAAGACTGGCCGGGCGTTAAGATAGGCCAACAGTTTAGAGTTATGGGGTTGAGGGGGGAGCAGCCTTACGAGGTTATACTAGATGAAGTTAAGGTTCCCGAGGAGAACATTGTAGGCAAGGTTAATGAAGGCTTCAAAGTCCTCATGGACACTTATGACCACACGAGGATAGGAGTGGCAGCTCAAGGCGTCGGGATAGCTCAGGCAGCTTTCGAGAAAGCCCTCAACTACGCCCTGCAAAGGGAGACTTTCGGGAGCCCCATAATAGCGCACGGGATTATAGCTGAGAAGATAGCTGACATGTATATGAGGCTCCAGGCGGCACGGCTCCTAACATACTGGGCTGCAACGCTGGCGGACAAGGGTAGGCCTGAGTTCTTAGTAGCCGCCAGCCTGGCTAAAGCTTATGCTACGGAGGCTGCAGAGTGGATAGCGAGGCAAGCTATACAAATACATGGAGCTTACGGCGTCGACTTCGAGACGGGGATAGAGAGGTATTTGAGGGACGCTATAATAACGACAATATATGAGGGTACAAACGAGATCCAAAGGCTAGTGATAACTAGGCAGCTTGTGAGGCAAGCGTTCGGCCTCAAGATATGAGAGGCGTATATGCCCTAATCCCCCCTTCACTTTTTAACTATAGTTCCTCATATTATTGGTATTCCTCTTAGAGTCAAGGCTATAGTTGTTAAAGTTATAGTCACGAGTATCATTGAATGTGTAAACCCTGCAACTACAGTGCCTTTAGAGAGTTTGCCTGCCATGAGCCCCATTAGCCAAGAGTTTACTAGGGAGCCTAGGCTTAGTATGAGGGCTATGCTACCTATTTGTTCTTTTAGCTGGGCCGCCTGCTGGGGGGATACTGTGAGAGTTTGAGCCGTATACCCTAGTATCATCATGCTCGAGCCTGCTACCATTATCGCGCCTATGTAGGGCATTAACATGTATATCTTGAGCCTCCTTGAGAGTTCAATCTCATAGTCTTCTAGGCTCCTAGCGAACCTAGCTAGGCTATCTAGAGTCTCAACGCTCCCCCCTCCTAGCGTTATAGCATCTGTTAGGAACCTCATAGTGGATAGGAGTACCCAGTTGCGGTGGCCTTTAACTGCAGACGCTACAGCCCTATCAACATCTAATCCTATGGTTAAAGCTGAAGCCAGCTTCCTAACTATAGGGGTTAACGGGCCGTAGTCTCGCGTTGACAGCGCTATTATACTCTTCTCCGGGCTCAACCCCGTCTTCCTAGCTTCTGTAAGGTCTCTTAGGAAGCTCGCTATGGAGCCCCCCATGCCTCTAGCTCTCCTCGACTCTAGTATCCAATAGTAGGCTGGTGGGAGGCTTAAAGCTATCAAGAGTGATGAGAGGGTTGTCGAAGCAGCTATTACGAGGCTCGGGGTTACGAGGCCTCCAAGGACTTTATATGAGCCTGTAATGTAAAACATTAGGGGTAGAGTTATTACGGCCGCCGGGACCCCGTAGGTTATCATTGCATTGTAAGGCTCGAAGAACTTTATGGGGCTCTTAGGCTGCAACCTATCTACAAGGTACATTATAGTGAGGGTTATCAGGGGCAGGGCTATGAAACTATAAATAGCCATGTGCGACACCCCCCCGAACCCTGAGCCTGGGAATAGGCCGCTTATAGTGAAGAATATGTAGAAGGAGACGCTTGAAATAACAGCTAGTATTATGTAGAGCTCCGTGTATAAGGCTACCCTCTCGCTCAGTACTTTAAGCTCGTCGACCCTATTCCTGAAAATGTCTTGTGTTTTAACTTCGAGATAGTGGATCACGCTACCCCCTATTTTAACGGTAGCACTATACCCTAACATGAAATCCCTGTACTGGCTGCTAGGGTGGCTTAAAGCGTTATCCTCTATAGCCTTCAACGGGTCTTTGCCTAGGAGCTTCACATCCCTCAATATCAGCTGAGCCTCTACTCTAACACCCTTAAATATGTTAAGCCTTGAAACCCTATCAAGCACGCTTAAAACATCCAGCCCCGCTATCGCCATGGCCGTGAGGTAGGAGGCGAAGAAAGGCAGCTCGCTCTCAACCCACCGCTTCCTATCGCCAGCCTTATAGGATGGATATGAGAGCCCCAGAGCGAAAACTAGTATTGGGAAAACTAGGGTTAAAGCCCCTATAAAGATTTTATACGTGAAGCTCAAACTACTAAAAGCCGCCACTAGGGTTGCGTAGACCGATATTGCAGCCGCTATTGCCACCGCTAAGAGCAGCCTGGCAGCGTATAGTGTAGGGTAAATGGTCATGCCAGCATTTCTAATCCCAGCCTCCAGCTCGAAAGTCTTAGCGAGCCACGGGGCGAGTTTGCCGAAGGTTTTTAAAGCTATATAGTCGTAAACGTCTACCACGCTTACTCTACGTTTCCCGGGGGCGCTTTTCAACTATAGTACACCCGACTTTATAGAAGCTATAACACCTTCCTTGTCCATGTAATACCTGTAAACTACTTCTGCAACCTTCCTGTAATCCCTCTCCCTCCTCACTGCAAGCCAGTCTAAGACTAGAGCCCTCTTCTTAACCTCGTCGAGCACACTCTCATAGCTTACCCCGGAAACGTGTGCTGCCTCCCTCAGGATCATGCTATCCCTCAAGTCTACACTGTGAGCGTCCAGGGAAGGGTTCCAAGTAGATACTAGCCTGTAGTCGTTAAACTCCCTAATCTCCCAAGCGGCCGTGACTCTCCTCACAGTTACAGGCATCCCATCCCTCTCTAGGGTAACCCTCTTAACGAGTAGAGCCCACTTCATGAGGGGTATGTAGCTTTGAGGTATATTCATGGGGGGGCTGGTCAGCCTCTTAACTAGCGAGTATATGCTCTCAGCGTGAGCCGTAGTGAGGCCCCCATGTCCAGTATTGTGGAGTAGTACTGGAACAATGCCTCCGAAGAAGCTCTCAGAGCCTGGAACGCTTATATCATAGACGAAACCATCATAAGGCCTTTTAGAAACTCTCCTAACTCTGAGGGGCCTCACACACCCCTTCAAATACTCGAATACCCTATTGTAGAGTTTTCTAGCCTCACCGTCCAGGTTGCCGGAAGTCTTCACTGTTTTTAGCACCCTCAAAGCATCACTCATATAGATAAACCCGCCTCTAACATTCCCCGCTAGCTTAGATTCATCGAGGCCCGCCATCTTCAAAAGCCTTGCAAGAGCTTTAGCCGGGACCCTGCTGGGGCCGTGGCGTCTCACGTAAACCCTGAGATTAGACTTTTCTTCTTTAGGCTTCATAATTACAGCGTTGAGCCCTTTAATCCTCGCTAGCCACACTAGGAGCGCGGCTATTTCAGGGCTTCTAGTAGGGATTATTATGAGGCTTTGCTTCCACTTCTTAATAGCCCCCCTAATACTCTCTAGGAGAACCCAGAACTCTATTAGTGGAGCCCCCCAGAGTTTCTGCATAAAGCTTGAAACACGCTCTATGATGAGGGTTCCGGCTCCATGTTGCGAGTAGTGTTCTCTAGCCTGCTCGAAGTCTAAGGTTTGACTTTCCTCGAGAGACTCATAGTTTTCCTCAAATGTTTGGTGGTGTTGGGCGAAGCTTGATCCCCTAACATTGTTTTCCACCCTGTTAAACGTTACTAGTAAGTCTCCTTTTTTAAGCTCGTCAACCCTCTTAACTTTAACCTCGAGAGTCTCCTCGTCTAGTATGAAGACGCTATGGTTTCCCGTAGCTTTCAGTTCAACGCCGTGCTCGGCTTCTACGAGGTATATGTGGTCTACTTTGTGCCTCAACACATACTTTATGGGGCTCCATTTCACTTTAAACCCTTCATGGGATAGGGTTTCATAGCCTTGTATAGGCTTAGCTATCCTCTCCTCGTACGGGTTATCGTAGAACTTGTCGACGAAATCCCCTATAGTTGTAAGCATAACCCTCCCCGTTCTAGTCTCCCTCACGATTATAGGGGTGTCGTGAGAGACACTGGCTATCGCCTGGAATAGGACGTAGGCCTCTTCGCCTCTCACCTCCCCAACTATTATCACATCCGGCCTATACCTGAGGCTTACTTTAACGAGGTCGTATAGAGAAACCTCCCCTATCTTACTGCCAGTAACGGAGTAGCTGGGCCTCGAGACTAGCTGGACCCAGTTCTCAAGTGTTAACCTTAGTTCCGGCGTGTCTTCTATAGTAACAACTTTCAAGCTTGGCTTTAATAGTGTTGCGAGAGCGTTAAGCATGCTAGTCTTGCCCGCCCCTGTAACGCCCATGACTACCCCGGGCATCCTATGCTCCATAGCTATCCAGAGGTATGCTGCTAGAGTACTGTTGAGGGTATTCTGGATTATCAAGTCAACTATGCTTAGAGGCTTCTCTCTAAACTTTCTTATCGTGAACGTGGAGCCTCCCACGCTAACTTCTTTCCTGAAAGTAGCTGCGAACCTGTGACCCTCAGGTAGTATAGCGTCAACTATGGGGAAAGCGGAGCTCACATGCTTACCAGCTTTATGGGTTAGTTTTAAAACTGTAGAGTCGAGCTCATCCTCAGTCTCGAACACTATGTTAGTTGGGATACTCTCATACCTCTGGTGCCAAACGTATACAGGCCTCCTAACGCCGTCGCAGCTTATATCCTCAATGTAGGGGTCTCTCATTAAAGGGTCTAGGGGGCCGTAGCCTATAGTGTTCTTAAGCATGTGGTAGAGTACTTTAGACCAGTCAATGTTATCTTTAAGTGTGGGGGCTAGCCTCACACTATAAACTTTAACGATCCTCCTAGCTTGCTCTATGAACCGCTCGCTCACACTCTTAAAATCAACTATAGAGCCCCCGCTTTTCCCCTCGTAGGGTTTAAGCTCCCACTCTAAGACTTTCATGAGCCTGTCGTAAACACTTTTTTCAGCGTCGTTCATTGAAACTTCAGCGACATAATAGATTCTCGACCTAGAACCTCTCCTCTCAACTATATAGGCGTACGCCCAAGGCTCTGTGAGCGGGTATTTGTCTATGACATCATAGTCTTTGAGGCTCTCCGAGACTAGGTAGTCGAGGAGAACACTATAGTCTCTTCCAACGGGTTCCCCGAGGTTGTTGGGGGTTTCAACAGCCCCCTTCCTGGAAAGTATTCTCTTCAGTGTCTCAAGCAACGATTACCCCTAGGATATGTTTCTATCCGCTGGCACGTGTAAATGTCTATTAATTAGGGCTTTTCCTCCTTTGAATAAGCTTTCAAAGGCTTGAACAAAGTATAAACCCTATGGGGGTTCATAGTTTGAAGCTGGCAAGGCTCCTCGCCGGGATTAGCCTGGCCATATTCCTGTTATTTAGCAGCCTCCCTTCAAATTCTTCAGAAACTATTTTAACTGGGGAAGTTAAGGTTGGAAGCGGGGGCACGAGAGTTTACGGGCTTGAAATAGTGAAGCTACCTCCCGAACTCACATATAAAGCCTTCATCCCCCTTAGAGAAACTGTTATAGTTGCGAGCGAAGGCTACGTGGCTGAGTTCGACCTCAAATCTTTAAAAGTTAAGTGGGCTCAAGCGGTTATAGGCAACGTTACATCGCTGGCTGTAGACTCTACGCCTCCAAGCTATATAGCTGTGGGGACAGGCTTGGGGGAAGCTTTTACTATAAGCTACCGTAACCCGGGATTTAAAGGAAGTTTCTACACCGCTACTAGAGCCCCTGTTATAGACGTTTACGTTGTAAGCCTCCCCGACGGCTTCAAGCTTGCTGTTCTAGACTCTATGGGGTTCCTTTATGTGACGAGGGTGGTTAGGGGGCCCCTCGGAGGGGGCTGGTTCGAGGCGGGCCCGGTGCCTCATAGTGGGGCTTTAACTGGGGTCTACGGCTTTAAAGTCGTAAGCTTACACCCTCTCCTACACACTTTTGACTGGACTAGGAGCGTTTTCCTGGGGGGGAGGCTGGCCGCTCTCGTAGACATAGTTCTCCCCGTGAAAGTTGACGCTCACAGTTTCCTTGGGGGGGTTTCTGTTAACGCTTATATCAGGGAGGCTGGCCGCCTAGAGCCTGCTATTACCGGGGTATTCAACCTGAGCAGGGATCTAGCCCTTGAGGGGAGGGTTTACTATGCTATAGCCGCTGGAAAATACATGGTGCCCCTTCCCGGGCGGGCTTCAAGCTTAGACCCTCGAATATATGAGGCTTCAAACTACACTATAACAGTTTGGGGGCTCCCCCCAGACTCTTACACGTTCATAGCCTTCTACGAGTCTAGGCTTGTTAACAAAACTGGGGGCTTCACAGTATCCTCTAAATGTTATGGTGGCGTTAAAAGTGTTAGAGTGGAGCCAGGCCGTATTATTGATGGTGGCGTTATCACTCTCGAGCTTAAAGCTGAGAGTATTGAGGCGTGCATGGGGGCCGTTGAAGTTGGGGGTGTTAAAATAACGGAGCTATACAGGCCCGGGCTCATGCAAGCTGTACTCCTGTTAAACGCGAGTAGGCTCCCCGAGAGTTTCGACTATGCGAGGGACGGTAAAGTCGCCCTACTACCTGTGCCTGAAGAAGTTAGAGTTAAGGGCGTTAATACTTTAGCGGGCCACACTGCAGCCCTGCTCCTAAAGCCTGGCATGGGCACGCCTGCGGGGTGGGCTGAGCTAGGTGTTGACTCTATATTCGTGTTGGGCGTTGGGGAGTGGCTGCTAGTGTATTATTTAACTAGGGGGTTCGAAATCGCCGATATAGGCTATATGCAGCCCCAGTCTATATATTTAGGTAGCCCCGTCACATCCCTTGAAGCCTCCCCCGACGCCTCAAGGATATATGTTGGGCTCTCTTCGGGGCAAATAGTGAAACTTGAATGGCTTAGAGCTAGGCCCTGGCACGCCCCAGAGGAGCCTTTAAGGAATAGGTATTACTTGGACTCCGCCCTCTCAATAGGCTCGAGCCCTGTAAACTCTATAGTCGAGGTTGAAGGTGGGAGGAAAGTTATAGTTACCACGCTCTCGGGTAAAGTTCAGGCCGTCTCTACCGGCGTTTTAGGATATGAGTGGACCCCCCTACTTAGGGGGCCCCCGGGCTATGAAGGCTTAGATACAGGCCTCCCCGGGCTAATCATCGGGTCAAGGTTTGAAGAGCCTATGGTGGCTCTATCACCGGGGACTAGGGATATATATGTTTTCAGGCTAGGGATTGAAAAGCTTCAACCCCTAATACTTAACGTGGCCCAGGTAAATTTCAGGGAAGACGGTACATGGTATCTCTCTAAGCCTACCTATAACGTTGAAGTTCAAGCTTACGAGGGGAGCACTCTCCTAGCTTCTGATAGGGTTGAAGACGGTAGGGCTACACTATTCCTCCCCAGAGGCTTATACACTATAAGGGTGGAAGTCCAGGGGTTGGGGAGCGCTTCTACGAACATTTCCCTTAAACCGGGCTTCGACGAGAAGATAGTATTATTCATTGGAGCCCCAGGGGCCCCATTGAGGGTTGAAGTTCTAGAGCCGGGGGTTAACGTTAGCGTTTACACCCCCCTCATAAGGCCGCCGGCGGTTAGGGCTGTTGTTAAACTCGTAGATGTTGACGGTAACCCTGTGGAGACCCCGGTATATATTCTGATCTCTAGTTTAACGTTGAAACATGTAGCTTCAACAGTAGCTAGGGGAGGGCAGGCAGTCTTAGAACTGCCCCTGGGCGAGTATAATGTTACGTTAAAACCTGAAAGCCCCCTCTATTCAGCTAGGAGTTTTAAGGTTAAAGTAACCCTGGGGGGTGTGGAGCCGAGCACTTTCATCTTAGAGCCTGCGAGGTTTAATGTAACCATAAAACTCGTAGATAAAATATCTAGAACACTCCTAAGCGAGCAGTACCTGGTTAAGTTTGAGAGGCTCGAACTCGGATCTAAGGGGCTAGCATACCAGAGGGAACTCAGAATCACAGGCCAAGCAGTAGTAGCGCTCCCCGTAGGTAGCTATAAGATCACGTTAACCCCCATAGGGAAAAGCAACTATGAACCCCAAAGGGAAGCAGGGTTCACAGTAGAAGGCCCTAGGGAGGTTGCGGTAGAGTTGAACCCGAAAACATACACGTTAACAGTAAAAATAAAAGACCCTTGGGGAAACCCGCTAGCAGGAGCTAAAGTAACCCTAGTAAGATATGGGGGAGGCTTCACATATGAGGGGGAAACAGATGACTCTGGAGCCCTAACAATAGGGGCCCCCTACGGGGTCTACGAGATAACGGCAGAGGCTAGACTGTATAGGGGTGGTCGCGTTTCAACAATACTCTCAGAACCTACAACTGTAGATGTAACATTAGAGCCCGGGCTAGCAGCTCTAGCCCTCAAATACTCCCCCTACATGTTGGGAGCCCTGGGCGTCGCAGCCGGCTTAATAATCTTCATGAGAGTTAAAAGAACAGTGGAGGAGAAGTTGAAAGAAGAATATTTCTAGCGCGCCGCTATCCCATGGCTTTAGTTGGGAGGGCTCCTCTATTTAAATTTTCTCTAAGCCCAGTTATCCCGGTGATAGTCTTGTATCCTGATGAGAGACGTATACTCATGACCCCGGGCCCTGTAGTTTTTAGCATAGATACTCTTAGGTATATGCTCTCTACTGTTTACGAGCATACGAGCCTCGACTTCGCCCTTATTTATGGAGAGGCTGTTAGGAAGTTTAGGAGGGTTGTCGGGGCTAGGGATGGGGTGCCCACGTTCATAATACCTGGCTCTGGCACCCTGGCTATGGAGGCTTCCCTCGTGAATACTGTTAAGCCAGGTTCTAGGGTTCTAGTTGTTTCCCACGGTTATTTCGGCGATAGGTGGGCTAGGATAGCTTCCTCGAACGGCTATGATGTTAAAGTTTTAGAGGCGGAGCCTGGAGACATTGTGGGGGAGGATGTCATAGTTGGGGAGCTATCGAAATCCAGGTATGAGGCTATCCTCGTCAACCATGTGGAGACGAGCACCGGGGTCAGGGCTGATATTGAGGGTCTCGCTAGGGTGGCTAGGAAGTTTGACTCCCTCTTAGTGGTTGACGGGGTTTCAAGTGTGGCGGCCGAGCCTTTAGAATGCTCTAACTGGGGGGTTGACGTTGTCTTGACGGCGAGCCAGAAAGCTCTAGAAACCCCGCCGGGTCTAGCTTTAATATCCATGTGCACTGAAAAAGCTTTAGAAGCCTATGGGGAGGCTTCTAAGAACGTCAAAGGGTTCTATTTGAGGCTCAGCGAGTGGGAGAAAGTTATGAGAGCCTATGAGGAAGGTAGGATAAGCTACTATGCCACCCCAGCAACCCACCTCGTAGTAGCCTTAGAGAGGTCTCTAGAAAAGATCCTAAGAGAAGGCTTAGAGAACAGGGTTAAGAGGCATGCAGCCCTAGCTAAAACATTGAGAGCAGGGCTAGAAGCCATGGGCCTCAAAATAGTAGCTAGGGGGGAAGAAATAGCGGCAAACACTGTAACAGCAGCCTACACGCCCCCAGGAGTAAACCCTTCAGAACTTAGATCCAAGATGACAACTAGAAACGTTATAATAGCAATGCCACTACACCCAGCCCTGAGAGATAAAAGCTTCAGAATAGGCCACATGGGCTCAGTCAACGCCAACGACATAATATCAACTATAGCAGCCTTAGAAAGAACTTTAAAAACCCTCGGGGCTGAAATAGAGCTAGGCTCAGGACTAAAAGCAGCCCAGGAGACTCTGGTGAACCTCAACCTCTAAGCTAAACCCTACTCGGCCGGGCTATACTAATCTATAACTTCTACTTTCCTGGCTAGGTTGTAGGCTACGTCCTGCTCTAATGGTTTATCTCCTAGTATGGTGTACCTATCTGGTCTTATTGTTGGGGCTATTGTTAGGGCTTTTATAACCTCATCGCTCGTAACTCCTAGTTCTCTAGCGTTTGTGGGCGCCCCTACTGTTTTTAAGAGTTTCCTTATTTTCCTCCAGTTTATCCCGTGGAGGCTTGCCATTATTATTGTCCCCACGGCTACAGCTTCCCCGTGTAGTGGGGGGTTTTTAGCTGTGATTGTTAGGGCGTGGGCGAACAAGTGTTCTGAGCCGCTGGCCGGCCTAGTGCTCCCCGCTATGCACATTGCTACTCCACTGCTCACTAGAGCTTCTAGGAGTATCCTGTATCCTTCCGGGCTCCCCGCTGCTATCTCCCTGTAGTATGTGCTTACATGTGTGGCGCTCATTAGGGCGAGGCTCGCCGCGTAGTCTCCATAGTATTCTCCTTTCAACATGTTTGCGAGCCTCCAGTCTCTCACCGCTGTAAGCTTACCTATCAAGTCCCCGAAACCAGCTATATTATAGCGTCTGGGGGCTGAAGCTATGACTTTAACATCTACTATTATAGCATCCGGGGGCTTGGCGAGGCGTGAAACAGGCTTGTCGAAGCCTTTCAAGCTAGCGTACGGCGACGTTATCCCGTCATGGCTCGCCACTGTAGGTATGCTTATGAAACTCTTCCCCCCGGTTTTAGCGGCGTATTTAGCCACGTCTATGGATTTGCCCCCGCCCAGCCCTATTATAGCGTCCACCCTGTCTTTCGCAGCCTCCTCCGCTATTCTCGCCGCTGTGTATACGCTAGCGTCATTAACTATGGAGTCCCACGCGTTGAACCCCCCATCTTGGAGGCTATCTAATATAGTGTTTAACGCTATCCCCCTAACGTTGGGCCCCGTTATTATGAGGAAGCTTGAACCCCTCCCATAGAGTGTAGCCATGTAACCTCCTACTTTCTCTAGTACCCCGAAGCCTACAACCACTTTCCTAGGCAAGTCTATAATATGGTCTCCCCTGTCGGGCTTCACTGTGAAAGCCACTCCAGATACCCGCCTCTAGCCTGGGTGTTAGCGGCTTAAATAATGCTCTAGCGATACACATTAAAGGTTTAAACTTTAACAGGCAATGTTGGAGTGGAAAAGGGGTGCAGGGTGTAAAGCCTATAACTACAGGTACCACGACGCTAGGCTTAATAGCTGGAGACCACGTGGTGCTAGCTGCCGATAAAAGGGCCACAGCCGGGCTCATGATAGCCAGTAGGAGGGTTAAGAAGATAGTTAAGATAACAGATTACGCTGCGATCACCATGGCGGGCCTCGTAGCGGACGCTCAAATGCTAGCAGACATACTCGGGACGGAAGCTAGGGTTTACGAGCTTGAGACCGGGACCAGGATGAGCATAAAGGGTATGGCGACACTCCTCTCGAACATACTATTCTCCTATAAGGCGTTCCCATTCCTAGTACAGGTTATTATAGGGGGCTATGATGTTAAGCCTAGACTCTACGCTCTCGACCCCTTCGGCAGCGTCACCGAGGAGACTTACGTGGCGACAGGCTCGGGGTCGCCCATAGCTTACGGTGTTTTAGAGGAGCATTATAGGGAGAATTTGAGCCTTGAAGAGGCTATTAAAATAGCGACTTCAGCCATAAGATCCTCGATGTTGAGGGATGTAGCTTCAGGCGACGGGGTTGACATAGTGGTTATCAGCCGGGGGGTTTACGAGGAAAAGTTTATACCCTTCAGTTCCCTAACAGTATAGAGGGTTCGCTCCTACACGGGGCACTCTATTCCACTCGAAACTGTCAGGGTGGCTTAAAGGTGAGTAACCAGGAGATTCCAGAGTATGGGGAGGAGTTTAGGAAGAGGGCTATAGCGGAAATATATAAGGTTCTAGGGGGGGCTGAGATTTCAACTGTGGAGTTTGAGGGGCCCGAGATAGCTGTCTATGTGAAAAACCCCAAGTTCATATTAGAGAACGAGGAGAAGATCAGGGAGCTCGCTAAAATACTTAGGAAGAGGGTTGTAGTGAGGACAGACCCTAGGGTTAGAAAGCCTAGAGAGGAGACTATAGAGTATATTATGAAGCTAGTCCCTGAAGACGTCATAGTAAACCCTGAAGATATACAGTTCGACGAAGTCCTGGGGGAGGTGAGGGTTCTAGCAGATAAGCCCGGTAAACTCCTAGGTAAGGGGGCGGCCCTGAGATACCAGGTTTTAGCCGGGACAGGGTGGAGGCTTGAAGTTTACAGGAAGCCCCCCATGGCTAGTAAGATACTGGAATCTATTATGAGACATTTAACAGTAGCTTCAGCTGAGAGGAAGAAAGCTCTAATGGAGATAGGGGATAGGATCTATAGAGACCTAGTTATAGGGACTAAATACGTGAGGATCATAGGTTTAGGGGGCTTCTCTGAAGTTGGAAGGGCGGCCATACTAATAGATACTGGGGAGAGTAGAGTTCTCCTAGATGCTGGCATGTCACCTTCAACTATGGGGCAGGAGGGGCTTCCAAGCTTTTTCGCTCCGGAGTTCAGGGTTGAAGATTTAGATGCGGTGATAATAAGCCACTCTCACATAGACCATGTGGCTGCTCTCCCATTACTCTTCAAATACGGCTATAGGGGCCCTGTTTTCGTGACCCCGCCCACTAGGGATATAATGCTGCTTATGTTGACTGATTTCATAGAGCTTTCTAGGAGGGAGGGTAGGGGTTCCCTTTATACTATGAAGGAGGTTGCCCTCGCTATGACTAGGGTTGTCCCAGTTAATTATAATGTTGTTGTTGATGTTGCCCCAGACGTTAAGCTCACATTCGTCAACGCCGGGCACACTTTAGGCTCTAGCATGGTTCATATTCATGTGGGCCAGGGCCTCTTCAACATATTATATACTAGTGATATGAAATATTATAGGATTAAAACCGATAGGGGCACAAGGCTCCTACCCCCTGCTAACGATGAGTTCCACAGGGTTGAAGCTTTGATACTCGAAGGTACTTACGGGGCTAAAGAGCCTCAGCCTAGGGAGAAAGCTGAGTCAGACCTGTTATCGCTTATTGAGAAAATAGCCTCAACCAAGGGGAAGCTTTTAATCCCGGTCATGGCTGTGGGTAGGGGTCAAGATATACTCTACTTGGTTAACACGGCCCTGGCGAGGAAGGCTATACCGGAGGTTCCAATATATGTTGACGGCATGATATACGAGGTTACAGCCTTATACTCGGAGTACCCGGAGCTCCTAGCTAAGCCTGTGAGAGACTTAATGCTATACCAGGGCGACAACCCGTTCCTCGGACCTACAACGATATATGTAAACGACGAGTCTAAGAGGCAGGAAGCCATAGAGTCTCAAGGGCCAGCCATAATACTAGCAACTAGCGGCATGATGACTGGGGGGCCTGTGATCGAATACTTCAAGAACATGGCTGAAGACCCTGAGAACATTCTAGCTTTCGTAACCTACCAGGCTCCGGGAACACTAGCTAGGAGGCTGGCTGAGGGGGAGAGGGAGGTTGAAGTTTACGAAGATGGGAGGCAGAAGAAGCTTAAAGTCAACATGGAAATAGTGTCTATAGAAGGGTTCACAGGCCACTCCACGAGGAGCGAGCTACTACAATTCCTGAGATACTTGAAGCCCAAGCCTAGGAACGTGATACTTAACCATGGGGAGCCCTCAGCCCTCCTTAGCTTAGCTCAGAGTATAAAGGAGTCGTGGCAGAAACTATTGTTCGAGACGCCCCCAGAAATAATAATCCCCGAGAACCTCGAGTCCCTAAGACTATACCCTAGGAACACTAAGATGCGCCTAGCACTAAGCTATTAGACTATGTAGGGGGTCAGCTCGTCACCGATATAGTGGATGCTTCTAACGGCTTTCCCTTTAACTCCTTTACCTATACTCTCAGAGGCTGTCTTGGAGTCTATGAGGGCCTCCCCCACCATGACCGGGGTTTTAGCTTCCTCATCCACAACTACAATAATATCTCCCGGTTTAAATTCTCCCCCCACTCTTCTAACACCGGGCAGCATGAGGTCCGCCCCTCTCGCTACAGCTCTCGTAGCCCCCCTATCTATGTATATGTGGGGTAGCCAGTCATAGCCTTTATATGCTAGTAGTCTGAGTGTTGGCACTAGCCTCCCTGAGACCCTGAATAAACTTGGGACCCCGTCGAAGATATAGATTACAACGTCGCCTGCGGCGGCTTCTTCAACTATTTCAGGGTCTGCTAGGGGGAATCTAGGGTATGTTTTAATAACTTCCTCCATTAGTGTTCTCAAGTTTTTCTTAGACATGGGGTGCCTCTTGCTCAGCCTAGGCTTGCTCATCCCCCGCTTACCTAGTTGTTTAGCAGGGGTGGAGAATATATTAGCCTTAAGGGTTAACATTTATAAGAAAGGCTTAAGACTAGGAGGATGGTGTTAGAAGTGAGCGAGCTAAGCCCTTCGACTTTCAAGGAGCTTAAGAGCTATTTAGGAGGCTATGTTCTCGTTAAACTTAAGGGAGGTAAGGGTATTAAAGGCATATTGAGAAGCTACGACCAGCACTTGAACCTTATAGTTGATAATGCTGAAGAGATAGAAGGGGAGTCTACTAGAGCTCTAGGCTTGATCCTCATAAGAGGGGATAACGTGGTTTTGATAAGCCCGGCCTCTAAGTAGGTGGGAGGTTTATGGTTAAAGGAACAACGTCCATGGGCCAGCATAGTAGGGGTAAGACGCACATAGTTTGTAGGAGGTGCGGTAGGAGATCTTATAATGTTGCTAAAGGATACTGTGCAGCATGCGGCTTCGGGAGGAGTAGGAGGATTAGGAGGTATAGCTGGCAGAATAAGAAGGTTAACAGGGTAAGAATAGTTTAGGTGCCCGGGGATTTGGGGGGCTTCGATTCTAATAGGGGTAAACTTAGGAGGCTCATGGAAGAGAGGGGGCTGACAAGCCTAGTAATCCTCGGTAAAGGTAACATGGTTTACTCTACAGGGATTAGGGAGCCTAGCGGGGCCTTAGTACTCACGGGGGGTTGTGGGGACTATTTTCTAGCCCCCCTCCTAGACTATTACAGGATCCAGCTCCAAGCACCTAAAGATTTAGAGGTTAAAGCTTTCTATAGGAGTGGGGAGGAGGCTATAAAAGGCGAAGTCCCCGAGAAAGACATTATAGTTGGGGGGCTCGCAGACGCTATACTTAAAGTTATAGAAGGCTGTAGTTCCAAGCCAGCCCTAGACTATAGCTGGGCTCCAACCCCCATAGTTAAAACTCTAGAGTCTAAACTTGGAAGCATTGAAGACGCGAGCAACAGTATAGCTAGGATTAGGAGTGTTAAAGAAGACTGGGAAGTCGAGCTCATAGAGAATGCTCTACGCGTAGCGGAAGAATCCTTGAGGAGGGCCGTGGAGAACTTGAGGGAAGGAGTCTCGGAGCTTGAAATTTCAGGCTTAATAAGCATGTCAATGAGACAGCTAGGAGCCTGGGGGGAAGCTTTCCCCACAATAACAGCCTTCTACGATAACACCGCACTACCACACCACACCCCCACAACGTTAAAACTAACAACACCAGGCCCCGTGCTCATAGACCTAGGAGCTACACTCACAGGATACAACAGCGACCTAACCAGAACCCTATGGTGGGGCGGTGGAGGGAGAGAGTTCAACGCTAAAATAGAAGCTATAGTTGAAGCCCAGAACGCAGCCATAGACACTATAGCGCCAGGCGTAGAAGCCTGGGAGCCCGATAGAACGGCGAGAGTAACCTTGGAGAAAAAAGGGCTATCAAAATACTTCAACCACGGCCTAGGCCACGGGGTAGGAGTAGAAGTCCATGAAGAACCATACATGAGGCCGGGCTCAAAGACTGTACTGGAAAAAGGTATGATAATCACAGTAGAACCGGGAATATACATGCCAGGCCTCCACGGAGTGAGAGTCGAAGACCTCGTACTCGTTACACAGAAAAGTAGAAGAGTGCTAACGAAAATGTCGAAAACCCTGATCTAAAAAAGGGCGGCAAGCCTCATAAGACGCTCTTAAGCAATATTCTCCACTAATGGTTGGATAGGCTAGCTATGCCGGCATGTTTAGTCTTCAACCTACTCTTATAACCCCCCTCAAGCTTATAATAGTGGGGGGTTGAGTTTTGTTGTCGCATATGAAGGTTTCTATGTTAGTGTTTGTAGCAGCCGTTATAGTTATGTTAGCTTTTAGTGTTGCGGCTGAAGTTTCGGGCTACTCTATTGTTGAGGTTTACCCTGATGGTTTAGCTGTCGTGGAGTATCATCTTAAAGTTGGCGTTGTGCCCTCTAAGGTTTATTTGAGGGTGCCGCCTCAAGCTATACTCGTTAGCGTCTACGTTGATGGGGAGCCTGTAGCCTACGATTATAATGCTGTCGATGGATCCTTGAGTTTCGCAGCTACAGCCTCCAATGTCTTAGTGAGGGTTTATAGTCTCGCTTTAACCTCTAAGGAGGGCATAGTGTGGAGGCTAAACCTCGGCCCCCTAGAATATACTACTATGGTAACCTTACCTAGAGAAGCTGTCATAATGTCAGTTAAACCCGAACAATACAATGTTAGGATTATAGAGGGCAGGCTATACTTAGAGTTCAGCCCGGGAGCCACAGTATCCATAGACTACACTATTGTGCCGGCGGTCACAACACCCCAGCCTACACCAACACACCCAACAACACCCACCCCGACCCCTACACAGCCTGAAAGGAGGGAGGAGCTACCATTATGGCCTATAATAGCCCTAGCAATAGTGGTGATAGCGGCGGCCGCAGCCGCACTATTAATCCTCAGGAGGAGGGGGGCTCCGGCCAGCGCCCTAATTGAGGCTGAGAGTTTAGATGAGAGGGATAAACAAATAATAGAGGCGCTTAGAAGCCACGGGGAGCTTACAGCCTCGGAAATAATGAGGATAACCGGGATACCCAAAACCCCCCTATATAGGAAACTTGAGAAACTAGAGAAACTCGGGCTTATAACGTCAACTTTAAAAGCTGGAGTTAAAGTGTATAGGGTTAAAGAGGCTAAGTAATAAAAAGGTTTAGGGGTTTAACCAGTGGTTTCTATGATGATTTTCAGTATTAGGACTCCCACTCCTCTAGCCTCCCAGCTTATTTTGAGTGTGGCGCTGTAGGTGCCGGGCTCTATGCTCATCGGCACGTCGTAGCCCGGTATGATTACTTGTATCCTAGCGCATCCCATGTCTACGTCAGCCATGCAGGGCATGTTTATCTCGTACGTCTGCTTCTCCCCTTTCAATGTTAACACTCCGCCCGCCATTATCTTGAGTCCTCCTCCCGCGGCCGCCTCTATGACTTTGACTTGCACCGTCTCCCCTAGGGTTAGTGTTCCAATGTTCACGATCTCTTCTCCTTTCTGTACTCGCGGGAATACTTCTATCCTGATCTCTAGGGTTTTGACTGTCCTGGGCTTCACGGTTTTCCTAGCTTCTTCAGCTACGTTCTTAGCTTTTTCAATGTGCTCTCTAGCTATTCCAGGTATTTTCTCCAGGTTAGCCTCAGACGCTATTAGGGGTTGCACTATGCACTTCCTAATCTCCCCTATGACTTCTAACAGTTTGCTCCGATCCTCTATGGCTAGTTTAGCTATGAGCCTGCCAAGGAATCCCGGCTCTAGTTTAACGCCGTGCTTTTCAAGGAGTGGTGTTAGGTTGCACTTGAAAGCTGGCGGAAGTTTGACTCCTAGAACCCTTTCAACCTCCTCTGGGAGCCTTAGGAAAGCCTCGACTTCTGAGAGGGCCTCGGGCCCTAGTTTTTCAATGTCTAGCGTATCCCCCCCATACTTGGCTGTCAGGCCCGCGAGCCCCCTGGCTATAGCGTTTACAGCTTGTACTTTAACCCATTCACCCTTAGACTTTGCGATTAGAACCTTGACTTTTGAAATGTTCTTGTTCACCTCTACGAGCTGTGCGGCCACCTGGCTAGCGTTCAGGGCTCCCTGGACTAGGCCGGCCTTAAGCTCAAGTATCTTTGTTTCAGTAGCTTTAAGTATAACTTCAGCTTCAGGGTCTACTGTCACGTTGAAACCCTTGAGATACTGGATTGTAGCGTTAAGCTCCTCTACCATTCTAAGCTTAACATCTAAAGCAACTATAAGCCCTGGGGGCACTGTAACATTCAGATTCTTAAGGATCCCCGCGGCCCCGCGGGTAGCCTCAGACTGGGCTTTAATAGCGTCCCTCAAAGCACCCTCAGGGTCTATAGAAGTCCTCCTCTTAGCATCCTCTATCTTACTTATAGCCTTCTCAAAAGCCTCCCTATACCTGGCAGCCTCCGAGGGGTTAACAGACTCTAGATAAGCAAGGAGATTTCTAAGATTAGAAATTATAGAGTCGAAGACAGCCTCAACACTAGCCCGTGAGGCGGGCTGCGCATAAGCCGAGGGGAGAGCGAGACTAGCAGCTATCAGGGCGAGCAAAACTAGAGCCCCAGCCTTTATCAAAGCCTCCACACTCACTCACCTCACTCCACATAAAGAGATGGGGGGACATACTATTTAGAGGAAAAATAGGGAAACCATAGGGAAAAGATAGGGAAAACGTGAGAATTCCAAATGGTCAACCTCACTTATTCCCCACATAACAGCTAGCTAGTGTAGCCCCATTAGCCGTTACAGGCTGAAGAGCACCGCTACACAGCTAGCGAGAACCCTTAGCTCCAGAGTTAAGCTAAACTTAGGAGTCCCGAGCTTTAGGGACGTATGTAAATATTTGAGCTTTAAGGCGGCTGCCCACGCTTTTACCTTGTTGTCGTCCTCCTCTCTACTATCATGTATGCTACCGCTAACACTGCTATTGCTATTGCCGCTATCCCAGCTATTCTTAGTAGAAATTCGTTTAAAGGCTCCATTTCCCCAGGTTTCACTATGAGTTTCTCGTGAGCCCCCACTATTCCTAGTATGTATATTGTTATCAGTGTTAGTATTATCCCCCTGTAGGTGTTCGCCGCTATATGCGTTAGTATCATTGCTATCGCTAGCTGCACTGCCAGCACAGTCATAACTATTAATGCTGTGGCCGCAGGAGTCTGCCAGTACCTCATCAGGTTATAGTCTTTTAGGAGCGGGGCTATTAGGGCTGCAGTCACACTAGGCACTATTAAATAAATTACTATGGGCGCTAATATTGAGAGCCTCAAATAACTCCTCCTACCCAAACCCATCAAGTTAGCTAGAGAACTATAACCCAAATCCCTAGAAGCCCCAACAACATAAGCACCGAAAACAGCACTCACAGCCCCCAAAACAAGAAAAGACCTAAAAATATTCCTGGAAACCTCGAAGTATATGTAGCCGCTTATTCTCCGCTCAAATTCGAGAGGGTTTACTCGAACCTCGTAAGTTAAATAGCCACTACCACCAGCCCCCATATACGCGATGGGAAAACCAACAATATAGTACAATGCGACTCCAGCAGCAAGACAAGCTAAAACAAGAACCACAGGATCTAAAACTGTAAGCCTCAAAACATACCTAGACAACACAGCCCACCCCCGAGCAAAAGTTAAAACACGAGAATTTAAATGCCTACCCACCCACAACCCAAACCCTACACTCAGATCAAGAGAATAAAACCACCCCCGAAAAGACCTGGCAGAAGAAGATAAAAATATTTAAACTCTGGGGAGATACTTAAAAAAAAGGTTGAGGGTGGGACCATGCTAGCTAGACCCACTAAAATCCTAGCAGCCCTGGTCTTAGCCCTAATAGTGTTGACAGCGACTGTCGCTTATGCGAGATCCATACTCTTATCTGACTATAGGGAGGCTACTGGAAAATATTCTTGGGTCTTCGCCTATGTTGAGGGGAAGGCCTTTCTATGCGATGACTATAGCGGTACGACGGGCTTTCTATATGATGTTGATGGTTGGGGAGGCGGCATAGTGAAAGCTGGCGGATCTATAGTGGTTCTCGGCCCATTTGAAACATTTACCCCCGAGGGCGAAACGGCTATCGTGATAACAATATCACGTTATGGCGGCGAAACAGATGCCGTGGCCGTAGCTCAGATATTAGCTTATAGGGGTACCTGTGCACCGCTATCTATAGGGGATGCCAGCTAGGTTAAAACTTTAAACCTTTAACCTTCCTTTTTTCCCTATGGGGTGTGCTGGTGTTGATTCACAAGCTTTCCTCTCTAATAGTAACATTCCTGGTGTTGATGTCCGCGCTAGGCTTAGGGTTTACTGGTTCTTCGCAAAGCTCCAAGCTAGAAGACCCCTATGGGCTCTTAGGGCTTAAGATCGAGTACGAGTACCCCAATATAAGCATGGCGAAATACAAGGAGGGATACTTCTCGCTACCGATGACGCCGGAAGCCCTCTTTTTAGCTAAGTATAATTTTCTTATGAAGGAGATTTTAAGCCCAGATAAGAAGTGGTATTCATATTTTGAGGAGAGGTTTAGGTTTAAAGATGACCCCCTCGTAGTTAGCATTGTCTTACGGTTATACGTTCGAGATGTGGTTAAAGACCCGCGTAGGGAGGGTTTCTATTATAGGTTTTCCTGGCATGTTGTAGATTATGATGGCTCATATTATACTGTTGTTTTGAGGTTGAAAATGTATTACTATGATTTCGTCAATAAAAAGCCTATATACGAGTTCTCTGAGGTGGTTGAGACTGTTAAAGTTTCAGTATATGATAGGCGCATCATCTATAATGGTGTTGATGTTGGTGTTTGGCCTTTCTGGCTAATGCCGTGGGAGCGCTATGAAGGCGCCAGGGTTAAACTAGCCGAGATATCGCCATATTTCGAGTTGAACAACGTGACTAACCCGCTCAAAACACTCAATGTAACTTTAGACGCTACAGTGAAGAGGGCTGATCTCGACGATGCCCTGAAAAGTTATTATAGGGATGAGATTGGCGTATCCCCCGCGAGAGTTCTTAGAGCCGTAGTAGAGGAGGCGTTTGACCCCACTTCCCATATGTATTTTTACAGGTTTACGGGGGAGGCTGAGAGAATAATTGGAGAGCCTTGGATAGAAGCCTATATGAAAATGGCCAGGAAATACTACCCACAACTTAGAACTAACGTAACAGCCATATGGGGAAAGGGTACGGGGTGGATTTTATTTGTCCCTAATATTCTATATGACTCTGTTACCGGGGTTGCTTTAACAGTTTGGGGCATAAATGATGTGTTCCTCATGGTTATGCCCTCACCACTACTACCTTACTTCGACACATTCCAGCTTTGGGTTATCACTAAGGAGCCTGTTCCCCCAGTCGAGAAGACTACGGAGACCACAGCCGCGGTTACGACTATACCAACCCTGGCTACAACGCCTACTATCACAACTACCAGTCCAGCTACCAGTCCTGTGGAGAATAGAACTATAACTCAAACAGTGGAGGATAAGACTGTAACTCAAACAGTGACAACACCTACTGTAACGACTGGAAATGCGGTAGCAACATACACTGAGACTACAACAACGCCCGTAAAACCCGTCTATGAGAAAACTACTCCGACAACCCCGCCCCCAACACTAGCTAAGCCCCCAGAGCCTCGGAGGGTTGAAGAAGCCTCTAGACTCCTAAGTTTAGAGGTTGCCATAGCAGCCTTAACCATAATAGTTCTCGCGGTTTCAACAGCCATCCTCATCTTAGCATCCCGTAGAGGGGCTAGGAGTTGAAGAGTTTAGCTTATATTCTCATAGCTTTAAGCGTTATATCAGCGTTCACATGGATAGCACTCTACACTAGAGATAATAGTCCCGCTATAGCCCGGTATTCGATTAGTTTCAAGGCTAACACTACTAGCTACATATACCTGTGGCTTATCGAGGGCCAGGCTAATGTCTCCCTGTTCGCCCCCCCATGCCAGGTTGTCGACCTCATAGTTTACCGTGAAGGTGACGGTAGCATAGTGTACCGGGGGGCTTTCGAGGGCCCTAAAATGGAGCTAGTTCAAGTCCACATCCCAATACCAGGCCATCACATTTTCCATGTTGCTAGTAGGCGCATAGAAGGCTGCACTGCCCCAGATATTCTTGGGACTATCACAGTATACCAGTGGGGTCAGCCCGAGTTTAAACTTAGAACTTTAAGCCTCATAGCCACATCCATACTGTTAGTCCCCGGGACTACTATACTAGTATATTTCATTTTGAGGTCGAAATAGTATGAGTGCGCCTGCTGTGACGGTTAAGGGTGTTAGGAAGGTTTACTTGTTCAATGTAGCCTTAGATGGTGTTGACCTGGATGTTGATAGTGGCGGTGTTCACATAATACTGGGGCCTAATGGTAGTGGTAAGAGCACTTTGCTATCCATAATAGCTGGGGCTGAGAGGCCCAGCTCAGGCTATGTTAGGGTTCTAGGTTTAGACCCCTGGAGGGATTCTGAGAAGCTTTCCGGTAAGCTTAAAGCTTTACTGGACAGGGCTAACCTGCCACCCTGGGCTTCGTGTAGGGAGGCGGCTGAAGTTGCATCTAAAACATTTGGAACACCCTGGTCTCATGTTTTAGAGGTTGCTGAAGCGCTTGGAGTGACAAGCTTCTGGAGTAGGCCTTATGGGACTTACAGTACTGGTATGAAGAGGAAGGCACTACTATTAATAGCGTTAACAGGCGAGCCTGAAATACTGTTATTAGATGAGCCATACCAAGGCCTAGACTCGAAGTCTGTGGAGACATTAACAGACATGATATTGGAAAGGGCTGCGAAGGGTCAGACAATAATAATAGCAACACACATAAAGCCAGAAAGGCTGATGGAGAACGCTAAGACAACAGCAAGAATGGAACTAGGAAAAATAGTGGAGCTGAGAAGACAGCCGGGCACAGCACCATAGCATAATGAGGCGCTATATTCTTTCCCTACCCTTTCCCTATTTTCCCCTAAATAATGTGACTTCGCTATCCATAATAGCTGGAGCTGAGAGGCCCACCCCAAAACCTCGCACCATAGGGTGAAGCCCTTGAAGCAACAGGATGATCTAGAAGAGAGTTTGAAGGGGTTTCAACTATCCAGTCATTATATCTCTCTATTGTTAGGACCCCCTAGCTTATGCGTAGCCCGCTTTGCGAGCTAGTGCTGAGGCTGTCTTCGACTCTATAATCACTCCACATAAAGAGATGGGGGGAGCTCTTACCACTACCATTAGGCCCCAATACTACGTGTATTCCTCCACTTTCAACATCAAAATCTACATTTGCTACATTAAACAAGTAAACCTTCCTAACACCCCTAACCTCGACAACAGAACCCATACTACCTCAACCTCAAAACAGAATAAGCTAGTATTAGAGCTCCAGGGACTAACATTATGGTTGTGATTGTGAGAGTTAGAGTTCTAAGTTTAAACTCGGGCTGACCCCACTGGTATACTATGATAGCCCCCGGGATATCTGGGGCTGTGCAATTCTCAACACGCTTACTAGCAACTTGGAATACGTAGTGGCCGGATATTGGGATGTGGACTTGGAGGAGCTCCCTCCTAGGCCCTTCGAAAAACTCTCGGTAAATAATGCTACCATCCATCCTACGGTAAACTATAAAATCTGTAGCATGACAGGGAGGGATGAAAAGAGAGACGTTAGCCCAACCCTCAATAAGCCACAAGTAGATACGCTCGGTAGTGTTAGCTCTAAAATTAGATGAATACCGGGCGAGCACAGACTCATCCCTAGTGTAGAGGGCTATCCACGTAAACGCGGATATGATACTTAAAGCTATAATCACGTAAGCTAAACTCTTCAACCCCTAAACCCTCCTATGAGAGGTTAAAATGAAAACCGCGATAGAGACTGCTAGGATCAGTAAGGTTAGAGTTGCTATTGCAATCTCGAAACTTAGGAGCCCCCCACGGGTTTCAACGGGCTTAGGGGGTTCCGGGGGTTTAGCCGCAGTTATAGTTGTGGTAGCCCGCTCTCTAGCAGGCTCCTGTGTCGTAACTGTTCCAGGTCTTGATATAGTCAGCTGATCCAACTCCGTCCTAGTCTCCAACTGTGTCGTAGTAAGGTTTTGAACCTCTAAAGGTGTAATCGTAACATTCGCTATTTGAGTTGCAGTCTCAGTAGGTGTTGTAGTTGCTGGTGTAGTTTCTGTTTGTGTCGTAGTATGTTCTCCTGTTTGAGGCGTAGTCGTCTGAGGTGTTGTGGTTTTCTTAGCTGTGATTATAACTGGGCAAGTGACCGTAACCGAATCCTCACTGGAGGGAGGCTCCTTAGTGATAGATACTATGAGCCAGTCTTGAAAGCCGTTCAAATGCCGGTAATTCTCTAAAGGTACGACCATTAAGAACACATCGTTAACACCGAAGACTTTTAAGGCAACCCCAGTTACAGTATCATATAAATTGTTAGGGGCAAACAGGACCCATCCAGTGCCCATTCCCCATATGATTGTTGGCTTAGTATAAAGTTGCGGGTAATATTTTCTGAGCATTTTCATGTAAGCTTCTAGCCATAACTCCCCAATAAACTTCTCCTTCTCCCCCGTAAATCTGTAAACCTCCATTCCACTAATAGGGTCCACAACCTCCGTCCTAGCCTCAAAAACTCTCTCAGCTACAATACTAAGGGCATCTCTGAAATACCTGGCCAAGGCACTTCCGAGAGAGGCTTTTTTCACTTTCACGTCGAAAGTTATGTTGAGCACGTTAAGCGGGTTAGAGACATTGTTTAATTCGAAGAATGGTGAGACTTCAGCAAGCTCAACTTTAGCGCCTTCATAACGCTCCCACGGCATTAGCCAGAAAGGCCAAACACCAACATCAACACACTCATATATAACACGCCTATCATACACCGAGACCATAACAGGCTCGACTATCTCAGAGAACTCATATATAGGCTTCATATTAACAAAATCATAATAATATATTTTAAGCCTCAAGACTACAGTATAGTATGAGCCATCATAACCAACAACATGCCAAGAAAACCTATAATAGAAATTCTCCCTCTTCCCATCAACTTCCCTTAAAACATAAGACTCCAGACCATTAAAAACAGTGATAGGATCCTCAGCTCCTCGCTGTTTAAGGTATGAATACCACTTCTTATCAGGGCTCAAAACCTCCTCAAGGAGGAACCTATATTTAGCTAGGAGTAGTGGCTTTGGAGGCCCCGAAAGCGAAAACCATGACGCAGCATACCCCTTCAGGCTTAAATGAGGATATTCGTATTCTGCTTTGAGCCCTAGAAGTCCGTATAGATCCTCCAGCTGGGAGCTGTGCGAAGGTCTCACAAACCCTAAGCCTAACATAAGCAATAACATTAGAAATGTAACCATTAAAGCCGAGAACCTACGAAAACCCAACATTAAAACACTCCACCCAAAAATTAAAGAGGAAAAGGTGGAGGTTAAAACGTTGATATTATCAGCAGGCCCCTTTAACAGCCCGTATTGAAGCTATAGCTATAGCGTCAGCATATACATAGCCGTCTTCCCCGAGAATGTAAGCTGTGGTTATCACATAAGCTCTGTCACCGCTAGGAGTCGATTCTATAATAGGTCCATCCCTCCATGGAAACACATCAAGGCAACGAATATCCTTAGCATCTCCACCTCCACCGATCCCATAAAGCCCACCTGTCAGACACCCGTACGCGTCCTGTTCAGCCCATCCCCAAACTTTAGCGTAAACCGTAGCGCAAACTCCAGAAGCCTCCTCATAGTCGTATAGGAATATGTCCGTGTAGGCTACTATTGCGAGTAGGGTTATAGCTAGAGTTGCCGCAGCTAGGATTTTAACGGGTCTAGCTAGCATGGTCCCACCCTCAACCCTTTTTTAACGTATCTATTCAGAATTTACAATATTTTTATCTTCTTCTGCCCGGTCTTTTCGGGGGGTGTGGTCGTTTATGGGTTTTTCGGGGATGGTCTTATTCTCTTGAGCTTTCTGAGTTTAGGGTTTGGGTTGTGTGTGGCTAGGCATTTAAATTCTCGTGTTTTAACTTTTGTTCCGGGTGGGCTGTGTTGTCTAGGCATGTTTTGAGGCTTACAGTTTTAGATCCTGT
>CAKZTZ010000009.1 GCA_937921695.1 uncultured Sulfolobales archaeon | reverse complement strand
AATTGTGAGATGCTTAGATATCCGGGGAGCCGCTGTGATCTTGGAGCTTGTAGCAGCAGCGGTTTTAGGGTTTATTGGGGGGCTTGTTGGAGGCTATGTGATAGCTTTAAAGTTTAAAGCAGAGCTTAAAGTTCCAGAGTTAGTTAAACGTGTTAAGGGTAAAACTAGGAGGAGATATGTGGTTTTCGAGGTTTTAACTTCTGAGAGGGTTTCATTCGAGGAGCTTGAGGGTGCTTTGAAGAATGCTGTGAAGAGCGTTTACGGCGAGCTGGGGGAGGCTGCTATGAGGGCTCACCTCATAGAGTATAATGAGGTTAGAAGGAGGGGGATTATAAGATTTAGGAGCCCCTATAAGGATCATATGCTTGCTGTTTTAGGCTTAATAAGGAGTGCCGGGGATAGGAGGGTCTTAATAGCCCCCATAGCTGTTACAGGCTCCCTGAAAAGAGCTAGGAAACTTATAGAAACCTAGATTGGCCATCATAGCATTCCATGAGCCTTTAGGAGGGTGTGGTTTAAAGAGTTGTGTTATCTAATTAGGATCTAGGGTGTGGTTTAAGGTTTATGGGTGTTTTTGATGGTTTTATGCGATAAGTGTGGTTTGAGGAGGGCTAGAGTTTTCCAGGCTCATAATGGTTTGAGGCTTTGTGAAGAGTGTTTCTTGGAGGATGTTAGGGCTAGGGTTTGGGGTGAGGTTGAGAGATGGCGTATGGTTGAGCCTGGCGATGTTGTTCTCATGGCTTTGAGTGGGGGTAAGGATAGCTATGTTCTCTTAGAGTCTCTAGCTTTGAAGTTTAAGTCTTCAAGGCTCCTCGGGCTTTCTATAGTTGAAGGTATCCCGGGCTATAATAGGGTTGAGGATGTTAGGGCTTTAGTTGAGACTGCTAAGGGTTATGGTGTTGACGTTTTTGTTGTTAGTGTTAAAGAGTTTGCAGGGGTTAGTGTTTCTGAGATGGTTTCCGAGGCTAAGCGTAGGGGTTTAGTTGAGACTGCGTGCACTTTCTGCGGCCTTTCAAGGAGGCGTGTTATGGATTATTATGCTAAAGTTTTTGGGGCAACTAAGCTAGCTACAGCCCATAATCTCGATGATGAAGTTCAAACACTCATAGTCAACATCATGAGAGGAGATACTGTGGGGGTGCTCAAACTACACCCAAACAGTGGAGCCCCCGAAGGAGGGGTTAGAAGGATAAAGCCTCTAAGGAAGATCTACGAGTGGGAGACAGCCACATATGCTATGATTAGAGGATTCAACATACAAGTTACAGAGTGCCCGTTCATAAACGAGAACCCCACATTAAGGGCCGGGGTTAGGAGCATACTATATGAAATTGAAAAATTAAAGCCTGGAAGCTTACTGAAAGCCCTCCAACACTTAGACGAGGTTTTAGGAGGAGAAGCTTCAAAACTAAAAGGGGCTAAGATAGGAGTGTGCTCCAGATGCGGAGCCCCAACAAGCTCCACTAGAACACTATGCAAACTATGCGAACTCCTAGAAGCTATAGGTATCGGAGAACCCAACTATGTCAAGTTCCGGGCTGGAAGAGAATTCAAGCTATTGTCGAGTAATTAGCGTTTACTAACTATTCATTTCATCCCAACTTTCAGGGTCAAAACAGTTTTCAAAAGTAACAGTCTTGAGAATCATGCTCCCCAGAGGGCTGAGAACCCCTAAAAACTAGTGATATGGAGAAGGCCCAGGGAGAGGCGCGGCAAAGCCCCCCGGGAAAGGTTAAGGTTGCGTGAGGAGAAGAGAGCCCCTGCGGGCCTCGAAGGCTCCAATAGGGTAATAGTAGTACCAGATACTGTGAGCCGCGAGCTCTACCTATGTAGCTGTCTCTTATCCACATCCACTCCCGTGGAGGGAAGATGCGTAAAGCTAGCTGTCTGGAAGCGGGGGGAGCCCCTAGCTTATAAGCTTTAGGCTTAACGTTAGCACTGGGTGTTAAAGCTATGCCTCAGAGGCCTGCAAGGTGCTATACGCATTTCAGCGGCCCCCCATATACGAGGAAGGAGTATATACCTGGCGTCCCGCCGCCGAAGATAACGAGGTTTGAGATGGGTAATAGGGCTGTGATGGAGGAGGGTGAGGTTAAGGGGGAGCTTATAGCGTTAGAGGCTGGTAATATTAGACATAATGCTCTAGAAGCGGCGAGAATCATGGTTAATAAGAGCCTAGCTTCAACTGTTGGAGAAGCGAACTTCTACTTCAAAATCAGAGTATACCCACACCACGTGATAAGAGAGAATAAAATGATGGCCTTCGCAGGCGCGGACAGGCTCCAAGACGGTATGAGGCAAGCATTCGGCAAACCCATAGGGACAGCCGCCCGAGTCTACCCTGGAACCATCATACTAGAAGTGTGGGCTAGAGCCGGGAGCGAGAATGCAGTCAAAGAAGCCCTAAGAAAAGGAGCTAGCAAACTACCAATACCCACAACAATAGAAGTCAAAAAGATAAAAACATAACACGTAAGCACACCCTTCCTTCAGAGAGGCTACCCGCTAACGATAGTTATCTATACTTTTAATCTCGTTGACAGGCCTGCTCCAGCTCCTTCATAGTGCATGGAACCCTACCGGAGCCTAAACTGTAGGCTCCCATCTGTATTTACGGAGCCCCTACACGATCCCTAGGGGCTGCTGAGGCCGCCCTAACGCGTTCCGCAAAACTCTCAGCATCTCGGTAAACTCGCCGAGACTAGGGCGTCTCACGTTTACAATTCTTTATACACGTTACATCTTCTCGTGACCGGGGCCCTAGCGTGGCGAAAGCTATGTTAGGGGTGGGGTGGTCGGGTTTAGAATGTGTTTTATGAGGGTTTCACGCTGTTGGAGGGTTTGTGTTGTCTATTGTTTTCTCTTCCTGAGCATGTTGGCTAGGGCTACGGCGATGAATATCATTGTGAAGTAGGGTATGAGGAATAGCATCATGCCTACTCCTGAAGGGTCTGGGCTTATTAATGCTGCTATTAATGCTGAGAGGACTAGTAGGTATTTCATAGCGTCTCCTGTTAGGGATTCCACGTTTATAATGCCCGTGTATGTGAGTATGAATATTATTAGGGGTATTTCGAAAGCTATCCCTGTAGCTATGGTTATTAGTAGAGCTGAGGCCATAATGCTTTCTATTGTAGCGTACGCTATGAGCCTGTCTGCCGCTACCGTAGCTGATAACGTGAACATTATCGTGTATGTGAAGGGTAGGACTACTAGGAGGGCTAAAGCCACGCCCATAAGGAATAGGATTATAGCTATAGGGGCCCCCATTAAAAGCCACCTCTTCTCGTGAGGGTAGAGTGCGGGCTCTATGAAAGCATATATTTGATATGCTATGTAGGGGCTCACGAATATGAAGCCTATGAGTAGGGCGGAGTAAAGGTATATTTTGAGCCCTGCGAACGGGCTTTCAGCTGTGAAGAGGACTTCTACAGTGTGCCCGAAAACGTTTATCTGATGGGGCACAGCATAGCTAAGTATCAAGTCTGGAACTATTATTAGGAGAGGCTTATATGATGATATGCTGAGAGGGATGAAGGGTACTATGAGAGTCGATATTATTAGGGCTATGAGAGCCCTCCTAAGCCTAACAAGGAGCTCCTCCGCATGCTCCCATATAGTAGCCTCCCTGCTCAACCCCTGGAAGCCCCCACATTTAACGTTAGTTATAGTGCAGGTTAATATTAGCGTATAAAAGCATGTGAAAAGCCCTGTAGCTTGGAGAGAGGCAGTGATACTCCTATATCCTGAAGAGGCTATTGAGAAAGTTCGAGAGGCATTGGGCCATGCTATGGTTGAGAGGATACTAGGGGAAGTTCGGGAGGTTGACGTGAGGGACTTAACTGGGAGGCTTATAGGTGAGCCTTTAAAGGCTCCGATGTCGCTCCCGCCAACTCTAAAGTCTACCCTGGACGGCTACGCTGTAAGAGTGGGGCCTCATACTCCAGGGTCTCCTTTAAGGTTTAGGGTTAAAGGATACTCTAGGATAGGGCTTGATGTGGAGGCTTCTATAGGCTTTGGAGAATGCTTCTACGTTGACACAGGCGCTAGAGTCCCTATTGGGGCTAATGCTATTATCCCTGTAGAGGATAGTGAGAAATATGGAGACTATGTTATAGCCAGGAGAGCCCCGAAGATTGGGGAAGGCCTTGCTATGCCGGCGAGCGATATAGCTGAGGGGGACTTGGTTGTGCATAGGGGTTCTAAGGCCTACCCTGAGGTTGCCGCAGCCCTCGCATCCCTAGGCTATAGGAGGGTTAAAGCTTCTAGGAGGGTTAAAGTGGCAGTGTTAGCTGTGGGGAGGGAGCTTGTAGAGCCTGGGGAGCCCCTTAGGCCCGGGGATGTTTATGAGTCGAGCAGGTCCTATGTAATATCGAGGTTTAAGCTTGAAGGCTATGACGTTATAGATATGGGCATAGTTGGGGATGGCTTCGAGCCTCTAGCTGAAGCCCTCTACAAGGCTGCTGAGGCCGCCGATATCGTAGTAACGTGTGGAGGCACGAGCGTAGGGGCTGAGGACTATACTTACAAGGTCATAGAGTCTAGGGGGAGCATAGTTGTAAGGGGGTTGAAAGTAAAGCCGGGGAAGCCTACTAAAGTGGGGATCCTAGGAGGCTCCCTAATTATAGCTCTCTCGGGAAACCCGAGGGCTGCGGTTAACGTTACAGAGTCCTTCATAATACCCTTACTAGACAAGCTAGGCCTCCCCTCAACCCCTAGAGGATACGAGGTTGTAGAAGCTAGGCTCGCAGCCCCAGTCAAACTAGATCCTAAGAGGAGGCTCAAAATGCCGGCTGCCCTTGTAAGGGGTAAGGGAGGCTTCCTAGCAGTCCCCGTGGCCGTTGAGAGCTACATGATAGCCAGCCTGCCTAAAGCAGATTCTGAGACAGAACTCGAGGGGCTGGAGGAAGCCCCGAGAGGATACACTGTCAAACTGAGGATATATAGGAGCCCCGACCCTACAATAGTATCACTCATAGACACAAAACTCATAGACTTCGGGAAAACAGGCTCGAGAGTAGTTAGCCTCACCACTGATAACCCCCTAGAAATCTTGAGAGAACTCGAAAACTCCGGGGTCTTAGCAGTATTTTCAAGCCTCCAAGTAGGTGGGCCTGTTGGAGAAGTGCTAGAAGAGGCTACTAGAAGGGTCGTTATAGCCTCTAAAGGGGGAGATTGCCGCAGGACGGCAGTCTATAAGCCCTACATTAAACTTGAAGCCTTCGAGGAGAGTGTTGAAACAATAACTGTTAATAGGGCTGAAACAGCTAGAATACTTTTAAGGCAAAACTATGTAGACTGCGCAGTAATACCCGAGGATTACGCTGTCGATGGTTTAAAATTAGAGCCCAAACTTGGGGAGAGAATATTCCTCGCCAGGCTTTAAAGCTTACACGCCACCCCATAAATAGTAAATTATTTAATGTCTGAGTTAAACGGAAACCACAAGGAGGTTAAGAGATGAGCGAAGAGGTTAGTAGCGAAGTACTAGTAAGAGATGTGATGAGCACCCCTCTGATATACGTGTACCCATTTCATACAGTGAGGGAAACTGCGGCTATAATGGTTGAGAAGAACGTGGGGAGCGTAGTTGTTATAGATGATGCGGGGAGGCTTATGGGCATAGTGACTAGGACTGATATAATGAAACATGTGGTGGCCAAAGGGTTGAACCCGGACAATATAAGGATAGGGGATATAATGAGTAGGAACCCATACTACGTGCTCTCAGACACCCCCCTGGAGGAGGCTGCTAGGCTCATGGGGTTGAAGGGTATAGGGCACCTCCCAGTTTTAGATCCTAAAACTTTCAAGCCTATAGGCATGCTATCTAAGAGGGACATACTTAAAATAGCCCCCCACTATATGTCACTAGTATATACTCTTAAAAGAGAGAGTGAGGGGGGCCAGAGAACCCTATAATAAAGGTTTGAAGTAAGCTTAAAGGCTCCAAGCACTCCTCAACCCCTTTCTGGGGGTGTTAGATTTTGAGGATTAAACCTACAACTACAGAGTTGCTACTCAAGGCTGTGAAAGCGGAGGAGCCGAGCGGGGACCCAGCTCATAAGAAGATAGGCGACTTGCCCTTCGAGAAAATAGTGGAGATAGCTATAGAGAAGAAGCCCGACCTTCAAGCTAAGAGTCTCAAGGCAGCAGTTAAAATGATACTAAGCTCTGCTAGGAGTATTGGGGTAACAGTTGACGGTAAAGACCCTAAAGTGGTTATAGGAGAGGTTGATAAGGGGGTATATGATGAGGTTCTTGCAAGATATGAGGGGTCCTGGTCTAGTGCTTAAAGCCTTTTAGGCTTAAAAACATGCCCTAGTGGGGGGTTTATCTGTGCCGTTCAGCGAGGAGCTCTTGGCTGAAGCGGTTAAAGGCTGTTTGAGTGTGGGGAAGCCTAGGAGGTTTAAGCAGGGAGTGGAGGTTGTAATCGCATTTACAGGGCTTGATTTAAAGTCTCCGGAGGCGAAGCTTAGGGAGGTAGTGTTTCTACCCCACGGTCCCGGGAAGAATGTTAGGGTATGCGTTATAGCTGAGGGGGACATGCTTCTCGAAGCTAGGAAGCTGGGTGTTGATGCTTACTCGAGGCAGGATATACAGGCTCTTGATAAGAAGGGGGCTAAGAAGCTGGCTAGGAGGTGTGACTGGGTTCTAGTGAGGGCTGACATTATGGGGGTTGCTGGTAAAGTCTTGGGGCCAGCTCTAGGCCCTAGGGGTAAAGCTCCGATAGCTGTGCCTCCAAACGCTAACATAGCGGAGATTGTTGAGAAATATAGGAAAGCTGTATGGGTTAGGATAAGAAACCAGCCTCAGACTGCTTGCAGGGTCGGCTCCGATGATATGAAAGTTGAGGAGATAGTTGAGAACGCTAAGGCCGTCCTAGACCTTATAGAGTCTAAAATAGGCCTCCACAAGGTTAAAAGCGTGTACTTCAAGAAAACAATGTCCCCACCCTTAAGCTTGAAGACGGGGTGATCTAAATGCTAGCAGCTAGGAGGGCTAAGATACAACCGTGGAAAACGGAGGCTGTAAGGGAGCTTAAGAAGCTTTTCACAGACCACTCTGTGGTTGGAATAGCTGATTTAACTGGAATGCCGACAGCCCAGCTCCAGATAATAAGGAGGAACCTTAGGGGGGAGGTTAAGTTTAAAGTAGCTAAGAAAACCCTGGTGATTAAAGCTTTGGAGGAGCTTGGCATAGAAACTTCTAATATAGAGCCTTACTTGAGGGGCACGGTAATGCTAATGTTCTCGGATATGAACCCCTTCAAACTCTACAAGCTCCTCGAATCCTCTAAAATACCTATCGAGGCTAAGCCGGGGCAGGTTGTGGATAAGGAAATTATAGTCCCTGAAGGTAAAACAGAAATAACCCCGGGGCCCATGCTTGGAGTGCTCGGCAAGTTTAAAATACCATATGAAGTTAGGGAGGGCAAAGTATATATTAGGAAGGCCACAGTAATAGCTAAGCCTGGAACAGTAATAAGCCCCGAGCTCGCCAGCCTACTATTGAAACTAAACATTAAACCTTTCGAAGTATGGCTCGAACCCCTAGCAGTCTACGATAATGGAGTCGTAATCCCTAGAGAAAACTTGAAACTAGACCTGGAAGCTGTGAAGAGAGACTTGGGGGAGGCTTTAGGGGAAGCCCTCAGGTTATCAGTGGAAATAATAGACCTAGAAGTGCCGGAAGCCCTACAGCTAGCTATAATTAAAGCTGAGAGACTAGCGGAAACGCTAGCAGAGAACCTGGCAATACCGTTGCCCGGGCTAATAGAAGCTTCTATAAGGAGAGCCCTAGCAGAAGAACTCCTAATAGAAATAGCTCTAGGAGATAAAGCTAGAGAACTGGGCTTAGAGCCAATAGCTAGGCCTGAAAAAGCAGCCGCCACACCAGCTCCCGCAGCTGCCCCGGTCGAGGAGGAGAAGAAGGAAGAGGAGAAGAAGGAGGAAGTAGATATATCTAGCGGCCTAGAAAGCCTATTCGGGTTCTAAGCATTTAACCTTATAAGGTTCAACTTAAACCCCAAGCTTAAAGGGTGGAAGAGTATGCCTCAGGAGGCTAAAGCGTACGTGCACGCCGCCTTAGCCCTGTATTTCGCCGGGAAGCCCATAACGGAGGAGAGCCTCTCGAAAGTATTAGAGTCTATAGGCATTCAAGTAGATAGTGTTAGGGTTAAAATGCTGGTAGCTAGCCTCTCAGAGATTAACATAGAAGATGTTATGAGGCAAGCAATAGCAGCCCCTGTAGCTGCTCCAGCAGCGGCCCCAGCGGCTGCTCCAGCAGCGGCGGGCCAAGCCCCGGCTGAGGAGGAGAAGAAGGAAGAGGAGAAGAAGGAGGAAGTAGATATATCTAGCGGCCTAGAAAGCCTATTCGGGTTCTAGGAGTAACTGTCTAACATTACACATTTTAAGCCTAGAATGCCATTCAAAAATTTTAGGTGCTTAGGGTGCAAGCTAAGCCTAGTGAATACGAAGTTCCATTCTTTAAAGAAACAGGTTTCTCGAGGCGTGTAGGTGAGAAGTGTAGAGAGTATTATTGGACTTTGAACCCGGATTTCGTTGAACCCCAGGATGTTCCATGTGTCGACTACTGGTTTGATAGTGTAAAGTCTAGGAGTGGGTTGAATGTCTCAGAAGCTAGGAGGGTTTTCATAGACTTCTTCCTGAAGAGGGGGCATGAATATGTGCCTCCTAGGCCTGTAGTTGCTAGGTGGAGGGAGGATCTATATTTAACTATTGCTAGTATAGTTGTGTTCCAGCCTCACGTAACTAACGGCATAGTGCCCCCGCCTGCGAACCCCCTAGTCATCAGCCAGCCTAGTATAAGGCTCGAAGATATTGATAATGTGGGGTTAACTATTGGGAGGCACCTCACGAGTTTTGAGATGGCGGCCCACCACGCTTTCAACTACCCGGACAAGTATATTTACTGGAAAGACGAGACTGTAAGGTATGCGTACGAGTTCTTCACAAAGGAGCTAGGAATACCTGGAGAGCTCATAGTATTCAAAGAGGCGTGGTGGGAGGGGGGAGGCAATGCGGGGCCGTGCTTCGAAGTAGCAGTAGGGGGCTTAGAGCTTGCAACCCTAGTCTTCATGTCGTATAAGACTCTAAACGGGGGCTATGAGGAGATACCTCTCAGGATAGTGGATACAGGATATGGGGTTGAGAGGATAGCGTGGTTCAGCCAGAAGACCCCGACGGCTTTCCACGCGATCTACGGGGATCTAGTGGATAAGTTTAGAGACTCTATAGGCTTGGAGAAGCCTGAGAGAACACTATTATGGGCAGCGTTTAAAGCTGCAGGCAAACTAGACCCAGACGAGCCGGGGAGCGTGGAGGATTATTATAGGAGGGTCTCAGAACTTTCAGGGGTAAGCTTCGAAGATGCTAGGAGGATCCTGGTTGATGAGGCTAGACTCTACGGCCTCCTAGACCACACTAAAACGCTAGCATTAATGCTCGCCGACGGCATAGTGCCTAGTAACTCTGGAGAAGGCTATCTCGCAAGGCTCGTTGCTAGGAGGGCTTTAAGGCTCTTAACGCTTCTAAAGTCTAATGCTAAGCTAGTGGACCTTGTTGACATGCAAGTTAAATATTGGAGTGGAGACTTCCCGCAGATCTCCGAGAATAGGGGCTACGTGCTGGAGGCTGTAGACATTGAAGAGTCTAGATTCAAGGAAACTATGGAAAGGGCTAGGAGGGCTTTAGAGAGGGAGTTAAAGAGGGGCTCCAGCCTCACTGTCAACGATCTTGTAAAATACTATGATAGTATGGGGGCCCCGCCCGAGCTTGTAGCTGAGATAGCTTCAAAAGCCGGGGTTAGAGTTGAAGTGCCCCCCAAGTTCTACTCTATAGTAGCCTCTATGCACAGGAGCCCTCCGAGGATTAAAGGCTATGGTGAGGCTGAAGGCACTATAACATTTGTAGCTGAGTGGGCCTCTAAATTCAAGCCTACGAGGAAACTATACTATGAAGACCCATACATTAGGTCTTTCGAGTCTAGGATCCTGGGGGTTAACGGGAGATATGTGATCCTAGAAGCTACAGCATTCTACCCCACTGGTGGAGGCCAGATCCATGATGTTGGTGTCCTCATAGTTGGAGGTAGAGAGTATAGAGTTGTAGACGTCTTCAACGTGGACGACGTTATAATCCACGTGTTAGAGACCCCTCTAATCTCCGAGCCCGGGGAGGTCGTTAGGGGGCTGATAGACTGGGCTAGAAGGTTTAGGATAATGAGGCATCACACGGCCACACACGTGATTCTCGGGGCTGCTAGGAGAGTCTTAGGTCCACACGTGTGGCAGGCTGGGGCTGAGAAGACAGAGTTTAAGGGGCGGCTAGACATAACCCACCATAAGCCTTTGACTATGGAGGAGGTTGCTAAGATAGAGGCTTTAGCCAACTCCATAGTAGATGATAGGAGGCCTGTTAGAAACATGCTTATAGACAGGAATGAGGCGGAAACTAAATATGGCCTGACACTCTTCCAAGGGGGAGTTCCAATGTCTAGGGTCATAAGGGTTTTAGACATTGAAGGCTGGGATACAGAGGCTTGCGGGGGGACGCACGTAACTAACACTGGAGAGATTGGGGGGATTAAAATAGTTAACGTGGAGAGGATACAAGATGGCGTTGTTAGGATCGAGTACGTCGCAGGCTCCAGGGCTGCAGAGGTGGCAAGCGAGCTTGAAGGGAGGCTAGCTAGGATAGCGGACCTCATAGGCGCTAGTAGGGGGCGCGAAGAGGATAGAGTTAAATCTTTAATGGAAAGCTTTAAAGCCCTAGGAGACACTGTTAAAGCCTATAGAGAGCTCCTCATAGAGTCTCTAGAGGAGAAACTTAGAGGAGCCCCAGAAGTAGGGGGGGTGAAACTCCTAGTAACAGGGAGCCCCGAGAAGAGCAGGGAAGCTGTACAAGAGATGCTCAGGAAACTCACAAGCTCTGAAGAGAGGGCTATAGTAGCGGTAATAATGAGGGAAGCTGAAGGCTCCACTGTAGAGATCGCGGGAGGGGCTAAAGCTTCAGAACTCCACAATATAGGCGCGCTAGCGAGGCTCCTAGCAGGGAGGTTTGAAGGTAAAGGTGGGGGGTCTAAGAGTTATGGAAGCTTCAAGACTCCTAGAAAGCTGGAGCCAGGAGAGCTAGCTGAAGCCCTAGAGGAACTCCTCGGGAGCGGGCCTTGAAACCTAAGCTTTTAATAGTGGATCTCGACGGTGTCGTCTGGCTCGGAGCTAAACCTATAAAGGAGAACGTGGAAGCCTTGAAAAAGCTACAAGAGGAAGGTTTCAAACTACACTTCATAACGAACAACTCTACATCCCCTAGAATCCACTATGCCAGGAGACTTGAAACCCTAGGCGTTAAAACGTCTCCAGACAATGTTACAACAAGCGGGAGAGCAGCTTCACTATGGGCTAGGGAGAGCTATGGAAAACTAAAAGTCTACACCATAGGGGAAGAAGGGCTAGTAGAAGAACTTATAATAGAAGGACATGAAATAGTGAGCAGAGGATCTGAAGCCGAAGCCCTAATAGTAGGGCTAGACAGGAGACTATGCTATGACAAGCTAGTTGAAGCCCTAAAAGCCCTATCAAAGGGGGCCCCCTTCATAGCAACAAACACAGACAACATCCTACCCACAGAAGAAGGGCCAATACCGGGAGCGGGATCAATAGTTGAAGCTCTAAAAGCAGCCTCAGGGAGAGACCCGGACTTCATAGCTGGTAAGCCAAACCCATGGATATTAGAGGTAGCCCTCAAAGGGTATAATGTGAGTGTTAACGACACTATCGTCATAGGGGATAGGGTTGATACAGATGTGGAAATGGCTCTTAAAGCGGGGGCTAAGCCCGTCCTCGTCCTAACAGGGATAGCTTCAACAATGAGCCCTCAGGAGGTTGAAATTCTCAGATCTAAGAAGGTGCTAGTAGTCAGAAACCTTACAGAGCTCTATGCAAGCTTAAAAGATTAAATTAGGGGGAAAGGGGTTTTCTTAACAAGTTAAGATTTTCTAGTGGTGTAAGCATGATAGGCTAAGATTACTAACGCCACCACTATCAGGAAAGCGTTTACGGCACCCCAGTTTCTCGAGCTCGCCGCCACGACATCCCTAGCTTCCCCTATAGCCTCCTCCAGGGAGCCCTTAGCTGTTTCGACATCACTTCTCTTTGCAAGGTCCGGGATAGCGGAGTTTATAGTGTTCACGGTAGCTTCCACGTTTTTCACTGTCGACTGTACCCCTCCAAGAGTTACTCCTATGGTTTTAGCTGTTGTTTCAAAGTCTTCTCTAAACTTTCCCAGACCCTCCTTAACCTCGTTAACCATGGAGGTTACAGTTTCAACTCTCCCGACAACTTCCCTCTTGAAGATTGCTAGCGTGTCTGATAATGTTTTAACGGATTCGTTAAGCTGGGAGCTCAGCTTCTCCGTGGAAGCTTTCATCGTGGCAAGGGCTGTGTTAACTACTTTCAAGGAGCCTTCAGCTATAATGTTTAAAGTTGTGAAGTCGTGTAGTGTGATCTTAACATCACCCTCCCTAGTTACTGGGGCTAACACTCTGATCTCAACCCTCCCCTCACTATCTGTGAAAGCTAAACTTCCCATAGTGACGCCCTCGAAACCCACTACTAGTGGGGCTTCTCTGGGTAGGTTTAAGCCTCTAATAATGATAACCCCTGTTTGACCTGCCTCCATTGTTGATGGTTCGATCTCTATCCGGAGCCGAGGTCTTGGCCCTAGCTTAGCTGTGAATATGCTCTGATCTACTCCAATCCAGGTGAAGCCCCCTATTCTAGCGAGCCCCCTTCTCGTATCAGTCCACACTATATGTACATTCTTGCCTGTAGCTACGGCGTTGAAGTAGTCTCCTATAAACCCCCATATGCCGAATATGGGGTTGCTAGTGTAGTCTGTAACCCTTTCTGGGGTCGAGAATGTTTCCCCACCATCCCTGGATACTGAATAGTAAATGTCGTAGCCGAAGTTTGAAGGGTCATTCCTAGTGTCGCCCCAAATAACGTGGACAGCCCCGTCTCGACCGACAGTAATCCATGGGAAGAATTGAGCTCCACCTTCAGGGCTCACAAGCTTAGGCCGGCTCCACGTCACACCCCCATCCATAGATTTAACTATGAAAACTTTAGGCATACCAGCAGGCTCTAGAGCTCCAGCGTAAACAACATATATTGCTTCGCCCGCGGCTGAGGGAATTGGGAACATTAGAGACCACCATCTGAAACCGGAGTATGGAGAGTAATAGTCGACTTCATAAGGTATCTTAGCTATAATAGTGGGCTCTTTGAACTCTAAAGATTCTGGGGGTAGTTTTGAAATAGCGAGAATCGCTGAGCCGTTAAGCCAGCCGTCGGGGCCTGAGTCGTAGTAGGCCACGTAAACAGTTCCATCCGGGGCAACTGTCGGGTAGGGGCCTTGTAAGACCCTATTATCTGCATAGTAGTCTACGGTGGGTGAGACCTTTAAAGGCTTAGACCATGTTAAACCCCCATCCCTCGAGACTACAGCCTTAATTGTTATATTAAGGAATTCTCTCCAACCAGTTTCGGGGTCCCAGAGGTACCCGGAGATAAACTCAGTATAGGAGACTACGACAGTCTTAGGGGGCCCTGCCGCTATATAGGGTTTATCCAGTAATACCATAGAGATTGAGTAGGGGGGGTTAAACTCCACTCCTTCAGGGGTAGAGGCTATAGTCCAGGCCCAGCTCTTACCCCCATCCTCCGACCTAGCCACAACAATGTCTGAGGCGAGGACAATTCTAGGGAATCCCCCAACATTTATAGTCCTATAGCCTAAGGATAGATATGAGGCGTAGAAAACTCCATCGGGGGTTGCGGCAGCCCCAGGGTCTGAAGCCAGGAAATCGCCGGGCCTAGCCCAAGGTAGCAGTATAGGGCCCTCCCAGCTATCTCCACCATCCTCAGAGAAGTAGACTGCAACAAATACACCGGTTAAAGTGTACTGGTGTGCGGCTACAACCAGGTTGTCGGGGTTTAAGGGGTTAGAGGCTATGGAAGGCTCGTTCTCATAGAAGAAAACATCCCTAGTAACCCTAACGTTAGGAGTAAAAGTGATGTTACGCTCGGCAGACCGAGATGAAACCTGACCCCCGGTAAGGGCGGACATTAAAGCTAAGCTCAAGTCTTGAGGGGATAGGAGAGGCTTAGGTTTGAAAGTGTAATTTAAAAAGTAATTCGATAGGGGGCCTGAAAGAGTGAACCTCCAATTTTTAATGTTAAACTGTGGAGTCTCACGCCCCTCAAAAGTAAAGCTACTCGAAGAGTAGGTCGTGGTTGAAGTAGCTAGTAGGGAAGCGAGCATTATAAGGATAAAGATTAACCCTAAAGTTTTAACTTCCAAGTTAAGCCTAGGTGTTTTCATAAGGCTCACCTCTGCCGTAATAGGCGGAACTTTGCGTCCTTAATAAATTTTTAAAAGCTAATATTTACATAGATAAACCACGTTTTTATATATCCCTCCGTCCCTGGACATAAAAATCCAGGGACTTCCCACCTCGCCCACAGTGATTTATTTACCAGGGATAAACGGCGAGTAGATAAGTAACAGGAGATTAGAAGATGCTGTAAGCACGCGTCCAGGAGTATCTCAGGCTACGATAATAGCTACGAAAAGCGTAAGATGGGGCGCGGGGTCTGCGGCTTTCATAGTCTCGAAGCCTAAATAGAGAGGTAGGATAACAGTAGAGGATATAAGGGTATACATAGAGGATAATTATGTAGTTAAAGACCTAATACTTAAATGGTGGCTTCCAGATAAGGTCGTAGAGATTGAAAGCTATAGTTCTGCTGTAACGATTCTCATAGAAACCATATACTTTAAGGTGCCCCACCGCCCCAAAAGTGGGGGAGAATAAAGTCCCGAAAAAGGGGCGGTAGGTATGTGTATTAACTTAAGATGTGCGGGTTTCCCCGAGAGCCGAGCACCACCCTATAGTGTGGTGGGAAGTGATCCCTCATAGGGCGGGGCGGAGGAGGCTCCCGGGCAGGGTTACCGCGAAAGGAGCGGGCTATGAAAGACCCGAGGAACACAGGAGGGGGGAGGAGCCTGTTGAGACCCAAGGGTCTCAGGCTGGTATCAGCCGCCATGAGACCTAAACCCCTACCATTGACAAGCGTGGGTAAGATAGCTAAGAGAGTGCTCAGAGAACAATACAAAGACCTGATAGTAGACTAAAACCTAGACACACCCCTAACACCTAGTTTTCCCTCTCACCACCTATAAGGAGCCTTAATAAAGCATGTTGGAAGCCCGTGAAATAAGCTATAATTATTATAATGTTGAAGTGGTGGACCGGCCGGGATTCGAACCCGGGACCTCCGCCGTGCGAGGGCGGCGCTCTTCCAGCTGAGCTACCGGCCCACAGCCTTCCACTTCCATTATATACCTTTTAAGGATATCGTAAAAGTTATAAGTTAATATGCTCTTAAGTTAAACATCTTTATCAACATTTTCAGTGTAGATAAACTTAGTAATTGATGGAGAGTGATCTCACGCTCAAAGAGGCAAAAGCTTTTGGGAGTTACACGTCGCAGGGAAATCGTGGGCTTGATGGTTTTCTCAGAAGGGTTTAGAGGCTAAGAATTAAGTTGTGAAAGTGGAGGTCAACACTCTCTCGAATATAGATTTGAAAGCTCGCCTAAAATACTAAACATATAAGTGTTAACGGCGAGTTTACGCATAATGTGAGATGAGGAGTGACGTTAAATGAATCTATAAGAGCACAGCGATGGCGAAGTTCAAGCTCACACGCAACCAGATAGACACATCCATTAAACTCGGGCTTATAAGGAGTAGAGGAGTTAAAAACCCACATTACCTGTCTGGGCCGCCGGCAACTTTAGTCTCAGAGGAGGATGTTGAAGCCCACTTAGATGAAACCCGAAAACTTCCAAGGTTTAGCGAAGAGGAGAAAGGGAGGCAGCGTATATACTTGGAGAGGAAGAGCTGGGAGATAAATTGGAATTCTACTGCCCACGTTGCAAGCAGAATATAAGGGCGTTGAGGGGATCCACGGTTTTTGAAGAGCTCTTCAACGGGGAGATAAGCTTTGAAGAGGCGAGGAAAGCTCTCATGATCGCACACTAACGTCACACCCACACAAACTACGAGTATATGCCCAAATCATATAAAGCCAGTGTAAGGATAATCTATGAGAAACTAAGAGGAGAAGAATATGAGATTATTTAACATTTTAAAGTTAAGGGTAGCCCCGGGCTTAAGGCTGTAGCCAGCCCTAGCTTTAGCCTCATAATAGCACATCCTATAGTATTTACTGGATTGGAGAGTATTATGGGATATTACATTGTTTATGAACATGAGCAATATTCAGCTTAGACTAAGTGAAGGCGAGCATAGTGTCGGTAGAGCGTTAAAAGACAGTAGCAGCAGGACGATCCATGTGGTGCACGGATTACCAACATTCACCCCGGGCGCTCATAGAGTAGTAGTATATGATGATTACGGAAATAGGGGAGAAGGTTACGTCGGACTGATGAAGAGGCGAAGAGAAAGCAACACTAGAATATTATAGAGAGCGAAACGTGAAAAGTAATAATAAGAGGAATCCCCCCATTATTATTAAAAAACCTAGAGGTAATTATGAGAATCTGAGCCCGGGGTCCGATATGCTGGGTAGAGTTGAGTAGTTAACTCTACCAGCCCATAATATACATATTAGACCCTGGGGGGTCTCAAATTCTCCGGATGAGAAACACTAGAGGAATGATCGAGAGTAAAGCTTATAAGGTTAGAATTTAAATAGTAGTTGTGGCGTCTCTCCCTAAAGGGATTAAATTCAGAGGGCGATGAAAAACTCCCTAAAGGGATAAGAAAGGTTAGGAGAGAGCCCAAACCATCAAACAGAGACTCCCTAAAGGGAATAGAAAGAAAGGGGATAGAAAGTTAAGTTTTATGTCCATTCTTTGGTTATTGTTTTCTTTAGGTATGTTGCTAGGCCTGATGTTGGTGTGTATGCTCCTCCTGTCCATGTGTTTCCGCATTTTCTACATTTCCATATGCCTGTTGATATTCTGTATGTTTTGCCTCTAGCTCCGCAGAAGGGGCATGTGTGTTTTGCGTTTTTCCTGAGTAGTATGTCTCTTACTCTCTTTCTTACGCTTACCCCGTATCTTGCTCCGTACCTGCCTGCTGGGCCTACTACTTTTGTTCTGCCCATTGTGTGCTCCCCGATGTTAACGCTTGCTCTAGAGCTTTAAAGTATATTTGTGCTACTTCCTTTGAAGTTTTTAGGGCTGTTTTGAAATCTTTAAGCGTCATCCCCCCGCTTCCTGTTTTCTGCGCCCCTACTATTCTCATGTTCTCGTCGAAGGCTAGGACTAGCCTGTAGTCTGCTATGATTTCTTCTTCGAAGTTAGGGTCTACTATTATGTAGTTTCCTATCTTGGCTGTAGTGACAGTTACGACTTTATGGTTGACTTTCAGCTTAGCCCCTGGAGATTCCCTTTTAACCACGATCTCCCCTGTTTCCAGCTCTTCATAGTCTCTGAGTGTTGTAGTTTCGAGGGCCGCCATAGCTGCTAGCATGCTAGCGTCAAACAAGTTCCCGTCATGGTCTAGAACGTAAATGTCAACCCACAAGTTCCAGACTTTCTCACCAGCCCTTATAACGAGAGACTCCAAGTCTACAGCTTTAACCTCCCTCAAACTCCTATCTACAACCCTCGCCAGTTCTATAGCGTTTTCATCAGGGGGCCCGGGCTCGAATATGGGCGACGCTAGGGGGACGCTCTCAGCGTGAACTACTAGCACACCTTGATCTGGGGTGTCCTTGAAAGGCTGGCCAACCTCAGCTTTAACCCCCACGAGAACCTGCGTGTTCCCGAGTTTTACTAGGGCTGAGCCTTCAGCCTTCTCGAGGACACCGACTTTAACCTCAATGTTTCTAGGCTTGTCGAGCCTCCTACCATCTTCTCTTAAACCCTTCTCGTAAAGGCTTAGGTATGCTTGTTTCTTTATTATGGGGATAACAGGCATTTTAAAAGGGGTTATACTCATATAGCTACACCTCCTCACCTATAGCTTCAAACTTCCTCTTCAAAGCCTCCTTCTCCATGGAAACTATATTCTCTATAGCTGTTAAGGCCATAGAGAGCCCCCTCTCCAGCTCATCCTCAGATAGGACCCCGTTAAGCTGGAACATAGTCACTAGGCCAATATCCGGGGCCGCCGCAACAGGCATGTCAGCCTCGCCCTTTGAATCTTCGAGCTCATCAACATCTAATACTAGAATGCCGCCAACCTTGCCCACAGCAACCCCAGCTACTAGAGCCTTCATAGGTACCCCCGCGTCAGCTAGGGCTAGAGATGCTGCTGTAACCCCGGCAACCCTAGTGCCCCCGTCTGCCTGGAGCACCTCCAAGTAAACATCTATAGCTGTCCTGGGGTATTCTGAGAGTAGTACAACATCTTCAAGAGCCTCCCTTATAACCTTAGAGAGTTCTATCTCCCTCCTAGAAGGCGCCGGGCTCTTCCTCTCGGAAGTAGAGAAGGGAGCCATATGATATCTAACCCTGAGTATAGCCCTGTCTGGGAGCACCATAAACCTCTGATGAGGCTCCCTAGGCCCATAGACCGCCGCTAGCACTCTTGTCCTCCCATACTCCACTATAGCGGAGCCTGAAGCGTTAGCTAGGACTCCAACTTGCATCTTGATAGGCCTCATCTCGTCAGGCTTCCTCCCATCGTGTCTTAAACCGTCCTCCCCTATGAGCATAGTTTTAGGCTTCCCGCCCAACCTAGACACCTCTAGCTTTCCTCTCATCCTCTATGAACCTTATAACTTTCTCCGTAAGCCCTACCCTGTGCGCTTCCCTGTCTATTAGCTTAACAGCTAGAACAGCTATAACTTCAAGCTCCCTACTAGGACAATCTATGTGCACCCTCCCGTTAACAGCTGGGAACACAGAACACCCAGTCTTAGCTTCGAGCGCTTCAACCATACTCCTCTTCTTACCTATAACCCTAGGTATCTTAGCTGGGGAGACTTCAACTATAACACCACTTATAATCCTCCCCAACCCCTCACCTTGAACGCTCAACAAGGGGCTCCTAGTCTTGTCGAAAGCAACAACTTTAGCCCTTACATAGTCGCCGACCCTCAAGAACCTCGACAAGTCATCGACAGCCGGGTTGAAAGGCCTCCCGAGAAAATCCTGAGCAGATAGAGTAGCCTGATAGGGGCTACCTATATCTACGCCCCAACTAGACACCCCTATAGACTCTACAAGGCCAATAATAATATGCCCCGGCTCCGGGACATAAACTCCTTTAAGCGGAATAAAAACACTCTTACCCTCCCTCTGGGAAACCATGCCAACAGTAGTAGCTACTTTAACCCCGTTAACCTCAACAACATATGGGGCCCTAGTTTCAACCCTCTGGTCCAGCCTCTCCCCCGGAGCTACAATAACCCCGTGAAGTTCCCCGGACACTTTAAGCCACCACTTTAACGTTAACAGTAGCCCTACCTTTAGCTATACTCTGAATCCTATTAATAACGTCTACTTGAGCCCCTGCAGGTATTTCTATTTCAACCTTCAAACTCCCATCTTTAAGCCACTCGCCCCCCTTAACCTCCCCAATTCTCTTAAGCTCCTGGTAAGCCCTTCCCGAGACGTCGGAAGGTATCCTGATCTCTAGGAGGGCCTTAGCTAGTTTTATAGGTATTATCCTGGAGATCTTTGAAACTATCTCTACAGCTTGAGACTCGGCATCCTTATAAAGGTCTACGCCCACCCCCGCCTCCTCCATAGCTGCTTCTATTCTAGACTCTGGTATTGGAGACCCTGTTTTAGGGTCTACGGCGTTCCTAGCTATATAGTTTATTATCTTCCTCTTCTTAGCTTCTAAGAGCCTCCTCCTCTCTTCTTCAGTTAACTGTATTTTACCCTCTTTCAGGATCTTCAAAGCTATAGTTTTAATATCCTCTGTGCCGAAAGCTTTCTTGAGAGATTCTGGGCTTGCTTTAAGCCCCTTCCTACTATCCTTAAACACTGTATCCGCCCATAGTATCTCCTCTAACTCTACTTTCTCCCCCTCCCTAAACTTGAAAGCCTGGTCTGGCTTAACTAGGATCTCGAACCTTTCACCCTTAACTTCGATCCACGCTACTATGTAACTCTGCTTCTTAGACATCAACTATACCCTCAATATTAAGGGAGTAGGTGGGAGCCTTTAACCTTAAAGCTTAGAAGGTTTAGCGGGGCTTCAGCCTAGGAGCTGGGGTTCAATACTTTTTATAATGCTTTTAAGCTCCTCGGAGGTTAACTTCCTGAAAAGCCTCTCCTCACGGTCGACATAGCCCACTTCTATAAGCTGGTGGAAGTCTTTTATGAGCTGCTCCTTCTTCTCCTCCCCAGTAGCTAGCCTGCTCTTGAATAGGGCTTCCGCTGTAAGCTTTATCATGTCATCTATCGATAGGTCATCCCTATATGTTTTCTCGAGGAAGCCGTTGACATAGCTGTCGCCAAGCCCTATAGCTACAGCTTTATAGCTGAAATACTGGCCCCCGGGGTCTGTCCTGAAAAGCCTCACATTACCATCACTGTTTACGCCCCCGAATATGAGGGCTACACCGAAAGGCCTTACTCCTCCATGCTGAGTGTAGACTTGTTTAACATCAGCTACAGCCTTAGCCAGGTTATCCACTGTAGCCTGCTCCCCGTATATGAGCCTGTGCCTAGCAGCTACTATCCTAACATAGTCTATGAGAATCCTCCCATCACCGCCCATGCCTGCAAAAGCTACACCCACATGGTCGTCAACCTTATATATCTTCTCTATGTCGCTAACGTCTAGGAGCGGGGAGAGCCTCCTCTTCTCAGCAGCTAGCACAACACCCTTAGAACTCCTCACACCAACACTAGTCCAACCCTTCTTCACAGCCTCGAAAGCATACCTAACCTGGTACAAGTCGCCCTCAGGCGAGAATATAGTTGCAGCCCTATCATAAGCCATAGCTTGAGGCGTGGGGAAAGCCAACCCATCCACCACGTGTATTCCGGTTGTTCCAAACCTTTAATCCTCATCTCTAAAACATAGCTAAGAGAGTAACATCCTAGCCTCTACATATTTCAGACCTCATAGCCCTGTAATACGCTATTATAGCGAGCCCTAGCGCCGCCGCAGTTACCAATACTAGGCCAGCTATTAGAATGTAGACTTCATCCATGGCGTTCAGCCTTTCAAGGCACTATTCTTATAGGGAATATCGTTAGTAGAGATACTACCATAGCTAAAGTCACTACCCCCACTAGCGGTGTGACAACACGCTTAGCATCTTCACCTCCAAGCCTAGCTATCAAGTCTCCAAGAAAGTGTCCTCCATCGGTGACTAGCGCGCCCATAGGGGTCGGCAAGAATATGGGGGCGGCGTTTATGAGAGCTAGGGCGAGGTTTATCATGAACAGAGCCATTAATAGGGGTATTAGGAGGCCTCCGCCCAGTCCAAATTCAAATACTTGGACTACTGTAACCCCTATTTTATCCCTCCCTTCCGGCTTAAATACTTTCAGCTCGAGCTCCTCACCTTCATAGATGACTTTTAAATTGAAAGTCACACTTTTTCCCCTATCTTTAACCCCGAGCTTTTCTAAGGCTGCAGTGAACTCTTCAATAGTTTTTACCTGCGAGCCCTCTACTTCAACAATTATCATTCCAGGCTTTATCCCCGCATCGCTGGCAGGGCTGTTCTCTAGAACTTCATGTATGATGACTTGAGAGGAGGCTGTCGATACCAGTGTTGTTAATAATAGGAAAGCTAGGAAGGCTAGAATAAGGTTCCCCATAACACCCCCAGAGTATATTTTAAGCCTCGAAGCTAGAGGAGCTTTCCTAAGGCTGTCCTCGTCTGGCTCCACGAAAGCCCCGGGTATGAAGGCTAATAGTAGGAGCCCGAAATCCTTAACTTTAACACCGCTAGCCCGGGCTATTAGCGCGTGGGCAGCCTCATGTACTACTATTGCGAGCCCCACAGCTACAAGTATAAAGAATAGGTTAGCGTCAAGAGGCACTGTAACCCCGGGTATTAGAGGTACTAGTCCAGGCTGGGCTCCCCCGGGGAGTGTTTCACCAGAGAAGTATCTAGCCCTGATCAACTCGACTATCAACACGTAGAAAGCAACCATAGCAACTAGGAATATAGCGACAGAAAGCCAGCCTACCCAGCTTAGGAGCCTTGATAAGGGCCCCCCACTGTAAGGCTCTAGAGAAACCCCGGACCTTACTATTAAAAGTAGAGGGTATACTTGAAGTTTACCTTTCCTCCCCCTAAAGACCAGCCATACTAAGACCCATAACGCTGCAAAAGCAGCCGCCGCTAACACTAGAGGGTCCACAGTAAGCACCATAGCTGGGAGGAGCGCTCAACCCTAATAGGCTTAAACCTTAGAGGCCCTCCACCCTCCTCCTGAACAGGGCATTATCCCTCGCGATCCTAGCTATAGCCTCTTCAACACTCTCTTCTGGGCCTAGAAAAACTTTAAGGAATACCCCTGTCCTCCCATGCTCCCTCCTCCTAGTCAACACTCTAACCCTCTCCTCTACAGTGGCCTGGGAGATGCCGAGTATCCTAGCGACTAAACCCTCCCTCCCAATAACGGGGGACTCCCTATGGCCTAGCTCTATAGGCTCTATGAGTATAAGCCTCTTATCGACCCCTGGAACTCTCCTGGAAACTTTCAGGTCCTCTATTGAACACTCCCCACCCCACTTGTAGAACTCCCTCTCTCTAGTCCTAAGCCTTGCTAGAGGGTAGCTCACTACAGTCTCACCTTTATCGTCAAGGTACAAGTAGACTTTAGGCGTGTACATTGGGGTAGCCTGGATTAACTCCCTCCACTTTACTTTGAAGCCCGCGCTCTCAAGCTGGAGCTCTACAATACTAGGGTTTGGAGGCTCCACGATAACAATGTCAACGTCGCTCTCAACATCAACATCGCCCCTAGCGACGCTCCCGTGGATGATGACGTTAGGGTAAACCTTTGAAAGAACACTCATAATAGCTAAAGCTTTACTCCTCTTCTCCCATAAAACCCTCCAACGCCAAGGCTCATAGTAGACTTCCACGAAACCCCCCATAGAGCCCTAATTTAGAGGGTGAAATTTGAGACTAAAAGTTTTTAGATCCCGAGCTTACCAGCCTCGCCATCAACTATTTTCAATTTAGGGAGCTCCGCTATACTGTTTGCTGTAACGTTTATAACGACAGCATGCTCGTCCGGTAAATAGCTCCACTCATATTTAAGCTCCCCCCTAGGTGCGGGTTTAACTTCAGCCTCCAGATAATAGTAGACTTCTAGAGTGACCCCTTGAGGGCTCCAAGCTATCCTCAGAGCATCCGCTTTTAACTTGCTAGCCTCTAAAGCCACCATTTCAACTTCTATGAGGGGCCCGAGAGGCTCGAACTCCATGCTCTCGAGCTCGAAAGACCCTACAGCCTCCAGGTGTTCCAGGATCTTATCTACTACCTCCCTCCACCCTAGGATACCATAGTATATGAGTTCCTCGAATACACTGTAAACCCTCTTATCCTGGGGCACGGCCAGTTTAGAGCCTAAGACAGCTATATCCTGGGAATAACTAGCTATAACATCTAGGGTGGAAGAAGCTAGAGAGTCCACGGAAACCCCGAGTTTCCCGGAAAGCTGGGAGAGCCTAGAATATGCTTCCTCAGAGATTTTAACCTCGATTTTAACCTCGCCCAAACCCTAAACACCTAGAGAGCGTTTATAGGAGAGGGGCATTAAAATAGAGGGGGAGCGCGAATATCACAGGGGGGCTTAAACCCTCACCCTACTCTACAATGTTTGGAAGCCCCCCTACTATAGGCTTCTCCCCCAGCCTCGCGTAAGCCCACGGCATAGCTTCAGTATTGTACCTAGCTGTTACCTCCGCCTTGCCCGTCACTATTATTACCCCTATAGTCCCCTGCCCCCATCTTCTCGTGTGCTCTTCCACTAGCATTGTAGCGGCTTTCTCCACGTCACCTGTTTTCTCATAGTAATCTGCTAGTCTTAGGGAGGCCATTGAAAGTATTATAGTCTCCCCTATCCCTGTAGCTGCCACAGCTATAGTGGGTGTGGCGTAGAAGCCCGCCCCGGGTATGGGGCTATCCCCCACTCTGCCCGGGAGTTTTAATGCAACCCCTCCCGTGCTCACCCCCGCTGCTAGGCACCCTTTACCGTCTGAAGCCACGGCCCCCACAGTGTCGTAGCCTAGGGCTCTAGCGGTCTCAACTCTCAACTTGATCCATGGGCTCGCGTTAGGCTCTATTTTAAGCTTCCTCCACCTGTCGAGAGCCCTCCCGCTGGGTCCTGGGTGTGCTTCGAGCTTGAGTTTCCTAGCTAGCTCGTCAGCCCACGGGCCAGCTATTATCACGTGGGGAGTCTTCTCCATGACTATCCTAGCGAGCTTTATAGGGTTCCTGGGATAGGATACAGCTGCTACTCCGCCGGCCCTCCCATCGCTAGCCATTATCCCCGCATCCATAGTTAGGTTTCCAGAGTAGTCGAGAACACTTCCTAAGCCCGCGTTGAAAACACCGGAGTCTTCTAGGCGCGCTACAGCTTCAACAACCATATCCACGCAATCCCCGGCTCTCGAAGCCTCTAAACCACTGCGAACAGCCTCCTCTAAGGCTCTAGTTGCAACTTTAAACTCCTCGAGACTAAACCCCCTCCAGGCGCCTGCGCCCCCGTGGACAACAACTATGGGGACCCCGCTCAAAGCAAACACCACAGCCTCTAGAGTACTAGTGGGCGCTTAACAGTTGATAAGCCCGCTGGAAAGCTAAAACCATGTAGGGGTTTAAATTGATAGCTCCAGGATGGAAGGTTAAGGTAAACGTTGAGGGCGCCGGCGAGGAGTCAGTACAGCCTGCAGGCGTAGACCTGAGCGTCTGCGAGATCTCAAGCTTAGAATCTGAGGGGATGCTCGGGGCGAGCCTGAGAGAACTCCCGAGAACGAGGCCCTTAGAGCCTATAAATGGATGGTGGCATCTAGAGCCTGGAGTCTATAAGGTAAGGTATTGTGAAGTGGTCGAAATACCGTTAAACTATGTAGCACTATGCTTCCCTAGAAGCAGCATCCTAAGGATGGGGGCTGAAGTAAAATGCACAGTCTGGGACCCGGGATACAGGGGGAGAGGGGAAGGACTACTAGTAGTATATAACCCTAACGGGGTCAAAATAGAGAGAAAAGCGAGAATAGTACAGCTAATATTCGCTAAGCTGGAAGAAGCGCCGGGAAAACCCTATAGCGGCATGTACATGAATGAAGGCCTCAATAAACCCTAGAGAAGACGTGGATGTAAAACATTGGGTTGAGCTATGGTTTTACAGCAAGCTTAGCTGGGGGGCTCATAATCGCTGGGCCTCCTCACTTTGCAGTGTCGGTGGTTAAGTCATCGCCCCCGGGTTTAACATGTTTCCGGGCGTGCTTTAATTTCTATTCGCTTTCTATGTTTGTCTCTTCCACTATTTTCGACCCGGCTACTACCTGGTCGATGCTGTGTATTACGCAGCCTAGGCTTTCTAGTTTCTTTTCAAGCTCCTCATAGTTTATGTTGCTCCCTTCTAGGGTTACGACTAGGGTCATAGTGTCTACGTCTATTTCTTTAACTGTTATGTTTACTCCTTCTATCCCATCCATAGACGCTATCTCGCTTCCAACGTCGACTATCGAGAGGCCCTTGACGGGCTTCAGGATGTCGAGTACAAGCCTCCTTATGGGGGCTTTCCCCGGCATAATTCTATACCTAGATTATTTCTAGTGTTAACTGTCGCCTATTAACTCTTTATCCCTGGCTCCAAGGGTTTTGAGGAGGGTTCTTAAAGCCTCGGGGATTTCAATACTCTTCATAATACTAGGGTTAACTATAGCCACTGTAACCTCGCACTCCGCAGACTTAACGTTGCCCTTACTCTCATTATATATCTCGAACCTATAAGATATACTCTTCCTACCAAGAACTACATCAACAATATCCACCCTAAAATCGTCATGGGGGAATATGGGGAAACTATAGCTACAAGAAGCTCTAACCCTAGGAACTATAACCCCATATTTACTCAGAATACCCGGAAAACCTCCAAGAATACTCTTAAAAAACTCCTCCTCAGCCCTCTCACAATACCTGAAAAAATTAGAAAAATGAACTATACCAGCAGCGTCTGTCTCACTCCAATAAGCCCTAGACCTATAACTGAAAACAGCCATACAACAAGCCCGAGGAAGAACTCTTATAATGGAAGCTTAATAAAACTTCCTAATAGCATAAAGCTAAACCCCTCCCGACTCTCAACCATCACTGCAGCCCCCATAATAACAACATAGCGAGGCACGGCAAACACGTAAACCAAAGGTTTAATACGAAACCTCCACAGCTAGCAAAACACAAGGATCCACCACTCCGAGAAATATATGCGGCCACAGTTGCGTGGAGCTTAGAGGGCGAGTTAAGAGAACCGAAACTTACTTATGTTCCCAGAGAGAAATATCTATAGTTTTGCCCGCCTTTATAGTCATGAGAGGCGGTGGGAGTAAAGCTCCAAGCCACCAAGGGTATAAGCTAGATGGGAGCCCCGTTCCGTTAGGCTCTACAGCCGCCAAGACTCCACAGCGATATTATGGCTGTGGGCGAGGTGGAAGTCTCTGGATGTTTGTTAATATCCAGGGACAAATACATTAGTAAACCTAACTCTCTCTCTACAACCCTCCCCCTAACAACCACCACTTACTAGTTTAAAAGAGCCTTTATATCTTACAAAATCCTTTCTGAACGTCGTATTGAAGTGAGCGTGAAAAACTATATAGAAACAGTATTGAAACAAGAGAATAGAGAGGTGCAAAGCCTTGCCTGAAGAATATCAGATAATTAAAGGCTCTGCCTTATCGTTACTAAACCTAAACAACGCTAAGGGGAAGACTATAATAGAAAATGAGGATTGAAAATTCACTACTCAATAGCTGTTGCTGAACGCGCAGGTGAAATGGCTTAATGAAGAGGGGAAGCCCTAATTCTTAAAAGTCGGATGACTGCTCACATGTGGATGGTGGAGGAGGGCCCGGCGGGGTTTGAACTCGCAACCCCTGGTTTTGAGGGTTGTGTTTATGAGCATTTTAGTTTGTAGAGGTTTATGGCTATTTCTCTGGCTTTCCTCCTGCTAATTACTTTTGATAGTATTTTTTCAACTTCATCCCATGCTCTTAGGAGTTCTAAGTCTCTGGGGGCCCATCCTGTTAGCCATAGTAGTGTGTCGATGTTAAGTATTGGTATCCCCGTGTTACCCGATATGATCCTCCAGGCTTCCTGGGCTGGTTTAGGTTTCCTTATTATGTCTGTGTATTTCCAAGCATCTACTACCATGCTCGAGTAGGAGGCGCACGCTACTCTAGAGTCTACGGGTATCGGTATTTTAGCTCTTACAACTCTAATTTCCCCGGGCTCCCTAGTAGCGTAGTAAACCATTTTAGCTGTGAACGTTATAGTTTTCCTCCACGCTTCACCCCCCAAGACCCAAGCTACTGCCCTAACGACACTCTCAGGACTCCTATAGAAATACTCGGAATCCCACGCTAGCTCGTTTAACACCCCCCTCATACCTTCAGCGACCCTTTTAACCCTTAATTTCCTAGCCTCCCTCCCTATGAGGGAGCCCCTACAATTATCTATGAACCATAAAATGTCTGAAACAACATCATCAAGACTCCCCGGGGGCTCGCCCCCACGCCTAGAAACTATGAGGTCAACCATGCAATCCCACCAATCTTCACCCCTAACAGTAAGCTTATAGCTTACCACGGCCGTGAGGAGAGCATAGACGGAAGCCCACCCCTTACCCACAACTCTAGAAAGCCTCTTTAAAGCCATAAACTGGGGATCCTCAAAGTCTTCGAGAGCCACTATAGCCTCCAAGCTTATACTGGAGAGGAGCTGGGAGACACGCTCAACCCTCTCCATGTTAACTTTTACCGTAGACAAAAACGCCCCCAGAGTTTTATTTTCTTAGAAGAATCTTTTAAATCTAAATCAATTAGAGGCTGCGACCCCCCGTTTGCGAGAGCCTATTTCACTCTAAGCCATACCTCCTCACTAGCTCCCCTATAACTCTTTTAGCCCCCTTCATTATCCATGTTGTGAAAGGCTCCCTAGGTATTGCGGGCCTAGGCTTCCTAAGCTCCTCCCTCAACGCCTCCTCTACCCTATCGATCACCTCCTGGGGGGTTCCTATGAAATATATTACATGTCTAGCCTCCTCCTCCCTAACAACCTCATCCAACCCCTCAATCCCATAACACCTAGCGAGGGACACGATATAAGATGATAGTTTAGTCACTGGGACAACCTTATACACACCCCTAGGACCCTTACTCGTAACATAGTTAAATATAGCCCTACCATCCTCCAAAAACCTAGTCGCAACCCTCCTTATACCCCTCCTCTCAGCCTCCTTAGCAAGCCACTCAGCCCTCTCAACACTAGAAGCGCTATTCTCCTTACCAACAATTTCAACCTCATCACTCCTACCCCTCTCAGGCAAATACAATAAATTCTCATACCTCACAGTAACAGTCAAACTAGGAGAAGACTCAACAACCTCCAAAACATCATCGGGAAGCCTGGAAACAACAGCAACAGGCATAAGATAAGGAGCAACAGCCACAACACCCACACCACCCCTAACAGCCCCCTCAACAGCAGAAGCAAACCCCTCATACCTCCCCTCCTCCCCCGCCATCATATCATACTCGTGAAACCTAACCTTAACATCATAGAATGAGAGAGCGGAGGCAAGAGAGTTAAGTATAGGAACCTCATCAACACTAACCTCCCTAACACTCTTAACAGCAACCAGGAAACTCGTAGGGTTACACGTTGAGGGGACCTCACCCCCCCTCTCCAAACGACCCCCAAGTATCCTAAGACGCGAATACACCTTCATGTATTCTGAAACGCAAGCTTCAACAAGCTCCCTCAAAGTCTCCACCAGCCTTCAACCCCACACTAAACCTACCAATATTAATGCTACAAATTTAAACCTCTTAACTTTAAAGTTAACAGACTAGAGGGGGTGGCAGGTCGTTGAATAGTGAAAGCTTGAAAAATAAAATTCTCGAAAACATAGAGCCTCTCTCTAGGAAATACTTGCATGAAGTGCTAGCTAGCCTCATAGAAATCCCGACAGTCTCAGCCTGGGGCGGAGTTGATATAGTTAGAGGGGCGAACCTCGTAGCGTCACTGCTAAAAGAGTTAGGTTTTAATGTTGAGGTTAAGAGTGAAGGCGGGTACCCGGCGGTTCTAGCTGAGATGGGCGAAGGCTCTAAGAGTGTTTTAATATATAACCATTACGATGTGCAGCCTCCAGACCCTTTGGAGCTCTGGGATAGCGATCCATTCAAGCTTAGAGTTGAGGGTGGCAAGGTTTATGGGAGGGGTGTTGCCGATAATAAGGGTAATATTGCGGCGAGGCTGGCCGCTCTAGAGGCCCTCTCGCCCTATATTGAAGACTTAGACATTAAAGTTAAGGTTGTAGTTGAGGGGGAGGAGGAGATAGGGTCTCCCACACTGGAGAGGATAGTAGCTGGCAACCTGGAATGGTTCAGGGCTGATGGGGGTATATGGGAGACAGCTTATGTGAGGAGGGATGGGAGACTGTCGATAAGCCTGGGGTTCAAAGGCATGGTTTACGTTGAACTGACGCTCCGGGGGGCTTCAAGAGATGTTCACAGCGGGTACTCGCCAATAGTGCCCAACCCCGCCTGGCGCATGGCTAGAATGCTTACAATAATAAAAGATGAAAGTGGAAGAGTCTTAGTCCCGGGATTCTACAATGATATTGACGAGGAGTTCCTCAAAATTGGGGAGAGCCTCCTAGAACTGGTCGACGTGGAAGACCTCGAAGCTTTAAAGGAGGAGCTCGGCTTAAAAAGTTTCGTCGGAGACCTGAAAGGCCATGAGGCCCTCAAAGCCCTACACTTAAACCCCTCAATAAACATTTCAGGCCTATACTCGGGATACACCGGTAAAGGCTCGAAGACAATAGTGCCCTCAACAGCCTCAGCTAAACTAGACATTAGACTAGTCCCAGGACAAGACCCAAATAAAATACTAGAAAAACTCCTAGAACATTTGAAAACATGCGGCTTCAAAGACGTGGAAGTCCACATAGAAAGCATGTACAGAGCAGGCTACACAAAGTCAGATGCGGAAATAGTTAAAGCCTCGGTAGAAGCCGCCAAAGAAGCCTACAACATAGAACCACAACTACTACCAATGGCAGCAGGCTCAGGCCCCATATACATATTCACAAACATGGCTAAAACCCCAATGACAGGAGCAGGAGTAGGCTATTACGCCTCCAAAGTCCACGCACCAAACGAAAACATAAGAATAGAAGACTTCCACAAAGGAGTAAAACACGTAGCCCTAACACTCGTAAACTTCACCCTAACACGCCCCACACGCTAAGCCGCACTTCCCACCTATCTTGTTGAACACCATATCATCCAATATTTAGACACACGTGCTTTTACTTACTTTCACCCCTTTAACTTTCTTTTTAAGATTTAAGTTTATTTTAAATTTCCTGACGTCTTTCTCGCGCTTATAGCGGCTAAAGGTGCGGGAGTTAAGGGTGTGCACAAGCTCTACGCTCAAGGTTAACTGTAATATTTAATTTAAGTTTGCCCTTTTCCAGCTTGTTTAAGTAGCTTCTCTATAACCCTCGACACTGGATCCTCCGGTTCACCTTCATATATAAATTTATCATCCTCCATTCTGAGAATCTCCCAGAACGAAAATGTTGCTGTCCAATGTTTGTATGCCCTCTTCCCCCTTACAACGCTTATAGCGTAATAGAGGTCTTCCGCTTTTATTTCCACACCGGGCTCGAGCTTATAATTTCTCTCTTTCTCCAGGATTTCCCTTATCTTCCTCCATACTTTTAAGTCTTTACGGTAATCACTGCTTATTACATCATATAATATTTGCTCCGTCATTCTCTCCAGCTCCTCATAATCTTCCCTAGTTATCCTAAGAGATCCCTTCTTCTCCCCCATCTACTTCACCTCCTTCTTCAAACAATTTCCAACTAGTATATATTATTAAACTTAAGAGCCCTATAGCCAGACTCACCGCCTTAAAGACTTGTTTAAGATCATTCCAAGTCTTTTTAGTTCTTTATTGTTTGGACAAAGACTCTTATACATAAACACATTCAGACTAGCAAACAGGATCAAAGGAAATACAAACATAAAACTATACGTACATATACAACCCTAAAAAACTAAAAATACTAGAACAAAACTGACCAAATACTCCAACATTTTTAAGCTTTCTGGTGAGAAAACCCACATGCTTAACACATCACATAAACCTCTCTCACCCAGGGTAAAATATAAAAGCGGGGAGAAACAAAAACATCTAGGAGACCGCGGAGAGATAATAAAACAAAATAACAAAGAACTAAAACAACGAGTGGGAAACACCAAAATAAACCAGCCTAAATAACAAAGAACTAAAAGTACCCGACGCCCTGACCTATTTTAGCTCCCGTGCGCCTAAATAACAAAGAATTAAAAGATATGTTAATAGTCTGATGCAGCCATTAACCATTTGATAGCCCAATATGTAAACACGCCAGAATTTAACGTTCAGAACCGTAGTTTTGAACTTGATAAAGTATGATTGAATGTGAGAATTATGTTGTGGAGGGGTGTAACTGTTAGATGAGGACAGTATTGTAGGCTTAGGAGGATGTTCCCACAACTGGACTTACCGCAGCTTTTCGAGGTGGAGCTTCTGTTAGTGATGGGGGGCCGTGCTTAGTTCTTTGAAAATTTTCAAAAATTTTCGAAGAAAATGATAGGGACTCGACAAACCCTTAAATTTTTATGTTAGGCAAATATTATGGGGTGAAATGGAGTGAGGAAACCTAAAGAAATAATTTTAACCCCGAAAACAAGCGAGCTCGTAGGAGTCCCTGATATTCTATATAATCTAGAAAAAGAAACGAGCGTGTTGGGGATTAAAGTATTGCACATACTTTCAGGGACCCTAACCCAGGCCATGTATGAAACAATATTAAACATCCCGGCTGGGGAGAGGCCAGCCATTCAAGCGTTTGTAGCGAAAGGGTGCATTCTAACAATAGAAATATATAGGGCGGAGACGTTAGAGTTAGAATATATAATTAAAATAATGGAGCATGCTGAAGCACCCGTAAAACTAAAACCAGGAACATATAAGGCAAAAATATCGTTACAAACGGGGGAAAACAGAGAATGCAAAACGGAACTAGTAATATTCACATGAGCAATCCAATTACAGCCTCCAGCTCGCCAGCATAAGCCCTACAGAGTCTTCCCAGTATGTCGAAGGCGAAGGGGCTCCTAGACCTGAAAAGCCTCTTAAGAACAATAGCCGCAATATTAGGACCGTGAACAATGTTCAAAGCCGTAATAGAGACGGTCAAGGCCTTAAACAAAACATCGTTAACGGGTAAACGCTTACTCTCAAAACATCAAACTCCCTAACAAAACCCTCAGGGGGCCTCCACTCGACAACATTACTATAAAAAACCAAACCCCTAAATCAACAACACAACCCCTATCACTCCTAACACACTCACCATCCTTATACCCCCTAACGTTATCCAAGAAAAGTCTAACACCAGGCGAAGACCGTGAGGCTCCCTAGTGTCATGAGTTTCCTTGTATCTCTTGAAATAGGGAGTGCGTATTTAGCCCCGTTAACCCTCACTTTAAGTTTTAAAAGTAGGTCCATAGAGGCTACTAGAGTGTATAACCCTCTAAGCCTCCTACCTTTTCTTACAACCTCTCAATTATTCCAGCCTTCTTAAGCCTCATAGCAACATCATGTATCCTCTTGTTCAAATTATTATTATGGTTCTCAAACTCCCTCTTCTGGAGTAGAACAACAATATCGCTAATTTTAAAGTCCTAAGACCCTCCTCCAGAACAAGCCTAACAATAGTATACTTTACCTCACCTAGAAGCTTAGGAGTATCCTAGCACATTAAGCTTAAAAACTTCATCCTATCTCTATCAACACGGGTCTTAAATAACGGAGAACTAAAAGAAGCGTTTCCTTCACGAGCGTGCACTAAACTCTGAATTAAGCCGTGTGAAAGTTGTGTGAAGATGGAGTTTGTAGGCGAAAGTGCCACTGTAATTATTAAAGTTTCCCTTAAACATTTATCTTCCGCTAGATCATGAGGGGAAGAGAGGGGAAAAAGGGTTGTTAAGGCTCGTCTAGTTCCTCCTTCCTTCCCTTTAGTAGTTGTTCACACTTTAGCCCACAGTTCTTTCTTCCATTCAGGCTTTAGTAGTCTAAGTACGCCTATAGTTACGACGGGTATGAAGTAGACTATGAAGAATGCCCAGGCCATAGTTCCATAGCCTTTGGCTACTAGCGCTATAAGACCTATTTGCGCTGTGAAGATTGATATGAACAGGATTACTATTGAAAGGATAGTTTCACCGGTTCTCCCTAGGGCTCTTCCGCGAAGTCTGAGCTGGGCGTCTACTCTCCTAACTAGGGCGTAAATCATGCCTAAAGCTGTCTCCATGAGTGTGTAGAATATACAGAAAACATATATGGCTAAGAGCCAGTATAGGCCCTCAGCTTTAAGTATATCATACCATGGCACTGTCATGCCTATGACATCAGGATAGTAGGCCATGAAACATAACCATATAGCTGTTGCCGCACCATATACTAAAACCACTGCTAATATCGTGGCTATGATACTCTCAAATCTCCCCCTAAACCTGTCCGCGAAAACTAGTGCGGGGAAGACTACGATAAGGTTGTAAAGTGTATACCTGAAACCGTCTACAGCAGCATCTAGAGGTGTTCCCCTATGTAAACCAGCACTAATATTGCTGAGAGCTTCCCCCCCTTTAGTAGCAAGCATATAACCCCAGAGTATGAAATACATAGCGTAAAGCCCTAATGTTCCGATAATCCAGAACGCCTCCATCACTCTCCTACCGAAGAAGTGAAGCACCCCCACCACTATTATTACTATGGCTGCCGACACTGCAAACGGCATTCCCACTAGGTCAGATAGCATGTAGCCCGCCGCTGCCCCAACTACTGCTATGACAATCCAAGCCATTATTATATAAACTATGTCCAGTATGGGCCACGCTTTCCACAAGAACTGCTTAGACCACGTCATGTAATCGTAGGCTTTAAACGCCCGAGCCACTTCTAGAGACGGAATTAAAGCTATAATTAGGGTAATAGTTGCAACTAAGATCGCAATCCAACCATAAATCCCATATTTGGCTATGAACTCCACAATCTCCCTACCACTACCGAAACCTCCACCTATCCAGACACTCTGTATAACGATAGCTACAATGGCCGCATACCAGATCCTCATTAAACTTGTAGAAACAGACATTACGTTAGAACACCCCACTCAGGAAATAAGAGTTTAAAGCTGCAGTTAAAAAAATTACCATCCGATTATATGGAAGCATGTAGCCCAAATATAGAGAACTAAAAGAATGTGGGAAAGTCCGTGAGATTAGGGTACTTTCCAGGCTGCTCAAGGGTTTTGTTTAAGAGTTTCGCTCTCATATAGTTTATAAGGGTTTCCCGAGTTTGAGCGAGAAGAGAGAGGCTTATAGGGATCCTGAGGTTGTTAGGAAGATGACTAGGCTTGTCGCTGAGGGAGCTGTTATGCTTGCTGAGGCTTGTCCCGTTGATGGGTTGCCTCTTTTCAGGCTTAAGAGTGGTGATGTTGTCTGCCCTGTTCACGGTAGGGTTTGGGTTGTTAGTAGTGAGGCTGAGGCTGAGGAGGTTGAGATTGACTTTGTCCTCAGGAGGGTTGAGCATTATGCTGCTAGGAGGGTTTACGAGCTTTTGAATAATGAGGATGTTGGGGAGCTCCTTAGGTGGCTTAGCGTTTTGGAGGCTGCTGAGAGGGTTAGGAGTTTGAGGGATTCTAGAGTTAAAAAGCCTGAGGAGGCTTCTAGGGCTGAGAAGGGTGGGGGTGGGAAGGGTTGAGGTTTTATACTGATAGGTTTATATTGTCGCCTGGGCCTACTGGGATTCCTCATAGGGTTAGGCTTGCTATGGCTAGGGAGACTACTAATCCTGACTTGGACCCGGGGTTTCTCCGTGTCTATGAAGGGGTTAGGGGTAAGCTTAGGGAGCTCCTTAAAGCTGGGAGATCAGACCTTTATGTTATGGCCGGGGAGGCTGTATTGGGTCTTGAGGCTGCAATAGCGAACCTTCTAAGGCCCGGGGATAGGGTTGTTGTGGTTGCTAATGGTGTTTTCGGTGAGGGTTTCGCTGATATTGTTAGGATGTATGGTGGGGAGCCTATACTGGTAGCCTCTGAGAATTGGAGGAGGGGCGTGAGCCTGGAGGGGCTTGATAGGGCCCTTGAGAGGTTTAGGGATGCCAGCTTGGTGACTTTAGTGCATTGTGATACTCCCTCAGCTATACTAAATGACTTTGAAGGTGTGGCGAGAACTGTTAGAAGCTATGGGATCCCTCTTGTAGTAGATGCGGTTTCAAGCATAGGTGGTGTCCCGGTTGATTTTGATGGGTGGGGGGTTGATTTTATAATAGGTGGGAGTCAGAAGGTTTTGAACGCCCCTACCGGGCTTACGATAGTGGCTTTGAGGAGGGATCTCTGGGATAGGGTTGAGAAGGTCGGGTATAAGGGTCTTTATTTGAACCTTAAACTTTGGAGGGACATGCTGGATGGTAGGGGGGTGTTTCCATATACTATGGCTGACACTTTAGTTTACGCTCTTGACGAGGCTCTCAACATGATCTTCGAGGAGGGTCTTGAGAACGTTTATAGGAGACACGGGCTAGCTAGGGAGGCTTCTTGGAGGGCTTTGGAAGCTTTGGGCCTGGAAAGCTATCCCGAGTCTATAGAGTATTCATCGCCGACAGTGACAGCTATAGTAGCGCCGAGGGGGGTGGATGAGGGTAGGTTGAGGGAGCATTTATGGTTGAAGTATGGGGTTATGCTAGCGGGGAGCTGGGGTAAGCTGGAGGGTAAAGTGTTTAGAGTAGGACATATGGGGGTTCAAGCTTCAAGGACACATTTGATAATAGCGTATACAGCCCTAGCGAGAGGACTGAAAGACCTCGGATATGAGGTTAATGAAAGTAAAGCTGTTGAGGCCATAGAGGAGACTTTCAGGTAGAGAGGCTAGCGTAAACAAGTGGGGGACTGGAAGCTTAAAGGGTACGCGCTAAGACAGCTGAGAGAGGAACATTATTTAAGGCTGGACAACCAACACTATCTAGGTGACCCCCTCTTATGCGTTGGGGCTTAGCATTATCCTTGACCGTCATGATCTTAGCTTTAACCCCTACAGCTTCTATAGTCTACTGGGTCGAGAGTAACTCTGAAGTTATATACTCGGGTCCAGGATATAGTGTTGTTTATAGGCCTAGCCTTATCGACACGCTTAAAAAGTTTAGAGATGTGCGCATTAGGCTTGAAGTTGTGGATGAGAAGGGCAGGCCTCTAACGTTCTCAGCTCTATTCTCGGGGCCTTCAACACGCGGTGTAGTCGAGCTTGGAAGTGCTACAGGTAAGGGGTATGCCGTTAAAATCATAGAATGGAAATATGTTGATAGAGAGATAGATGGTGGTATTCTACCCCTAATGCGCCCCATATCAGGGGTGGGGGTTCTAGTGTTAATATCAACCCTAATGGAAGAGCGTGGGGAAAAATATGTTGCCGTAGATGCTGTATCAATCCCTCTAATACCTAAGAAGGCTGAAGGGAAAGAGATTAGTGTAACAGTGAAGTTTAAACCAATAGCAAAGTATTATATAGGGAAAACTGAGAGAGCCTCGGAAGGTCAAACTAGCGGCTACCCCCAATGGAGGCTAGCTAGGACACTCTACATGAGCGATCGCCACGAATACATACCGTTAATTATAACGAAGTTGAACGAGCATTTAGTGGAGTACGCTTCACTAATAAGACACCGTTTTAACGTCATACTTTATAAGATGTATTCGCCTTTTATAGGCTTCGATGTGAGCCTGGGGTTTGCGATGGGCTCTACATCACCATTGATAGTCTCCGCAGGGCCGGGATATATCATGTTCGCCGAGCTCTACGATCACTGGGTTCATGGTGTATACTGTGACTCTTATCTTAATCATACGGGAGGTGTGGCTAAAGTATGGTGTGACATTCTTATGAGCGGCATTATGCACACCCAATGCTGGTCACGGCATGAGAATGTTTCCCCATTTACGGGTGACGTAATGTTCTCCACAGGCATCCTCGGCAGGGTGTGGCTTGCTGAGTATAAGCTTACTGGGCGAGAAGGCAAAAGCGAGACCCCCTTTGACGGTAGCGTTTTCGCCATATGGCTAATACCCTTAATAATTAATGGGGCCAATATTTATGGATGGTTTGAGATTGAAGACAACCCCAGCTCACCTAATACGACGACAGGCCGCATAGTAAAGATTTTAGAGGAGAACATGCTCATAAGATATAAGCGTGCTAAAACTCGTGTACTAGGCTGGGGGTACACCCTCGATATTAGACATGAAATATGTAGTTTTGAGCCGCCCAAGTGGAGATTTGAGATTCTCGAACATCTCGAACACATGCTATGGTACACATTTCGAGCACAGCCTGATCTCTACAGGCTGTCAGAAGCCTTGGGGATCTATGAGCGGGGTGAGTGGAGGTTTGGGGCTATAATCCCGGTGGGAGCTATGGTAGCTTCTAAGCTTGAAAAAGTGTTGGAGCCTGAAGTCTTCAGGCTGGTAAGCGCCTTAGGGGTAGCTTATGAGACGGGAAGTAAACCTCGTTCGGACTGTCACGTCTACTACAGTTATGTCGATACGAGTTTTACAACAGAAATACCGTACGGCGTGTTTTTTGGATATTATGCTGAGCTATCCGCAGACTATTGGTATAAAAGGGGAAACACACATATGCCGGCCCCACTATTGATTGTAGAGCCTGTTCCAGGTGATTAGCAAATAATATGTGTTGGATGAGGGCGGGCTTCTTTTAAAGTTTGAGTTTCTCCTCAACTTCTCTAAGGAGGTGCTTGGGTGGTTTGAGCCCCCTGTAAACATCTTCTATGAGATTCTCTCTTAAACCCCTGTCTATTAGTAGGGTTTCCGCCGTGTTTTTGACCCAGCCGGCGTTCTTCTCAGCTATGAGTTTCAATGTCTCCTCTATGCTTAAGCCTTTTTTCTTCGAGATAGCTAGAGCTATGGATAGGACTGCTGCCGGCCTCTCCCATCTTAGTTCGAAGAGGCTTTCAACCATTTTCGAACCCCGAGTTTGTGGTTTTCCCGTTAATTTAGATGCTCGGAGGGGGCTGGTAATACTTGTGGGGGAGTGTTGCTTGGCGGTCCGCCGGGTGAGTTGTTTATCTTCCAGGCCAGAGTATAACTGTGTTGGCGGGGTTGATGTTTAAGAGGTTTTGCCGCCCGGCTTATGATCGTTTAGGTATGCTGGGCTGGCTCTATGCTCTTATTTTGTGGCGTTTATATGGAGTGTTTTAAGGGCTGTTCTGGGGTTTAATGTTGAGGGCTTAGTGTTGTCGTCTAGGGTGTTTCACGTTGTTGGCGGGGGTCCTGGGGGTGTTGGTGCTGCTTATGCTGCTGGTAGGCTTGGTGTGAAGCCTGTTATATATGAGGCTCATAACGCGCTTGCTGTTAAGCCTTGTGGCGCGGGCGTCCCCCTCCTTGAAGACCTCCCTTTTAGTGTTCCTCGAGGGGCTATCCTTAACAGGATTAGGTTTGTTAAGCTTGGCGTTGACGGTAAATGGGTTTTCAAGGCTGGGGGTTTCATTGACGGTGTTATAGTTGATAAGAGGGATATGCTTGAACATGTCATTGCAGAGGCTGGGGGTGAAGTCTTCTATGGAGCTAGGTATGATGTTAAACGCGGGCTTGCACGGGTTGGAGGTGAGGTTTTAGAGGTTAAGGGTTGGGGTGTTTTCGCGGGAGGCTTCCCTTACTATGATAAAGTTAAGATTCCCGTTGTCCAATATATTATGGAGAAAGTTAAGGATGTAGAGGAGGACACTATAGAAATAATGTTCGACACGAGACTCCTAGGCTATTACTACATGTTCCCCCAAGGCCACAGTTTCAAAGTAGGAGTTGGGGGCTTCGCAGACTTCAACAAGCTAACAGCCCTCCTCAATAAGCATGTCGAGGGAGACCCTAGATTATTTGAAGCTAGAAAAGTCAAGAGAGAAGGTGCAGAAGTGTCTGTTGGGGGGCTGAGACTGGGCTATGTGAACGGCCTAGTCAAAGTTGGCGAAGCCGCAGGCTACATGATGTCGTTGACGGGAGAAGGCATAAGACCCTCAATAATCTCAGGCTATATAGCTGCGAAAGCCATAATAACAGGCTTAAACCCCATAAAAGCCTTAGAAAAAGCCCCAATAAGCAAGGCTGTTAGAGTTCACGCTAGCATCCTAGACTGGACTAGGACAATAACAATAGAAGATAGGAGGCATATAATCTCAAACATAACCCCTGAAGCTCACGCGGAAGTAGCGCTTGGAACCCTACGCTTACACAAGCTAATCAGAGGGCTGAAGATAAAGCCTTCAATAGCCCTAAAAATACTGGCTATAACGCTTAGAGGGTGAAATTAAAAGTGGAGGAGAAGCCCCCAGTTAGAGTGAGGGAAATCCTAGCAGCCGCATGGCAAGCCTCCCTCATCATAATCCTAGGATGGGCAGGCATCATAGGCATATCATATTTTATAACAATACCAGCTAGGAGTAGCTTAACAAAAGCGGAGAGCGCCCTAGTAACTGTCGGAGGATTAATCCTAATAGCGGCATGGCTACTAGCGTGGAGAACACTAGCAAAAACCCTAATAATCAGAAACATTAAATCCTCAAAAGACAAGGGAAACCATCAAAACACATCCTAAGCTACTATGAGAGTACCAGTAGATTTAAACCCCCATAAAATACTTATAGGCTTTAATAGCCCAATATGAGGGCGTTAAGCTGGTAATAGTCGTCCTGGAGTCCCCGCTAAAATAGCTAACTTCTAAAATGCTTAGAGCATCCCTCGCCCTTCCTTATAATGCTACACGTGGGGCATTGAGGATTCCTAGATACTGGTATTTCCTCAAACTTCATAGTGTAACCATCATATACTATGAGCTTCCCGAGGGGAGGCCTACCATAGCCTGTTAATAGTTTTATAGCCTCGGTAACTTGAAGCATCGCTAGTAGCCCCGGGGTCGTCCCTAGCACTGGGAACGGCTTAACCTCTGGAGGCTCCTTGATTATGAGGCAATTCAAGCATGGGGTTTCGCCCGGCACTACTACTAGGAGCTGGCCGTACATGCCGTGTATGGCGGCGTGTATTAGGGGTTTCCCGTGTTTGACGCAAGCCTTGTTAAGTGCGAGTCTAGACTTCCAGTTGTCGAGGCCGTCTATGACTATGTCGGCTTCGGAGACTAGCTTGTCTAGGAGTTCCTCGCCGGCGTGCTCGGCTATAATCATAGTTTTGACATTGGGGTTGAGTTCTCTAAGCTTCTCGGCCGCCGACTCAACCTTAAGCTTGCCGATATCTCTGGTCCAGTGTAGAATCTGCCTATTTAAGTTGCTGAGCTCCACACGCTCGGAGTCTACGAGAATTATCTCGCCAACGCCTGCAGCAGCGAGATATATGGCAGCCGGAGACCCTAGCCCTCCGACTCCGACGATTAGAACTTTAGCTCTCTTAAGCTTCAACTGGCCCTCGACACCGAATATCCTTATCTGCCTATCATAACGTTCTATCTCCTCCGGGGTTAACGTTCGAGATGCGCATTGAAGGCTCATGGCATCTCCAATTGAATAGTTTAATTTAAACCCTAATTAGCGTCTATAGCAGGTTTAAAGCTTACCATGTGGGGTTGCTAAGCTTCTCAATTATTAAGTTCCACGCGACCTCTAAATTTATAGTGGGCGATTTCCAGTGTCTTCGATAAGAATAGTCTACGATGAGGCTCACAAGCTTCACAGCGATCCTTCAGGTAGGCATCCTGAAAGTCCTTGGAGGCTTGAGACAGCCCTCTCAGCATTGAAAGAGTCTCCAGTGTGGGGGCTTATTGAAATTCAGGGGCTCCCGGAGCCTGAAGATAGGCTTTTAAACCTCATCCATAGCGACCATTATATCGAGCTTATAAGGAGAGAGTCTGCTAAAGGCTTCCACTATATAGATTCCGACACTTACGTTACAGAACATACTTTTAAAGTATCCGCAGCCTATGTTACGGCAGCTTATAAAGCCGCCCTAGAGTCCCTAGAGAGGAGGGAAATGCGGGTTATCATGCCCAGGCCCGGGGGCCACCATGCAGGGAGGAGCGGCTGGGCTATGGGGGCTCCCACGCTCGGATTCTGCATATTCAACTATGCTGCCGCCGCTGCTAGGGCTTTTCTAGATTCTGGTTTGAAAGTTCTCATGATAGATTTTGACGCTCACCATGGTAACGGGACTCAGGACATATTCTGGGAGGAGCCTAGAGTGCTCCACATAGACATACATGAGGAAGACATATATCCGGGGACGGGAAACATAGATGATATTGGGGGTGGAGGGGCTGAGGGGACTAAAGTCAACGTGCCCCTACCAGCATTCTCGGGAGACCCGCAATACTTGTGGATCCTGGATAACGTGGTAAACCCTCTAATAGAGGCTTTCAAGCCCGAGGCTATAGTAGTCTCCGCGGGGTTCGACGCTTATGAGGGAGACCCGCTAACAATGCTCAGAGCGAGCGAGGAGAGCTACGAGGCTATAGCGTCGACGCTGAGGGAGCAATGGAATGGGGGGAGGCTTAAAGCCTTAATCACCAACCTTGAGGGGGGCTATGGGGAGGGCCTTAGAAAAGGGTTTAAAGCCTACATAGAAACCTTAGCGGGCTCAAGACTATATGCGAGGAGAGGAGAGCCTAAGAGACCCCCAGAAAGGATAGTTAGAGAACTAAGTAGAATACTATCTAAATATTGGGGCTTAGAAGCTCCGCGCGACTAAAGTTTAATAAGTTAAACACGCTATTAACAAGAATGGATGAAGAGCCAGCGGGGCTGAGGCTCTAAGCCTGTGAAGTAACCTGTCTCAACTGACTGTTACTGTAAACCTCTAAAGCCTTAAGCTTCAATATCGCCGTAATAGCGGCCGGTATAAGCATAACAGCGCACAGCATGAATGGGGCTAAGGGAGCTAGGGTTTCATAAAGCACTCCCCCCAAGTATGGTGAGGGGATCCCTGCGAGGCTCCTCACAGCGTTCGTTGAAGCGTAAGCCTCGCCTATCCTAGAGTAGACTCTAGCTATGAAAGCATTATACCCGGGGATCCAGAAGCTTATACTCAAACCTACGAGCAGCATGGAGGCGAAAGCTACAAATGGAGACCCGCCCCCCAAACCCAAACCTAGTGCTGCGAGAGCGGCTGAAACCTCGGAGAGCGTTAGGGCAGCATAAGCTCCTACCCTATCTGCGAGCCTCCCGGCTAGGGGCATTGCTAGGGTCTCGACAATATTAGAGGCTCCCATCAATAACCCTATAGAAGCCTCCCCATAGCCTATGGATTTAAAGTGGGCTCCCAGCATGGGGAACCAGAGCATCCATGCAGCCCTATCTACTGCTACGAAAGCATACATGAAGACCATGTTCTTCTCCGGCTTCAAAGTTTTAACGTAAACGTCTAGGAGCCCCACCCTCCCCGAGTCTTTCCCAGCCTCCGGCTCTCTGGAGAGCGCATAGAATATTATAGACCCTATAAGGCTGGAGAAAGCTAGCGTTGAGAAAGCAGTCATATAGCCCAAGTAAATTATTATAAAGCCTGCAATCACTGGCCCCAGAGATCTTGAAGCTGTGAAGACCGCCCCAGTGAAGCCTACAACGCTACCCAAATGGTTTCTATCCACAACCCTAGCTAGGAAAGTCATCCTAGCAGGCTGGCCGAAATAAAACGATAACATGAATAAAGTATAGCTCAAACCTAAAAACATGATATCACTAGTGTAAGCCGCTATAGCTAGAGACGCTGCAGCCATAAGACCTGTAACTGTAGAAGCCACCCTACTACTATAGACTTCAAGAACATAGCCCATGGAAGGAGATAGGAGAGCCCCTATAACGTTAGCTACTGTAATAATCACACCTATATCATCCATCCCATAGCCTAGGCTTGAAACGTAGACTGCGAAGAAAGCCATATATCCCCCTGCCGCAAGGCCCCTGAAGACGTTGAAGAGAGTCAAACTAACTATATTCCTATCCATTCCAGGTCCGTTGTTACTTTAAGTGGTTCAAGATTTAAGAGCTATACTCTCAGTTATAAACTGAAAAACTTGTGGGAAACACTACTTCAAAATTTAAATCCGGAAGGAGGGAGGTTAACTTGGGGAGCCCTTTGAGGTTCATAGGGCTTATAACGGATTACGGCTACGGGTACTATGTTGGGGTTCTCGAATCTGTTATTAAAAGTATTAATGAGAGTGCCGGGGTTATAAATGTGGATCATGAAGTGCCGGGTTTCGACGTTATAGCTGGGGCTTACGTTGTGAGGGTTTCATATTACTGGCTACCTAAAGGATCTATAATAGTGGCAGTAGTAGACCCGGGCGTTGGAGGGGCTAGGAGGGCTTTAGCTGTAGAGGCTGGAGACTATGTTTTCATAGGCCCGGATAACGGCCTCCTCTACCCTGCTATAGTTGTAGAGGGTTTCAAGAGGGGTGTTGAACTCTCGCCAGGGAAAATATCTAAGCTTGTAGAGAGTAAGTTTAAAGGGAAAATAGGGGGGGCATGGGCTTTAAGCGCTACTTTCCACGGCAGGGATTTGTTTGGGCCCGCGGCAGCCCTCCTAACCCTGGGTTACGACTTGGAGGATTTAGGCTCCCCCATAAGTTTTAACGATATTGAAAAACTCGAACTGGAATATGTGGAGTTTGAAGGCTCAAGTTATAGGGTTAAAGTAGTTTACATAGATAGGTTTGGGAACACGGTCTTAAGCTGTAGACCCCAGCAGATAGAGTTTAACCTCGAGGGCGAATACGAGGTCAACGTAGGTAACAGAGCGTTTAAAGTAAGCCCTGCTGTTAAATTCTCCGATGTAAGGGAGGGGGAGCTCTTATTGTATGTTAATAGCTTCAACTTCATGGAGCTCGCTATTAACAGGGGGAGCGCTTCTCAAAAACTCGGGCTGAGAGTAGGTGACATTATAACTGTAAAGCGTTTAAACATGTTGAGAAGACACTTTTAAGCCCTCGAAGAATACTTTAAACCTCTCATAGACAGAGCAGTCGACAATAATATCCTCACCTTCCCTCACTACAACTAAGCCTTCGAGAGGATTATCCGGGGGCTCTTCTACTTTAGCGGGTTTAGAAGTGCCTACATACTCATACCTCACTTTACCCTTTCTCCTCGTTATCCTCCACCAGTATCTCCCATAATACTCGTAAACCCTCCTAGCCCCCCCGAGGCTCTTGTATACTTTATGTACAGGTTTCAGATAGTAGCCTGTATGTTTTATCCTACTATTATA
>CAKZTZ010000008.1 GCA_937921695.1 uncultured Sulfolobales archaeon | reverse complement strand
AAACCCCAACACATCATCAAAACTAGAATCCCTAAGAAAAACAGCAACCCTCTCCCCAGACCCCATAACAACTATAGAGTAGTCAGCCAAACCCTCCTCAATAAACCTCCAAGAATCCTTATGAGCAACATCAACCTGGTGATGAGTATGCTTCAAAACAGCAACCCTAAAACCCATAGCCTTAAACCTCCTAGCAGCCTCAACAATCCCACTAGTCTTACCCGAACCACTAGGACCAACAACCTGAACAACACACAAAACCAAACCAAAACCCCAAAAATACTAAGACACACCAACACTAAAAACCATAATTAAGATCCCACTCATCAACCAAACCTTTAAAACTTTAAATATTGAGTGGGACACTTTAAAAGGTAGCTAACATTGATGAGGGAGGGGGTTAATGAAGCAACCCGGACAAACATAATTACAAACCATAAGAGTCATCCAGACACAGATGACCATGCGATGACAGGATTCCAAATCGTCCGGAAGGAGAAAACAGGAAAACCCATGTACAGCCAAATATAAACCTGGGGCTCCCATAGAGTCTCACGGCTAAACTCCAAAAGGGATATTAAAGGTTAAGAAGGAGCCTAAACCATAAAACAGATACTCCCACAAGGGAATAGGAAGTGGGAGTTTAAGTTGTGATGAGGATTTTTCTTAGGGTTACTATGTATCCCGTGAATGGTGATGTTCTTGTTGGTCTTGTCGTTTCTTTTGTTGTTTCTATTTCTCTTTCTAGTGTTTCTACTGTTCTAGTTATTATCCATCCTTTTGGGAGGTTTTCTGTTAGTTTGGTTAGTTGGTTTATTGTTGGTATGAAGGCTATTAGGGGGGCTCCGTTTTTAAGTGTGTTCCATAGTGTTTTGAGGGCTTCCCAGGGGTCTGGTATGTCTAGGAATGCCGCGTCTAGCTCTTTTTCTTCTACTTGAGTTTTTACGTCGCCTAGTTTTAGCTCTACGCACTCTTCCAGGCCTGCTAGTTTAATGTTTCGCCTTGCCGCTTCAAGGTTCTCCCTTCTAATGTCATAGCTGTATACTTTACCTGTTGGGCATACTATTCTCGCTATCTCCGATGTTAGGAAGCCGCTCCCTGTCCCGCCTTCGAGGACTCTCATGCCGGGTTTTAGGCCTGCCTCGAGGCTTATGATTCCTAGGTCTTTAGGGTATATTACTTGTGTTGGTCTCTCATAGAAGTTCTCCATAAGCTCTCTCAGTGTGGGCTTAAATATTAGGGCTTCAGCGTCGGGGAGCTCCAGGGCCTCTCCATATCTCCTATCAATAATCTCGTCCCCCCTTATTATGCCGGCGAAAGTCGAGTAGACATTGTCTCTATACACTCTGAAATAATATGTTCTAAAGCCCTCAGCCCTCCTGACAACTAGAGCTATAGGGGCCCCCTCAACAACAACCTCCAAGCTTAAACCCTCGTTTAAGCATAAACACATGCAAGCTAATAAGCTCCTAAACCCTCTAGGGGCTAATGGCTAGACGGTGGCCGTGGTGGAGAGGGAGAGCATAGAGGCTACCGCACGCAACGTTGCCAATAGCCTAGGGTCTATTGTGGGCCCCAGGGTTTCCAGGTTTATTAGAGGGCTCTCGCCAGCGATAGTGTTCTCTCTTAGGAACAGGTATAGGGTCATGATCGTATACTCTGGCTCAGACCCTGCAAAGCTGGGGGCTACAGTTGCTAAGACATTATTATACTATGAGAGGGTTTATGGGAGGGAGGCTGGGGGGAGGAGGCTTAAACTACTCTACGTGTTCCATGACGAGTTTGAGGATGCCAGGCTTAGGAAGGAGATTGTGAAGGAGGCTATAAATGGGAAGTCTAAACTCTTAGACCCTACAATAGCTGTCTATGAGGAGAGCGAGAAATTCCTTGGGACAACTTTCCAAGCCCTAGTATTAGATTTGGTTAACGACCTTAAACCGAACGATGTTGGGAGGCTTGTTAGTGTCGTTGAAGGCGGGGGCCTCATAGTCCTCGAGGCGCCATCTTGGAACTCATGGGATAATGTTATGACTATATTTAAGAAGAACCTCCTCGTGCCGGGCTTCGAAGAGCCTAGACACATATTCATATCATGGTTTAAAAATAAACTGTTAGAGTATAAGGATAACATTTACGTTTACAACCTAGACTCCTCCAAACTCCTGAGCGGAGCCCCATACACTGTAGAGGCGCCCCCGAGGGGTGAAGTGAAGCTTCCACATTCAACGCTCTTCCCGAGAGAGGTCTACGAGCTCGCCCTGACTAGAGACCAGGTTAACGTTATAAACATGATGGAGTGGCTTTATGAGAGGCCCCCTAGGGGTAAGAGGAAGGTTATAGTAGTTACAGCGGACAGGGGTAGGGGTAAGAGTTGTGCTGTGGGCATAGGGCTTATAGGTCTAGCTAAGCTCCTGGGGGAGGTTAAACATAGGGTTAGAATACTCGTAACAGCCCCCGAGCTTTCCAACGTTCAGAGCTTGATGGAGCTAGCCTTGAAAGCTGCGGAGGCTGCGGGCTTAGAGCCTAGGCCTGTCAAGAGGGGAGGCTACATTATAGAGATACAGGGGAGGAAGTTCAGCCTAGAATATTGGGAGCCCTACGTTATACCTAAACTCGACGGGGACATAGTAGCTGTGGATGAGGCTAGCGGCATACACGTGCCACTACTACATAAGATATGGGGGGAGCATGAGAGGCTAGTTTTCGCAGCTACAATACACGGCTATGAAGGTGCTGGCAGGGGTTTCAGCGTGAGATTCCTATCAGCAATCAAGAGAGACCAGGACACTCTACTTAAAACCATTAGTATGGAGGAGCCTATAAGATATGCCAGCGGGGACCCTGTGGAGAGGTGGCTTTTCAAAACCCTCCTCCTAGACGCTGAGCCAGCTGAGCTTGAAAACATAGACTATGAAGATGTGGAGGCCGGCAACATAGAATATGTGAAACTAGACCCCAAACAATTGTTCAGCCCCGAGGGGGAGGATGTTTTAAGGCAACTCTTCGGCATATACGTCCTAGCACACTACCGTAACGAGCCAGACGACCTGGGGCTCCTAGCAGACGCCCCCCACCATATAATAAGAGCTGTCAAGACAGCCAGGGGGGGTAAAATAGTCTCGGCAGTCCAGATAGCGGAGGAAGGAGGCTTAGACGAGGAGACTATAGAAAGGCTCCTAAGAGGGGAGAAAATGCCTGGCAACATAATACCTGACAGGCTACTCAAACACCAGAGGATAAGGAAAATAGGTAGGATGAAAGGGTGGAGAATAGTTAGAATAGCCACCCACCCACTAGTACAAGATAGGGGCATAGGGTCTAAAGCCCTCTCATTCATAGTTGAAGAAGCTTCAGAGAAAGGCCTAGACTGGGTGGGCTCAGGATTCGGGGTTAACGAGCAGCTCCTCAAATTCTGGGTTAAAAACGGTTTCAGAGCAGTACACTTAAGCCCCGACAGGAACCCTGTGAGCGGCGAGTATACAACTCTAGTAATAAAAGGGGTCAAGGGGGATGTTGACAATATAGTTGACGTGATGACTAGAGAGTTTAAACTAAAACTCCTAAACAGCCTCTACGACACCTATAAAGACCTGGAAGTTGAAGTAGCTCACATAATCTTAAACCAGAAACCTGAAGGGGTAATAGAAAATTACAAGCCCCAGCTAACACCGGTACAAGTAGACAGGCTATGGACATACGCATACAGCTTCTCAACATATGAAGCGTGCAACGACATAGTATACGAGCTGGCGAAAACATACTGGCTTCAACACCCAGCACGAAGACCCCCACTAACCAAGATACAAGAACTTCTCCTAATAGCCAAAGCACTCCAAGGAAACAGTTGGGAAGACCTAGAAGAAACCCTAGGAGTTAAAGCACACGAACTAACATCAACAATGAGGGAGATAGTGAGGAAAATGGCGGAACACTACTATAACTTAAAAGAAGAATCTAAAATAGGGTTAAACCACCTGGAAACCACAGAATAACATAAACGGGGAGCCCCAACCCTTTAAACCCAATATTAACTTCCCCGCGACCACCTCTTAGCTAGCATGGAAGCGTTAGAAGCCCAAGCTATCTAATAAGACTCTGTACGTCATTAAAGCTACGATAACGCTGACCGCATGCATCACAAGGCAATATAAGCATACTGCTCCCGCTACTCTAACCATTAAATATATCATGTAAGGTGCTAGTATAGAGCATTCCCAGGCGAGGAAAGTTAGCAGTTTAAGTGAAGGGGTGTTGTTGAATACTAGGGCTGAGAGGCCTAGGATGAACAGTATTATAAAGTATACTGGGGCTAGCTGGCTCAGGTGAAACCCCATAACCCAAGCTTGGGGCATACTGTAGACTCTGAGGCAATCATATTTAGACCCGGGCCTGCATAGGGGGGAGCCCATAGCTCTCCTAAACTCTATGTTAGTCATTATAGAGGCCGCGACGCCTATTAAGAGTAGTGAGAGTAGTAGGGCTTCCCCTAGAAAGCCTCCTATAACACCCTCCATTTAGACCCCTAAAGTTACGATAATATATTATTAACGTTTAAATTTTTAAGCTACAAATATTAATACTGCTAGGCTTAATACCACTAGCATGTGCGGCACTAGCTCAGAGCCTAGGCTTTCCAGAGGTTTACCGTGGAGGGTTAACGCTCTGAGAGCTATGTGGGCCACGCCATAGGCTGATGTTAGGAGTAAGCCTATGAGGGCTGAGGCTAGTATTGGGTTAGCTAGGGGGTTTATGAGGGCTAGTGATATGGCTGAGAATAATACTAGGAATAGTTCCGCTATAGCTACAGCTATTAATGGTGTGGGTAAGTCTAGCTGTCTAGGCTCTCCAGTTTTAGGCTCGCTTTCCCCGCTGAATACGGTGAAAGCTATAAGGCTCAGGTATATTAGTGAGAATACCACCCCTAGGAGCCCTGTTATAGCGTCTCCCATGCCCGTGTCTGACTCGTAGCCTCTAGTCGCTATTAGAGTGGCGAAGGGGAGGGCTATAGCTATGAGTGATAGGGAGAAGAACCTTATCATAGGCTTATTTATATCCTCCCCTTTCATAGTTGCTCTCAGCATTTGGAGGCCTGGGACTAGTGTTAGTATTGGTGTTATGAACACTACAATAGCTGTGAAAGTGGTGTGGAAGCTTAACGTCACGGCGCCCCAGATAGTCAGCTGAGCTAAGTATACTAAGAGTAGTCCTAGGACTGTTGCCGCAGCCATATTGTCTAGGGGGTGTGTGCTCCCTCTTCTAGCCATGAAAGGTATTATTGCGAGTACTAGTATGGGGAGCACGAAAGAAGCTATGAAGACTGGGAGGGCGCTGAACCCGTAGATCTCCAAGCCCAATACAGGTATCTTGAGAGGCTCGGGGAGGTAGAGGAAGGTTAGCTGGAACAGTTTAAAAGCATATACTAGGAACCATGGGGGCATGGGCCTCGCCATTTCACCTTCAGGGGTCCCCTCGAATATTGGGAGCTGGTAGAGGAGCTGGTGAACCCAGCCTAAGCCTTGTAGGAAAGCGCTTAAAGTAAATATGAAACCCCAAACGCCGAACGTCACCACTATTATGTATGTTAAGTTAACAGGGAACCATGGAGCCATGTCTTTCCTAGTCTCATCGATCTTCGAAGGCTCATCCCTCCACCCAGTCTCTCGGGGGCTAGGGTGTATACCTTGGGCTTCGAAGAGGATGAAATGAAGGAGGAACACTACCCCCAGTAGGACTGCGAACGCCACGTGTATAGCTACTGTTCTAAGGTATCTCGTCGACTCTGTAACGTCGAAAGCTAGGGCTGCTAGGATTTTCCCGAAATATTCTCCGAAACTGTTTGATACGAACCCACTCCCAATATTAATAGCTTCTATAGCTATCTTATCCCCTATAGAAGCGTATCCGAAGAAAGCAGCCTGCAACGCTAGGAAACCAGCTATTACACCTACTATCCACATGGCCTCTCTAGGCTTCTTATAAGCCCCTACAAGGAAATTCCTGACAAAATGAGCTACAGCCCCTAATATCATCAGGTTAGCGGCCATTAAATGGGAAGTTAGGAGGGGCCTGAAGAAAGGCTTAGACTCGAGCAGCCTCCTATTAGCCTCAGCGGGATTAGTATAGTCATAGTAAAGTAGGAGGAGCAACCCCGATATAGCGAGCCACATGAAAGAAGCAGCTACAATAGCTCCAAGCCAGAACTCTACACTCACATAGCTATAGGGGACGCTCCTAAGAGGAAGCCTATCTAGCCCAAGCCTCTCAACAAGGAGATCATATAGCTTCTTAAGAGTAGAGCTCACCTACAACACCCCGCAAACCTAGACCTCCCTAACAACAGTCTCAGAGCCCACGAGCTCCCCCTCTTCAGCAGCGCAGGTATTGCAGAACTTACCGAACACTGTAGCCCCCAAGACCTCTACAGCCCACAGTTCACCGTTCCTCTCTTCAAGCTTGACGAAGGGGAGAGGCCTCTGAGGGGGATTTAGCAGGACTGCCGCGCCCCTATACGGGTCGTAAGCCCCTCCATGGCATGTACAGTATATAACCCCTCCTTTAACTACTAGCTCAGACCGTGCTAGGGGGACTTGTTGACCTGGCGGGTAGAATTTCATGGCTGGATAGGGGCAGCCGAAATGCTGGCATATAGCGCTGTAGGCTACAATACTCTTGTTGGGGCCAACCCCCTCCACAACATACTCTCTCCCATAGCCTGGAACATTAAATTCCACAAGCCTAGTTTGCCCTAGCTTGAAAATTATAGGCTCCTCGTTTAAAGGCGACATGTTAGTGTAAAGTTTAACTCTCACCCCTACAGGCTCCCCCCTCTCATCCCCGAGGTTTACGAGGAAGTTAGGCGTGGAATGTAGCGGGTAATTGAACAAGTATATCTTGTTAACCTCGAGGTCTGAAGCTCTAACAGGCCTCCCATCGCCCCAGACTAGCCTAGTTTGAGGATAAGAATAAGCTTTAGGTATTTCAGGCATCATGTATTTAACTATGGGGATAGCGAGGCCCCCGCCAGCCCCAACAACCCCAAAAGCCCCCAATATCTTAACGAAATCTCTCCTATCGAATTTAGGCCCGCCGCCCATGCCACACCATCCCCTTCTATCGCAAGCTAGATAGACGCTTAAATATTCATCACCCGGTATTTTCGGGTTAACAATTAGTTTTCTAACTATAAAACTCAACTCGTAACACAACTACTTATAACTCAATAGATATAATAAACTAGGAGCTTAAAAATATTCCTCCAGCATCCAGCCTATAGACTTTCACAACTTCAATAATGAGGAGGGAACGTGAGAGGGAAACCAAACATAGTCACCCGCAACCTCAAAGGCGCCGTGAAGCGGGGCCCCACGATTAACTCGGAGGAAGGTCTAACGCTTTCATGCTAGGGTAAAAAGGGTTCTACCCTACTATGTAGTGCTAGGGGTTCATATATATGTGATGTTCTTATATTATAAATATGTAAATTTAACATTTAAGAGTTAACTCTTTAGCGTAGATTTAGGAGATTAGGCGATGGCGGCGGATTTAAAAAGCCTACTCATAGTATTGGCTTCATTAGCGGGTTTTAGTAGCTCTCTCTGGGGTTATTATAGTTTTGTTAGGGGGAGCGAGAACCCTGTGTGTAGGCCTGGAAGTAAGGTTGACTGTCTTGCTGTTTATAGTCTGCCGCAAGCTTGGGTTCTCGGTTTTCATATTAGCTCCTTAGCCCCCCTATATTATGGTTTGAAGCTTGTTTTGGGGTTTGCAGCTGTTTTCTCGGGTTTCAACCCTTTCTTTAGGGCTCTCGCTATAGTTGCTTGGGGTGGCTTGCTGCTTGTGCCTTACCTTGTTTATCTCGAGGTTGGAGTTGCTAGGGCTATATGTGTTTACTGTACTATAATGCATGTTAGTACTTTAGTTCTGGCTTTGGCTACTTTCAATGATTTGTTAAACGCTCTGGGTTTCTATTAGAATATGCTTTTAACGTAATATAATATGTAGAGACCTGCCCCTGCCAGTATTATCCCTTGGGCTATTATCATAACCTTGCTCTTAATAACAGGCTCTACCCTATCTGCGAGGTCTGCTGCTGTCGAGAAGACTATATAGGGTGTTACATAGCCTAGAGAGAACGCTATAGAGTTAGCTAGTACAATGTGCGGGGCTGACTCGAATAGAATCACTAATACTAATATGAAAGGTAGGGAGCACTGAAGGCCCAGCAAGGGTATAACTTTAGAAGCCCCGGGTATTGATATGAGGACACTACTCATACTAATAATAGTTAAAACCCCCCAGGCTATCAACATGCTAGCAGCGGCTGACAACACTATTTTATAAACGTTCACAGGCGTAGACAACACTATGCTAGCAACATAGAGTAATGTCATAATAGAGCCCCCTAAAATAGCTACTAACGCTATAGTCAAAGTCTTCCTAACTACTACACCCAAAGACACTCCACCACTCCTAGAAGCTAGAGAATACGCGGCTATCATAGGGAGGCTACAGGGGGAGAAAGCAGCTATAAGACCTAGAATGAAAGCCCCGCTAGCCGAGGCTACTATATAGTTTAAGCTGAAAGCCCTCGCCACAGGCTCAGATAACGCCAGCCCCGTTGATACACCTGATTCTATACTGAAAGCCTCCCCCCTCACACTTTTCTCTACGAACTCTTTAAGAGGACCATACTGATCCCCTAAGCCGAAAGTGGAGGCGTGCCTGCCTTTTTCAACCCCATCCACATAAACTATTAACGTGGGTGTCCCCATAACGCGGAAGTCTCCCAGGACTTCCAGGGTCTTCCTAGAGTCTTTAGATAACATCTTATCTAAGTGAGCCACTATGAACATTATGTCACGCCTTTCACTAGCGTACTTGAATAGGGAAGGCTCTACTTTAGCACACCCAGAGCAGAGTTCCTGTTTGAAATAGAGGACTGACACGCCCTTCCCTGGGATAGAGCCTTTAAGGCTCCCGGGATCATCCACTTCCATAATATTATCTGATACGCGTGAAACAGGCACTAGCGCCCCTTCAGCTATAGAGTAGAAGATGAAGAGGAGCCAAATTGCTAGGGTTAGCGCTATTAAATTCTTAACACTAGGCTTTCGATCTTTAAGCCTTAGCCTAGACTTCTTCAATATACTAGCAGCCTCCCCGGGTTTCCTGCTTTTATGGTCTTCATAACCATTTATATATTTAAGTATATGCTAAGGCCCTAACTAGGTTTTGGGTGTTTAGAGTTGACTTTTAAAGGATCTATTAGCGAGCTTATAAGCGATATCGAAATAGAGGAGATCCCCGGGGTTCTATCGAGGGATTTTGAAGTAGCGAGGGTTATAGCTAAGACTCAAGGTAGAGGCCCTATTGTATACTTTAGGGTTGAAGGCTGCGAGCAGGATAGCGTTTCTAACATTGTAGATTTAAGGTCTAAACTCTATAAAGCCTTGAAAGTTGAAAGTGAAAATGAAGGGTACGCTAGACTCCTCGAGGCTATGTCTAACCCTTCACCTCTCAGTTTCACCGGAGCCCCTAAACTGAAGACAGCTGATAGGGGTCTCCTAAGCCTCCCCGCCGCTAGGTTTTACGAGGAGGAGGCAGGCCTCTACATATCTTCAGCATTGTTCATAGCTTGTTTTGAAGGTGTTTGCAACGCTAGCATCCACAGGGTCCTAGTTAAAAGCGAGAATATAGGGGTTGTCAGGGTTGTCCCGAGACACTTGTGGGATTTATATATGAGAGCCTCTAGCAAAGGGTTAGACCTTCCAGTAACAGTGGTCATAGGGGTTCACCCGGCAGTCATGATCGCGACATCGTCAAGCCCGCAGCTTGGTGTTTTCGAGCTTAACGTTGCCTCCAAGCTTATGGGGGGTTTAGAGGTTTACGAGAGCCCCCTTCACGGGAACCCCGTACCTTACGGGGCAGCGGCAGTTATTGAAGGGTGGCTCACGAGGGATATGATGGAGGAGGGGCCGTATGGCGATGTTGTTAGAACTTATGATAGGGCTAGGATGCAGCCAGTCCTCAAAGTTGACAGTGTTCACCTAAATCTTGAAGAGCCTACTCACGTCATACTCTCAGGGGGTCTTGAGGCGGCGCTCCTAATAGGTTATCCTAAAGAGGCTCTAATATGGGATTATGTGTCGAGGGTTGTAGCTAGAGTTCATAAAGTTAGGCTGACTCCTGCGAGCGGGGGCTGGCTTCACGCTGTGATATCTATAGAGAAGAGGCACGACGGCGAAGCTAAGAGCGCTATAATGGCTGCTTTCGCCGCCCACCCGAGCCTTAAACACGTTGTAATAGTAGATCCAGACGTGGACCCAGATGACCCGGGTAGTGTCGAGTGGGCTATAGCTACAAGGTTTCAAGCTAGCAGGGGTCTGGTAGTTATAGAGAACATAAGAGGATCAACTTTAGACCCTAGCGCTCAGGATGGGATGACTAGTAAAATGGGGCTTGACGCTACTAAACCTTTAAAGGCAGGACCAGAATACAGGATGACTAGAATACCTGGAGTCTAGATTTATAACCTATATATCCATACGTATTTATATTAAATTCCGTTTGAAAACATAAAAGAGGGAGGTGTTCAATATGTCAAACCCCCAGAGGACTATCGAGGTTAGGTTTCACGGGAGGGGCGGTCAAGGAGCTGTGACCGCATCTATCATACTAGCTGAGGCTGCAGCCCTCGAAGGCCTATACTCCCAGGCTTTCCCCGAGTTTGGACCTGAGAGGAGGGGTGCCCCGGTTAAGGCGTATACTAGGATCTCGAAGGAGCATATTAAAACTAGGGCTCCCATATTAAACCCTGACATAGTTGTAGTTTTAGATCCTTCATTACACCCTTCGACATATATGCAAGGCTTGAAGAAGGATGGGCTCCTAGTTCTAAACTCTAAGAAGGGAGCTAAGAGTATCGCTGAAGAACTGAGTGTTGGGAAAGTTATGGTCGTGGATGCTACTGGGATAGCTTTGAGGAACTTGAGAGCCCCCATAGTTAACGTTGCCATGCTCGGAGCCCTAGCTAGGGTTTTAGAAGAAGTATCCCTAGACTCTATAGCTAAAGCTACTTTGAAAGCCATCTTCAACATTAAATGGGAAGGAAACATAGCGTCGCTGCTCGAAGCCTCTATTATAGGGGAGGCTGTTTTAGGCAATATTAGAGCTTTAAATGAAGCTTATAGGCTGACGGAGGTGTACATAGCTTGAGCTGGAAGGAGATCCCAATAGGGGGCATCATAGTAGAGGCTGGCAACAGTGTAAAAAGGAAGACTGGAGACTGGAGAGTATTCAAGCCAGTGATAGACCAGGATAAGTGCACTAGATGCCTCATATGCTGGATGTACTGCCCGGATGGGGTCATAGAAATTAGAGATATATCATATAAAACCTCAACAGGGAGACTCTGGACTACAACCCTTGAAATAAACTACGACCACTGCAAAGGCTGCGCCATATGTGCTGAAGAGTGCCCGGTGAACGCTATAGAGCTTGTAGAGGAGGTGAAGTAAGTGGAGTCAATGCTTGAGAGTCGGGCGAGACAAGTCAGAGTCCTCCTAAACTCTAACTATGCAGTAGCATACGCTGCTAGAGACGCTGACGTAGACGTTGTAGCAGCTTACCCTATAACGCCTCAAACGGGGGTTGTAGAGAAGCTCTCGGAGATGATAGCTAATGGGGAGCTTGACGCTGAGATGATCCATGTTGAGAGCGAGCATTCAGCGCTAAGCGCTATAATAGGGGCTTCAGCCGTGGGGGCTAGGGTGTTCACAGCTACATCATCTCAGGGTTTAGAGTTTATGCATGAATTGCTCCACATAGCTTCAGGCATGAGGCTCCCCCTGGTAATGAGTGTAGCTACGAGAGCCCTCTCAGCCCCCATAAATATTTGGAACGACTATAGTGACCTTATGAACGTTAGGGACTCTTCATGGATAACTTTAATAGCCTCCACGGCCCAGGAGGTTTACGATTCCATAATAGAAGCTTTCATGGTATCCGAGGATCCCAGGGTTCTACTACCTTCAATAGTAGCTTATGACGGCTTCTGGATGAGCCACACTTATGAGCCTCTCTACATCCCGGAGGATAGGAGGGTGGTGTCTAAAATATTACCTAGGAGGCCTAGATATGTCTTAGACCCGGATAACCCTATAACTATAGGGTCCCTCGTGAACCCAGACTGGTACTATGAGATTAAATACCAGCAAGTTGAAGCTATGAAAGAAGCCTATAGAGTTATAAGGGAGGCGGATACTAAGATAAAATATTATCTCGGCCGCGCTTACGAGCCTATAGAGTCTTATATGGCTGAAGACTCTGAAATCCTAGTCTTAACCTATGGAGGCGCCTATGAAACCCTCCAGTCCGCCGTCGACATGATGAGATCTGAGGGTCTCAGAGTAGGAGCTTTAAAGCTTAGACTTTGGAGGCCTTTCCCAGTAGAGGATTTAAAGTCTAAAGTCGGAGATGCTGAGAATCTCATAGTTGTTGATAGGGCTATAAGCTATGGCGCTAGCATTGAAGGCCCGGCCGCTCTCGAGGTTATAGCAGCCTTCTACAAGGGGAAATCATGCCCCACCATATCTAGCTTCATAGCAGGCATAGGCGGGAGACCCGTCAGCGAGGAAGACTTTAAAGGCATTGTCAAGAAGGCTCTGAAACTCGGAGATAAAGCTTTGAAGATGGGCTCAATACACTGGGGAGTTAGGGGTGCTAGCTATGAGTAGCGCTCTTAGAATCAGAGGTGTGAGAGACCTCCCGAGGGAGGAGTTCTTCGCCCCAGGCCATGGACTGTGCGCCGGCTGCACCGCCAGCACTATAATAAGGCATCTGTTAAAAGTTTCAGGTAAAGACACGATAATCGTTAACGCTACGGGGTGTGTTGAAGTCTCAACGACAATGTATCCCTACACTTCCTGGAGAACCCCCTGGCTACACGTAGCTTTCGAGAACGCTGCTGCAGCGGCTAGCGGTGTGGAAGCTGCTTTGAAAGCTATGGCTAGGAAGGGCTTAGTGGACCCTGAGAGGAGGATCAACATTATAGTGTTAGCTGGTGATGGGGGGACTTATGATATAGGCTTCCAAGCCCTTAGCGGCATGCTCGAGAGGGGTCACAGAGTTATGTACGTGCTATATGATAATGAAGCGTACATGAACACTGGAATACAAAGGAGCGGGTCCACACCGCTACACGCTTGGACGACTACAACCCCAATAGGTAAGGTTTTGAGGGGGAAGATACAGTTTAAGAAGCCCATAGCTGAAATAGTAGCGGCACATAGAATACCCTATGTAGCCACAGCTAACATAGCTTACCCAATAGACATGGACCAGAAATTCCTCAAAGGACTCCAAGTAGATGGGCCATCATTCATACACGTCCTACAACCATGCCCCACAGGCTGGAGATTCGACCCGAGATACGGCATAAAAGCTGGAAAACTAGCCGTTGAAACAGCAATGTGGATAAACTGGGAGATAATAATGGGGGATTTCAAAGTCACAACAAGAGTTCCTAAGAGAAAACATGTGAAACACTATCTCACAATCCAGGGGAGGTTTAGAGGCTTAACTGACGAGGAGATAGAGGAGATACAGAGACTCGTAGACAGGGAAGTTGAAAGAATAAATAATATGGTGGGAGAGGAGGTAATAGGCCCCCTAACAGATTAACCGCTACCCTTTAAGCCTCTTAACCCCATCAGAGCTGAGCAGGTTTAAAAGCGCGGTCCTATGCCTCACTTCATCCCTCAATATGTCCTCAGCGAGCTCCTCAGTAACAGGGTCTTTACCATGAGTATAGGCGTATAATTCCCTATAGGATTGAATAGCGCATTCCTCAGCCTTAACAGCAGCTATTATCCAGCCGTCAACATCATAGGGGTCCCCTGGAATCTCAGGATACTTGCATTTTGAGAGCTCCCATAGCTTTGCGAACTCTCTCGGAGGGTCTACATTAAAGTCCTGGAGCCTGTCAGCTAACATCCTACTATGTTTTCCAATCTCTTCCTCAGCTTCCTTAAGGAAATGCTCTCCCAGCTCCTCAGAGAGGTGGCCTCTCAGGCTGTAAGCTGTCAAAGTGTAATAGTACGCGGCTATCCACTCGTCAGCATAGGCTGAGAGGAGCATGTTAACTATCTTATCCTTATCTACGGGCTCGATAAACTCGAGGCTCAACCGTATCACCTAACTTTAATAGGCTTCCGGTTCTTATATAATTGCTTATGTATTTTGAGGTTTCCGTAGAGGACGTCTCAGTGAAACTATATAAACCCAAAAACTTATTACATCGCAAGGTGGGAGTTAATTGAGTGAGAAGGCTAAACAGGTTTTGATAGTAATGCTTCCGGTTTTAGCACTTATCATAACTAATCAAGGGGGGTTTGATTTCAGGCAGAGTGTTTCCACGAGCATCTTAGTGCTTTTCATTAGCGCCACTCTGCTCTACTGGCGTTTCAGGGTCGCTTTCGCCCTTCTAGGAGTTTCCCTCTTAATATTTCTAGGTCTACTAGATATTCCCCATTTTGTAGAGTTTTCCCAGCTTGACGTTATAATATTCCTTGTAGGCATGATGACCGTTATAGGGGTTCTCGAGGAGAGGCGTTTCTTCGAATACCTACTGGACACTATAGGGTCTAAAGTAGGGTCTGGTTACATCCTCTACGCAGTGATACTAGCTATGTCAGCTTTAATGGCTGCTCTGGTGGATGAGGTTACCTCGATAATATTCATTACAATGTTCATACTTAAAATATGCGACAAGCTTAAATTAGAACCCCTACCTTTCATTATAGCAGCGGTATTCGCCACTAACGTGGGAAGTAGTGCTACAGTAGTAGGTAACCCTATAGGTGTGATGATAGCTTTGAGGGGGAACTTCACGTTCCTAGACTTTATTAGATGGTCTACTCCAAACGCTGTCATAGTGACTATAGTTACGATAATAATCTCTACTATAGTGTGGAGGGGCTACGTATCATCCATGGACGGGAAACTTAGGAGAGAGGGGCTCAAGTTCGAGATCCCCCAGGAGGTGAAGCGGATGCAAACCATCAACTGGCTCCTTTTCCTGGGGACTATTGGAATGCTAATAATCCACCACCCCCTTGAAAACTTCTTGGAGGGGGCTCTAGGTAAAGAGCCTGGAAGCATGAAGAACGCCCTACTAGTAGCGACCCCCATGCTCTGGGCTTCTATAAGCTTGCTCTTGGAGAGGCATAGAGCTAGAGAGATAGTAGTTCACAGGGTTGACTGGTGGACTCTCCTCTTCTTCATGCTACTATTCTCAGCTGTGGGGACTCTCAAGTATACTGGAGCTAATGAGAAGATAGGGTTCTATGCTGTAAGACTTGGAGAAATTATAGGAGCCCCCGTAAACAGTGTTGAACTGGGAGCGCTCCACTCCCTGTTTCTCGTGACCAGCGTGCTAACAGCATTCCTAGATAATGTTCTCGCAATAGCCACCATGGTCCCCATAGTGTACGCTATATATGAAACTCAAGGATGGAATGTTTTCGCCTTCTTCTGGGCTATGCTCTTCGCCGGGACCATGGCCGGCAACTATACCCCCATAGGGTCTACGGCTAACATAATAGCCCTAGGCATCATGGAAAAACATGGGGCAAGGATATCGTTCGCCTACTGGGTGAAATACGCTCTTATAGTGGCGACAGTCCAGGTAATCATATCTCTGTTATGGCTCAACATGCACATAGTCCCTGAGGCTCCCGGAGACTACAAGCCTCCCATAAGAGGTTAAAAGCGCCACATTTTAATTATCGCATAAACACATAAAAATTTCCGAGTATTTACTAGTCTAGTGGTTGGAGAGTTTTGGCTAAGAGGATTCCAGAAGACCTGAGAAAGCTCCTAGGTAAGGATAAAGTTATAGATGACCCCGAGATCGTCAGCCTCTACGCTAGAGAGCCCAGCGGCATATCATCAGAGGCCCTAGCAGTAGTGTTCCCGGAAAACGTTAAGGATGTTTCCAAAATAGCATCATACGCCTATAAAAACGGGGTCTTAATATACCCTCAAGGCTCAACTACAGACCTTGTAGGAGGGGCTGTTCCGGAGCCTAAAGGTATCGTGGTTTCCTTTGAGAGGATGAACAGGATCATTAACGTTAGTATCTTAGACTCCATAGTTGACGTTGAGGTAGGCGTTAGGCTTGGAGATTTAAATGTGGAGCTCGCAAAGCACGGCTACATGTTCCCAATAGATCCTGGGAGTGTTAACATAACTACGGTAGGCGGAGCCGTCAATAGCGGGGCGGGAGGGCTTAGGGGGGCTAAATATGGGACTATGAGGGACTGGGTTTTAGGGCTCACTATAGTTCTGCCTGACGAAGCTGGCACTGTTATGAGGGTGGGATGTAGGACTACTAAGTGTAGGCAGGGCTACGACCTTGTAAGGCTCATAGTTGGGAGTGAGGGAACTCTAGCTCTAGTTGCCGAAGCTACACTTAAAATAACCCCCCTACCCGAGACTATGGCTACAGCTCTAGCTTTCTTCTCTACGCTTGAAAACCTGTTTGAGGCTTATAGGGAGATAAAGTCGAGCGGTGTTCAACCTCTAGTTATGGAGTTTATGGATTACGAGACAGCTAAGCTCGCAGGGGAAGCCTCCAAGAGCCCTATAAACGTTGAAGGCCACATGCTCCTAGTGAGCGTAGACTGCAACTTTGAAGCTGTAGAGAGGGTGGAGTCTTGGCTTAGAAGGGTCATGGAGAAGAACGGTGCTTTAAAAGTCTACACTTCTAAAACCATTGAGGGGGCCGAGCCCCTCTTCACTATAAGGAGGAGCCTCTTCCCAGCTCAAGTAGCTATGGCTTCCAAGCTCTACCCTGGGAGGAAGAAAATAGTGTACATGGAGGATATAGCTGTGCCCCCTTCAAAACTCCTCGAGGCTGTGACAGCGGTAAGACGCATTAGCGAGGAGAAAGGGTTGAAGGTATCCATAGGGGGTCATGTTGGCGATGGAAACCTGCACCCCTCAGTAGCTTTCCCCGTAGACGATGAGATTGTTAAGAAGAAAGTTTTAGAATGGGAGTTTGAAGTGTCTAAGACGGCTGTAGAGCTTGGAGGCACTGTAAGCGCCGAACACGGCATAGGGCTTAGGAAGAAAGAATTCCTAAAGATGGAAATGGAGAAACTAGGCTCCCTCAAAGCCCTCGAGATAATGAAGGGTGTAAAGAAGGTTTTCGACCCTAAAGGCATATTGAATCCGGGGAAGGTAGTTTAAGGTGGGCGGTGCTTTGAGAGCCTGGGTTGAGGCTGAAGCTGAGAAATGCGTATACTGCGGGTTCTGCGAACCCCTATGCCCCACTTTATACCCTGGGGGTCATAGAGGCTACGGCCCTAGGGGTAGAGTTAACATAGCCTTTAACATTGTGAGGGGCGGTAAACATACTGGGGAGACCTTGAAATCTATATATTCATGCCTCCTCTGCGGGGCCTGTAATCTAGTTTGCCCGGCTAAAATAGATATCGTTGGTGTTATTAGGGCTTCCAGGGCTCTAGGAGGTTAAGATTTATTAGTTCCAACTTGAGCATTAACTATTGGCGTTTAAATTGCTCGACCCACTCCAAATTATTAGACTTGTAGAGGATAATATGAGAGCACACGGCCTCCCGTTCCCGGCGCCTAGGGAATCATTATACTCATGGGCTAAACCATTAAACTTGCCCGAGAAAGGCTCCCCTATGATCTATACTGGAGGCCTTTACCAGCTAACCCCTTATATCGTGTCCGTAGTAGAATCTCTCTCTAAAACTGAGGACCTCCGTTTAACCTCAATGGCTTTTAGAGCTTCAAGACTATTATCAGCTCTGGGCCTTTCAGGTCTTGTTGTGAGGCCCAAAGCCGATGTCGCTTCTTATATTGAGAGGGTTCTCAGATCTATAGTTGAGCTTTTGAGGGAGGCTGGCGTTAAAGTCGCCTACGCTTATGAGGATGACATGTATAGTGGGGTTATCCTCTATGATTTAGGTCTTGATAGTCTCTTCAAAGAAAACGCTGTTAAAGTTTATAGAGCTTTGAAGTCTCGCGGCGCAGAGGTTATAATAACAGTAGATCCTCATACTACTCATATTATGAGGAGTGTTTACCCTAAATACGTTGAAGGCTACGATCTTAAAGTTAAAAGTTATCTTGAGGTCCTAGCTGAGACTGGCTTCAAAGTAGAGCGGCGGGATAGGGGGGATATTGTGATACATGATCCATGCCTCTATGCTAGGTTTGAAAGTATAATAGAGCAGCCTAGAACTCTTCTGGGGAATGCTGGCTTTAAAGTATTAGAGCCTAGGAGGAGTGGGAGGATGACCTACTGTTGTGGGGGCCCTATAGAGGGGTTAGCTCCTAAAATAGCTAAGACTATAGCTAAGACTAGGCTCTCCGAGCTAGCGGAGAAGCCCGGGGTTATAGTAACCATGTGCCCTATATGCTATGCGAACCTAAAGGCTGTTTCAGACGAGAAAGTTGAGATAGAAGATATAGCGTTACTCCTCAGAGGCTGAAAGTCTTGACTCTAAAGTTCGAGGCTTGGAAGGCTTTCGAAGACATATACGATGTTCTCGGGAACCAGGAGTTTCAAGAAGCTCTTAAGAGAGCATCTACGAACAACCAGGCTAAAGTAGCGAAACTCCTCCATGAGAGACCAGAACTCTTAGGGTTCGCGGAGGAGGTTAGAGATTTAAAGAGAAGGTCTATTGAAGCCCTAGGAGAACTAATCGGAAAAGCTATGGAGAGTTTGGAGCGCGCGGCCGCCAAGCCTTACTATGCTGGGACAGCTGAGGAAGCTAGAACGTTAATAGGTAAGATCATAGGCTCCGGTAAGAGGATAGTCATGTCTAAGAGTATGGCTGCAACGGAGATAGGGTTGAGGAGCTACTTGGAGTCCCTGGGTAACGAGGTGTGGGAGACTGATCTAGGCGAGTTCCTAATACAGCTTGAAGGCTCAAAACCCATGCACGCTATAGCCCCGGCGGTTCACATGACTAGAGAGAAAGCTTCAACCCTTGTAGCTGAAAAGATTAAAGTCCAAATCTCCAGAGGTAGCGTTGAGGAGACTGTCTCGGCTGTGAGGAGGTTCCTGAGGGATAAGATCACTACTGCAGACGTGGGGATAAGCGGGGCTAACGCTCTAGCGGCAGACACGGGGGCTATAGTGCTTGTTGAGAATGAAAGCAACATTAGGCTTGTCACCAGTACTCCCCCGGTGCATGTAGCTGTTGTCCCCGTGGATAAAATAGTGCCGACGCTGGTTGACGCGTTTAAAGTAGCTATAGTCCAGGCGGCCTATGCAGGCTTATACCCGCCAACATATATTAACATAATAGCTGGGCCTAGTAGCACCGCAGACATAGAGCAGGTCAGAGTCTATGGAGCCCAGGGGCCTAGAGAGCTCCACGTAATACTCTTAGACAATGGGAGATTGAAAGCTTCAAGGGACCCGGCGCTCAAAGAACAGCTATACTGCATAAGGTGTGGGAGATGCCAGTTCGAATGCCCAGTATGGGTTCACACAGCTAACACGTGGGGAGGCCCGACATACGGGGGCCCCATGGGCATAGTGTGGACAGCTATAACACTAGACCCGGTAGAGGCTGGGAAACTATCATATCTATGCCTAGGATGCGGAAGGTGCGACGAGGCATGCCCAATGAACATAAACATTTCTAGAGAACTCAGACACCTCAAAACACTGGCAACACAAGCATTGAGGCGAAGCTAGCGGCGAGCCTTCAACAAGTTTTCTAAGCATTTTAACCTATAGAGCTTAACACCTTAACCACTAGGGCTGATCTAAGCTGGCATACTCCATAGTTGGGGGTCTAGACCTAGCGGCCAGCGAGCGTAGGTGTAGCGGCTTCTCTAGCGTCGATGTTGCAGGGAAGACTGTCCTCAGCTCTAAATGCGCTTACTCTGATGGGGAAGTCCTAGATTCAATAGCCTCTAGCGGGGTCGAGCTTATAGCTATAGATGCCCCTCTCATTGAGAAGCCTGTGTTCAGGTCTGTAGATAGGCTGGCTAGGAGGCTAGGCTACCCCGTTATGCCCCCCACACTGGGACCTATGAGGGTCTTGACTCTGAGAGCCTGGAGGCTCGCCGGGGAGCTTGCAAGCTTGGGAGTTGAAGTTATTGAAACCCACCCTAGGAGCGCCCTTATTAGCGCGGGCGTCTCGAGCGTGGAGGAGCTCCTAGTTAAACTGGGTTTTAAAAGCCAGGTGGACTTGAGGGGGCTCTCGAGGGATGAGAAAGACTCTATAATAGCTTCTATTACCGCATACTGTTATGTTGTAAAGTGGTGTCTCGGTAAAGTAGAGGCTGGCGACGGCACTATATATTTGGTCGACCTCGGGCTCGGACACAACTCTTAGAATACTCTTACATGCTGTATTTAAACTTAGATTTCGGGAGCTCTTTTAAGTCGCTGCCGTCAACCCTCGCGATTATCGATGCAGGGCTCACCCTCTTAACTATACCACTATAGGGGTTTAGAGCTCTGAATATTCCGAGGTTTGAAGTATCTACTATGATCATTTTAGCTTCATAGCCTTCCTCTATAACCGGGGGCTTAACACCTACTATAGTGTATGGGTTGACCATTATAGATTTGAGAACCTCCAGAGCAGCCTTCTCCTCCTTGAAGCCTTGCAGCCTAGCTATTAAGAGGGTTGCCCGGGCTTCACCCCATATTTCTGGGATGTTCCACGAGCTATTATCTGTGCCGAGAGCTGTTCTAACTCCTATTTTAAAAGCTTCAGCCACCGGGGGCATGCCCAGGCCGTGCCACATGTTGGATTGGGGGCAGAGTATTAAGGCTAACCCTCTATCCCTCATAGCCTCGAGGTCTTCGCGCTTTAAATGCACCCCATGAACTATAGCGTCTAACCCGGCGTCAAAAGCCCTCTCAAGATCCCCGTGAATCCTAGCCTCCAAGTCTTCAGCTACATGAGCCATAGCCGGCTTATGCTCAGAAGATAAGCGTCTAAGAGTGGAGACTTCATAGTCTAGGGGGCTTGAAACTCCGAGACCCTCACAGCCTTCAGGCCATTCAGGGCCAGGCCTCCCCAGTATTAACACCTTTAAGCCCCTAGGGGTTAAACTCTTAGCTTTCTGGGCAAGCTTACACCCCCTACCACCCCCCTCTCTGAAATCTACTAGGAGCCCCAACCCCATAGACCAGGCTAGAGTGTAAAACTCTGTCATAGCCCCCACTAGCATGCTGGGAGGCGTGGACTCGAGGAGTTTATGTTTAAGCCCGTCCGGGGGCGCTACAAGCTCCTTCAACCCCATATCAACCCCATATTCTGGGAAAGCATAGTCTGCAGAGTGCACGTGAGCGTTTCCAGGCTGAGGTAGCACTAGGAGACTCTCCCCTCCCGGGGAGTCTGAGCTGCATGAGCCCCAGCTCTCCACAGACTCTACAAGGCCTTCTCTCAAGTGGAGACACACGTATCGTTTAACCTCTAACTCCCAGCCTGTAAGGGCCATTCCAGCTCTCAGGCTAAAGCTCAAAGGCTACACCCCGAAAGGGAGAGTTTAAATTCTCCCTTATTTATCTGGGGGCGGGACGTAGAAGTAGAGTTTAGCAGTATGGTAGTCCCTTATCACAGTCCTAGCTGCTTCCTCTATCAGGGGTTCTCCCGTGCTCTTATACCTCCACCCCCTCTTCAAAGCTAGAATTTCTAAAGCCTTGTAAGGGTCTGTCTCCTCTATCCCATAAGCTTCTAGGAGAGCCCTCCTATTGTATTTTAAAGCTTTCTCTATCAATGCTACTGCGGCAGGCAGCGGGTCCGGGATCTCTTCCGGAGCTTTACCCCTTATTACAGCCTCAGGCCAGCCCCCCTCAACAGGAACTATGCCAGGAGTGTCTATCATGTAGAAGCCTTCCTCAACTTTAAATATTTGGAAACTCCTAGTATAGCCGAAACTCCCAGGTATAGGGCTTGTTAGAGCCCCTTTCCTCCCCCTGAGAGCGTTTATAATACTAGATTTCCCAGTCTTAGGATAGCCTACTACAGCCGCTGTAAAAGGCTTAGCGGGGACGCTAGCCCTAACCCACCCCCTCAACATTCTAGTCCCAAGCCTTGACGTGGCTGACACATACATAGCTTTATACCCTAAACTCTCAAGATAAGACTTCCACCCCTCAGCAACACTCCTAGGCACGAGGTCGCTCTTATTCAAGACTATCAACAATGTTTTATCAAAAGCCTCAACAATCTTCTCAAGCCTCCTACTCATAGTGCTCACAGGATCCCTAATATCAACTACCTCCAACACGACATCCGAGCCTCTCACAAGCTTCGCGATCATCCTCCAGCTTGCAAGCCTCATGTGTATACCGTTTAATATAAGAGCTTAGCGGAGCCTTTAGTTTTTGGACGCGCGAACACTATAATAATGATATTCGCGGCGCGGTTTACAATAAGGCCTAGGAAAGCACAGCTATGTAATCTAGTAGAGGTTAAAATATTAACGTCTCAAGAGTTTTTAACTTTATTAGCCCTATTTAGAGTAGCGCATTTCACGCCTGACAGTATTGCAGTTCGTTATCCTCAAGAATTAGAGTGAAATCGTCAGCCTCTCTTGGCATATAAGTCTCTCGTAAAAATATAACCCTTGACTTCATTTAATACCTGTGGTGTTATGATGACGTCTATAAAGCATAGAGTGTTAGGGTTTCTCGGCAGGATTAAACATCCAACGCGTGAAACAATAGTTGAGATTATAACGATAACCCCGATATCGATAAGATTCTGTAAGCTTGACACCTGTGATATGTTAGGAAGAGCTTTTGGAGTAGACTTCAGGGGATCTTTAGCGGAAGAGTATTCGGAGGAAGTCAAAGAACTATACCCTAAGGTTATGAAACTCATAGAAACACTAAGTAGAAAATGCTACGTTAAAATACATGTGATAGAAGCTTTGACACCTCTAGGCTTCTATAAATTATCAAGGCATGGAGGTGAAAAACTGCCAGTAATAATAGTCAATGGAACTAAAATATGGGAAGGCGCAGACTGGGATCCGGAAGACCTTTCAGAGAAAATATGCTCAATAGCTTAAGCTAGCGCCAACAAGCTATGTAGCAGCTCTAGGGGCTCGTGGCGGGCAATGGCAGGCTCTTATTCTCGTTAATGCTGTGAGGGCTAGCCGTATGGAATACAACTGTAATGGGAAGTTTGGTTTTATTTGGTGATCCTAATGTTTTAAGGTTTTAGCTTATACTATTATAGGTTCTGGTGGACTATGTGCGGAAGGTTGCGGTGAGTATTAGGGGTTTTGTGAAGAGGTTTGGCAGTGTTGTTGCTGTTGACGGTTTAAACCTTGATATATTTGATGGGGAGATCTTCGGCTTCCTAGGCCCTAACGGTTCCGGTAAGTCTACAACACTCCTCACTATAGCTACAGTTTACAAGCCTTCAAAGGGCGACGTGGAGGTTTACGGGTTTAGCGTGACTAGGGAGGGTGATGCTGTGAGGAAGCTTGTTGGTATAGCTTTCCAGGAGCCTAAAGCTCTCTGGGTTGATAATCCTTATGAGCTGCTCGTATGGCATGCTATGGTTGTGGGTTATAGTCTTACCGATGCTAGGAAGGTTGTGAGGGAGGTTATGGAGGAGTTGGGTTTATGGGAGCATAGGAATAAACTGTTCTCAGAGCTGAGCGGGGGGACTAGAAAGAAAGTTGAGATAGCTAAGCTTTTCATACAGAAGCCTAAACTAGCTATATTCGACGAGCCCACAGCACAGTTAGACGTTACAACAAAGCATTTCGTGTGGGGTAAGATTAGAGATATGAACAAGGAGGGTTCCACAATAATAGTAGCCACTAATGACATGGTTGAAGCTGAGAGGCTGAGCGATAGAGTAGGGATAATATATAGGGGGACCTTAAGAGCTCTAGGCTCCCCCTCAGAGCTTAAAGACATGATACCCGGGGGGGATATAATAGAGATTAGGGTAGAAGGCTTTATAAACGAGAGCATACTGAGGAAGCTTGGAGACATTCTAGAAGCTAGGCGGCTAGACTTGAGTAATGGGGTTCTTAAAGTATATGTTAACAAAGGTGAGGAGAGGATAGCTACAGCTCTGGATATTTTGACTCGTGAAAACATTAAAGTTAGAAGCGTGGCTATGAAGGAGCCTTCGCTCGACGATGTATTCTTCTATTTCACTGGCGCTAAACTGGAGGAGGTTAGAGGTTGAAAGAAAATATTAGAGCTTTAATCCTCGTCATGCTATGGGATATTAGGAAACTTGGTAGATACAAGTTCTTCCTAGTTATGAGGTTTACATGGTTCCTAGTTCAGGTTCTCATATTTGGGCTTCTAGTGGCAGCCATGGTGTCTATAAGGGGTCCTGGGGGTCTCCTAGATTATTACAAGTTCTATGTTATAGGAGCTTATACTGCAGTCTTATTCTCTATTTCCATTATGAAGGGTCATGATGTTGCTGAAGAGCTGGAGGACGGTCTCATAGACTATCAACTCTCCCTCCCCATTGAGAGGAGAATTCTAGCTTTGGGGAGGGCTCTTGGAGGGGGTTTAGCTTCTTTTACATATTCCGCTCCCATGTTGTTTGTTACAGTTATAGTGTTGAAAGTTCAAAACTTGATAGCCCTCTCCGCCCTGGTCATTATATCGCTCCTCCTAGCTATTAGTATTTCAGGTTTAGCGGTGAGTATAGCTTTAATATTGAGGTCTGGGGATAGACTTGATATCCTCATGGGCGTTTCAGACTCTCTCCTTGTAAGGTTGAGCACGATATTCTATCCTGTAACGGCTCTAGCAGCTGTAGCCATATACTATTACGTTGCAAAGGTTAACCCAGTCAGCCACGCCGCCGACATGCTCAGATATGTAGCTGAGCCCGGAGAGTTCTCAGGCTACGTGGTGGCAGACCCTCTCATAATGGTCTCCCTAATAGCGGGGTTTGCCGTAGCATCCACAGTTGCCGCTATAGTGCTTCTCGATAGGAAGATTGAGGGGGGTTATGGTAGGTGATTTCCTCGAGGGTTGTCCCTATAATAGCTTATAGGGACCTCCAACGTTTCTGGAAGTATAAATGGTGGCTTGCAGGGCTCGTCACGATGAACCTAGCAGACCTCCTAATATTCGCCTTAGTATTCAGAGGCATAGTGAGGAGGGAGATAGTTCCAGATTACCTCCACTTCATAGCCCCAGGCATAGCCTCGATAGCTGCTTTCGCAGCAGCATTCACAATAGGGAGGGAAGTTATGATGGAGCTTAGGAGAGGCTTCCACCACTATCTCCTAAGCCTCCCAATATCGAGGCTAGAGCTCGTAGCTGGGAGGATATCAAGCGGCCTTGTTAGAGGCTTAATCTACCAGGCACCATTCATAGTTCTAACAGCCATATTAACGAGAGTGCCGAGCCCCATAGAAGCTCTCATAGTTCTCTCCGTGTCATCCATGATAGCGGCTTCAATGTCAAGCCTTTCAATAGCGCTGTCAACCCTAGTGAGGAGCCTGGAGCTCCAGGCGACAATAAGGGGGCTAGTATACTTCATAATATTCTTCGCTTCAAACATATTCTACCCTGAACAGATAATAAAAG
>CAKZTZ010000007.1 GCA_937921695.1 uncultured Sulfolobales archaeon | reverse complement strand
GGGGCTTCCACCACTACCTCCTAAGCCTCCCCATATCGAGGCTGGAGCTCGTGGCTGGGAGGATAGCCAGCGGCCTCGCCCGAGGCTTAATCTACCAGGCGCCGTTCATAGTATTAACAGCCATATTAATAAGAGTGCCGGGCCTCATTGAAGCTCTCATAGTGTTCTCAGTGACAGCTATGATAGCGGCCTCGATGTCAAGCCTGTCAATAGCACTGTCAACTCTAGTGAGGAGCCTGGAGCTACAGGCAACCATAAGGGGGCTAGTATACTTCATAATATTCTTCGCCTCAAACATATTCTACCCAGAGTATATAATAAAAACGAGGTTCCCAGAAGCGATCCAGACATTGATAATCAACAACCCCATATCAATAGCTACGAGCATCTACAGGCACATATTCATTCCACACATGGTTCAAAGTGCCCACACCATAGAGGAGCTCCTAGCAAAACTAACCCTCTGGACAATAATACTATTACTAGCTGGAGCGCTCCTCTATGAAAGAAATCTTAAAGAGTAGATAAATTTACATAAACTATTCCTTAAATTTTCGGGGTCAGAAATTTTAACCCAACATACTATATTACAATATATGATGCAAGGTGAGTTTTAATGTCGGAGCCGAGGACAAACGGCTCAGACATAACTATATCAAGGAGAGAATTCCTATCTCTCGCTATTAAAGGGCCCATAGCTTTAACACTTTCAACAATAATCCCTGAAGGCGTCCTAGCATACCAGTATCTCGAGCCCTTATCTCTTGAAGGTTTTAACCCCCTGGAAACATACCCTTATGGTACGAAATGGGAGGACGTTTACAGGAAGATCTATGAGCCTGACGAGACTTTCACGTTCACATGTATCCCCAACTGTACTTTCGTGTGCCTATTAAAGGCTTCGGTTAAGAACGGCATTGTAACTTATGTCGACCCATCCTACGGGTTTGGGGAGGCTAGCGACGTTTATGGAAATAAAGTTTCCCATAGATGGGATCCTATGACGTGCCCCTCGGGCGTCGCTATAGCTAGGAGGGCGTATTCTAATAGGAGGGTTAAGGGGGTATATGTTAGGGAGGGTTTCCTTAAATGGGTGGAGGACGGGTTCCCGAGAGACCCTAAGACCGGGCTACCCCCCTCTAAATATTTCGAGGGTAGGGGTAAGGAGAAGTTTGTAAAAGTCTCCTGGGATAGAGCGTTCGACATAGTATCAAGGGCGTTAATTAATATTGTAGAGGCGTACAGCGGGGAGAACGCTAAGAGACTACTAGAGCAGGGATATCACCCTGCTATGGTTGAAGCTATGGGCGGGGCTGGCGTGAGAACTATCAAGATTAGGCCTAGCATGCCCCTAAACGCTCCTATGAGGTTGACAGCCCTCTGGAGGTTCGCTAACATGCTCGCACTACTAGACTCTAAGATTAGGGGCGTAGACCCTGACAAGGCTCTAGGCGCTAAAGTCTGGGATAACTATGCGTGGCACACAGACCTAGCTCCTGGACAGCCGATGGCTGCAGGAATTAAAGCTATAGATTTCCACCTGCACATAATAGAGCATGTGAAGCTTGCATTAGTTTGGGGCATGAACTGGACTATGAACAAAATGGCTGTCGCTAAATGGCTTTCTGAGGCTCACATGAAAGGTGTAGAGGTCATAGCTATATCTAACGATCACATGCTCACCGCTAGGCAGGCGGACGAGCTAATAATTGTGAGGAGCGGGACGGACACAGCGTTAGCTCTCAGCCTAGTCCATGTAATAATTAGGGATAAGCTTTACGATGAAGCCTTTATTAAGAGATTCACAGACCTACCCTTACTAGTTAGAATGGACAACTTGAAGTTCCTGAGAGCTAGAGATTTAATAAAGGATTATAAGCCTGTAGAGCTCAAGAATAGAACTAAAGTCTTAGCTCCTGGAGAGACAGCTCCGCCACCCGCACTCCAGGGAGTACAGTTCTGGCCTAAAGCTTTAAGAGATGAAATAGATGATTCCATAGTTTGGGATTTGAAGACCAACTCGCCTAGAATAGTTTCAAGAGACGATGTTGGAAAGTACTTTGAAGAGCTCGGCGTAGACCCGGCTCTCGAGGGCGAGTTCGAAGTCACTCTCGTGGATGGTACTAGAGTGAAGGTTAGGCCCGTCTTCGACCTTATAAAGGAATATGTCATGAATAGTATGGATCCGAAGACTGTTTCCGAGATAACAGGGGTGGAAGTGGAGACTATAGAGAGGCTTGCGAGGAAAATAGCTGCCAATAAGGGTAAAACACTCTTCGTCCTAGGTATGGGTATAAACCAGTTCCTCCATGGAGACCTCAAAGATAGGGCTACTATACTACTCGCAGCCCTAACAGCTAACATAGGCAATATAAGTGGGACTTTAGGAACCTATGCTGGGAACTTCAAGCTAGAATTAGCTAATGGCGTAGTCCAGTGGATTAACGAGGACCCCTTCAACCCGGAGCTCGACCCTACGAAGCCGGCTAGAATTAGAGGGTATTTCGCTGCCGAATCAGCCCATTATTATGCTTACGGTGATAGACCTCTAGTAGTGGCGGGGAGGGTCTTCACCGGTAAGACTCACATGCCCACCCCCACTAAGGCCATATTCTTCGCTAACGCTAACTCTTCACTCGGCAACGCTAAGTGGGCTTATAACATTATAGTCAACGTTCTACCTAAAGTTGAAATGATCGTTACCCTAGAATGGTTCTGGACTCTCACATGTGAATACTCGGATATAGTGTTCGGTGTCGACAGCTGGATTGAAAGGAAGATCCCAGATATAGCTGTTAGCGTTACAACCCCCTTCATAACAGCTTGGCCCAGGTCCCCACTACCAAGGATGTTCGATACTAGGGATGACATGGAGGTTGTGGCTGGGATAGCTGCTAGAATGGCTGAGCTCCTCAACGAGCCTAGAATGAGGGATTATTGGAAGTTCGTTTACGAGAATAAGGTAGAGGTTTATGTTAACAGGGTGTTAGCTGCGGGTAACACGACTAAGGGCCTCACGTTTGAGATTCTAGAAGAGCAGGCTAAGAAGGGGATACCGTTCGTCTACGCTACTAGGACAACGCCAAGCGCTGTTGGGTGGGAGCAGACTAATGAGAGCGTGCCGTGGTGGACTAAGACTGGGAGGCTTGAGTTCTACAAGGAGGAAGGTGCTTTCATAGAGAGCGGGGAGAACATACCAGTCTATAGGGAGCCTGCTGACTCGACACACTATGAGCCTAATGTTATAATACTTAACAAGCCGCATTCAGCTATAAGACCTTTGAAGCCTGAAGACATGGGGTTAGATCCAGCTAACTTAGACCAGGAAGTTAGGCAGGTTAGGCATGTAGCCAAGCCTTGGAGCGTAGTTAAAACTACAAGCCACCCGTTGAAGGCTAAGGGATACACCCACATAATAACGACCCCAAAGCATAAGGGGTTAATACACACTATATGTAGCAACGTAGACATATTAGCTATACACTACACACCATACGGAGACATGTACAGAAGAGATAAGAGAATGCCCTGGGTTGCCGAGGGCTACGTTGACATAAACCCTGAAGACGGTAGGAAACTAGGCCTCGACGATGGAGACTATGTGAGGGTAGAGGGAGACCCCAACTACGAGCCTTTCATAGGCCTCGACAAGAAGCCTGAAGAGCGTAAAGCCTTCACCCTAGTAGCTAGGATCAGGTTTAACAATAGTATACCGCCGGGAATGACTAGGGTATGGTTCAACTTCTACATGGCAAGCCATGGAACTGTTGAAGGGCACGAGAAGAGGCCGGATAAGCTGGCGTTAAACGAGAGGACAGGCTATATAGCCTCATATAGGTATGGAGGGCACCAGAGCGTAGTGAGGACATGGCTGAAGCCGACGCTCATGACTGACGATCTATTTAGGAAGTCGCCTCTTGTAGCTGTGATGGGTAAAGGGTTCGCCCCAGACATACACAGCCCTATAGGGGCTCCTAGGGAAGGTTTCGCTAAGATAACTAAGCTAGAGCCTGGCGGCGAAGATGGGAAATCGCCTTGGAGGCCTGTAAGGTTAAAGATTAGGCCTACTTACGAGGATGAAGAGATGAAGACTTACATTAGAGGTGGATATGTGATAGTTGAGGGGTGATGTGAGGTGGCTAAAGTATACAACTGGCAGATTGGGAGGGAAATGGATTATCCTTACCCAGCTTTCAGGCCTAAGAGGCAGGCTGCCAGCGTCTTTGACCTTAACAAGTGTATAGGCTGCCAGACTTGTACAGTAGCGTGTAAGACTACGTGGACCTCTGGGAGAGGCCAAGAGTATATGTTATGGAATAACGTTGAAGATAAGCCGTGGGGCTCCTACCCCATACGCTGGGATGTGAAAATACTGAGCATGCTGGGAGCGGCGAGGTGGAAGAGAGAGGGAGGCACTTGGGTCTACAAGGGTCAGACTATATTCGAGGCGGCCCCTCCGGGCGATATAGCTTTAGGCTATATGCCTGAAAGCTATGACTACGCTTCCCCGGCTATAGGCGAGGGTGAGGCTAGCGCTCCCGTAAAGTTCGGCTCAATCAGAGCCCCCTTCGAGCCTTGGTTCTTCTTCCTGCCTAGGATATGTAATCATTGTACTTTCCCCTCATGCCTGGCAGCTTGCCCTAGACAGGCTATTTATAAGAGGGAAGACGGTATAGTTCTCGTGGACCAAGCTAGGTGTAGAGGGTATAGGGAGTGCGTGAAATCCTGCCCTTACAAGAAAGTCTTCTATAACCCCATAACTAGAATCTCTGAGAAGTGTATATTCTGTTATCCAGCTTTAGAGAAAGGCGAGATACCGAGGTGTTTCAGGAATTGTATAGGTAAAATTAGAATATTCGGGTACATAAGCCTGCCTGAAAAAGCAGACCCGGAGAACCCTATAGACTTCCTAGTCCATATAAAGAAAGTCGCCGCCCCCCTACTCCCACAGCTAGGTCTCGAGCCTAACATTTACTATGTGCCCCCAGCCAACGTGAAGAACGTGGATTTCATAAAGATGATGTTCGGGCCCATGGGTGAGGAGGCTGTCAACAACTATAGGAAGGCTATAGAGAGGCAGGACAGGGAAGTGATAGGGGCCCTCATACTTTCAAACTCCACTAACCGTATAATCTCCAAGTTTAAGGTTATAGGAGACTATGCTGTGGGCTACGACGCTAGAGGCAGCGAGATCGTTAAAGTCCCCCTAACAGAGCCTGTAGTGGTGAGACCCTACTATGATGAGAAACTGGGGGTATACAGGAGGAATGACGTGTGAGGTGATCTCAGGATGGTAGCTAGAAGGCTAGTTAAAGGTGCTGCGAGAGTTAGCAGGAGAGTATTCATAGCTATAGCAACTATAGCGGTTCTAGCATTCTTAGGAATAATTGGGCTCCTAAGGCTTAGAAGGCCTCCGGAGATAACGCCTACACCCACCCCCACTCCGACACCAACGCCTACACCAACGCCAACCCCTGTGCCAGCTGACGTTATAGCTTATAAAATAGACAAAGTGCCCATAGACCCTGACGACGCTAAATGGGGTCCAGTTAAGGAGTTTGGGTTTACGCTCGGCCCCCAGGCTATGGTTAAACCTTTCGAGCTAGCACCGGCAGTCAAGAGTGTTAAAGTTAAAGCTTTATATGATAATGAAAACATAGCTTTCAGGCTTGAATGGGGAGATGAGAGTGAAGACTTCGCTATTGACTTGGACGAGTTCAACGACGGCTGCGCAGTCATGCTACTAGCACACCCCATACCCGCTGATCAGGCTGGCGAAGCGTGGAAGATGGGGACACCAAACTACCCGGCTACTATACTATTCTGGAGGGCTAGTTTACAGCGTGAAGCAGAGAAGGGGCTCCAAGACATAACAGACACATACCCGAACATAGCCATAGACACGTACCCACCATATAAAGACACAGTTAAAGAATTAGAGCCCAAACCTGTGAGGATAGGCGAAGTCAAGGGAGAAACAGCTTATCTAGCAGCGTTCGCCGCAGACAACCCTATGGTTAAAGTTAGGCTAGAGAGGAAGCCTGTGGAGAAAATCATAGGCAAAGGGCCGGGCACAATCACAACAGCTAAGACTCAGGATGCAGACGGTAAAGGCAAATGGCTAAACAAAGTTTGGAGAGTAGTCGTAGTAAAGAAACTGAAAGCCTCAGATAAAGACCAGGGAGAAATAGAGCTGACACCGAGAGGCACATATAGCGTGGCGTTCGCAGTGTGGGAAGGCTCTAAAGGGGAGAGAGGTAGTAGGAAAGGTATAACGCCGCTTCTAACGCTAAAACTCGAATAACTTTTCCCCTCTCCCTTCTCCTTTTTTATTATAGTATCCACTATGAGGTGCGCGTTATGAGTATGGAGCGGGATGCTCAAAAACTACTCTTAGCCGCCTTCCTAAACTATGCTTCACTCCTGTTCACATCTACCGGGGAGGAGTTTAAGAGTATTCTTGAGAAGTTAATACAGATAGCTAAAGTGTTAAGGCCTGAGATCGTGCCCCAGCTAGAGGAAGCTTTAGATGTTTTAATTGAAGACCCCAATTTAGTCTACGATGTTAACTCGAGGATCGAACTGGGGGGCATATCGCCATATGCTTCAGACTATGTGAGGGGGGGAGATAAGATTTACATTAAATCTGAAGTGTCAGGCCTCTATAAGAGTCATGGGGTTAAAGTTAGGAGTGAAATGCCAGACCATATAGCTCCTATGCTCCAGCTGGTCTCGTTTCTCAAGGTTAAAGAAGCTTATCTTGAAGCTAAAGGTGACTTTAAAGGTGCCGATGCATGTAGGGAAACAGTTAGGCATCTTAAAGAAGCTTATTTAAAGCCTACTATAGAGGGGCTTCTAGAGTCTATAAGGAGATATTCTAATAAGGCTCCACACTTGGCTATTTTAGAGGCTGTGAATATAGTTCTTGAACATTGTTGAGGTTTTATTTGAATAATCTTCTTCTGGCATCATCAATATAATATTCGACATCGTCGGCTTCAAGATTGTTCTCTCTCATAAGCTCTTCTAGCACGGGTTTAAGCCGACCCCACTCAGATGGGGGTGTTTTCTTTAGGAGTTCCTCCACGGCTTCCATGACTTTCACCCTCTTCATAGCCTGTTCTTTAAGTTCTCCCGGCGCATACTCCAATTCTTTCACGTCAAAATCCCTACAGGTAGCGTAGATTCTCTTCACTGGGGCAGGCCTCCTAGTCCTGCCGAGGTACATTATGGGCCTATAACTGTTGAGTTTCCAGACCCCATTGAAATCGCCTATAGCATATATAGATGCTACCTCCCCTATTATCATGTCATGGTCTCCAGCCTCGAAAACCCTAAATAACTTCATCTCGAGAGCTGCCGAAGCCTCAGCTATTATGGGGGCTCCTAATGCTTCTCCTCTTGAAATGTTCAGCCCCGCCTTAGCAAGCTTGCCTGGATAGAACCTTTCAGAGGCGTCTCCGAGATATGGGGTCTTATCCAGGTGGGCGGCGTCGAGGAAGTTAATCGAGTATATCGTTGATTTCAATATTAACTTGTAAGTGTAACGCTCCGGAGCTATAGCCACACCTATAAGTGGAGGATCAGAGGAGAGCTGAGTCCACCAGGCTGCAAGCATAGCGCTAACCCTCCCCTTATACTCAGCAGCGACAACGACCGGGATCTTAGGGTATAAGACCCTATCTAGATCCCTTATGTCAACCCTCCTTAACACCACTAACCCTCACCCACCTTATAATCTCTACAGGGCAATTCTCGTATGCCGCGACAACGCAGTCCTCAAGATCATCTGTTACAAGACCCAAACCGCCCTCAGAAGAACGCCACTGAAGCTTAACCACAGCCTTCCCATCATTTCTGCTGATCTCGAAAACCTCAGGACATAAGACTACACAAACCATGTCGGAAACGCAAGCCTCCCTAGGCTCAATCCAAACTTTTATCAAGGGGAAACCCCCAATAGATAGTTAAAGTTAAACCTTAATAGTCACACCCACACGTAATACCTGTTAAAAAGAGTCCCCCGGCCTATCCATGGCGAAAGCCGCAAGGCCATATCTGGCCTTCGAGCCTATGCCGTGACCCAATCTCGGCGTGAATATCTCTCTGTAGTATTTAGGGAGGCTAGGGGAAGCCTTGCTGTTACACGCCCAGGGGGAGCTTAAGGCTAAATAAGCCTCAAGAGAACCAATACTTTAAACCCTTGGGAGACCCGATACCTTAATAACTTTAAAAGTTTCGGGAGAATCAATAATTAAGAAGGAGCCGGGGTGGCCGAGCGGCCTAAGGCGACGGGCTTGAGACCCGTTGCCCCATTAGGGGCGCGCGGGTTCGAATCCCGCCCCCGGCGCCAGGCGGGGCCGTAGTCTAGCCTGGCTAGGATGCAGGGCTTGGGCCCCTGTGGTCCCGGGTTCAAATCCCGGCGGCCCCACCATGGAATTACAGGCTTTAGAACCGTGCAGGGATTTCTCGCAAAAGCTATCTGAGAATAGTCTTAGGTAGCTAGATTTCTCCAGTTTAGTTGAAATTGATTTCCCTCCAAACATTTATGTTAAACGGGCATCCGGGATCTGGTGCTTTAAAGTCTCCGAAGTAAGCGTAGGCCCTAGCTCTACATCCTCCACATATATATTTGAACGTACATGATCCTTTGGGTCCACATTTAGAGTTTTCCCTATTCCTTAGCTCGTTAAGTAGGGGGCTATTATGCCATATGTTTAGGAGTCCATGTTTCAGGACGTTTCCAACCTTGACTGGTATGAAGACACACGGCTGAGCGTCTCCATCATGATCTATAGCCATATATGTAATCCCGGCCCCGCAGCCCCCTATAAGCTCAGCTATAGCTATTGGAGCTACCGGGTATTTTTCAGCCTCATCGAATAAGAGGAAGTGGGACGCTAAGCCTCCCCTTTCACCCCCTATGGTTATGAGAGAGTAGAAGGGTGAAGTTGAATATGCTTGGAGCCCTAGCTCCCTCCAAGCCTTGTAAAGTTTCTTTAGAAACTCGTATCTCTCGTAGGGGCTCAGGTCGACGCTCGCTATAGACTTACCCCTACCGGTGGGGATAAAGTTGAAAGCCACTATGGTGTCCACCTTCAGTTCCCTAGCTAGGTTGAAGAGCTCCCCTACATCCTCATGGTTTAGCCTTGTAACCGTGATAGCTATCCCAACGTTAAGGCCTTCAGCCTTAGCATTCTTAATCCCCCTAACAGCCCCGTCCCAGGCGCCCTTAACACCTCTAAACTTATCGTGAACTTCAGGGTATGGGGAGTCCACGCTAACCTCAACATATCTAACACCAGCTTCTTTAAGCCTCCTAGCTACACTCCTAGATATGAGAGTTCCGTTAGTAGCTACACTCACGAAGATCCCTGACCTGGAAGCTTTCTCGGCTACAACCCAAAAGTCTCTACTAAGCAGAGGTTCCCCACCGGAGAAAGCTAAAATAGATACCCCGGCCTCGTCTATTTGCGTTAAAACCTCAAGCTTCCCCTCCAAACTAAGCTCTCCCCCCATACCCTGGGAGGTTGCTGAGGCGTAGCAATGTTGGCATCTAAGGTTGCATGTTTTAGTGAAATCCCAAACTATCATGAAAGGAGCATATATACGTTGAGGGCGCGTGCGACCATAGAGGGTGAGGCCTAGAATTAGGCTGACGAGACCCCTACGCATATATTCCTCTCTAAGATAGCTCTTCAAATACTCTTCATCAACACCTATCTTAGAAGCTAGACTGGAGACAAACTTAGACACAGTCGCTAAAGCCATCCAGTCCATAAACCCTCTAGGATTTTCCACTCCAGCGTAAACTCCAAGGAGCCTAACTAGTTTCTTAGGGCTACCATGCTTCTTAACTATAGCTTTCAAGATTTTATGCGGGAACGTCATGCGATAGCTATCCCACTTAAATATAATAATTTTAGAACCTTTTAAATCATTACACCCACTAGTATGCTCTCCTACTAAAACACTTCAATAGCTAAACATAAATGATATGAGGGTGATTAAAAAAAGAATATAGATTATGTGGCTGTTTAAGGAGCACACTCTGGATATTCTGGAGGTACTTTAGCCCTGAAGTATTTGCCTGTTGAAGGGTCCTGGAATAATCCTATCTTTACTCCTTTGCCTCCTTTCGGCTGTAGCATCCAGACTTTCTTAGGCACTATATTTTCCTCTGTCCCTGCCGGGGTCTTGACTTTTACCGGCTTAGTGCATGGGGGCATCTTTGTTTCACCTCATTCATTGACCATTATTGTATTATATATATGGCAAAGTTAATATATTTGATGTGCCTGAATCAAAGGGTTAACATCTTATTAGCCTCAAAGAGAGGTATTAACATACATATCATTCAGAGTTTAAACTAAATTGAAATAAACTAAAACTAGTGGAGCAAACCTAATTTAAAGAATAGTTTTAATAGCCGTTCATCCCTGGTTAGGGACTTCCACCCCGCCCACAATGATGTATAACATAATGTCATAGATGCGTGTGAAGCCCAAAGGCCGGGGCTCCCATCTAAGTCATACTCTGGGGGGCTTTGAGAAGCGCTCTCATGCCTCACGAGGGGTTTAAGGGTAGGTATTATAAATCTTTCTCGGGAACATTACTAGGGAGAGCCCCAGCCTCCTCCTCCAGGCGTCTCTATTATCACTTCGTCTCCCGGCTCTAGGTCTACTGTGAACTTGCTCGGCATTTCCTGCTTTGTGCCCGGCGTCTTTATTACTGTTACTCTGCCTGGAGCCCCAGGCTCTCCGCCTTGGAGCCCGTATGGCTTTGTTTTAAACCTGTCTGCTAGTATTGATAGCCTAGCTGGTTTCAGTGTTTTGAACGCTCTTATGATCCCGTCTCCTCCTTTAAACGCGCCCCTACCCCCACTTCCTTCTCTTATCATGTATGCCGTGTATAGTATGGGGTAGCTTCTCTCCGCTATTTCTATGGGGGTGTTGAGAGTATTTGTCATGTTTACGTGCACGCCGCTAACACCGTCTCTCCCAGGCCTGCCCCCAGTGCCTCCCCCTATAGTCTCATAGTATGCCCAGTAGCCTTTCTCCTCGTCTACGCCGCCTATCATCACGTTCATCATAGTTCCGGAGCCTGCTGCCGGCACACTGTGGGGGGCTACTTGGGCTAGAGCTTTGAAAACTACATCTGCTATCCTCTGGCTTGTCTCAAGGTTTCCGCCTGCTACGGGCGCCGGCTTCTTAGGGTTGACTATTGTGCCTTCAGGGGCGTGAACGTTTATGGTACTGTAGAAGCCTTCATTTGTAGGAATGTCCCCTCCGAGAGTTGACCTGACAGCGTAGGATACTGCGGAGAATGTTACTCCGGGGACAGCGTTTAGAGGGGCTTCAAGCTGGGGAGATGTCCCTGTGAAGTCTACATTGACCCCCCCGACGCTAACTTCTAGTTTAACCTTTATGGGTATCAGGTTATCTTCGAGTTCTAAGTAGTCTATAGCCTCGTAAACCCCCTTCTCCCACTCTCCCATACGCTTCAAAGCTAGCGTTCTACCATAGTCTATGGCTTTAGACCAAGAATCTAACACTTCTCCAGCGCCAAACTTATCTATGAGCTCCCTTACCTTCCTGATCCCAGTGATGTTGGCTGCCATTTGAGCCTTCAAATCCCCAGATGATACTTGGGGGGTCTTAGTGTTTGAAACTATGAGCCTTAAAATCTCTAAGTCCACGTTCCACTCTTTAACGAGCTTAACTGGAGGTATTATGAGCCCCTCCTCATATATAGTTCTAGCTTTAGGGTTAATACTCCCGGGAACGGGGCCTCCCACATCAACCTGGTGGGCCTTGTTGACAACATAGGCTACAAGCCTCCCCTCATGAAATACGGGAGCTAGAAGCATTACATCGTTAAGGTGTGTGCCAGCAATATATGGGTCGTTGACAACTATCATATCCCCGTCCTTGAGGCTAACACCGTTATCCTCAACCCACCTAAGAGTGTTAGCTACACCCACTCTAAAAGAGCCTAAATGGACTGGTATGTGCTCTGCCTGGGCAACTATCCTCCCGGAAGAGTCTAGAATAGCACAGCTATGATCCATCCTCTCCCTAATATTAGGGGAAAGCGCAGACCTCTTTAGGGCCACCCCCATCTCTTCAGCTATGAAAGCCGTAGCCCTATATATGAGCTCCCACGAGACCATGCTAAGCCACCCTCTCCACGCTCAGCTCCCCTAAACCTCCAACATGAGCCTTCCAACCCTCAGGGATTAAAGTTGTCGAGTCATACTCTTCAACCACCGCCGGGCCTTCAACAGTGAAGCCTGCAGGCATCTCATCCCTCAAGTATGCTGGGGCTTTAACCCGTGAACCTCCAAAGTTTACATCCCTATAACTCCTCACTTTAGGCTCCCCTCTCAAGGGCGGGGCTTTAAGCTTAGGCTTCAGCCTCCTAATTACAGCTATAACTCTTATGAGGACAACCTCCACGGGAGCGTCGAGCTTAAACCCGAAAGTGGATAAGTGTTTCTCCTCAAAAACCCTTTCAACATCTTCAAACCTAGCCGGCCTAGCTATGGGGACTGTGAGCTCCCACCCTTGCCCCTCATATCTCACGTCAGCATACCTCACGAAATAATCGATCCTTCCAAGCCTCTTCGAAAACCCCTCTTCAAGCCTAGTATACGAGTCTTCTAGGTCTTCAGGATAAGCTACCCTAGCTTCAAACCTCCAGTCAGCCATGAGGAGGCCTAGGGCGCTGAAAACCCCGGGGTATGGAGGGATCACCACCCTCCCTATTCCAAGCTCTTCAGCTATGAAAACAGCATGTTGAGGTCCAGCACCCCCAAACGCTATCAAAGTAAACTCTGAAGGGTCGAGACCCCTCTCGACGGTGACCAGCCTCACAGCCCTAGCCATTTCAAGATTAGCTAGTTGGAGGGCTTCAGAAGCTACAGCCTCAGGATCCCCTAATTTGGAGAGGGCTTTCACGGAGAGCTCCCTCTGGAGCTTCATAGAGCCCCCTAGCATATATTCTCCTATCCTATCCAATACTAGGTTAGCGTCTGTTAACGTGGGCTCCACGCCTCCCCTGCCATAGCATGCAGGTCCGGGATCAGCCCCGGCGCTCAAGGGGCCAACCCTTAGAGCTCCAGCTTCATCCCTCCAGATAATAGTGCCTCCCCCAGCTGAGACCTCAGCCAGGTCTACGAAAGTGAACCTAACAGGGTAGCCTGAGCCCTTCACCACCCTCCCATGGTGAGCTTCGCCCCCAACCTCATACTCGCTAGTGAGCTCGAACTCATAGCCAACTATAGTCCCGGCCTTAGCGGTCGTACCGCCCATGTCGAAGCTTATAGCCTTAGATACTCCTAGAAGCCTAGAGAACTCCGCCGCAGCCACAACACCTGCCGCGGGGCCGCTCTCAACAAGCTGGACAGGCCTCAAAGTAGCCTCCTCCACATCCACGAGACCCCCGGAGCTTGACATTACATAGAGCCCTTTAGCCCCTAAACCGCGCAACCCATCTAGGAGCCTAGCCAGATACTTTGAAACTATAGGCATTAAAGTAGCGTTAACAACAGTAGTGGAAGCCCTCTCAAACTCCCTAGGCTCCGGGGAAACCCTATAGGAGGGGGAAACATATGGGATAAACTTGGAGAGAACCTCCTCGACAACACGCTCATTCGCAGGGTTAATATAAGAGTGGAGGAAAACCACAGCGGCAGACTCAACACCATACTCCCCGAGCTTAGAGCCTAAAGCCTCAACAACCTTCAAATCTACAGGCTTAAGCAGAGAGCCCCTAGCATCAACCCTCTCATCAACCTCAAACCTAAACCTCCTAGGAACCAGGGGCCTAGGCTTTTCAAAGAATAGATCGTAAAGCCTAGGCCTATTCTGGCGGCCAATCTCAATAACATCCCTGAAACCCCTAGTAGTAACAAGAGCTACCTTAGGGAGCTCGAGCCCAACCTGGCCCCTCAAAGCATTAGTAGCTATAGTAGTAGCGTGAACAACCTCACCAACACCCCCTATAGACTTCAAACCTTCAAGAACAGCAACTTCAGGACTCCTAGGAGTAGATAAGATCTTAAAATAACCTATAGAACCGTCCCCCCTAACAAACACGAAGTCCGTGAACGTACCACCAACGTCAACAGCCACGTTCAAGCCTGCGCACCTAATTTTAATTAATACCAGTTTATGGACAAAGCTTATATTTTTAATCAGTGCCTTAAAGGGGAAAAAATATAAGTCCGCGTAACCCTCTAGGGGCTGTGAGGTGATAATAGTGGCAGAAGAAGAGTTGAAGATCGGTCTAGAAAATCCTTTAGCCCTAGTTTTAGCAGCCTTAACCGTAATACTATACCTTCTTCTATTCGCTATCTATGGATTTAACAGGCCGGACCCTACTGTTCTCAATATGAGCATGCCCCTACTTTACGCATTATTATTGTGGACTGCCGTTGTTGTCGTCGTAGTGGTTGCTGCTTATAAGGTTTGGGGGTGAGCTCTGATGGTCGAAGCATGGCAGGTGGTTATTTCAATAATATTCTTGTACATCGTTGCAGTCATGGTAATCAGCTATGTTGCTACCAGGATTCTTAGGAGGACTCTTGAAGACTTTTACGTCTTGAGTAGAGGGGCTGGGCTTATAGTTCTCTTCCTGGCCACGGCTTCTACATATCATAGTGCTTTCGCCTTCCTGACTAGTGTTGCTGTCTTCTCAACTACTGGGGTCACGTTCTGGATTGGTTCTTTCGCCTGGACAACGCTTGCAGGTATTACAGCTTATGTTCTTGGTAAGAGGATATATCTCCTCGGTAAAAGTAGGGGCTATATTTCCCCCTCCGATCTCTTAGCTGATAGGTTTAATAGTGAGCTTCTAAGGGTAATAACAGCCCTGGCCTGGGCAGTGTTCATCATAGGTTATATTACAGTCCAGGCTATAGGGTTAGGTATAATAGTGAGTATTGGAAGTGGGGGTAGAATATCCTATGAGGCGGGAGCCTTAATATTAATACTGGTTGCAGCCCTGTACGTGGCTATAGGGGGTCTTAGGGCAGCCTATTGGACTGATGTGCTTCAGGGGATCTGGATGTATCTCGGAGTATGGCTAGCCGGGCTTCTAATAGTCTATAAGTTCTTCCCTAATATAGCTGACATGTTCTCAGCAGTGAGGGAGGTTAACCCGAAACTATTAACCTTAAACTGGGCGCCCGAACTCCTCGCAGGCAACATTATAGTCTTTGGAATTGGGGTCATGATACTGCCCCACCTCTGGATAAAGTTCTATGCAGCCAGAGACACTTATACAATAAAGTGGAACTCAGCTTTAACGGCACTTTATCTTAGCAGTTTCTACATACCAGCAATGCTTATTGGCTTAACTGCTGCAGTATTAAATGTTAAGGGGGTTCCAGGACTCTTAGAGCCAGGGTTTATAAAGAAGCTAACAGGATTATATGGCTCGGCAGACGCTGTCATGGCTTACATGATATACACGCTTACACACCCGATAATAGCTGGGTTCCTCCTAGCCGGGGCCGCTGCGGCCGCCATGAGCACCCTAGACAGCTTCCTAGGTAGTATATCTCTAGTGCTGACGAGGGATATTTATCAGAAAGTGAATCCAAGAGCTAGCGAAACGTCCCTAGTGCTTATATCAAGGCTTTTAATAATCCTGTTTGGCCTCATAGGGTGGGTGTTAGCTGTTCAGAGGCCAGGCCTCATATTTGACATTGTAGCGGTAGCGGCTGGAGGAGGCCTCCAAGTGCTTCCAGCCCTCCTCCAAGCTGTTTTCCCCACTAGGAGACAGTGGATAAACAAGTATGGAGCTATAATAGGTCTTATTGTGGGTTCGCTCATAGTATTAATATTCTCAGCCCCCACAGCTAAATATATTGGGACATCAGCATACGCGTATCCCGCCGGGCAAGCGAGTCTCTACGCCCTCATAGTCAACTTTATAGTGGCTCTGGTCGTTTCTCAAATATTCAAAACTAAGTAAATCTTTAGGTTTCACCTTCACATTTTTTCTGGGGCTTTAGATCTTGGATTTAGATTCGATATTGAAATCTATAGAGCTCACAGTAGGCAGGTTTGGCGGCAGGATTATTTATTCTTATAGGGAGGAGTTTGGGGATCCGGAGCTCGGGCCGCATGTTGATGATGTGGGCTTAGATCCTAGACTTGTGGATGCTTTGAAATCTTCAGGGATATATAGGTTTTTTAGATTTCAGTTTGAAGCTTTGAAATCCATAGGGTCGGGTCGTGACACTGTAATAGTTTCCGGTACTGGGACTGGGAAGACTGAGGCTTTCCTCACGCCTATAGTTGATAATATTTTAAGGAATGGAGGTCTAAAACCTGGGGCTGTGCTAGTCTACCCCACTAAGGCTCTGGCTAGGGATCAAGTCTCACGCATGAGACTCTTATCTCAGCCCGGCTTAGGTGTTAGGGTTTCTGTTTTAGATGGAGATACTCCTGTGGCTGAGAGGGCTAGAATATACTCTGACCCTCCAGATATTCTCGTAACTAACCCTGACATGGTGCATTACGGGCTCGCATATCATGGTAAGCTTAAGAGGCTCCTCTCAAACGCTAAGTTCATTGTTTTCGATGAGCTCCACTCTTATAATGGGGTTTTCGGGAGCCATGTTAGGTGGGTTATACAGAGGATGTTGAGGTATGCTGGGGACTCTATTCTCATAGGTTCAGGTGCTACTATTGGGAACCCTGAAGATTTAGGGTGGAAGCTTTTCAATAGAAAGCCTGAGGTTATCGAGGGGCCTAGGCGTAGGAGGGGTATTGCAGTTCACTCTTTCATAGACTCAGGGCATGCTAGCAGGTGGAGTTTGTCGGCAGCACTCATTGCAGCTCTCGTGAGTAATGGGCTTAAAGTATTGGCTTTCACAGATTCGCAGCAGATGGCGGAGCTTGTCACCAGGATAGCTTTAAAGAATTATAATGTGAAAGTAGCAGTCCACAGGGCCGGGCTAAAAGCTGAATATAGGAAGAGTGTTGAAGAAGCTTTCAAGAAAGGGAGTTTGAGGGCCCTAGTAGCGACGCCTACAATGGAGCTCGGAGTCGACATAGGGGATTTAGATGCTGTAGTGTTGACGGGGCTGCCTAAAAGCTACTCTAGCTACATTCAGAGAGCTGGTAGGGCTGGGAGGAGGGGTAGGGCTGGGCTAGTGTTCACTATTCTAGGCGACGATGCTATAGAAGCGTACTTCGCTTCCAGGCCTGGAGAGTATTTCGAGCAGAGTGTACCCCCAAGCTATATAGAACCCTACAATATGGAAGTAGTTAAGACACACTTAGCCGCCATGATACTAGAGAGGGGCCTCTTAGATTTGAGAATCTTGCCCGTAGGGTTGAGAGAAGCGGTTAAAGCCATGGAAAGCGAGGGCCTACTCAGAATGGTGGATTCAAAGGTTTACGGGGACTTTAAAAAGTTGAGGGCCTACATGGAGTCTAGGGGTGGCTTGAGGTCTACAGGCTACCTCATTAAAATATATGATGGGAGCGAGGAAATAGGCTCTAGGGAGCTCCCAGAAGCCCTCTACGACCTACACCCTGGAGCCGTATATTACCATGCTGGTAAACCTTACATATCAGTGGAGCTCGACCTCGAATCTGGAAGAGCCTTAGTTAGGAGGATTACAGGGGAGATAAACTTTTACACCAGACCCCTCTACACTGTCGACGTCGAGGCCATAAAGCCTCTAAGCGAGAGGAACTTCGGCCCCGTAAAACTAGTCTACGGGGAGGTTAAAGTCACTGTTAGAGTTGAAGGCTATGTAGTTAAAGAAGAAGGCAGCGGAGTCACATTAAGCGACGTGCTTCTACAGAATCCACTCATATGGAGCTACTGGACTAAAGGGGTAGCAGGCAGATACCCCAACCCTGGAATATCAGACCTAACCCTAGCCATAAGCTCTTACCATGCTTTAGAGCACGTGTTGATAACAGCATCGAAACCCGTAGCCGGGGTCGCTGACACGGATGTGGGAGGTGTTAGCTACCCCTCAGGGCACATTGTCATATATGATTCTTCACCCGGGGGTAACGGGGCTTCTAGGCTCGTACTAGAGAGGATAGAGTCTATAGCTAGGGTCTCCGAGGAGATCATGGCCTCTTGCGATTGCGAAGACGGATGCCCTAGGTGCGTCTTCTCCCCCTACTGTGGCAATAACAATCAGTTACTCTCCAGGAGGGGCGCTTTAAAAGTTTTAAGGAGCGTCTTGTTGAAGGCTGCCGCACCCATGGAACTCGGAGAGCCGGAGGGGGAGCCTTTAGCTTAAAGGGGAAACCGTTAAATATCTGGCGAGATTATAAAAGCCATTAGGCCACTGGTGAGCGGCGTTTGCCCGGGTTAAGCCTAGTCTGCGACTTTTGCGGTCGTGTTTTCCCGGTTTCGGAGAATAGGGTTTTATGCGAGTGTGGCGGCCTCCTGCACGTGGAGGCTGCTCGTGCCAGTGTTAGCTGGGAGACTCTGAGGTCTAGGAGGTTTAGGCTCTGGAGGTATAGGGAGCTGATACCGCTACCTCCGGGAACGCCTATAGTGTCTCTAGATGAGGGGGGCTCGCCCCTGGTACAGGCTACTAGGTTGTCGGAGGAGTTGAAAGTCAACGTTATGGTTAAACTTGAAGGCTCAAATCCTACTGGGAGCTTCAAGGATAGGGGGATGACTGTGGCCGCTTCAATGGCTAAATTCTTGGGGGCTAAAGCCCTCATAGCAGCCTCTACGGGTAACACTGCAGCTAGTATGAGCGCGTATGCTAGGAGAGCTGGGATGATACCGGTAGTGTTAATACCTTCGGGGAAGATAGCTGAAGGTAAGCTGGGCCAGCTCCGGCTCTATGGCGCTGTCATAGTCGAGGTTGAGGGGGGCTTTGATGAGGCTATGGGGGCAGTCTTAGAGTATAGTGTTAGGGGTGGCGACGCTTACACTGTCAACTCTATAAACCCCTGGAGGATTGAGGGGCAGAAAACCGCGGCTTTCGAGGTGGCCGATGAGGCTGGAGCTCCAGGCTGGGTTGCAGTGCCCGTAGGTAATGGGGGGAACATATATTCGATATGGAAAGGGTTCAAGGAGCTTAAAGAGCTCGACCTCATAGACGAACTACCGAGAATGCTGGGAGTTCAAGCTGAGGGGGCGGCACCCATAGCTAAAGCGTATACCACCAAAGTCTACGAGCCCATTAAAGAGCCTAAGACCATAGCTTCAGCAATAAGGATAGGAAACCCAGTACACTGGAAGAGAGTGCTTAATACTGTCAGAGAAAGTGGGGGGAGCATAGTCAGCGTCTCAGACGAGGAGATAATATGGGCCCAGAGGACGCTCGCCAGGCTCGAAGGGCTCGGAGTCGAGAGCTCCTCCGCCGTAACACTCGCAGGACTAAAGAAAGCTATAAACGGGAAACTCGTAGATAAAAATGAGAAAATAGTGCTCATAGCTACTGGGAACGCTCTAAAAGAACCTCAAACCATGAACCTTCACGAGACCGCAACCCTAAAAATACCGACATTAAAAATTGCAGACACGACCATACTCTCAGAGATTCTAAAATCAATAACCAAGTTTGAGAGCCCGGAACACTTCTAGGAAAGATTAAAAACTCTTATACTCAACGCTAATCCTAAACTCCCCGCTTAACTTGTAATAGATGCCTTTCCTCACGGGAATGTTTTATGAGGCAGCGATAATTGCATTTAAAATTCAACAACTCCCCTAAATTAAGGATAATGTTTCCCAAACATGGAGACTAGGATGAAATTCCGAGAGTTAAACTTCTACTATAGGATTATAAATTTAAGTATTGTTGGAAATGATATACTAGGTGTGGGAGAATGCCTATATTTAAGAGGGAGAGAGCGCTACCTTTAAGGGTCTCAGATATAATGAGCACTCCTCCTATAGTGGCTGGTGAGATGACATCTATAGTGGAGATCGCCCGCATCATGAACGATAATAATATAGGTAGTGTCATGATAGTGGACAGTAAGGGAACCCTGAAAGGCATTATAACTGAAAGGGACATAATAAAAGCTGTTGCTCATAGTAAGGCAGGCGCTGAGCTCCCAGCATACATGATTATGTCCGAGAATCCCCTAACTGTAACCCCTGAAACGCCCATTGATAAAGCTCTTGAGATTATGAGAAGCGCTAATGTGAGACACCTCCCTGTAGTCGACAAGTCTGGCAAGCCTGTTGGTATGGTGTCGCTAAGGGATATAGTGGATTCAGCCGCTCTCCTAATGATGGTGTTTAAGAGATAGCATTACATGTAGACTTTAAACCTTTGCTGCTAAACTTGTAACTTACGGTGTCAGGGGTTGACTGAGGTTAAACTGGAGGTTGTAGAGCTCCCCATTCCTGAGGGCACTAATATCATAATAGGTAAGACCCACTTCATAAAGACTGTGGAGGACCTTTACGAGGCTATTGTTACAAGCCATACTAACATAAAGTTTGGGCTGTGCATGTGCGAGGCTTCCGGGAAGAGGCTTGTTAGGCATGATGGTAATGATGAGGAGCTTAGGAATCTAGCTATAGAAGCTTGCCTTAAGATCGGTGCTGGACATGTTTTCATCATATATATGAAGGGCGGCTGGCCCATAAACGTTCTAAACGACTTAAAACACGTGCAGGAAGTAGTGTCCCTAGAAGCTGCTACTTCAAACCCTGTTAAAGTTATAGTGGCTGACCTCGGAGAGCAGAGGGCTTTACTAGGTGTTGCCGACGGGTTTAAGCCTCTGGGCGTTGAGAGGGAAGAGGACATAAAGGAGAGGAGGGAGTTTCTAAGGAAAATAGGATACAAGAGATAACTTTAGTTTTCAGGGCTAAAAGTTTTATAACCCCAGTTACACTCTACTATTTATGAGTGCTCTGGTGTCAGCGTTTGTCTAGGGGTTCACCTGTCTTCGATATTTTGTCGAGAAGGGACCCCCACGGCTACTTCGTAATACCTTTAAAGCCTGAAGGTAGGGAGCTGGCGGAGAAGATTTTAAGCCAGCATTTAGAGCCCGGGGCTAAGCTTGTCGAGTTGAGGGATGTTATACTGGTTAGGATTAAGTCGAGGAGTGTTGCCGAGAAAATTGTGAGAGCAGCTGAAAAGAGGGGGCTACTAGCTGATACTGAGGAGGACTAGGCTATCTCAGCTTTAAGGCTCTCCAGGGCCTCTCGAACCATACTCGATCTTTCATCTATTTTCTCGAGCTGGTCGTTGGGTATTGTGAATTTAGCTTTGACCATGTCAACGTAGAGCCTGCCGAGGGATTCCCTTATTCTAGAAACTGTGATCCCGTGTCTTACGAGCTCCTCGGCTTTCCTGTGGAAGTCTATTATCATTTTGAGTATTTTCAACTGCTTCTGGGGCGTGGCGAAAGCATCTATGGGGTCGTAGACGTTCTGCTTTAGGAACCCGTCTTTTAATAGCCTGGCGGTCTCCAGCGTGAGTTTATCTCTCTCGCTCAGGCTTTCCGTGCCTATGAGTTTAACTATCTCTTGTAGCTCAGCTTCTTTCAACAGTATATTGATAGCTTCATCCCTATACTCCCTCCATGAAGGGTCAACGGTCTTATGCCACCATTCTGACACTAGGTCCGCATAAGCGCTATAGCTTAGCAGCCAGTTAATCGCGGGGTAATGCCTGCTATATGCTAGCTTAGTATCTAGGGCCCAGAAGACCCTTATGAACCTCATAGTATGGCTTGTGACAGGCTCGCTGAAATCGCCTCCAGGAGGGCTAACAGCCCCCACGAGGGTCACGCTCCCAATTCTTTCTGGGGAGCCGAGAGCTACAACCCTCCCAGCTCTCTCGTAGAACTCTGCGATCCTCGAGGCTAGATAACTCGGATAACCCTCCTCTGCAGGCATTTCCTCGAGCCTCCCACTAATCTCTCTGAGAGCTTCAGCCCACCTACTAGTGGAGTCGGCGACTAGGAGCACGTCATAGCCCATGTCCCTATAATATTCTGCTAGCGTAACACCCACGTATATACTGGCTTCCCTAGCGGAGACCGGCATGTTGCTCGTGTTAGCTATCAATATAGTCCTGTCCATTAAAGGCTTCCCAGTCCACGGGTCTACGTACTTGGGGAACCTCTCGAGAACTTCAGTCATCTCATTACCCCTCTCCCCACATCCTATATAGATTACTATGCGGGCAGCGCTCCACTGGGCTAGAGCGTGTAGCGTTACAGTCTTACCCGTGCCGAACCCCCCGGGTATAGCTCCAGTACCTCCCTTAGCCATGGGGAATAAAGTGTCTAATATTCTCATCCCAGTTATTAAAGGCTCCGTAGGCTCTAGTTTAGACTTATAAGGCCTAGCTACCCTTACAGGCCATTTGTGCATCATTTTCACCTCGTAAACCCTGCCCTCCCTCTCAACCTCGGCGATAACATCTTCAACAGTATAGTCCCCCTCGGGTGCTAGCCATTTCAGGGTCCCCCTAAAGTTAGGGGGCACCATTACCTTGTGAGTTACCATGCTAGTTTCCTGAACTAACCCTAGGACATCCCCCTCCCCAACCTTACCCCCTACTTCTAGCTTGAAGCCGCTGGCCTCGTCTCCCGGCATGAAATAGAACTTCCTACCCCTAGGTATAGAGGGTACCTTAGCGCCTCTCTCCACGAATATAGCCCTATGAGGGGTCTTCTCCGCTATATAGTCTCTTATGAGAGGTAACGGTCTCTGAACACCATCATATATCATTCCTAGGAGCCCGGGGCCTAGCTCAACGCTTAAAGGGCCTCCAGTGCCTTCAACAGTCTCCCCGGGGCTTAACCCGCTAGTAGTTTCATAGACTTGGATATACGCCTTATCACCTCTAATCCTCGTTATTTCACCTATCAAACCTTCTCTGCCTACCCGGACCATTTCATACATTTGAGCCCCTTGCATCCCCTCAGCTACTACTAGGGGCCCACTTATCCTCACTATCTTACCCTTAACAGGCATCCTCTAATCCCCCCTCTTTAACTCGCACCCCCTACTCTATTAAAGCTTTTAAAGCCACGTTTCTCAGCCTAGCCTCGTTCCTCTCAAGTATATGGTCTAGGCTATAGTCCAGCCTAGTCTCTCCTCCGGGAGTCTCAGCTATTAAGCCCCCCAGTATGTTAGCAGGCTCTCTTGAAACCTCTAGTAGCCCGCCATACCTGGATGCGATGCTAGCGGCAAGCTCATAGTCTTCGACAGCCACTTTAACTATGAGCTTACCAGTACTCCCAGCCTCTGAAGCTAAAAGCTCAACAACTCTACTCATAAAATCCCTATACCACTCCTCCATCTTAGCCTCCTTCAGCCTCTTCCTAGCTTCCTCTAGGACGGAGTTTATGTAAGCATTCCTCCTCTCAGCCAGCCTAGATTTAACCTCAAACTCTAATTTAGACCTCAAACTCTTAATCTGCTCTTCAAGGTTAGAAAACTCCTCGCTAAGAGCTTTTTCAGCCTCCTCAAGAGCCCTCTTATAAGAGTCGTCCAAGAGTTTTAAAGCAGCACCGGAAGCTTCACTAAGAAGTTTCCTAGACTTTTCAACATCATCTTTGACAGCTTCCTCAGCAAGCCTCTCAGGATCCCCGATAACCTTACTCAAACACAGCCACCCTTTAACTTGATAAGTCTCTAGCTAACCCTTAAAACCTTACCTTAACCAGAGCGTGAGGGAATGTCTGAAGACCACATAGTGGGTAAATGCATATTAGCTATTCTTTACGTGTTAGAACACGGGCAACTATTAAGAGGCGGGGATTGAGGGAGGACTCTTAAGAGTCTGTTGCGAGCTAGCCCCTAAAGTGTTTAAGCTTCTCAAGCCCGATGGACATTAATAGTTATTGTTCCGTGGAACGAAAAATTTTCCTTTTTATTGCTTAAATAGTTTCAGCCTATACCCAACGCTTTAGCTATGATTTTGTTCACGTCTACAGGCTCCCCGGGCGCCCATCTGGTGGGTAGGATGAATACGGGGATCTTGTATTTAGTTAGCGAAGCCTTAAACTTACCCTCATCATCTAGTATGTGTTTCAGAACTATGACCAAGGCTATATCACCTCTCGACTCAAGCCTTGCTATAGCCTCTAAGGCTTGGCTCTGGCTATAAGCTTCGACTACAGTATAGCCTGCTGACTTGAAAAGAGGTAAGGTCTCCCTGTCTCCTATAACAGCTACCTTCCCCTTTTCTGTTTTAGACAATGAAAGGCACCTTCAAGTCTTTAGGGTTTCTGGAGTTTAAATAAGTGAAATATAAGCTATGCTATGTGCTATTCATGTTAATTTTTAAGTTCAAAACTGGAGGCTCCTATAGAGGAGCTGGCTGGGGTTGCTGGTAGCTAGGAGACTCGAGGAGATCTTAATAGCTGTGCCTAAATCCAAGTATGATGGTGTTGTGGCGAGGCTTACGAGCGAGAGTATACTCCACATAGAGGAGCCTCTCAGAGAGTTGCCGGGCGGCCTATCTTCAAGGTTTAAAGTCGGGCTCATGCAAGCCTCCGAGAGAGTGGCTAGGATAAACTCATACTTCTCTGCTATAGGCTTAGAGCCTAGCCTGGAGCAGGGTCTAGAGATCGAGGTTAAAGACTGGGTTTCTTCTTTCAACGATCATGTGAGTTTCTACAGCGATGTTGACAGGTTTTTCGAGGTTAGAGTGTCTAGGCTCTCAGAGTTGGAAGCTAGAGTTGCAGAGCTTCAGAGGCTTAGAGAGGTGATTGAGCCTTTCAAGAGCGTTAGCGAAGATATTAGAGTCGCCTACGAGTCTACCAGGGCCCAGCTAGCTTTAGGGACAGCACCTAGGGATATAGAGCCTGAAGTTTATAATCTCGTGGAACGCTATGGGATAATAGCCTCTATAGAGGAGCTTGACGATAAAACAGTAATAGTGGGGATTGCAGGCAAGCCCGGGATTATGAGGAGTGTGGTAACTACACTTGTTAAGAAAGGCTTCAACCTCCTAGTTATACCCAGGGAGCTCCCCGGGAGCCCCGCCGAGGCCTACAAGGTTATAACTAGTAGTATTGAGAAGATGATCGGGGAAGCTAAAACTATAAGGGGGGAGCTCCTAAAGAGGGTTGAAGGACTTAGAAGATACTACACATACATGTATGCTTATAGGGAAGCATTTAGAATAATGAGTAGCACACTGGAATCCGGGACTACAGCTTTCATAAGAGGCTACGTTGACAGGGGAGACGTTGAAAGACTAGCAAGAATTCTCAATGAAGAGACTAGAGGCGCATTCATAATGTACAAGCTAGGCATGAGGAGGGGAGAAGTAAAAGTGCCAACTAAAGTGTCACTACCCGGGGTCCTGAAACCTTTCCATAAGATAGTCCAACTATACGGGGAGCCGGACCCTGAAGAGATAATCCCTACAGTGTTTCTAGCTATAACTTTCCCCCTAGCTTTCGCTCTCATGTTCCCAGACTTGGGGCACGGTTTAGTACTATTATTATTCGCCCAGTTATACCTCAAACGCAGAAGCCCAGACTGGGCTTTCATACTAACAGTCCTAGGATCCGCAGCTATGATAACAGGGTTGCTCGCAGGGGAATTCTTCGGCCCCCTACCCGCCGAGCTACTAGGCATAGCAGCCATATGGGAGAAACTAGGCATGCACGCCCCACCCCTAGCCCTACCGACTTACGCTGTGGAGCATGGACTAACAGAGCTCGTAGGAGAGTTATTCCTTAGGGCCATATCGATAAGCCTTTGGATGGCAGCCTTCATGCTCATACTGGGAACTCTCCTGGGAGTAGTAGATGCTTATCTGAAGAGGGAGTATGAGGAGCTTATAGCAGTTAAAGCCCCTAAATTCATATTCTTCACAGCGGTCACTCTACCGTTCCTAGTGTATTTCGATGCAACTAAGGCTGGATCAACACTAAGCGCTGCCATTCTAAGCCTGGGAGGTGGAAACCCCATGGCGACGCTCATTTTAGCTTTAGGGGCTATAGCTATAGCCTGGATGTTCCTCGGGGAGCCTATAATCAACGCTATTCACGGCCACAGCCCCCTCTCAGGGCTATCAAGAGGCTTCATGGAAGCGTACGAGTCTATATTGATGGCCATAGGCAACATACCGAGCTTCCTGAGGATAATGGCTCTAGCCATGGCGCACTCAAGTATAATGCTAGGCTTCGCCTTCATATTTGAAATGATGGCCCACTCAGGATTCATAGGTCTCACGCTAGGGCTAATAGTTTATATTATAGGAAACCTCATGGTTATAGGTCTCGAAGGCATACTAGCATTCGCCCACACCTTAAGGCTCCACTTCTACGAGTGGTTCAGCAAATTCTACATAGGAGGCGGGACACCCTTCACCCCCATATCATTACCGGAAGTGAGAATAATTTACACAGGTAGGGTATAGCTGGAAATCCTACAAGGAAAAAGCCCGGGGGCTCGTGAAACATTAATTTCAACCTTCCAGCTTAAGCTTTAAACAAGCTATAGCTGTCGAGAGACTGTTAGCGGAAGGATCTCAAAATAGTTTCCAGAGTATCCCTAATAAAATACTTTAACATAGCTTACTCTTTCATCCACTCTTTAATTCTAGTATAGGCTTTACATGCTTCCCCGCTATCGTAGCTTCTCCTCATCCACTTCTCTCCTAGCTTTTTGGAGTGCATAGTTTCTATGAGCCATTTTTCTATGGGGCTTAGAGGGGCTGGCATTATTATGCTTGAAGGTTGTTTTAAAGTTCTCGACTCTGCCGGGATATCGGCTAGACTCTCATATATAAGGACTTCCGGCTCCGGGGTTCCAGCACCTCCTACTATTATGGCTGGGGTGTCTTTTACTATCCCCTTTAAGCTTAACTCCCTCGAAATAATCTCTTCAATATCTAAAAGTATCTTAGCAGCATCCCTAGGATCTAACTGAACACCGTCATCCGCCACATCTAAGAGTAGGAGTGTGTGAGCATCTATGCAGAGGTTACCATATATTGTTAAGATAGAAGTGTATGGTTTAACACCCCTCCAAGGCCCCGGTATAGTTACAGTTCTACCAAACCTATAGTATGATAATCCACTATAAGCTTTAGCCGAGCACACACCAGAAACCCCGGGAATATACCTAGCCTCCACACCCCTAACCCTCGACTCCGCCAAGAGCGTGTGATGCGTCGTAGCTATTAAAGGATCCCCCGGCGACACTACAACTACAAACCTCGAAACAGCCTCTTCAACAATCCCAGCTGAACCCTCCTCCAAACCCTTCCTCGAAACAACCCTAACCTTATGAGACCAAGGCCTCAAAGCCTCTAAAACCCAGTTTGAAGACGGCATAGTATAAAACTCCACATACACTACATCCGCACTGTTAAGAGCTTCAAAAAATTCAAGAGTAAAACTACCCTTATGAACACCATACCCAGCTAAAGCTAAGGGCACCCTTTAAACCCTAGTCTCGCCGTGTAAAGGGAAACTCTTAAACCTCTAGAAAACCAGTATCCTCGAGCCCCCGCTCACATGCTTGTGAACGAAAGTGGCAGCACCCACTACAGGGTATTTTTCCTCAAGGCTACTCTCATCTAGACCCATAGCCTGCATTGTTGTGGAGCAAACATACATCTTAACCCCAGCCTGTCTAGCCATATCTAACAACATCTTTAGAGGAGGCACCCCTTTAGGCTCCCCACCTAGAGCCTCTCTAAACTTCCCCTCAACTTCTTCCACGCCACCTTTAAAGAGCACTTTCAACCCCCAGAAAGTGAAGAAAACCTCAACATTAACCCCCATAGTCGCCGCTGTCGAAGCTATGATAAGCGCGGGGTACACGGATTCAGGCCTATCAGACCTAACTATGATAGCTAAAGTTTCCCCTCCCACACTATTTCACCCTCCTAACATAAGCTATTATAACGTCGCCCTCCCTGCGAACTTCGAGAAGCTCGTTCCCAGTTTCCTCAGCCCAACTAGCTACATCTTTCTCGAAAGCAGGGTCTGTTGCTTTGACCTCTACTATATCGCCTGGAGGAGTGTTCTTTAAAGTTAAGCTTAGGAGCATTATCGGGTAGGGGCACATGTAGCCTCTGGCATCTACTATACGGCTAGCTTTAACTCTCACTCGAAGCACCCTTAAATGATAGTTAGAGTAGAAGGTTAAAGGATTATGTATGTTATTTGACTAGATAAAATTACGCTATAATCTTGATCCTCTTAGTGGCGAAGGGTTTCTCCGCGTTTTTAGATATATAGCTTCTAAGAGCCCTCCTTATTATCTCGCTCTTAGACATACTCCTCTTCTTAGAGTACTCTTCTAAGAGTTCTAGTAAGTCCTCTTCTATTTTAAAGCTTACGACACGCACTCCATATACACCTCCGTATTACCGATATTTTAATATAGAGGAGTTTAAGGCTAAAACTCTATGAGTATCTTCATATTACATTAGTCTTCTTTTTTGAGAACTCCATATAACGTTAAATATTTAACCCTCTGCTAGTATTCCTCTTGTAAGGGTAAGACATATGCCCACAGTTCATCTAGCGCTACCAGACAGTTTATATAGCGAGCTGAAAGCTAGAGCTGCAGAACTAGGAATACAAGTAACAGACCTCATAAAACTCTATATAAAAATGGGCCTAGACAAAAGCTTCAACCCCCAAGGCGATAAGGAGCTTATAGCCACAATAGCTAGGAAAGTTGAAAAACTAGAAAAAGAACTTAGACTTAAATACACTATAAACGAGGGAAAACTCAAAGAATTCGATGAAACACTCAAATACATAATTGAAAGGCTCGAAATGCTTGAAGACGCCGTCAGCGAATATAAGAGTAGGAAGCTAGCTGAGAAGATAAGCGGGTGAAACTAAACAGCCCCGGCGGGTCAAACCCCACATAGAGGGTTGCAGCCTGAGAGTAGGAGCCTCCTCCTACCCTCGCTCCTAACCTCTAACACTCTTACAGCTGTTAGGGTTCCACCCTTATCTCTCAGGCTTGCCAGGTCTTCTTCAAGGTCTAGTTCTGTGTATATGCATCTATCGTTCAGCCTCCTCCTAGCTTCATCAATACTCTTAGTTCCGTGGACTGCTGGGGCTAGCTTGCTCATGTTATAGACTGTTCCAGTATCTAGGGCGTAAAGGGTCATAGATATAGGGTTCACTTCCACAGTCCTAGATCCCCATCGGATCTTCTTGTAGCCCATGAGGCCTTCGAACGCCTCTATAGGTATTTTGGAGGCTTCGCTAGCGAATTTCCCGGATATTCTTTTTAGCACCTTATACTCCCTCCTGTTAACCCCGTAAACCCCTATGAGGCCTCCTTGTGATGCGATCTCACTTATCCTCTTAATGAGTTGCTGCTGGCTCATTTCACCGTCAGCCCCGGGGGCTAGTATTGTGACTATAGAAGGTGCTCTAGACCTGTAGAGGGCGCTTACACTTATAGCATCTGCTAGGGGGCTCCAGAGGTCTTCTTCACAGCCTATGGCGATGGCGTCACCCCCAACGTCAACCCCCACTATAGCTTCAACCCCTAGTTTATCCATGGCAGCGTCCAGGGCTTCTAGGAGCCCTTCCTCCCCCTTGCTTACGTCGAGGAATACTGTCTTCTCCCCTAGTACTTCGGAAGCTATGACTATTTGAGGTTTAAGGGTGTAGCCGTACCTGTCAACGTAAGTGTTAGAGTTAACTATAGCGATACTCCGCCCTATAATTTCAGCGTTAACAAGCTGCTCAACAGGTATAGGGCCAGGGAACGGGTCGAGGACAAGCCTCTCCCAGACAACGTTACCTAGAACAGGTTTACCCCCTAACCCTTTAATCTTAAGGTATACTAGGAGAGCCCCTAGGGTATCGCCCCCACCCCCTATCCCCACTACTAAAACCCTACCCATGCTTGAAAGCTCCTCTAGGGAATCTATGTTGAGCGAAGTCATAACTCTCCCAGCCTTTAATATTTCCATTAAACGTTTAGCCTAATAAGCGCGTCAAACCCTTCTAGGGCTGCGCAGCCTGCTGGAATAGGCGTAAATTTATTTAAACACTCTTATAACTTTGACTAAGCGGGTGAAAACCTTCGCCGGAATATGTCGTAGTGGGCGCCGGCATAGTGGGGCTGGCTACAGCCTACCACATTAAAAAAATATCACCCCACTCTAGCGTCCTCGTAGTAGACAGGGCCAGCACTCCCGGGGGAGGAGATAGCGGTAAAAGCGCCGCAGCCTTCAGGGCTTTCTTTACTAACAGGGCTAACCTTACACTGGCAAACTCGAGCATAGAATTCTATAGGATGGTTCAAGAGGAAGGGTTCGACCTAGGGCTCAAGTTCATAGGCTACCTATGGCTAGCCGATAAACACCTCTACGAGTCTGTTAAAGAGGGGTTGAAGGAGGCTGAGAAGATAGGCTTAGAGTTTAAAATCTTAGACTCTACGGTTTTAGAAGATGGTTTGAAAGCCAGGGTTAACGTTAGAGATATGGAGGAGGCCCAGCTAGTGGGGGTTGGAGATATTGAAGCCGGCATCCTAGTCCCTAAAGCCGGCATTATGGACGCTGAGAAGCTAATAGACTACTATTACAGAGCTTGCTCCACCCTCGGCGTAGAGTTCGCCTTCGACTCTGAAGTTGAAAGCCTCATAGTAGAGCCGAGAAGACCTATAGGTATTGAGGGGGAGCCCTTCCCATGGCAGGATGCGAGAATATCCGGGGTCAGGCTTAGAGATGGAAGAGATATAAGGGTTTCTAAGAAAGTCGTAATGGCCGCAGGCTCTTGGACGTGGAGTATAGTTTCAAAACATGGAGTTGAAAGCTTCACAAGACCCAAGAAACGCCAAGTATTCTCGGTTAAAGCAGCAAGAGAACCCTTAAAGTCAACATTACACGCTAGGGGCTTCAACGCTTACGGAATCTCGCCTTTCATAATCCTGCCCAAGAAAGCCTACATGAGGCCTGTGCCTTCAGAAGAATCATACTGGGTTGGGGTCAGCGACGAGCTAGGTAGGCCCTTCGAACTAGAAGATTTGGAGCCTAGGGCTGAGCCTGAATTCTACGTTAGGGGGGTCCTCCCAATACTTTCCATATACTTCCCAGAATTCCAGAAACTCTACCCCCACGCTATGTGGGCAGGCTACTATGACTATAGCCCCGACGGGCTCCCAATAATATACGAGCCTTACGAGTCAGACCTCATAATATCCTGCGGTACGAGCGGGAGCGGAATAATGAAGGGGGACGCTATAGGCAGGATAACAGCTGCCCTAGCTTTAGGCCTTGAGGAAGCAGAACTATACACTGGTGAAACTCTGAAAGTTGAAAGTCTTGGATTGAAAAACAGAGTTTCAGGATCAGAGAAGCTCGTGATCTAGGAGAGGAGCTTCTCCACAGGTATCTGGGGAGGCTCCTCCTCTAGTTTTTTAATGTCTACCCCATCAACTAGAGTTGCTTCAGGAGGCAAGGGTATCATAGGCTTAATCTCTTTCATAGGCGGCACTATTTGAGATATCTTCCTCTTCCTATAGATCCTAAGCTTGTATTTCAAGAGGGAGCTCCTAAGCCTCTGCACCGCGCCCGCAGGGTCCACACTCTTAGGGCAGACAGCGCTGCAAGAGGCTGCGAAATGACATTTAAACGGGCTTCCATCGGAGTCTAGCTCTTTCAACCTTAATATCCAGGCTTCATCCCTAGTGTCTGCCAGGTACCTATAGGCTTGAGCTAGAGCCTGGGGCCCGAGGAACGACACGTCTGAAGCGTAGACGGGGCATGCGGCGTCGCAGAGACCGCACATTATGCAGAGGCTGTATTGATAGTATTCTGAGAGTTCTCCTGGGCTCTGAGAGTATTCCAGTGTTGGCTTCTCCCTCTCCGCTAAGTCGCTTCTAATAGTGTAAGGTCTTATAAACCTGTGTTTCTCGAAGAACTCTGTGAAGTCAGTGGTTAAATCTCTCATAACTTTAAAGTTGTAGAGGGGCTCTACCCTCAGCTCCGGGCTAGCTGGGGAAGCCGCTTCAGCTATCTGAGTCTGGCACGCCAGCCTGGGGGTCCCGTTAACTACTACGCCACAACTACCGCACACGCCCATCCTACAGCTATATCTAAAAGTTAACGTGTGGTCTACGTCGCTCTTAATGCTTAAGAGAGCATCTAAAACAGTCATACCCTTATAGGTCTCGACTGTATAAGCCTGCCACCATACCTTACCGTTAACCGGGTCGTAGCGTTTAACTAAAACCCTAACAGGGCTTGGAGGCTTCCTAGTAGCCGCTTTAAGGTCGAAAGCCAAGCCGCTCACCCCGGGGGCGTCACCCCTATCACTGTGTGGATCCCCACGAGGAGGAGGAGTATGAAAGCTATTACTGCGGCAGTGTTAACAAAGAGGCTCCACGTAGCCCCCCCTCTTAACTCTAGGAGGAAGCCCCTTAATCCGTTGATGCCGTGTAAAACCACTACTAAAGCTAGGGCTACGAGCAGTATTCCATAGCTACTAATCTCCCTATAGATTATTTCTGGGCTCATAGTCTCAGCGAACGTTTCAACGCCTTGAAGCTGCGGGATCCTCACTATTAAATGCCAGGAAACTAGGAAGGCCATTAGCAGGGCAGTTATATACTGTAACAACGATAGTATACCGTGCCTCACCACCATCACCCCATGAGGAATATCACATAGCCTATAGCTATCCACACTATGATCGAGAGGGCGAAAGCTAGATATAGTAGAGTCCTCTGGAGGCCTTTAAACGACGGGGGAATATAGGGGGGTTTAGGCTTCTCAGGCCTACCTATGCCTAGAGCTAGAAACTCTACGAGGAGGAGCCTAATACCGTTTATAGAGTGGAAAGCTAAAGCCCCCATAGCTATGAAGAACAAGAGCGAAATAATGTTGATACCGCTGAGCCTTTCAACCTCTTCAACCCAAGCCTCCCAGCCGGCCCTCGCCGGGGTGTTAGTAGATATAATATGTATTGTTATGAAGCCTGCTAACAGAATCCCCGTTATCCTATGTAGAATGAACGCAAGCCTCTCAGGGTTGTTAGGGGCGTTCACAGCCCACGGGCTTATACTAGCTTTCAACCCCAACCTGTTATCTAACATCCTACCTAGAAACCTTCCTTTAACGCTCAAAACACGCCACCCCCTAATACTTTCTCTCAGTAGGCTTCCAAGTTGTTATTCTTACAGGCTCATAGTATAGGCTGACGTCATCCTCTCCATATCTTAAAGCTAGCGTGTGTTTAAGCCAGTCGACGTCATCTCTCTTAGTATAATCTAGCCTGTAATGGGCCCCTCTACTCTCCAGCCTAGTTATAGCGCCTTTAGCTATAACTAGAGCTATGTCCAGCATGTTTACCGTTTCTAGTGCCAGTATGAGGTCTGTATTGTAAACCCTAGACTTGTCCTCGACGTAAGCGTCGCTCCTCATTATATTCCTGAGTTTAACTATCTTAAGCAAGCCGTCCCTCATACCGTCTTCGGTCCTGAAGACGTAGAACTTAGAGCCCATAGTGTCCTGGAGCTCCCTCCTTACCATGTAACTGGGAGTCCCGCTCTCCCTTTTAACGAGAGAGTATACCCAGTCTTCCTCAGCCGCAACTCTATCTCTCGGAGGCTCCTTAGCCTCCTCAGCTTTGAGGGCATATTCTGCAGCCAGTATTCCGGTGATGCGGCCTGAAACTAGGCATTCCGTGGTGCTGTTAGAGCCTAGCCTGTTAGCCCCATGTATGCTCGCCGCAGCTACTTCGCCCGCAGCGAATAACCCCCTGATCCATCTGCCATCCTTATCTAAAACCCTATAGTAAGTATCAGTGTGTATTCCGCCCATAGTGTAGTGGGCTACGGGCCTTATCGGTATAGGCTCCTCCACAGGGTCTATGCCTGCGTGTTTCAAAGCTATCTCTCTCACAGCTGGGAGCTTATCGTTTATCTTGTCTTCGCCTAAGTGTCTGAGGTCTAACTGTACATACTCGAGGCCCGAGACTTCATCTATGAAACCCTTACCCTCCACTATCTCCCTCATAATAGCCCTAGACACTATATCCCTAGGGGCTAGCTCCATCTTCTGGGGCGCATATCTAGCCATGAACCTCTCACCCTTATTGTTTATAAGATAGCCGCCCTCGCCCCTAGCACCTTCGGTTATCAGGATCCCACTAGGCACTAGGCCTGTTGGGTGGAACTGTATGAACTCCATGTCTTTTAAAGGTATGCCGGCCCTCATCGCCATTGCAAGCCCGTCTCCAGTTACAGAGTGTGAGTATGTAGTGAAACTATAGAGCCTCCCGGCGCCTCCAGTAGCTAGTATGGCTGCCTTAGCCTTGAACAAGTATATATTCCCATCCCTCGGGTTTAAAGTGAATAGCCCCTTAAACTCCCCCTCATCAACATATATATTAGTTACAAACCACTCATCATACCTCTCCCAGCCATCATACTCGAGGAGCTTATTATAGAGGGTTTGCATCTCATAGAATCCAGTCTTATCAGCTGCATATAAAGTCCTATTAAAGCTATGACCGCCGAAAGGCCTCAAAGCTATCCTACCGTCAGGCCTCCTACTCCAAGGCAGCCCCCAATGCTCTAAGAGCCTAACTTCCTCCGCAGCAAGCTTAACCATAAGCCACACAACATCCTGGTCGGCGAGGAAGTCTGAGCCTTTAACAGTATCCCATGCGTGTAGAGCGTAGCTGTCACCCTCCTCTCTATAGAGGACTGCTGCAGTGCCCCCCTCAGCAGCTACACTATGGCTCCTCATAAGTTGAACCTTGCTTATAAGGCCGACGTTGAGCTTATCGCCATAGTTCCTCTTAATCTCCACTGCAGCTCTAAGACCGGCTATACCGGAGCCCACTATCACAATATCGTGTTCAACAACTTCTACAGTCACATGGGACACCATAACATTTATTGTAAATCTAAAAGTTAAAAATACATGTTCACACAGCCACCAATACTTTCAACTGCCAAGTTAAAGTTTAAAACCAAGTCCAGCCCAAGGGCTCTAACCTCTTAGACCTAAAGTAGACGCCTCCCCCAGTTTCAAACTTCCCAACTATACTGCAAGGGACGCCGGCCCCACGACATTCTCTGAGTATACATTCAGCCTCCTCAGAGCCGGCAGCAACAGCTAGGTTGTAGTCTTCCCAGCTCTCCATTAGATCTTCCGACAAGCTCGCCGCTAGTTCTAGGGCTTCTCTTGTTGCAAGCACGTCTTCAACAACTATTTTAACCCCGCTAGCCTCAGCTAGCTGGTATAAAGTGGAGGCCCACCCATCACTATTATCTATGGCAGCCCTAGCCCCGCATTTTGAAACCGTTAACCCCATGTTTAAAGGTGGCTTCGGCCTCCTAGTATACTCTAGGGTTTCAGGGTACTTGTTTATGTCTATGAGGCCTTTCAAAGCCTTATCAGCCACGAAACCATAACCTATACAGCCTACCTGCACTAGGAAATCGCCGGGCCTAGCCCCCCTCCTCGACAATGGCCTCTCCGAAACACCTATAACAGTAACATCTATCCAGGAGTCTACACTGCTCCTGTTAGTGTCAGCCTTCAACACTATAACCCCAGCCCACTCTGAGGCCTCTCTAACTCCAACAGCTATCTCGAGAGCCCGCTCGAAACTCTCAACCCCAACACTATAGACTACAGCTATAGGCTTACCCCCACTAGCGGCCACGTCTGAAGCTGAAGCTACGAGAGCCCTCCACCCCCAGTCGCTCCAGCTAACCCAGGGGGGCTTCGAGCTTGAAGCAGCGTAGCCGTCTATGTTGACTATGAAGCCGTTCAGGGGGCTAGCGTCGTAGTCGAAATAGTCTAGGGAGCCTGCGACGCTGGAGAGCCTTTTCAACATTGAAAGCCAATGGGAGAACTCCATGTAAACCCCTTGATATAATGTTGACCCTAACGCTTAAAACCTCGGCTTGGGAATACCGTATACTCTGGTGCTATAAGTGGGCTGGGACTTTAACATAGTAGACTTCCACGTGCACCTACCCCTAGAACCTAGGGGGGCTTTAGAAGCTTCCCAGAAACTCCTAGAAGCTTTAAGCTATGCGGGGGTTAAGGTGGGAGTTGTTATTAACGTAGAGTTTGGGGTTAAAACATTCCTAGAGAATGTTAGCCCCGACAAGATATGGAGGGCGGCCTCAGAGTCTCTAGATTACCTTATGATGTCTAAGATCATGTACCTGCACAGTATAGTGTTAAACCCTGAGAAGGCTATAAAAGAGCATATAAGGATACTAAACGATTACTCCAAGGACTCCGAGGTTTTCGCTAAAGCTGTAATTGCAGCTGAAAGTGGGGAAAAACCCCTCCTGATACCTGTTGCAAGCTATAACCCTGACGCCAGAGTCTCGGAGAACGTTGAGAAGCTTAAGAACATGGGCGAAGCGATACTTGGAGTTAAAATATTCCCAACACTACACTTCACGAGACCCGACGAGGACAAACTGCGACCCCTATATGAGACTATAGCAAGTATAGGGGGTGTAGTAATAGTCCACACAGGCTGCGACCCCGGCATATGGGAGTTCCCAGCATTCTGCTCGAAAGCCAGACCATCATATGTAGCTAGGGCTGCGAGAACCGTGAGAGACGCTAAGTTCATAATAGCGCACTTAGGCTCATACAGCGCCCTAAACCCGGGGATATACTTTAAAGAAGCGCTAGAAACCCTATCAGAAGACAACGTGTACGCAGATACTTCAGCAACAGACCCCTACTTCGTGGAGAGGGCTGTAGATGAAGTAGGCTACGACAAACTATTATTCGGAAGCGACTACCCCATGGTCACAGGTCTTGAAATAGATGACGCTATAGAAGGGATACTAAGGCTAAACATAACGTGGAAAGCCAAAAAAGCCATAATGGAGGAGAATGCGCTAAAAATCCTGAAACAATGGAGCGGATGGAAGAAGCTCAAAAGAGAGCCTTGGAGAGCGCTCATCTAATCTACCAATCCCCGCGCCCACTAGACTGGGACTTTAAGTTTGAGCTTTCTAATATTTCATGTTCCTATATTCTATCCAAGGTCTGTAGCATATGTCATACCATAGGCTCTCGTAGTTTCCAATGTTAAGTTTTATCTCTGAGAGTTTAGCGTAAGGCTTAACCATAACCACGTCGTCTTCATAGCTACAACTGGCCATCTCTAGGGCCCTCGCTTCCTCACTACCTAAAAGCTCCTCAACGCTTTCCCATGTGAGCTCCGAGTACCCCATGTTTTTGAACAGGTTCCTCGAGACTATGTTGTGCTCGCTCGTAGACGCTACGAATATTTCAGCCCCCATGTTTTCGAGGAGCTCCTCCAGGGAGGCTACTAGGATTTTACCCAACCCTCGGCCTCTATGCTCCCTCTTCACGTAAACATAATATATAACCCCTATTTTTGGCGGCTTGAGGCCCGCGAGGTACCCTATAGCGGAGCCAGCTATCTTCTCGTTGACGGTTGCTATAAGACCTACACCACTATTCTCTAAGGCTGCTCGAGCGAAAACCCTATGATATCTCGAAAACTCCTCCGATAATAACCTGAGCGTCAGGCCTTCCTCCTGCTTGACTATGATCCTAAATATTATACCACCCTAGCTTTCAAGTTCCCTCTTAAGCTCCTGGGCATACTTGCTGAATATAGTCTTCCACATCGTAGGATCCACATCCATAAGCCATGCGGGGATCTTCTTCACAAGCTCGTAAGCCTCATCCCAGCCTTCAAGGCCTAAAGCTGCCGCCAGCTGCTCTAGAGTCATCTCAGTCCTCTTATACTTCCTTAAAACACTTAAAGTCTCCTCGTTAATCTCAACCTCCCTCTCCCCAACCTTAATCACAATGCGTTCCTCAGCCAAAACCAGCGCACCCCTCACACCCATGTAACATAGGAGCTTTTAAATTTCAAAAGAACCCCCACACTTAAACGTAAACCGGGCATAGCATTAAACGCTTAATAGCCCTCGAAAAAGCTAAAACGCTGAAGGGCGGAGAACATGCCCATAGAGGTAAAAGACCTGGAAACTTTTGCGGAGATAGCGAAGAGAGCTTCAGAATGTAGAGTTAAAAGGGTTAGAAAAACTAACATTGTTAAAGTTAAAGCTAGAACTAGAAGATACCTCTACACTTTCAAGACTACAGAAGATAAACTACAGGAAGTTCTAAGTAAGATAGCGTGCAAACAAGTAGTGGAAGTTGATAAGAAACAGTAAACAGCTAAGCTTCACAGGAGGAGCCTCTCTGGGATATCTTTATTTGAGGGCTACCTTAAGCTAGAAACTTCACCATCTTGTTCCACTCTGCTCCAGCGTGAGAAGCTTTATTTTAACGGGGCTTTAAAGGATTATGAGGGCCCGTTAACCCCTAGTTTTAACTCTTTAAGTTTAAGCGTGGCTATATTTCTATTGTCTCCCCTGTAGCTGGGGTTAACGGTTCTAGATCTAGTTCTTCCCTTATTTTAGTTGTTAGGGCTTCTTGCGCTTTAGACGTGCCGTGTACTAGGATTATTTTCTCGACGTTTTTCAGGTTTTTAACTAGTTTTATTATACCTTTCTGGTCTATGTGGCTTGAGAAGTCGAACCATTCTACTCTAGCTCTTACCGGTATTTCTTCCAGAAGTGCTGTCCCACTCTCTAGTATTTGCCTCCCTGGGGTTCCTTTCCCCTGGAAGCTCACTAGGAAAACGGCGTTTTTCGGGTTTTCAGCTATCTTCCTTAAATAATAAAGGCTCGGCCCCCCTTTGAGCATCCCGGAGCTCGATACTATGACCCCGGGCTCCCCGTATGCTAGTCTCCTATCATGCCATCCCCTGACAATATTGTACTCGCTCATAGCCTTAGCTAGGATCCCGTTAAGCCTTATATACTCGGGGTGGTTTAAGTAGAGCTCCGCCACGTCTTTAACCATACCGTCAACCCAAACTGGAGCCTCCACACCATTATAGGCTAAGACACACATTATCTCCTGGCCCCTGCTAACGCTGAAAACAGGGACTAGAACAACACCCCCAGACTCTACTACTTCTCTCACAGAGTTTACGAACCTAGCCTCAGTCTCCTCCCGGGGCGGGTGGTTCGCGTTTCCATAAGTAGACTCTATTATTACAACGTTAGCCTCAACACCTTCAAGCTCAGCGGGCTTCATGAGCTTAGTGTTTATAACGTTAACATCACTAGTGTAAAGTAGAGTCTTACCATTTAAGTCTACGAGAACACTAGCACTCCCAGGAATATGGCCTGAAGGCAGCAACTTAAACCTGAAACCCTCAGCCTCAACATACTCCCCATAGCTGAGTGGGGAGGCTGAAGATAACATATCGTTGACTACAGTCTCGTCAAAAGCCAGGTTGGGCCCATTAAGTTTAATCATATCATAGAGGAGGAGCCTGGAAACACTCAAAGTTAAAGGAGTAGCGTAAAGCGGGGGCCTAACACTAGTATAGAGCATAGGGGCGGCACCAACATGATCCAAATGGCTGTGAGTCAACACTACACCAGAAAGATCCCTAGGCCTAACATGCTCCGGGAACACTGGATTATCACGCTCATCAAAATTAACACCATAATCTAACAATAGAGAACCACCACTACTCTCAACAAGAATAGCAGCCCTACCAACTTCCCTACCACTACCAAGAACCCTTACCCTAACCACACTAAACCACTCAACTCTAAACATCAAAAGGAACAATTAAACCTATTAAACATTTTAAAGTTAAAACATAGACTCTAGCAAGCTAAAACTTTAAATCCCCCACTCTCCAAAAATACATAGGGGCCGCCGTAGCTCAGCGGGAGAGCGCCCGGCTGAAGACCGGGTGGTCGGGGGTTCAAATCCCCCCGGCGGCACCATATATGATCCTAGTAAAGAGAACAGAAATGCAGAGTCTAAGCAGAGTTTAATGGGAAAAGTGTTAGTAGTGGTAAGAGCAAACATATTTCAATGAGGCTGCTATAGGAGTAACGATAAGTTTATATGAATGCGCGTATATAGCAGTGCTCATTATGGAGAGGCACTAGGTCTATAAAACCGTCACCCACCTATACCCTAAAGCCTTCAGGCGACACACACTACGAATAGGGAGGCCTCGCAAAACATATAGAAGCCCCCAGCATTGAGCTCTACATGATTTCACGCTCTTGGAGCTAATGAAGGGGTGGGAACTAATCCTGTTAACAGAAATAAAAGCATATAGAAATATCATTAAATACATTAGCGGAGGAGCGCTATGTGATGTGGTTATGATGGGTTTATGAAGCTTAGTTATCTTTAAGATCAAATGTGCTAAGTCCATTGTTATACGGGTTTACAATTATGTCTGGGACGTGTAGTTTAAATATTGTGTTAAGAATAGAGTTATAAGGGTAAGATAGGCTCCTTTATTTATGTAAAGGTGATCATGACCGTGGGGCTTATTAAGGATTTAAATGAGAGGGCTGCGAGGTTTAACGTGATTATTGCTGGTAGTTATTGTTTGGAATACGATCCTTTTGTTATTTTCCGAGAGCAAGTTCGTAAAGGTATTGTAATAGGGCTTCATAAGGGTTATTCTGTGAGAAGTATAGCTAAACTACTTAATGTTCCAGAGCGGGATGTGGAGAGTCACCTAAGGCATCTGAAGGAAGCAGAGTTTGTAGTAGAGAAAGAGGGGCGTATAGTTCCAGGTTTCTTTATCGCGTTAAGGGAGGAGGTGCGGAGAACGAGGAATGCTGCCAGGCGTTTGGGGGTTGAACTTGGAGAAGTCTATAAGGCTCGTTGGGATGTTGTCATGGAGACATACCGTAAGCTTTCCATCTCACCTAGATTCAGCTTTGATAGGGTCGGGTTTGTCCTGGTAGGCGCTTACTCGCTGGACGTAGGTATGTTGAAGAAGTTTGGGGAAGAGGGGAGAATTATGTTGAGAGCGCCTGCAAGGAAAGGTGGCCAATATTACATGTGGGGCGTAGAGGGTGGCATGGAATATCTAGGCCGGTACGGGATGCATTATGGTGAGTTAAGCGAATATGGGTTCGCAAGTTTTGGAGGGGAGAAAGAGAGGCGGAGAACTTCCCCGCCCGACTCTCTAATTAAACTTCTAATGGAGATAATGGGTGAAAATGACCCTTCAAAAGCCTATAAAAAATTTGTGGAACTTCCAGTTCACGAGAGAGATGTCGTCATGAAGAAATTGGATGACAAAGTGTCGAAGATCCTTAGAGAATACGAGAGGAAATACTATGAGAGTGGTTACGAGATAGGTGAGGAGTCAGCGAAATACCTGAAAGAATGGCTATACTTAGATGAAAACCTCAATCCACAAGCTCCAGTTTACACGAGAGAAGACATGAACATTATTGACAGCTTCATAAACTACATGTCTACTCATATCTTCAATGTAATCTATAAGAACCTAGACGAAATCCAGAATACCTTTAAAAAACTTAAAGCAAGCGGGTACTCTAGTTTTGCAGAGTTTTTCTCCTGGTTCTATCATCTAGCTTTCACCGAGACAATAGATTATCTAATTAAAGAAAGGATGTTAAAACAGCCACCCTACGGCTACGAGTATTGGATCTGGAAGAAGTAGATTGAATTCCTAGAGTAAACGTTATAGTAGGGGGAGACCTTGATAGGTTTCAGTAAGAGAGAATGCTGAAATGAGAGATTTTGAGTCTATGAGGCTTAAATCTTCTTTCAGCATGAAAAAGGTGCGAGTTAAGTTTTAACGTTTCTAGGATTCTTCTGGCTATCTTGTAGTGAACGTGGTCTATAAGCTCACCTTTGTATCTCACAGCTCCCCACCAGCTTTTAACTGGTTCTTCGTATACTCTCACGCTTCTCTAGCCCACCCTATTTCCTCCCGTGTTGGGTTGAATATTTTACTAGCTATTTCAACCTGGTGTATTACTTGTTGCCTGAATAGCCGAGTGCTCTAGCTTCTAAGGCTTCAGCTTTGAAACCTTCGGCATCGTCAACTTTAAAGTAAACCTTGTCTATAGGTCTAGGCCGTAAGCCCTGGCGGCAGCTGCTATGAGAGTTCTAATGTAGAGGTTATTCTCGTAGGCCTCCCTAGATCCCTTAAGGCTTAAAGCTAAATTTGCAATACCAAGGGCTATAGCTTCGATGCCCTCGGAAGCCACTATATCTTCTACCCTGATGAGACCTTTAGCGTCTCCACTATGGCAATCAATCTTTTACCTGTAGCTTTATAGAGGAATGGTATGCCCCCTTCAGCTTTAGGCACAACTATACAGTTTACTCTCTCCAGTTCTACTATTAAGGCTAAATCTCTGAGCCCCTCAGGGCTCGATAGACTATTAACCCTTACACATACTTCCTTGACTCCCTTCAAACTCTCAACATACCCAGGGTCTCTAAATAGTCTCCCAATTAAAGCTCTAGCCTCCCCTTAAACTCTAAGAGCAGCATCTTTGAGATCTACTATTAGGACATCAGCTCCAAGTGTAGGGGCTTTCCTAAGCATTTTCTCGTTGTTAGCCGGGGTATAAAGGAGGCTTCTTCTCAACCTCCAGCCCTCCTAGGGACCATTATTATCTTGTCGAACTCCATTACAACCTCCCCTTTCTGGTTATATCTTTTAGTCTTTAACCTGATAATGCTGTATTCCGGTCTGCTCTTGGAGGGCCTAGCTTCTACTACTTCACACTCACCTGTTAAAGTATCTCCTGAGAATACGAGGCTAAGCCATCTCACGTTTTCAAGCCCTACCATGAAGCCTCTAGCTGAGAGTTCAGTAGTAAGTCCCGTGACAATAGCTAGAGTTAGTAGGCCATTGACGACTGGCCTCCCGTGGAAAGACTCGCCCTCATAATTCCTCTCAACGTAGACCTTATCAAAATGTATAGGGTTAACATTGTTAGTTAAAAGAGTAAACCAAATATTATCCACATCGGTAATAGTTCTACCATACGGGCTCCTATATTTGAACCCCACAGGGAGGTCTTCAAAGTATAACTCCCTCACAAACGCCATCTTTCCCTTTATAAGCGTATGAAGGTTTTAACGCTGATGCACTTCTAGCTTAATCAAGGACTATTCATTTTTCCATCACTAGAAGCATAAACCCAAACAAGTTGAAACTTTATATTTCCTACTCTCTTAAAGCAGATGAGAGAGCACCATAGCTCAGCGGGAGAGCGCCCGGCTGAAGACCGGGTGGTCGGGGGTTCAAATCCCCCTCTTGGAGCGCCACCTCAAGTAACACAGGTTCTTAAACTGTCCGAACTACTGGAGAAATTTGAGGAGAGCCTCAAGATCTTTAAAATACTGATGGATACAAAAGCTTTCTCTTGAGCACGTAAGAGGCCCTATTGAACGTTGAAGGTAATAAGCGAGCTAATGTAACTCTACATGATAAGGTATTGATTAAATTTAGTTGTTCTTAAAGGGCTAGGCTGTTATAGTAAGCGTTATCCCGATAACGGTTATCGGCAATGCTTCTAAAATAATTTTAACCCTATTATCGTGAAGACACTAGCTAAATGTATAGAGCCCCAAGCGAGCTCATGGACAGTGGTTAGGTGTAGAGAGCCCGCGCCCAAGCATGTACAAGAGGGGAAAAGACACGCGCAACCATGCTGAAGCTTCTAGACTCGTTCGACTTCCCTCAATACCTTGACATATTCAGTTTTGGAATGCATAAATAAAAATAAAACCTTACTTTTTAAAAAGCTCTATATCTAGGGGTGATAGTTTCATGGTCCGATTATATGAGTATCAATGTAAAAATTTGCTTAAAAGCGTTGGTATCCCCGTTCCTGAAGGCGAGGTAGCGTCCACCCCGCATGAAGCTATGAAGATAGCTGAGAGAATCGGCAAACCTGTTGTGATTAAGGCGCAAGTTTTGACTACTGGTCGGTTTAAGGCTGGTGGAATAAAGTTTGCAGATTCCCCTCAGGAGGCTGAAAGTATAGCATGGGAAATGTTAGGGGGAGAAATTAGAGGTTTGAAGGTAGAGAAAGTCTTGGTAGAAGAGAGGCTCGATGTGGAAAAGGAATTCTTCCTAAGCATAATCGTTAACGACTCCTACAAGGTTAAGGGCCCAACCATTCTATTCAGCACTGAGGGAGGTGTGGATGTAGAGGAGGTGGCGGAGAAATATCCGGAAAAAATATCTTCAATAGATATAGACTACCTTCGTGGACTCCAGCTTCCCGACGCGCAAAGGCTAGTATCAAAGCTTGAAGTTCCACATAATACGGTAGATTTGCTAAGTAATATTGCTTGCAAACTATATGAAGTGTTTGTGAAAACAGATGCCAGTGTAGTAGAGATAAATCCGATCATTTTAACTAGGGAGGGGCGGTTGGTTGCAGGAGACTGCAGAATAACAATAGACGATAATTCCGTGTTCCGCCATCCCGAGTTTAAAATAGAGGTACCCCGCGATATGATGAGGCCTCCTATGGAGCTTGAGATTACCGCATGGAAGGAGATAGAGGAGGGAGACTATAGGGGGGTCAGCTATTTTGTACAGCTAAACCCTAATATTGATGAGATAAGAAAAGGGGGCTACATAGCTTTTCATGGCATAGGCGGGGGCGCAGCTATGCTTGCAGCTGACGCTTTAATGCGAAAGGGGCTTAAGCTAGCCACCTATGTGGATACTAGCGGGAATCCCGCTGCATCAAAAGTCTACAGGGTCGTAAAGCTCATACTTTCGATTCCCGGGATTGAGGGCTACTGCTTAGCTGGAGCGGTTCTTGCTAACCAAGAACAGTGGTATCACGCCTATGCCATTGTAAAGGCGTTTAGAGAAGAGGCTAAGAAAAGACCTGGTTTTCCAGTCTTAATATTAATAGCTGGAAATAAAGAGCGTGAAACTCATAGGATTATAAGGGAAGGATTAAGGGATTTACCGTTACGCTGGGAACTCTATGGACGTGACCACATATATGATGTGGATTTTATCGCTGATAGAATGATAGCATTAGTAGAGGAGTATAGAAGGGAAAAAGAGCGGATAGGCGGCCCCAGCGTTCTCCTAGAAGAAGAGCGGATCATTAGCCCCAAAGAATATTTATCTTTTGAAACTCAGACCGGTAAGGTGTTCATCGACCTCAGCAAGTGTATCGCGCCTAAATGTGGTTTTGCATGTGTGAAGGCGGATAGGTGGTATGGAAGGCCGTGCTTAAGAATAGTTGGCGGGAAAATCGCCTTAACAGGAAGTCCTGAAGAGCTTAAAAGAACTTGTAACGAGTGCCTAGCATGTGAGGTGGTATGCGAGCTATATGGAGGAAAGGCGATAACTGTTGAACTCCCGGTTCGCGGCCTGGAAGAGTTTAGAAGAAAGTATGGGGAGCTTATTTGAGGTGGTAATATGGCTATAATCATAGATGAGAAAACCACTGTGCTCGTGCAAGGTATAACGGGTAGAACAGGAGAGTTCGCCACCAGGCTCATGGTTGAATATGGTACAAAAGTTGTTGCAGGGGTTACCCCCGGCCGTGGAGGCGAGCGGGTCTGGGGTGTGCCGGTATATAATACTGTTAAGGAAGCTGTTAAGGAACATGGGCCTATAGATATGAGCGCAACATTTGTTCCAGCCCCACTAGTTAAAAGTGCTGCTATAGAAGCCTTAGAGGCTGGAATAAAGACTTTAGTGATGCCTGTTGAGCGAGTTCCATTACATGACATTTTGGAAATCATAGCCAGAGCTAAGGAGAAAGGCGCTAGGATAATTGGTCCCGGATCTCTAGGAATCATCAGCCCTGGGAAAGCTTTGTGCGGCTGGATTGGAGGTGCGAAGGAGCTTGCGAGAGAAGCGTTTAAGCCTGGACATGTAGGTGTAATATCGAGAAGCGGGGGGCAAGTAACTACAGTCTCATGGACTATATCCAGGCAGGGTTTAGGAATAAGTACTGCTGTTCACACAGGGACTGAAGTAATTGTGGGCACAACTGCTGCTGAATATCTGGAGCTTTTCGAAAAAGATCCTGAAACAGACCTTGTTGTGCTATTTGGAGAAATTGGTGGAGTTATGGAAAGCGAGGTTGCAGAAGTAATTAAAGAGGGCAAATATACGAAGCCGCTTGTAGTTTATATTGCTGGAAGAACATTACCTAGTGGCATCAGATTCTCGCACGCCAGCGCGATTGTTCAACGTAGAAGAGACACCGCTGAAATTAAAGAAAAAGCCCTTAGAGACGCGGGGGCTTATGTGGTCGGCAAACCTCAAGAATTGGCCTTAACCGCAGCTAAAATACTTAGGAAATAGGGGGCTATAATATGGGTCGATTAAAACCACTTAGGTCCATGCTCTTCGTTCCCGCAAACAACTGGAGGTTTATTCAGAGCGCTAAAGAAGAGAAACCAGACGCTATTATACTGGACTTGGAAGACGCTGTTCCCATGGAGGAGAAAGAGACGGCTAGATGGCTCGTTAAAGACGCTATTGGATTATTAAAAGAAGCTGGCCACAATGTTGTTATTAGAGTAAACGGGCTAACCACAGGCCTAACACGAGAAGACCTCAAGTTTGCCGTCCAGGAAGGCGTTGACGCCATCATGCTCCCCAAATCAGAATCAAGAGACGATGTTTCGAAACTAGAGAAACTTATAGAGAGTGAGGAGAGGGAAAAAAGATTAGCCGAAACTGGAATAATTCCTCTCATTGAGAGCGCTAGGGGGGTCTTGAACGTAAATGAAATAGTCACAGCGAGTGAACGCTTGATCGCCGTAGGATTCGGGGCTGCTGATTACATGCGTGATCTCGGGCTAAGTTATTTCTCCCTATCCCCTGAACAAACTGAAATCCTCTACGCCAGATCACGTATAGCGTTAGCTTCGAGATTAGCTGAAGTTCCAGCTATAGATACTCCATTCCTTGGCCTTATAACGGATAAAGAAGGGTTAATTAAAGAATCCCGAATAGCGTTGAGCTTAGGATTTAAAGGCAAGATGTGCATCCACCCGGCGCATATTGAGCCCATTAATCAAATCTTCTCCCCCTCAGAGAAAGACGTTAACTTAGCTAAGAAGATAGTTGAAGCTTATGAGAAGGCTAAAGCAATAGGCTTGGGCGCCATCTCTGTTGAGGGAAGGATGATTGATGAGGCCACATATAAGATAGCTAAGGAAATACTGATGACCTATGAGATAATCATTAAAAGGACGGCCTTAAAATCTAATGCTGATATGTGATGGTTATCGGCATAAGTAAAAGTAGCATTCCCAATATTAATTCTAGATATGCTTCTAGCCTCTAACTTTTTCCAGAAACCTTCTATGACGCCATCATAAAGAGTATTTAAAGAGTGAGATCAGAGTTGTCATGGATAATTTTTAGTTAGTTTTGATGGCACATACTTTTTCTGTATAGTATAAAGTTAGATATTTCTTTCCTTCTGTATGTAGCTCTACAATCTTTATGAAGCTGGTTAGGGTCCCACGATTTAAATAATAAACTATCCACCGATTATCTCAAGCTTGTTGAACCCCGGTTTCCCCCAAAAGGTTTCAACAGTTAGCGGCTGTCACATCGTGTTAACTATAATAATATGGTTTAACATTCTCCCATGATTAACAAGGTCGTTTTCTTGGTGTTCTAGCAAGGTTTTTAGTAATATTCATGGCGGCTATCAGCTCTTCCCGACTTTAGAATGCACCTTGAAGGCGTTAATAATCTTTAAAGCCTCCTCCAGGTCAATTATGTTGTTTGAGCTGTTAACGGTATTCATTTACGTAGAAGATCGGCTAGAAACGTTATCCTGTCGAGTTTTTCTAAGCTATTTACAGTCCTTGCGATTTCCTTAACTCTCTCACTAGGTAATACAAGAGAGGCTAGGTCTACGAATTTTCCCTCAAGCTCCTCTCTAGTTACCGGGTTCTTGGGATAACCCTTTGGAATATCTACACGGCACGTAAACTCCTTCCCATCTATAGTGTACAGGGTAACCTTGGCGGGCCCTAATCGAGCACTAGTATATTCCGGGTCAACCATGACTGTGACTCTTTTTGAAAGTTTCCGGATTTTTAGATCGCGCAGCTTCTCTTCAGAGAACTCTGTTAGACCAACCTTACCATAAATTAGCGCAACCGCTAAACAGTAGGGTAGACTGAACTTTGCCTCGGGGGCTGTCTTTGGTTCATAGTTTTTGCCGACAACATCAACAGCAATAGGATATGTTCTCACCACAATCCTATCAACATCTTCAGGTTTAATGCCTTGCTCTTTAGATAACTGGATAACAGCATCAATAGCGCCGTGTGTGTGACCGCATGAGGCGTGGATCTTAAAGATGTTATTCATTATTTCAAATTCCCTTCCTAAGTTTTCAGTTATTCTGTTGAGGTCGCACTCCCTGGCGGCAGCCCTACAATATCCCTTCTCAGCCTCAAGTATAGATCTTGAGCTGGTAAAGCCCTCCTTAGCTAATAGTGCGGCCCAGACTCCATTTTCAGCAGCCTTTCCTGCATTGAAAGGTTTACTCATAGTCCCAAAAACCTCAATTAAGCCGGCTGCCTGTGTCCCGGCGATTCCCAAGGCGTACACCATTTCTTCAATGTTTAAACCTAGAATTTTCCCCGCCGCAGCGGCAGCTCCAAAAGTACCAGCAGTACCGGTGGTATGCCAAAACTGGTAGTGTGAAGGGTTTATAGCCATCCCAACTCTTATCCCAACCTCGTAACCTAGAACAACCGATGTTATAAAATCTTGACCTCCCGCATTTACATGCTCAGCAACAGCTAAAGCTGCCGGGAGGACTGGTGCTGCCGGGTGAATGATGGCCGTTTCATGTATATCATCCAATTCAACAGCATGCCCAAATATTCCGTTAGCCAACGCTGCATTCATAGAGGAAGTTTTTACACGCGTACCAATTACAGTGGATTCCTCCCTTCCTCCAGTTTTCTCTATAATCGAAGTTATTATTTTAGCTGGAGGCTCCAATGAACCGGCTAAGGCGCAGCCAAGCCAGTCTAAAATACAAAGTTTTGCACGCTCTATGACTTCCCCCGGAAGGTCTTCATAACTCGTGTTGACGACGAAATCCGCTAAGTCTCTCGTCACACTCATATAAGCCCTTCCTCCTTACCTTCAGCTTTACTAAGTAACTTTATAAACTTTATATAAGATTTATGCTTAATCTAAAAAATTACATTCCTGAGGCAAAACAACCATAATAATACTATGATAGCTATTATGCTGACATCGCAAATTAACGATCCCTAACACGTAACCCATAGCTCGCAAGCGTATAGTATTAAGGCTGGTTGTTGACTTGACAACTTGGCAACCTAGATTGTGTTACTACTGTTGTCAAGTTACCAGACTAGCTTTATAGTTAGAACTATAATTTTACATAGTACTCCAACTACGTAAAGTTCATTCCATAGTTCTGTGAAGCATCACAACTTTAGATTATAAAATTTAGCTCCAAATCCAGAGCTTTCAGAGAGTTGACAGCTATGGAGAAAAGGAGGAATCAGTATTTAAAAATTATGAATAGCTAATGAAACCATAGAAAGTGCTTTAGCAAGAAACGCCACTAGAAAATGTAAGAAGACCTGGACGGCACCAGGTAATCCATAAACAACTCAAAGGAAATGAAGAGCAGGCTACATAGGGCTTTTGCAAACTACTAAGGTATGGGGGGCTCCTTCTCAACCTCTAGTTCTCCTAGGAACAATTATAACCCTGTCAAACTCCACTACAACTTCCCCTCTCTGGTTATACCCCTTAGTTCTCAACTTAACCAGGCCAAAGCCCGGCATACTCTTAGAAGGCCTAGCCTCGACAACATCACACTCTGCAGTTAAAGTGTCCCCTGAGAATACGGGTTTAAGCCATCTCACGTTTTCAAGCCCTACCATGAAGCCTCTAGCTGAGAGTTCAGTAGTAAGTCCCGTGACAATTGCGAGAGTGAGTAAACCGTTAACAACGAGATTCCCATAGAAAGGTTCACCTCCATAATTCCTCTCAACATAAACCTTATCAAAATGTATAGGGTTTACATTGTTAGTTAAAAGAGTAAACCAAATATTATCCACATCAGTAATAGTTCTACCATACGGGCTCCTATACTTAAACCCTACAGGGAGATCTTCAAAGTAATATTCCCCCATAAACCTTCAACCTCCCCTCCTCACATATACACTATGCCTAGTAACTTCCAAACTTTAAATCCTCCCGTTTCTAGACCGCTAAGAACTATTCTTAAGGCGCTTTTGCCATTAGAATCTTGAGTGACGGCTTGTACAAGCACGGGCATGTCAATATTCTTAGTGGAGCAGAATGTGGCCATAGCTCTTGAGAAAGCAGAGTACATATACATGCTAGAACGGGACAGGATAGTCTTAGAAGGACCTAAAGGATATGTTTTCACCAAAAATCTGATGTTATTAAAGCATACATAGGCTTGTAAATCACCCATTAGTTTACAACTTATATTCATGCTTTTTCCTTGAGAAGTGAAAGCTTTAACAACCTTCCCCCTCACCAGCTTCCCTAGCTAGCTTATGCCAACTCCGCCGGCGGAGCTTATCTTAACACGTTCTTTATGACTTACAAGGATGTCTTCAAGATAAAACTCCCCCGCAGACTTCAATGTTAAAGCGTTACGTAATCCTTAGATCGACAGGAAAACTATCGAGGATATTGCAGGCAGGAGTATTACCGGTGAAGACCCCACATAATGGAACTAGAAATATTTAAATCCCCTTTAAACGTTAGACTACGGTGTTAAAAGTGTTACAAGATTTCCATAGAGCTAAGAATTTCGGGCTTGCCGGTGTCATAATAGTCCTGGTAGCAATGTTTGCGAACTACTTCTTTGCTTTCACTCAGCTACCCCTATTACTATCCTATATCTTAACTATAGTTACATTTGTAGGCTGGGCTTGTATTGCGTATTCGCTCTATTTGTTTTCAAAGTTCTACCAGGAGGAGGCGATATTTAAGTATGCTCTATATTTTATAGCCTTAATACTAGTTGGCGGTATACTCATGACTTTAATGGGGGCCGCTGCTCTCGCTTCTTTAGCTGGTGGAGCTTCAATATCTAGCGTCGCCGGCACGGTTCTCCTCGCTCTCATCATACTTATAGTCATCCTTATTGCAGCATACTATTTCATGTATAAGTCGTTAAGCATACTAGCGGAGAAGTCTGGAGAAAAACTATTTAGGATATCAGGCATATTAATGCTCGTAGGCGCCGCTACGATAATAATAGTTATTGGAGCGTTCGCCCTACTAGCCGGCATGATAGTACTAGCAATAGCATTTACCAGCATAAAACCCCCCACTGAGACCGTGCAGCCGCCAACCCCAGAGCATGGCGCCGGTGAGGAGCCGAGAAAACAGCAGCCTGAAAGCATGTAGAAAAGTCGCGAGCCTATCTTAGACCAGGATAGTATTTATTTACCATTTATATTCTGGTTTTCTCTTGGATATGAAGGCTTTAGCTGCTTCTATTGCTTCTCTCCCTCTTGCTAGTCTTTCTAGTTCGCTTATGCCTAGCTCTATTAGTGGGCTTGTTTTCGCTAATCTCAATGCGTTCTTTATTGATTTTATTCCCTGGGGTGAACTCTCCATTATTGTTTTCGCTATCTTCTTCACTTCCTCTTTGAGGCTTTCCTGGTTTGGGGCTAGCTTAGCTATTAGCCCGTAGTGGTGTGCTTCTTTAGCTGTTAGAGGCTCCGCCGTCATGGCGAGGAGTGCTGTTCTCGAAGGACCTAATATGCTCGGCCCCAGGGCTGCTAGGATTGGAGCATTATAGCCCCATCTAGCTTCGGGCCAGACTAGTTTAGCGTTCTCCACAGCTAGCACTAGGTCTGCCGCCCATATTAGCTCTGCTCCTCCCCCGTAGGCGTCACCGTTTAAAGCTATTATTAGTGGTTTCTCCAGGTTGAATAGTCTCTTCACTAGTTTGGCTAGGTTTCTGAATACTCTGCCTGCTTCTTCAGGGGTTGAGGCTGAAGCTGGCTCTGAGAGGTCTGCCCCGGCCGAGAAGGCTCTGCCCTCTCCTGTTAAAACTATTATTTTAACGTCTTCTCTAGAGTCGAAGTCGCCAGCAGCTTTAACTAGCTCTTCTAGGAGCTCGCTGTTTAGGGCGTTAAGCTTCTCGCTCCTAGATATTATGATCCATCCGATGCCCTCTTCAACACTAACCTTAACGTATTTATACATGTTATAGCACCTTAATTTAAGTTTTAACAGGAAATATTTAAGTTTAGGGGGGACAGCGTTTGAGCTACCCTGAAGTTTTAGGGGAGCTGGGCTCTAGGGCTCTCATGCTCGGAAACGTGGCTGTAGCTAGAGCTTGCCTCGAGCATGGTGTGGGGTTCGCTTCAGGATATCCTGGAACACCTTCCTCAGAAGTTATCGAAGCCCTAGCATATGCGGCCTCAAGGCTAGGCTATCCCTATGTAGAGTGGAGTGTAAACGAGAAAGTAGCGTTTGAAGCAGCGTATGGCTCAGCTATGGCCGGGGTTCCAAGTATAGTAACTATGAAGCATGTGGGCTTGAATGTCGCGTCAGACCCCCTATTCAGTAGTGCCTATACGGGTGTGGAAGCATCTTTCCTCATAGTATCTGCGGACGACCCGGGGATGTGGAGTAGTCAGAACGAGCAGGATAATAGGTGGTATGGTGTACACGCCTATATACCTGTATTTGAGCCCGCCGGAGCTCAGGAGGCTCGCGAGAGCACTCTCGAGGCTTTAAAGTTTAGCGAAAACATGAAGCACCCGGTAATTTTAAGGTCAACTACTAGAGTCTCCCACACAAGAGCCCCAGTAACCCTAGGGGCCCTAGCGAGGCCGAGGCTTTCAGGTGTTTTCACTAAGGACGTTTCAAGATGGAATATAGTGCCGATGCACGCTAGGAAGTTGAAGGAGGAGCTCTTATCCAGGTGGGAGAGGATGGAAGAGATGCTCTCAGAGAACCCTATTAATACTGTTGAGGGGCCTGAAGACTCGAAAATCCTGGTGGTGGGTGTCGGCTTAGGCTATAGGTATGCTAGAGAGTCTCTCTTCAAACTGAAAGCTCTAAATAGTGTGAGGCTCTTAAAAATAGTGACGAGCATACCGCCACCTAGGAAACTATTACTGAGAGAGTCTGAAGGTAGGAGCGCCATAGTTGTTGTCGAGGAGGGAGACCCTGTATTCGAGACCCTCCTTAAAAGCATTCTATATGAGGAAGATGTGAGAGTTAAGGTTTACGGTAAAGCCTCAAGACACTTGAAGAAGAGTGGGGAGCTTAAAGCCGACGCGGTAACTAAAGCCCTAGCTTCTATCTTAGGGTTAAACTATAGCCCTGAGACCCCCATAAACCCCCCTATAACGCCACCCCCAAGGCCTCCAGTACTATGCCCTGGGTGCCCTTATAGGAGTGTATTCTATGCCCTAAGAAGGGCTGTTAAAATGTCAAAGATGGAAGCCATATACTCTGGAGACATAGGATGCTATAGCCTAGGCCTGAACCCCCCGTTTAACGTTCAGGACACCCTCATAGAGATGGGGGGTGGTATAGGGCTGGCTAACGGTTTAGCCCACGTCGTTAAAGATAAAGTTATAGTGGCCACTATAGGCGATTCAACATTCTTCCACGCCGGCCTCCCCGAGATTGTGAACTCCATATATAACGGTGCCCCCATGATTGTCCTAGTCTTAGATAATGGGACCACAGCTATGACAGGCCACCAACCCCACCCGGGCTCCGGCCGTGACGCCTTAGGGAGGGAGGCTAGGAAGCTAGTTATAGAGGATGTTGTTAAAGGCCTTGGGGTTAGTCGTGTGAGTGTAGCTAACTCTTTCAACGCTAGGGAGGTGGAGGCTAAGATAAGAGAGGCTATTAGAGATGTTGTGTATGAAGGTGAAACCCATGTGGTAGTCGCTAGAGGTGCGTGCATACTAGATGCTGTGAGGAGGGCTTCAAGCCTTAAGGTTAAGAGGCCCATCTACATCGTAGACAGTGATAAGTGTAGAGCATGCGGGATATGCTATAAGGCTTTCAACTGCCCGGCAATAATGCCTGGAGAAGATGGTAGAGTATCTATAAATGCCAGCCTATGCGTTGGATGCGGTGTTTGCGAGCAAGTGTGCCCGTTCAACGCTATAAGAGTCTTAGAGCCCGGGGACCCAGAATGGGGTAGGATCCTGGGGATGGAGCTGTGAGGGGGAGCCTGAACATAATAGTTGGGGGAGTAGGAGGTCAGGGGATACTGAGTCTAGCTAGAGTATTAGGGGAGGCAGCTGTACTAGATGGTTTAGAAGCTCTCGTAGCTGAGACTCACGGGCTGAGCCAGAGGGGCGGCAGCGTCATAGTCCATGTTAGGATAGGGGAGAACATAGAGGCCCCCCTAATACCTATGGGGGAGGCTGATATAATGATAAGCATGGAGGCTATGGAGACCCTGAGGAACATAGGATATATGAGGAGGAAAGGTGTCATAGTAAGCGACACTCTCATAATACCACCTTCAATACCGGGGGTTAAGCCTTTAAAGTTAGAGGATATAGTTGAAGCAGTTAAATCCGCAGGGCTTGAAGCCCACTTCTTAAGCGCCTCGGAGGAAGCTAAGAAACTGGGAGACTCCAGGGTTGCTAACATTATACTCCTAGGATACGCCTATAGGGTTTCCCATATCAAAGACTTCATAAGCCCCCGCAGTCTAATGAAATCCGTTGAAACCCTACCAGGCAGAGATTTAAACCTAAAAGCCTTAACCCTATACGCTACCCTAGATTAATAGATGTGAAGCCCGCGAGGTGGGCTTAGTGAAAGTAGTAGAAGTAGTATTACAGCCAGTTGGCCCAGTAAGCCTCCCACACTTACAAAGTATAGCTGGAGAACTCGAGAACAGGCTACCAGCCAAGGTTGAAGCTAGAGTAGCAGTATGGCCCCTCCCCCTAAACTACTCTAAACACTTCGACTGGAAGAGAATGCAAATCAAAGCCCCCGAAGTTAACACAGCCATAAAAGAGGCCTACGAGGGCTACGTTAAGCCAGGAGATAGGGTTGTCGTGGGCGTCGTAGCCGGTGACGGCTACGTTAGCGGGCTTAACTTCGTCTTCGGGCTCGCAACGCCAGACCTGGGCGTTGCCACAGTATACACGTGGAGGCTTTCCGACAGTGATGCTTCAAGGTTTCTCTCGAGGCTCCTCAAGGAGGTTATGCACGAGCTAGGCCATCTCCTTGGCTTAAGCCATTGCGTTAACCCTAAATGTGTAATGTCCTTCAGTAATAGCGTTGCTGATGTAGACTCTAAGGATGCATGGTTATGCCCTGCTTGTAGGGTTAAGCTTGAAGGTCGCGGTTAAATGTCAACCACGAACTTCACAGTCCAGCATCCTCTCTCTTCTCTCATCTCCATCTGAGCGTAGGTCATTGCTTTTACTACTGTCCTGCTAGGGTGTTTCTTGAGGTCGAAATATTCTCCCCAAGCCTCTGCTTCCACCTTAACATTATCGTGGCCTATCTCTATCTTGTGTACTTTAAACTTGCTGAAGACGAGCCTGCTCGAGTCTGTGTATGCTATCAACTCTTCTATCCACCTGTAGAGGGCGTTGAAAAGGTCTACACCCTCAACTTTAACCTCAACCCTAACCCTAGGCTCTACCATGCTAGTGTCAGTCATAACCTCGTAGGTGGCGAGCCCAGCGTATTCGAAAGCCTCCGAGAGACTCCTACCCCTAGCCTCGATGAGCACGTCAGCAGTATGCTCTAAATGCTCGAAGCCAGCCTTACACTCCAAGAGCTCCCACCAGAACAATTAGTTTCAAGGTTTTAGCTTTAAACTTTAACAAGGCGAAAAAGGTGTGTTAGAGTGCGTAGCATAGCTGAGAGAGCTGCGGGACCCGAGGTTTTAGAGAGGCTTAAAAGAGCGTTGAGAGTAGACTGGAGGGAATATACTGCCCTAGTAGCTGAGAAGAGAGGGGAGGGGGCTTTCTCCGTGCTCGTAGGAGTCATATTAAGCCAGAACACTAACGATAAGAATTCGATAAGAGCCTTCATGAACCTTAAGAGGAAAGTTGGGGTTAAGCTGAGCGACATAGTTGAAGCTAGTTTTGAAAGTATAGCTGAGGCTATTAAACCTGCAGGGCTCTGGAAGCAGAAAGCCGAGACTATCAAAGCTGCCGCTGAGGCTGTAAACGCTCTTGGAGGGGAGAAGTTCCTATTAGAAGAGGATCCTATAAGGCTTAGAGAGAAGCTCCTATCGGTTAAAGGTGTGGGGGCTAAGACTGTAGATGTTTTCCTCTCAGTAGTCAGGAAAGCCCCCTTCTTCGCTGTAGACACTCACGCTATGAGGATAGCTTTGAGGTGGGGCTTATCGGATAAGAAAAACTATGATAAAGTGTCTAGAGCCCTCCTAGAATACTTTGGCTCGGAGAAAGCTGAGGAAGCCCACAGGCTCATAATATCGCTAGGTAGGAAATACTGCACAGCCAGGAGCCCGAGGTGCCCTGAATGCCCCCTAACGGACATATGCCCCAGCTCGTCAAGGCGCTAGCTGTGAGTAAGCCCTCGAGAGACTACTGGCTTGAGGAGGAGCTTCTAGACGCTTTCATAGCTGGGGATGAGGGCGTTAAAGTTGAGAAGACGAGGTTCCCCGGGGTTCTACTAGTACTTTCAGAGAGGCTCGACGCCCATAGGGTTAGTAGTTTAGCTTCAAAGATAGAGTTCTCCTTCATGTCGAGGCTTGTCCCAGCTTCCCGTGTTTTAATGGGCCCTAGTAGGGGTGAATTGTTTAATGTTATCCTGGAACTTCTAGAGGGAGCTCCCAGGACTCCTTTAAGGGTTATGGTAACCGTGAGGGGTTATGGTAAGAATATTTCAGGTTCTGAGGAAGTATCTTCCCACGTTTCAAGTCTAGGATTTACTGTTTCAAGGAGGGCTAGTAGGGCTATAGCTGTAGAGTCTGTAGACGACTTATTCATCGTAGCCTATGGTATTACCAGGGTTTGCGGGCTTAATTGCACATTGCTCTACGTAGATTAAGGCTTATGATTATAAACTTTACTTACACACTACTAGGTAACCTGAGGAGGGGGTAGACCAGGAGTGTCGAGTAGGATATTCAGAGATAGAATGGTGTTTGACGAGAGCTACAAGCCCAGAAAACTCCTCGTGAGAGGGGAGGAAGCATCAATGATAATTTCAAGGTACGCTACGAGGCTCCAGGAATACTCCGGGTTTACAGATGTATCACTAATATACGGCTCCATAGGGAGAGTCGGTATAGGTAAAACTACCGTAGCCTGGCACGTCGGCAGGGGTCTTTCAGAGTTCGCTAAGAGTAGGGGGGTGAACTTTAAACCAGTATATGTGAACGCTTTTGGAGCCCCCACACTACACCAGGTACTTTCAGTTATAGTGGATCAGCTAGGTCTCAACGTTAGTGTTAGGGGGAGTTCTCCTATCGAAGTCCTTAAGGCGATAGTCGACTATTTATATATTAAAGATACTTTCTCCTTAGTCGTAATAGACGAGTTTCAGAGCCTCCTACTCTCGCCTAAAATGAGCGATGACGACCTTTACACCCTTCTAAGAGTATATGAGGAAGTTCCTTCAAAGGACGAGCTTAACAGGATGAGCTTCCTCCTAGTAGCTAGCGACTTCAGAGTGATGCCCTACATGAGGGAGAGGATCCCGCAGATAGAGAGCCAGATAGGCTTCAGAGTACACCTCAAACCATACACTAGTGAGGAGCTCAAAACAATACTAGTCCAGAGGGCTGAAGAGGGTTTAACGCCCGGCTCCTGGGATGAATATTTACTAGATATGATAAGCGAATATTTCGGGGACGATAAGGGGGGCGATGGCAGCGCTAGGAAAGCAATACTAACGCTGAGGACGGCCGCGGAGCTGGCGGAGGCTGAAGAACAAAACACGATAAGAGAAGAGCATGTGAGGAGAGCTATATCTGAGAGCGCCCTAGCCTACATACCTCTTGGAGACCTTAGAAACCTGTCAACCCACGAGCTCATAATAGTGGCTGCGGTTGCCGCCGAAACAATGGAGAAAGGAGGCTGGACTACGACTGGAGACCTAAGGAAGAAATACGAGGAACTATCAATATTCTATGGAGAAGAGCCGCGAGGACACACACAGTTCCATGCTTACCTCAAAAACCTGACAACAATAGGGCTCATAGAAGCTAGACTCTCAGGGAAAGGAATGAGAGGCAAAACAACCCTAATAAGGCTACCCCCCGAAATACCGGCAGAGAGGATCAGAGAAGCGGTAGACTCAATACTCCTCGATAGGGTAAACCAGCAGAGGCGATAGTGGGAAAACAGAGGGCTGGACTGTGAAGATAGAGGATCTCCTCACAAGCAAAGGCAAAATGAAAATCCTAAAAATACTATTCAAAAACGGGCAAGCCAACATTTCGAGAATAGTGAGAGAAACAGGGTTAAACCATAAGAGAGTGGAAAAACACCTAGAAGAACTCAAAACAGCAAACATAGTTATAGAGAGAAGATATGGGAAACTACGCATATACGAGGCAAACCTAGACAACCCCCAAACCCTCAAACTCAAAAAACTACTAGAAACGCTGGAAACACTCTAAACGCCTAAGCTAGCAACCAAAGTATAAACGGGCCTATGTGCTTTCAACCTTCTAGTATGGTCGACCCCTTAACATGTCTCGGAGCGTGCGGGCCCCTAAACGCTAAGAGTAGAAGCTCCTATTCAAAGTTCTATGAGCCGTGTAAAGCACATCTATATTTCTTGGAGCTCCTAGGCGTGTGGGCAACGGCTAGGTCTAATGTTCTCACTTAAGTTTTACGGCCAGTGGGAGCACTTAGGTAGTTTTTCGGGTGTCACTTTAACCTTTAACGTTACATCGAACGCTCCTCTATGCAGTTTCTGGAAATATAGTGTTATAGTGTAATCTTTAACGTGCGAAAAGCTTTCAGGGCTTTCAATAGGCTCCTCTATAGAGACTCGTATCGACCCTTCATTGCCCCACAACGTGTTTCCCGACCCAAAATAAGTTGTAACCCTCACGGAAGTGTAGCCCACTTCAGCATGCCCAGTCCCCAGGACTATGAGGGGAGGAATCCCTTCAGGAATTGATACGGTAATCGGGACTTCTATAGGGCCCGCCCCCGTATCTACGCGAACCTTGTTAATTACTAGGGCTCCATCGAAGTGTTTCCACACGTCTATCATGACTGTGCTCGCTTTAAGAGGCACTGGAGGCTCGCCGATCCTCTCCCTATACCCTAACTCTGAAGAGTAGCATCTAGCGTGAGCTTCTACCCCGTGAGAAGCGCCTAGCAAGCTCTCTATAACCTCCCTGAAATAGTATTCCACTATTAAACTAATGCTCAAGAATATTATGGCGAGAATCAGCACAATAACTACTAGGATCCTAGTATTCAATCAGGTCGACCCCCTAGATATCTTTTACGAGTTTAAAATTATAAAGATTACTTTATGATGCATGCTTTAACGTTAACATGGAGGTCCTCCCAGGAACTAGGGTTTGCTAGCATGCCTCCCAGTCGAGCTGTGAGCTAGCTCGCGTTTTCATAACTGAAACCTAATATTTTAAGGTTCAAGTTTATTAGTTGCTGTTCTAGTATAAGGTGGAGGGTTTTTCTATATGGGTGATTCTTTAGTATTTAGTGACTGGACTGTGAGTATGAGGGGGGATTCTAGGCCGAAGGAGCTGGTTATAGAGGTTTCCACTGCATGCAACTATTCTTGTATACATTGTTTCAGGTATGGTGCTAGGAGTTTTAACATGAACTGTATCATGAGTTCCTCTCTTTACGAGAGGGTCTTGGAGGAGGCTGAGCGTCTGGGGGTGAAGAGGCTTATGTTCACAGGGTGGGGGGAGCCTACAGTTAACCCTAACATACTGGGTTTCCTTTCGAAGGCTAAGGCTAGGGGTTTTGAGGTTGCTTTAAACACTAACGGTTCAACGCTTGAGAGCATGTCTAAAGCTATAGTGGATATTGGTGTTGACGAGCTCTACGTTAGTATAGACGCTTTCGACGTTAAACTATATAGCATGATAAGGAAGCGGGGCAGCCTCACAGCCGTAACTAGGGGTTTAATAGCCCTCTCTAAAGCTAAAAGCGAGAAGGGCTCCCTCAAACCCGTAGTGAAAGCTATATTCACCATAAACAAGCTTAACATCAACGAGATCTCGAGCATATTCGATTACGCTAGAGCCCTAAACATTATGGAAATCATCCTCAGCTACTACATACCATACATCGGGGGAGACACAACTATAGACTGCGTAGGAGACCCCGAATGTAGGCTCAAAGTCGGGAAGCAAATTGAATACATAGGGGTGAGATCAATGGAGTCAGGGATTAAAATATCCAAGCCTAACGTAAACCCCTCATCACACAGGTCATGCCCCTTCGCCTCAAACAAAGCCCTATACGTGAGATGTGATGGTAAAATATCCCCATGCCTCTACTATTCTAGAACGTGGACCACCATAGTAAACAATGTCCCCCGCACAGTAAGAGAAGTAGTAATAGGAGACTTAGAGAAAGAGAGCCTAGAAAACATTTGGAGGAGGCATTTCAGGACACTCTTCATGCTATACTTAACAGCAATACCCTCATGCCTAGACTGTGAGCTCCAAAACTACTGCCACCTAACACTCTCCAATGAATACGACTGCCACGGAAACTCCCCCTCATGCGCTCACTGCCCCTACCTACATAGGCTCTCATACTGTCCCATCTAAAATAAGATTAGATCCCCTAGTTGAGGTTAACACTAGCTCTTACTTCGAGCGTGACTGGGTTTAAGAGAAGATGAGAGAAAAAGATTTTGAATATTAAAGCAGCTCAGGCTTTAAGCTGGGAGTAGTCCTTCAGCTTCGAGCCTGTCGGCTACCCATTTAAGTCCTAGTTTTTCTAGAGTCTCTCTTGTTGGCCTCCCTTTAATCCAGCCTCTAACCTTGTAGTATTCTTCTAGCATTGGTTTCAGCTCTACAACATGGCCTTTAGCTGGGCCCTCAGGCATAGGCTCTTCTAGAAGCCTCTTAGGTAGCGTGTCATAATCTTCGCCGTCACCGAAAGCTAGCACGTTGAAGGCTCTCTCAGCATTGTATATTCTTTCTCCTATAGTCTCAAACTCCGCCTGAGACACGTCCCACCCGGTGACTGCGGAAAGCTGCTCTGCTAGAACATCACTCCAATAGGCGAAAGTGACGAACTTACATACAACAAGGCTGTCTAGGGTTGCGAAGACGTCCTGGAAGAGTTTAACCCATTTGCCTTTACCCACCGGGGAGAACCTGTCTATTAGCTCCGGGACTCCCAGGATCTCGGGAGCTATTATGTAAGCTCTTAAGTGGCAGCCTCCCCTGTTGCTAGTAGCGTACGCTAAGCCGTGACCCTTAGCCCCCCTAGGATCATATGCTGGAAGCTCCTGCCCCCTCACCACCATTGCCAGCTCTGGGGCCCCATACTTGGTTGCAAGCCTTAAGGCGCCCTCGGCGAGATCATCACCTATGCCAGACCTGTACGCTGTCCTCCACGTTAACTCAACTAGGACCTCACCGTTACCCCACTCAACTTTAAGACCCCTAAGCTTCTCTTTCGAAACTTTGCCTTTCTCTACAAGCTCCATTAGAGTCCCAATCACGTGACCCATAGATATAGCGTCTACACCCACTTGATTAGTTAAGTAATGAGCTTTAGTGATTGCTGCTAAATCGTCAGTTCCAGTCTGGGCTCCGAAAGACCACACGGTCTCATATTCAGGACCTCCCCCCTCGCCGGTGAAGGGGGGCTTTGTGATTCTCGTGCCTCTAGAGCATCCTATTACACAGCCCCAGCATATCTCTTCTTTTTGCAGCTTCTCATCTAGTATTTCACGGGCTATTGTTTCCCCGCCTGTCTTATCGGCTGTTGGGAAGACTCCAGTCTGGAAGTTCCTGGTGGGGTAGGCGCCGTGAGCATTTATAACATTAACTAAAACAGCAGTGCCATACTTTGGAAGAGCCTCAGAGGTTATGGGGGATTTTCTAGCCATTCCTATTGATTTGCTGACGACCTCTCTATACATGTCTTCCTTAGCTGCTTTAGGTTTCATGTGCCCCCTGGCAGCTATAGCTTTAAACTTCTTGGAGCCCCATACGGCCCCATGGCCTCCCCTCCCTGCAGCTCTAGCTTTATCATTTATTAGCGCAGCTATTTTAGAGAGATTTTCGCCCGCCGGCCCTATAGCGGCGACTTTAATGTCCTCAGCGTCATCCCTCCCTATGGCTGGAGCCATTTCCTCCTTAATAGTATCAGTAGTATCCCAAACATCCCTACCCCACAGGTGCTTAGCATCCCTAAGCTCGGCTTTACCATCGTAAACCCATAAGTAAACAGGCTTCTCACTAGCACCCTCTATTATGACAGCATCGAAACCAGCGAACTTAAGCTCAGGCCCGAACTTGCCGCCGCTATGGGAATCGTGTATAGTGTTAGTTAGAGGGGACTTGGTTATGGAAGCCCACCTACCGGGGGCCACGAGACCCGGAACCCCTGTGAGAGGCCCAGTAGCTACTATAGCCTTGTTCCCGGGGCTTAGCGGGTCGACCTTAGGGTTAACCTCTTTAAGCATAATGTAGACTCCAAGACCCCTACCGCCGACCCACGTTTTGAGAACATCCTCTGGAAGCTCTTCAAAATGAACTTTCTGATTAGTCAAGTCAACTCTTATAATGCGGCCCATATAACCTCCAGGCATCAAACTCACCTTACTCACTATATTTTTAGCTCGAGGGTATTAATAAATCTTTATGCTCCCATAGCACCTTCTATACCTATAATTTTTAAGTCTAACAGAATCAACAATACTAGGAGGAGGAATAGCGTTGACTATAAAAATTAGAATCTACGCCACCCTGAGAGAGAAACTAGGCTGGAACGTTAAAGAAGTCGATACGGAAAAGGACGTTAAACTCTCAGAACTATTAGAGGGCATACCGGAACTCTGGAAAACACTAGTAGAGACGGGGCTTGAGAATTACGTTATATTAATTAATGGACACAACTATAGACTCTTAAACGGCCTAAACACCATAGTGGAAAAAGACAGCCTGATCGACGTGTTCCCACCCGCAGGCGGGGGATTAACCCTATATAGCGTAAGCTAAACATCAAAAGCCCTCCAGGCTAATAGGCCTAGAGGTTCAGGCCTCCTAGTAATAAGTAGCTTCTATTACTGCTGGAGACAATTTACACTCATCTCCCCGGGTTCGTCGAGGGCCAGCCCCGGCTCTTCCTAGAGTGCTCGGCTTCCGAGGGTCCGGGTCTTGTTAATTTCAATCCAGCCTTAGTAAATTTTAAGCGGGAAACACTTATGGTCCCACTAAGGTGTGGGGGCTTGCTGGGGTTGATTTGAAATGTTATGGGAACTTTAACTTATCCATACCGGTTTACCCATGTCTGTTGGAATTCTGTATCCTGGGAGTTTTGAGAGTTCTCTTTTGAACTCTTCGCTTGTAATGGTTTCGAGGAATTTCTTGACAGGCTCTTTGTCTAGTTTAGTTTTAGGTATTAGGAAGTCGTAGAGCTCCCAGCCTAGGCTTATGAATTCTAGGTTGTAGAGGGATGCTGCGAGCCTTATTCCTAGGCCTGCGTCCGCCTTGCCTTGGGCTATTGCGGCCGCTACTGCTGTGTGTGTCCTCACTTCATAATAGTATCCTTTGATGGAGTCTGTTATCTCCTCGAAGGTTAAGCCCCTGGCAACGGCTATTTCCTTGAGTTTCAAGTCTAGTAGTGCTCTTGTTCCAGACCCTTTGTTCCTGTTGACAATGCATAACTTCTTGTCTAGAACGTCTTCCAACCCTCTAACTCCATATGGGTTGCCTTTAGATACTATGAGGCCCTGCTCTCTCATATATCCTCTTATTAGGGTAGCTCCCTTAACATTATACCTTATAAGGTATGGTATGTTATATTCCCCCGTCTCCTCATCGACTAAGTGCACCCCGGATATATCTGACTCCCCTCTCGCAGCAGCTTTAAGCCCCTCCAGGGAGCCGACGTTTATGACTTTAACGTTTAAGCCGGTGAGGGGGATCAACTTGTCGAGCCCCACATCGTGGCTGCCAACTATGTAAAGGTCTGCAGGCTTATACTCGCTAGAGAAAAGCGTGACCTCCACAGTCTCCCCTTCACCCAGATATTCCACTGTTTCAGGCACCGCTATGAAGCCGTCTGAGTATGCTAGGCTCTTTATAGCTCCAGACTCTGCGGGCATTGGATAAGCTACTATGCCGGCTCCCGTGTCTATTAAGCTGACAGGGTGGAGGCCCCTCCTACCCCTAGCTCCTTCAACCCTCACCGCTAGCCTGGCTTTAACCTTGGGCTCTGGAGTGTGGAGGCATAGCATTCTAGATATTAACGGTTTAACTATCAAGTTGAATATCATGAGCGCGGAGCCCGGATATCCTGGGAGCCCTATAATCAGCTTTCCACTCCTAGAAACTGTTACTACAGTAGGTTTTCCAGGCTTAACTTTGAGGCCGTGGACTATAGTCCCCGGGGGCCCTAAACTATCTAGAACTCTATACACGAGATCTGTGGGGCCCGCAGAAGTACCCCCGGAGACTATGACTAGGTCATATCTTCCCTCAGCATCACTAATAATCTTAGACATAGCCCCGGGATCGTCCCTCACAATACCAAGTATTACAGGGTCTGCCCCGAGACTTTTAAGGGAGGCTGCAATACTATAACTGTTAATATCGTATATCATGCCAGGCTCCAAGGAGCCCCCTGGGGGCGCCAGCTCGTCCCCCGTCGATATTACAGCTACCCTGGGCTTAACGTATACTTTAACCCTCCTGAGCCCCACAGCTGCAAGGACCCCTATCTCCCTCTCCCTGAGCACTGTGCACCTCCTCAGGACGAGCTCCCCCATCATTATGTCTGAGCCGGCGCTCACAACGTTCTCCCCGGGAACTACAGACCTATATACTATGATAGAGTCGCCTTCATGCTTAGTATACTCAACCATAACAACAGCGTTAGACCCTCCTGGAAGGGGGGCTCCAGTCGAAATCTCTATAGCCTCTCCAGGATTCAAACCTCCCCCAGGCTTATCCCCGGGCTTCACAGAGCCCACGACCCTGAGCCTCCCAGGGTTCAACTCGTCGACACCATAGAGATCCTCAGCTCTCACAGCGTAACCATCTACAGTAGACCTGTCGAAGGGGGGCACATCAACCGGGGAGTAAACGTCTTCAGCTAACACTCTCCCATAAGCTTCAGATATGTCAACCTCCTCTACGCCTACAGGCTTAACGTCTAAATGTTTAAGTATCTTAGCTAAGCCCTCCTCAGGAGTTAGAAGCTCATGATAAATAACTCTCTCACGCTTAGACAATACCGTCACCCCACAACCCTCTCAGGGTATGTTAGAACAGTGAACTCTCCAAGCCTCCTATAGATTATGAGTGTAACCCCTAGAAGGGCTGCCATTGCGAAGCCACTGTATACAGGCCCCTTCGAAACGATCACAACAGGGACCCCCACGTTAGCCAGTAAAGCTACAAGATCCCCAGTAGCCCTACCTGTAGCTATGGCTATTGAAGATTTGAGGTTTAAATCTTCCCTGAGAGCCCTCCCTATGGCTTTACACGTTGAAACGTAACGGCTCACATCGAAAGCTATAATTGCAACCTTATCATCTTTAGAGTATAGCCCTGTGGCTTGGAGGCCCTGGAAGCCCCTACCCCTAGACTCGAAATCTTCAACGAGAGCGTCTAGTATCTCTCTCTCAAGCTTGAAACCCGGTTTCACCTTAGAGCCTCGGGAAGCTAGGGCTATACAGTCGTCTATGAAAAGCCTCCTCGGAGCTACTTCCCCAGCTATTTTAACGTCAATAGTGTTAGATTCTCTATCTATGTTCAAGCTTATTATGTCACCCTTAGACTTTATAGCGTTGTTACCCGCTAGTAGCCCCACTATAGAGTCCTCTATGTAGTCTGGCGAGGCTGCAAGGTCTGTGTAGAATACTCCGTTAACGTTAACTTTAAAGCTAGAATCATAAGGCATGGGTGGGAGTCCTTCTGAAACATAATAGCTAGCCTTTAACTCTACTAATCTAAACCCCTCTAAGAGGCTGTTCAACCCCGGCACCTCACTCTATACTCCTTAATAAGATGACCTCGACAACGTCACCCTCATCATAACCCTCCCTGTTCTCGGGGACTATTAAAATACCATTACCCCTGACTAGTGTGCTTAGAATCCCGCTCCCTGTTAAAGCTAGGGGCTCCACATAGACCTCCCCGTTCCTCCTATATACTTTAACCCTAACGTAGCTCCTAACATTGATGGGGGTGTTAACCCTCCTCGTTAAAACCCCCTTAACTAAAGGCTTAGGCTCCTCAACCCCCCCAACCATCCTGAGTAGTAGGGGCTTAGCTATGGCTTCAAAACCAACTATAGAAGCTACGGGGAACCCGCTCAGCATAAACACAGGCTTCCCCCCAACTACGGCGAGGCTGTTAGCCCTCCCGGGCCTCATTAAGATACCGTGGGCGAGATAATCTGGGTTTAGCGATTTGACAGCTTTAACGGTATAGTCGGGCTTACCCACAGAAGCCCCGCCCATGGTTATTACCGCGTCATAGCTCTCCAAAGCCTTTATAATAACGTTTCTAATAGCTTCAAAATCATCCGGGACTATGCCGAGATAGTGTGGGTTAAAACCGTTATCCCTAAGGAGCCCCTCCATACTATACCTGTTACTGTTAATAACAAGACCACTTTCTAGAGCCCCCCTAGCATCCTCAACGTTTTCAAGCTCAACGAGCTCGCTCCCAGTACTAATAAGAGCTACATTAACATTGTAAACCCTAACACTCTTATAACCCAGGGAGGCGAGAACAGCTATATCCCAGGGGGCTAGCCTAACACCCCTAGCTAGGATCCTCTCACCCTCCCTAACATCCTCCCCGACCCTAGAGACGTTAGCCATGGGGGGCACAGGCTCTAGAACCTCGATAAAATCCCCGACCCTCCTAGCTTTCTCATACATAACGACAGAGTCTGCACCTTTAGGCATGGGAGCCCCGGTCGACAACTCTACAGCCTCGCCTTCCCCAACTTCTAAGCCAAGGTTCTCGCCTACCCTAACGAAACCTTTCACCTTAAGGATCACAGGGTTTGAAGGGGAGGCCCCGAAAGTGTCCTTGCTCCTCACAGCATAACCGTCTACGACAGACCTATTATGGGGGGGCAGGTTGAAGGGGGCTATAATGTCTTCTGCAAGATACCTACCTAAAGCTTCCCCTATGTGAACTTTAATCATAGAAGGCTTGTGAGTCAACAGGTTCCCGGCTTCCCTTAAAACTTCCTCTATGCTAGTTAGAGACTTAAACCCTTCTATAGAGCTCAAACAAAGCACACCCCTAATAGAATACTAGACTAGATTATTTAACAGTTTATAAACATGTAAGTTAGGGGTGAAACAGTTGAATGGAGCCCGCATGGTGGATATCACTCTAAAAGAACCCGTATATAGGGAGGCCATAGCTTCTGGGAAAATAATGTTGAAGCCTGAAACAGTCAAAATGATAAGAGAGAAAACAGTGGAAAAAGGGGATGTGGAGAGTGTAGCTTCAATAGCAGCTATACTCGCAGTTAAGAACACGCCCCAAATACTCCCACTATGCCACCCAATACCAATAACTGCTGTCAACGTTAACTTCAACTATGGAGAAGACTATGTAGAAGTGACAGTCACAGTTAAAACGAAAGCGGAGACAGGTGTGGAAATGGAAGCCATAACGGGGGTCGCTTCAGCCCTCCTAACAGTATGGGATATGGTTAAAAAGTATGAGAAAGACGAGAGGGGCCAGTATCCGACGACGAAAATAACGGATATAATGGTGCTATCAAAAACTAAGACCCCCCTATAATAACCTTTAATTAATAGCTAGCAATGTGCGCGTAACTATGTTAGATGCCGGGGGGCTACTATGAATATTTAAAACACAGGCTAACCCTTTAAAGAATATGGAGTAGAAAATAGCTAGAAGGCGGCTGTATAGTTGAGGTGTTAGGTGTTGAGCGTAGCTGAGATATTGTGGGTTGAGAAGTATAGGCCTAGGAGTCTTGACGAGATCGTTAACCAGACTGATGTGGTTACAAGGCTTAAACAGTTTGTTAAGGAGAGGAATATTCCCCACCTGCTCTTCGCAGGCCCCCCAGGTACCGGTAAGACTACTGCTGCGCACGCTCTCGCCCACGATCTTTATGGTGAGAACTATAGGCAGTACATGTTGGAGCTTAATGCTAGCGATGAGAGGGGTATTAACGTTATTAGGGAGAAGGTTAAGGAGTTCGCTAGGAGTAGGGCTCCTGAGGGGGTTCCTTTCAAGATTGTCCTCCTCGACGAGGCTGATAATATGACGGGGGATGCCCAGCAGGCTCTTAGGAGGCTTATGGAGCTTTATTCCGGGTCTACAAGGTTTATACTAGTGGCTAACTACCCCTCCAAGATAATAGACCCTATACAGAGTAGGTGTGCCTTCCTCAGGTTTGTGCCGCTTAAGAAGGATGATATTGTTGAGAGGCTCAGGTTCATATCTGAGGGGGAGGGCGTTAAATACGAGTATGAAGCTCTAGACGCTATATATGAGATAAGCGAGGGGGATATGAGGAAAGCTATAAACATCCTCCAGGCGGCAGCAAGCCTAGGTAAGGTAACAGTAGACTCTGTTTTCCGCGTTGTGGGCATGGCTAGGCCTAGAGAGGTTAGGGATATGATTAAGCTCGCGCTCTCAGGCAAGTTCATGGAGGCTAGGGAGCTAGCTAGAAGGCTTATGATAGATTATGGTTTAAGCGGAGAGGATATAGTGAGACAAATACACAGGGAAGTATTCAGCCAGGAGCTTAACATTCCAGAAGAGTATAGGGTTCTCATAGCGGATTATGTGGGTGAAGTACACTATAGGCTTGTAGAGGGTAGCGATGACGATATACAGCTCTCAGCCCTCATAGCATGGCTATCCCTACTAGGTAAGAGGGTATCTTAAGTGTCTGAGAGGAGGCTACCGTGGATAATAAAGTATAGGCCGCGCAGGGTTGAAGAGATCATAGGCCAGGAACAAGCTAAGAAAACCCTCAGGGAATGGCTTGAAGAATGGTTGAAAGGCAGAATACCAGCTAAGAGGGTAGCCCTACTCCACGGGCCCCCGGGGGTAGGCAAAACAAGCCTTGTTGAAGCTCTAGCTAGAGAGCTTAACATGGAAGTCCTCGAGCTCAACGCCAGCGATTACAGGAGGAAGAGCGACATAGAGAGGACCGTGGCTGTAGCGGCTAAAAAGAGGCCATTGTTCAGGAGGGGCCTCATAATACTCATGGATGAAGTCGACGGCCTAGACCCTAAAGCTGACGAAGGAGGTATTGAGGCCCTAGTGAACATTGTAAAAGAGACCCTAAACCCTATAGTAATGACTGCAAACGACCCATGGAAAGAGCAGTTGAGGGATTTAAGAGAATACTCGTTAATGGTGGAATTCAGAGAACTCACTAATACCCAGATAATCACATTACTCCAGAGGATATGCGAGTCTGAGAGGCTGAAATGCGATAAAGAAGCACTCTCATATATAGCTGATAAGAGCATGGGGGATGCTAGAGCAGCAGTAAACGACCTACAAACAATAGCTGAAGGCTATAGGGAAGTCACCCTAGACTTGGCTAGAGCCCTCCTCAAAGGAAGGGAGAAAACACTAAACATATGGAGAACCCTGAGCGGAGTACTATATGCGAAACAAGCATGGATGGCTAAGAAAGCTGTGACTCAGAGCGATGAGGACTATGAAACGCTCATAGCATGGCTCAACGATAACATACCGAGAAAATACAGCGACCCATACGACCTTTACAGAGCATACGAGTCCCTGGCGAGGGCCACAGTATTCCTAAACAGGAGCAAGAGTGGAGAATGGGCACTCCTATCATACGTGTTCGACCTCATAGGCCCGGGGGTAGCCTTCGCTAGAGTGAGCGGGGAAATATCAGGGGCTAAATACGGGTTCCCCGAGAGGATAAGGCTAATGAGCCAGCTAAAAGCTAAGAGGGAACTTAGGGAGAAACTAGCGGAACACCTAGCGCGTAGACTCTTAACATCTAAGAGGACTGTTAAAAACGAGATAATCCCAGTGCTCACAGTAATATTTAGGAACGAGGCGGACCCTGCTATGGCCGCGAGACTAGCATTAGGCTACAAGCTAGATAAAGAGATGATAGAATATTTAGCGGGCCCAAAAACCAATGACATAGTCAAAGCCATAGAGAAAATAAGAAGAGCCAAACCGGAGGAAGTAGAGGATAAAAAACCAAAAGAAGATAAAACCACTAAGAAGAAAGGAGGCAGAGGCTTAGACTATTACTACTAGATAAGTAGAGAGGTCTGAGTTAACAGGAAGCCATATGAGACCAGGCTGAGTAGAAGGTTTGAGGGTTCTAGCTGTAGAGTTAAACCCGCCTCGACAATTGCATGTTTATTTTCTGGCTACTAGAAGTTATAGGTATTCTCCGGGGAGCGGGCGGTTATGTGCTGGTGGTTTCTAGGGCGGGCTAATTCCTTTATTTCCCTCGGATGTTCCACACTATAGTGGGGGGTTTGTTGTTTAAAGAGAGGCTAGAGTTGATTAGGCTGGACTATGAAGTTAAGAGGGTTAGAGTTATTTTCCTTAAGGATTATGCGGGGCTTCCCACGCCTTCCGGAACCCTAGACGTTAAGAGGGGTGATGAGATAGAGCTTCCTAGGTGGCAGGCTAGGCTTTTGAAAGGTCTTGGTTTTGTCGAGGTGAAGGAGTCTCCTATTGATGTCGACTATATTAATACAGTTCATTTTAGGGAGAGGAGGAGGGTGGGGGATCAAATTAACCCTATACCCCAAGACTTTTATTTGAGGTCTAGCGAGTTTATTGAGAAGCTCGACAGGCTTATTAGAGAGGCTCCGAGCGGCACGCTACTTAGGGATAGAGAGGTGGCTGAGAAGAACTTGCTCGACATAGGGGAGACTAGGCTTTCAAAGATATTAAGGCTGGCTTATTCCCTAGCTGAGAATGTTAGAGATAAAATGTCCCCGGAAGAGGCTATAGTTTATAATCACATGGTTAAAGCTGTGGAGGCTTGGAGGGAGTATCTTAAAACTCTAACTTCGAAAGGTGGGGGGCGTGGCTGAAGTAGGCAGTGTGGCGGAGGCTGTTTACGTTGAGAGGTTTAGGGATTTCATATCTAACTTTAGAGATGAGAGTGGGAGGTTCAAGTATATTGATAGGCTTAGACGTATGATAGAGTTTGGAGCTAGAAGCCTTATAATAGAGTTTCCAGACCTCTACAAGTATGACTTGGAGCTCGCCTACCTTCTTGTAGATAAGCCCTCCGAAGTCCTCAGGGATGCGGGTGAGGCTGTTAAAGAACTTGTAGCCCAAGAGAATATAGAGCTTGTAGAGAAGAAGAAAAAGTTCATAGTTAGAGTAGCTGGGCTATACGACACTTACAAGATAAGGGATATTAGGAGCGAGCATGTGGGCAAACTAGTCCAGATAGAGGGTATAATAACGAGAATGCACCCCCTAAGGAGTAAAATGGTTAAAGCCATATTCAGGCATGAGAAGTGCGGCTCCGAATTCACATGGCCCCAGGAAGAGGAGGAGATAGGTGAGAGAGTTGAGAGGCCAAGCATATGCCCAGTGTGTGGAGAAGGTGGGGGGAAATTCCTATTATTGAAGGAAAAATCAGAGTATATAGACTGGCAGAGGATCGTAATCCAGGAGAAGCCTGAAGACGTGCCCGGAGGGCAAATGCCCAGGAGTATTGAAGCCCACCTAACCTATGACCTCGTAGACTCCGCCAGGCCTGGAGATAGGGTTACAGTAGTTGGCATAGTTAAACTAGAGAGCACAGGGGAGAGGAGCCCCCTCTACGAGCCCTACATAGAAGCTAACAGTCTAAGAGTTTCAGAGAGGGTGCTAGAGGAAGTTAGTATATCGAGGGAGGATGAGGAGAAGATAAAGGAGCTACAGAGGGACCCATGGGTAAAAGAGAGGATCATAGCTAGCATAGCTCCCAGCATATACGGCTACTGGGATTTGAAAGAGGCTATAGCCCTCCTCCTATTCGGGGGGACCCCTAAAACGCTCCCAGACGGGACGAGGATTAGAGGCGATATCCACGTCCTCTTCGTGGGAGACCCTGGGGTTGCTAAGAGCCAGCTACTCCAGGCTGCTACTAGGATAGCTCCCAGGTCCCTATATACTACTGGGAAGGGCTCTACGGCCGCCGGGTTGACGGCCGCTGTGTTGAGGGATTCGAAGACTGGAGAGTACTATTTAGAAGCTGGGGCTCTAGTCCTCGCAGATGGAGGTGTTGCTGTTATAGATGAGATTGATAAGATGGAGAAAGATGATAGGGTCGCTATACATGAGGCTATGGAGCAGCAGCATATAAGCATTTCTAAGGCGGGCATTGTTGCAAGGCTTAACGCTAGAACTTCAATATTAGCCGCCGGTAACCCCAAGCTTGGGGTTTACGATCCCCAGAGGAGTTTTATAGATAACGTTAACCTACCCCCCACTATTCTATCGAGGTTCGACCTTATATTCGTAGTTAGAGATATAATAGGGGTTGAGAGGGATAGGCAGCTCGCTAAGCACATTTTAGAAGCTCACAGTGTAGCTGAGAGGTTTAAGCCTGAGATAGACCCGGAGCTCCTCAAAAAATACGTTATATACGCTAGGAGATATGTAAGGCCGAGGCTAACGCCCCAAGCTAGGGATCTCATAGAAGAGTTCTTCGTTGAAACTAGGAGCTCGGCACTACAATATGTGAGCCAGGGCTCCCAATCCCCAATACCCATAACAGCCAGGCAGCTTGAAGCAATAATAAGGCTGGCTGAAGCCCATGCAAGGATGACCCTTAAGAGTGAAGTCACAGAAGAGGATGCGGCCGCAGCTATAAGGCTCATGTCAGCATTCCTCCAGAGCGTAGGCTTAGACATTGAGAGTGGAACTATAGACGTTACAACGATAATGACAGGAGCCGGGTTCACAGCGAGAAGGCTCATGGCCATAGTCTTAGATACTATAAAGAGGCGCAGTGAGGGGGGAAGATGCGTCAAGGTCCAGGACATAGTGTCAGAGGTGACTTCAAAACAGAGGGTTGAAGAGTCTAAGATAACGGAGGTTATAGAGAAAATGCGCCAGCAAGGGTTAATAATAGAGGTTAGACCCCAATGCTACAGCCCAGTATAGAGAGGCTGTAGAAGCACATGCCTACAAAAGCTACGGGAAGACTCCTAGAAGCCTTAGGCTATAAGAGCCTCTACCCCCCACAGGTTAAGGCTCTCGAGGCCGGGGTTGAGAAAGGGGTAAACCTCGTAGTAGCGGCGCCCACAGCTTCCGGTAAAACATTAATAGGGCTCATAGCCATAGTCAATAGGCTGGCGGAGACTGGGGGCAGAGCCTTCTACACGACACCATTAAGGAGCGTAGCCCTAGAGAAACATAGAGAGTTCAAAGTTCTAGAACCCCTAGGCTATAGTGTGGGGATTAGCATAGGAGACTATGAGGTTTCAAGCGTTAGAGGCGACGTGGTAGTTACAACATATGAGAAGCTAGACTCTATACTGAGAAACGAGCCTTCAACTATTGAAAGCATTAACGTTCTAGTGGTGGACGAGCTCCACTATGTAGGGGATCCAGAGAGGGGGCCTGTACTCGAGTCCCTCATAGCTAAGATCCTAGCCGCCCGGGGAGGCTTGCAAGTTGTCGCCCTAAGCGCTACAATACCTAACGCTGAGGAGCTCGCCGAGTGGCTTAATGCGAAGCTCATAGTTGACAGTTGGAGGCCAGTACCCCTCTATGAAGGAGTCTACTGGAAGGGTGAGATACGCTATCATGACGGGAGTTCTAGGAAGATACCCGAGGTAGTAGGTTTCCCGGACGTGGACCTGGCTATAGACTGCTCTAGGGAAGGGGGGCAGTCTCTCGTTTTCTCACAGTCTAGGAGGAGGGTTGTTAACCTAGCTCATAGAGCTTCAAGTTTCAGCCATAAACTAAACTTCGACGATAAAATAGCGAGGGAAGCTGCCGGGGAGCTCATGGATAGTGGGGGCCCGAGGATTCTCAGGGAGGAGCTTTCAAACCTCGTGTCCAGAGGGGTGGCCTATCATCATGCTGGGCTTTCCAACGAGCAGAGGATCATAATTGAGGATGCTTTCAGGAGGAAAGGCTTAGCTGTAATATATGCTACTCCAACGCTAGCAGCCGGCGTCAACCTGCCGGCGAGGAGGGTTATAGTTGATGATGTTTTAAGATATGAAGGGGGGATTATGAGGCCTATAGGGGTCTACGAGTATAAGCAGCTTGCAGGCAGGGCTGGGAGGCCGGGCTTAGATCCTTACGGTGAAGCCATAATCATATCTAGCAGCTCAGAGGATATTGAGGATCTCGTGGAGACATATATTGAAGGCGACATAGAGAGGGTTGAGAGCTCTCTCGGAGGCTTGAGGGGTTTGAGGCACATGATCCTAGGCCTCATAGCTTCAGGGTTCGCCGTAGACCTTAAGAACATAACTAGAGTTATGGAGAGAACCCTATACTCTATGCAGAACAGTGTTGCAAGCCTTAGATCACAAGTGTCTAGAGCTATAAGAGACCTCATAGAGTGGGGGCTTATAGAAGGCTCAGGTAACGAGTATAAAGCTACACTCCTAGGCTTCGAGGTTTCAAGGAACTACCTAGACCCTGAGACAGCCCCCAAGGCTAGAGCTATTATGGGGAGGCTTAGAGGCTACGGGGACGTAGAGCTCTCCCTCCTCGTGGCTTCAATGCCCGACATGACGACGCTCCCAGTGCCTAAGAGGGAAGAGTCAGACCTCATAGAAAGGATTCTCGACGAGGCTCCAAAGCTCGTAGACTCTATAGACTGGATGGACCCCAAAGAGGTTAGAGCTGTTAAAATAGCGCTCATAATATACGATTGGATCAACGAAGTCTCGGAAGACGAGCTCCTCCAGAGGTATAACGTGGGCCCCGGAGACATAGCTATGATAGTGGACAACGCAGAATGGATAGCCTCAGGGCTCTCCAACGTAATCCAAGTCCTAGGCTTTAGCAGGGAAATATCGAGCAACCTTAAAATCCTAGCTAAGAGGATAAGACATGGGATCAAACCCGAACTAATACCCCTAGTAGCGATACCTAAAATAGGTAGAGTAAGAGCTAGGAGACTATACGAAGCAGGGTACAAGGCGATACACGAGCTAGCACTAGCAAGCCCCCAAGACTTACTAAAAATACCGGGGATAGGCCCGGGGATAGTGCGGGAAATCCTAGAATACTTAGGAAGGAAAGAAGAAGCCCTCAAAATAAGTAAGAGCGAAGGCAAAGGGCTCGACGCATACATGTAGGAGAAGCTTAACGTGCTTTCCTAATCCTGATCCTCCAAACCCCCACCCCTATCTTTTCAACACCGAGAACCTCATGACCCTCCCTCCTAACAACTGCCGGGACATTCTCGCAAGACGGGGGATTATCAGTTAAAACTTCGAGAACATCGCCTACGCGCAGCCCCTTTAAAGCCTGTAGGGTCATTATTTGAGGATAAGGGCAAACATAGCCTTTCAAATCCAGCTGGTAGACCCCCTCTTCCCTAAGCTGGAGACTCAAACAACCACCCGGGGTTCACGTGTTTCTTCACGTTTTTATCCATTGGTATGTGTTATATAAGATAAAATGAGGGGGGAGATATTAAACTATGTTTTCCCGCGCACTATCTTACCATCTTTCACTACTAGTAGGGCTTTATTGTAGCCCCACGTGTACCCTATCCATTTATAGTTCTCGAGATCCCAGAGGACTATGTCGGCTTTGTAGCCTTCACTTATAGATCCGAGTTTATGGTGTATGTTTAGGCTTCTAGCAGCGTTTATAGTGGCTGCTGCTAGGGCTTCTAGCGGGGTTAAGTTTAGAATGTAGGGGGCTATATCCATTGCTGTCTGCTGTAATGGTGTCATGTTGTTAGGGTTATAGTCTGACGCTATAGCTATTACAACTCCAGCCTTCCTTAGGGCTTCTACTGGGGGTTTTTTGGGTTCCATCATTGCCATTATGCTTGTTGGCGTTAAAACTGCTGTGACTCCTCTCTCAGCTAGTATTCTAGCGTTCTCTTCCGGCATCTTCTCTAGGTGGTCGAGGGAGTCTATTGGGAGTTCTTCTGCTAGTTTCGAGCAGCCTATGTAGGCTAGCTGGTCTGCATGCATCCTAGCTTTGAGCCCGTGTTTAAGCCCCGCCTCTATTATGATTCTAGACTCGTCAACGTTGAAGGCACCCCTATCGCAGAAAACGTCGATGTAAGCCGCTAGATTCTCTTTTGAAACCGTTGGGACTATTACTTCAGCGAAGTACCTGGCGTATTCAAAGCTAGACTCCCTATACTCCCGGGGTGGTACATGGGCTAGGAGAGTAGGTATCACAGTTATACTCGAGGCTTCTCCGAGAGCCTTAGCTACTTTAAGCATCTTAAGCTCCCCCTCTAGGCTTAAAGCGTACCCGCTTTTAACTTCAACAGTTGTTGTTCCATGGTTTAACATGAGACTAGCTGTCTCAATTGCTTTCGACAGGAGGTCTTCAAAGCTAGCTTCTAGCGTGGCCTTTACAGTCCTATATATGCCTCCCCCCCTAGCTAAGATCTCACTATAGCTAACCCCTTGGAGTTTGAGGTTAAACTCGTCCTCCCGCGAGCCTGCGAAGACTAGGTGGGTATGGGGGTCTACTAAGCCTGGAGTCGCTAGGAGGCCTTGAGCGTTTAACGCTTCCCCTTCAAACCTGGACTTTACATCTCTAGACTTACCCACAGCTACTATAACCCCATCCCTGACAGCCACCCCGGCATCCCTGATGATGACAGCGTTATCTTCGGAAACCCTAGCTAGGGGGCCGTTGTGGAAAGTTACGAGCTCCCCAATATTATATATTATAAGGTCTGCTTTCACCCCCACAACCCCCCAGGACACTGTTAATAGAGTATAGTAGAAGCTTAGAAGCTGTAGACGCTGTTATATCGGCTACATCAGCTTCCGGGACGAGCTCCACCAAGTCTAAACCTCCAGGCTTAAGGGTTCTCCCCGCATACTCTAATATTTTAAGGCTCTCCCATGGAGTCATACCCATAGGGTTCAGAGAGTTAACGCCTGGAGCGTAGCTAGCATGTAAATGGTCTATATCTAAGCTGACATAATAATTCCTAGCCCCCAGGCTTTTAAGTCGGTCGACAGCTTCATAAGCAGCGTCAAGATCCTCAATAAGCTTATACCTTGGAACAACAGTGAACCCAGCCTCCCTAGCCCTAGAAGCCATGTATTCAGGGTTTGCGAAGTCACTGACACCTATTATGGCTGCGTAAACGCTACCCTTATGCGCCAAGTGTAAGTCCCAGAGCCATGAGCCGCTAGTATAGCCTTCGCTGACACTCCTCAAATCATAGTGAGCATCTAAAACTAGTATGCCTAGAGGCTCTGAAGCTAGAGGCTCGAGGAGCCACCTAGTTATAGAGTGGTCTCCCCCTAGAAATACAGCGAGCTCCCCTTTAGAATATGCTAGGCGGGCCGCATCAACTATCCTGCGAGATGTAACTATTAAGTCTCCAGGGGCTACTTCAACATCCCCTAGGTCGTTAAATCTACACTTGAAATCCCTCGAGCCCGGGGCGTGCCCGGTAAACCTATAGATCCAGCTCCTAACCTTGCCGGGGGCGAAACGGGCCCCCGGCCTCCCCGCAGTAGACCAGTCCCATGGAACTCCAAGTATAACGATTTCACCCTCGGGAGAAGGCGATATTCTAATATCTAGGGGGTCCCTGAGAAGGCTGTAGCTTCTTGCCTCCAACAGTTTTCACCAGGATAGTTTATGGGTAAGAGCTTTTAATAGTGGATCCTCTAACATTTTGAGGGGTTAGGGTTTATGGTTAAGTTGAGGGTTGAGATCTTAGCTAAATACGTGTTTTCGAGAGTAGGCTTTAGAGACCCCTCCGTCCTCGTAGGGCCTGCTGTGGGCGAGGATTCAGCTATAATAGATTTGGGTGGAGATGCTCTCCTAGTAGCTCACGTCGACCCTATAACGGGGGCTGTGGAGAACATAGGGTGGCTTTCCGTACACATATCGGGCAACGATGTAGCTGTTAGGGGGGCTAAGCCTAGATGGCTCCTCCCAGCATTATACTTGCCCCCCTGGTTCTCTGAGAGTGACATAGACAGGGTTACTGGCCAGATAGATGAGGCCGCTCGAGAGCTTGAAGCTATGATCGTGGGGGGGCACACGGAGTATACCCCGGGCTTAGAGAGGCCCATGGTTTCCATGACAACTCTGGGGCTCGTGGAAAAGAGTAAGCTCGTAGTCACTGGAGGAGCTAAGGCGGGAGACATGGTCTTAATGACTAAAACCGCTGGAATAGAAGGGACTAGTATACTAGCCTCTGATTTCAGGGGAGAACTTGAAACCCGCGGAGTCCCAAGACACGTTATAAATAGAGCTTCCGAGTATATTAAACTAGTAAGCGTCGTCAAAGAGGCGCTAATGCTAGCCGAGGAAAGAATGGCTAACTCTATGCACGACCCTACCGAGGGAGGCCTCCTAGGAGGGTTGACGGAAATAGCGTACGCCTCCAGGAAGACTATAGAAGTGTGGGAGGAGAGAATACCAGTATCTGAAGAGACGAAAGTACTGTGCAAAGCTATGGACATAGATCCGGTGAAGCTTATAAGCTCCGGGGTCCTAGTAGCTACGATACCAGAGGGTCTAACGGGAAAAGCCGTTGAGAAACTTGAAAAACTAGGAGTGAAGGCTACAGTGATAGGTAGGGTTAAAAGCTACGAAGGATACCTAGTAGAGCTCCATAGGAAGAGTGGGGCTAGAGAAAGATATGAGGAGCCCTATGTGGAAGACGAGCTTATGAAGCTATGGGAAAAACCTCCCAACCCTCAACCTCACTAGAACTATTAAGGCTAAAACGTAAGCTAAGGGGACTAAAACCCCTAAAGGCCCAATCAAATGATAGAAGCTGAGCCCTGCTAGGGGCTGAAGGATTGTTTTAACGTAGAACTCATAGTGATATGCTAGCACAGGCATTCCTATGAATATAGTTGAGAAGAGGACTATCATAGAGTAGACGCTACCACTAGCAGCCCTCCACTCACTACTAAAGATGCATGCACCAGCAACCCCCATGCCAGCGCCAAATAAGATGCCTCCCAGGAATACCTGTAATACTCCAACTCCCCCTGCTAAGGCCAGAGAGACTGGAGCCCCCGAGGCTACCAGAGGCCATGTTGAAAGAGTGTATAATAATATAGCTAGGGCGGTAGCTAATAGCATTCTACCTCCACCATACAAGGGGTTAGTAATTTCCCTGAACCCCGTAGCCCAGCATATTTTAGAAAGATAACCTATGAACCCGAAAACCACGCCAAACACAAGCCATATCTTGACCGCAACCCCCATACCGTAATAGAAGAGTAACGCTACGAGTATGAGGGCTAAAATGAGGAGAAAGCGTTGAGCCCAAACAGGTATTATAACCGTGAACCTCAAAGGCCTAGCTTTGAGGAGGAAAAACCTTTCAACTATGAGAGTTCCAACCCACACTCCAGGTATTATTCCAGCAGTGAAGGCTACAGCGTTCACACCCGCTGAAGACCATGCTGACAAGTAATTGCCTATGTTGCAACCTAGAGCCATTCTAGCCCCGTAGCCTAGTAGAAAGCCCCCTATAAGGGCTTGAACAGCCATCCAGGAGTTGGGAAAATGTCTTATCGTAAACTCGCCTAAAGCTAGGGAGGCTAAAAGTCCTCCCAAAAGTATTCCAATAACGATCATTTGCGTAGGGTCGGATAACGGGTTAACTAGCTTGAAAACCTGATGATAATAAGTATTCGCTATGCCCGGGTCAATGAAATAGCTCCACGCCAACCCTCCAATCTTAGACTCACCAGTGGTTATCCCCCAAAAGCTACCTCTGCCGCCAAAAAAGTAGAGCACATATGTCATGAGGCCGGAGGCCAGCCCTAAAACTATAGCGTAAACGTATAACGCGTTCTTAGCCCACCATCTCCTACTAGCCGTGAGAATCATAGGATCACTTAGCACCCATTTTATAAAATGTTAGCTTTAAGCCTTTAACCATTAGCATTTATTATATTTCATAAAATATAAAACCAACTGTTTTAGCATATAAAAATAGGTTTTCAAGTTCCAACTATTAAGATGCTTTCTTTTAACCTCTAATAACCTTAATTACCTCGGCGATTCCAGTTGGAGGCTCCCAACGTTGGAGTTTTGAGGAGTAGCGTTAGGGAGTTTGCCGAGAAGAGGTTGAAGGGTGTAGCTAAGGTTATAGATGAGTCGAACAGGGTCCCAGAGGATGTTCTTAAAGATGTTGCTAGCATGGGGTATTTCGCCCTTAGAGTCCCGGAGGATTATGGGGGCCCCGGTCTCAGCGTCCTGGAGAGTGTTGTGGCTATTGAGGAGCTCTCTAGAGTTAGCAGCGCTGTAGGGATTATGGCTACAGTGAGCGGCTCCATGGTACCTTACCCTATAGCTACCTATGGCAGCATAGAGCTTAAGGAGAAATACTTATCATTGCTTGCTAAAGGGGGTATTGGAGCGTTCGCCCTCACAGAGCCTTGCTGCGGTAGTGACGCAGCAGCTATAACGACTAGGGCCGAGCTTGATGGGGGCGAGTTCCTAGTTAACGGGACTAAAACATACATAACAAACGCTCCCTACGCTGACTTCTTCATTGTAGCTGTTAGAACTGGGAGGCCCGAAGACCGTCATAGGGGGATATCGCTCCTAGTAGTTGATAGGGAGCCTTGTGTTAAAATCTCAAAACTTGAGATGCTAGGTTATAGAGGTAGTGGGACTTCTGAGGTTAAGTTTGAGGATTGTAGGGTTCCAAGGGAGAATCTGATTGGGGAGTTGGGTGGGGGCTTCAAAATAGCCATGATGACCTTGAACGAGGGTAGGATAACTACTTCCGCAACAGCCCTCGGTATAATGCAGGCAGCTTTCGAGGAAGCTTTCGAATACTCTAAACAGAGGACTAGTATGGACGTCCCTATAATAGAGCATCAAATGGTCCAGTACTTGATATCTGAGATGGCAGTACTCCTGGAAACCTCTAAGCTGTTACTTTATGAGGCTGCTAGGAAAGCTGATGAGGGCCACCCGGACTATATAAGGTATGCTAGCATGGCTAAACTCTATGTAGCCTCGAGGGGGGTGGATCTCGTGAGGATGGCAATGCAGGTTATGGGTGGGATAGGTTATAGCAAGGAGAGTATAGTTGAGAGGCTTTACAGGGATATAAAAATGGTTGAGATAGGCGATGGGACTAACGAGATTCAGAGAATGGTTATAGTCAGGAGCCTACTAGGCAGAATAAGGCCTAAGTAGGAGTTCAGGGTAGAGCAATCCTCTTTGATGAAGCTTTCCTCAGCCTGTTCATAATAGCAAGCCCTAACCCCCTCTCTTCAACACACTCAACTATGGCTACGTCCACGTTTAACATATCTAGGACCCTCAACGTGTGGAACAAGTTCCTAGCTATCTCGAACATGTTCCCCCGAGACCCTAGCTCCAGTATTTGAGCTTTAACACCCTCATAGAAGCTTGAGTGCTCCTTGAACGATATTATTGCAACCTTCAACCCTTCTCTAGCCAGTTTTTCAGCCTCTCTAGCCACAGCCCCCCTAACAGCGTCGATATCCCCCTTTATAGACTCTACTAGGATTAACTCAGTGTTTGGAGCGTAATGCCTGTGCTTCATCCCGGGAGCCAGGGCTTGAGGCGCCTCCCCAAGCCCTCTAGCGAAATCTGGAACTTCTATTCTCCTCCCAAGGATCTCCTCTATAACCTCAACGGGGTAAGCCCCTGGCCTAAGGAGTTTCGGGGGGTCTGTCAGAATATTTATTATAGTGGATTCGACACCGTAAAGAGTCTCCCCCCCATCTAGTATCACTTCAACTTTGGAGTATAAGTCTCTAACTACATGGTCTCCCCTCGTAGGGCTAGGTTTCCCAGATATGTTGGCGCTTGGCGCCGCTATGGGGGTTTTCGAGACCTTAATCAGCTCGAGGGCTACAGGGTGTGCCGGCATCCTAACAGCCACTGTTTCAAGCCCTGCAGTCACCTCTCTGGGCACTTTTAAGCTCCTAGGTAGTAGGAGCGTGAGGGGTCCTGGCCAGAGTTTCTCGGCAAGCTTGTAAGCCTCTTCCGGGACCCTGGAGGCTACCATGTCCAGCTGGTTGAAGTCTGATATGTGGACAATAACAGGATTATCTAAAGGCCTACCTTTAACCTCATATATCCTGGCGACAGAGCTTGCATTGAAAGCGTCAGCCCCTAAACCATAGACAGTCTCTGTGGGGAAAGCTACGAGACCCCCCGCTCTTATGACTCCAGCTGCATACTCTACTATCTCCCTCTCAGGCCTGACAGGGTCGACTTTGAAAACCCTAGTGTCAATAGCTCTTGAACCCCCCAATACTAGAGGGTTAGAACAAGGCTTTAATCTTAGCAACGAGGCCAGCTAAGGTCGGGATTAGGGAGGGGCCATAGTGAGCTAGGCTATCTGGCTCTAAGACCAGAAGCCTCCCCCTCCTAACAGCCTCTAAGCCTTCAAGCCCCCTACTTTTAAGCTTCTCGAAAACCCATTCAAAGCTAGCCCGGCCACCATAAGGGATCTCGTATATGTAAACGTCAGGGTTGAAATCCTTGATAATCTTAGGGTCTGGGTCTATGATCCAGGCGTCAGCCACGCTCTTACCATCTATAATCCTTTCATGAACCCTCACACTATCGAAGGTTGTAGAGGCGCCCATGTATTTGAAAGCATCAGCCAAGTAAGTTACAGCCCCTGGGGCCACGGGGCCTCCCAGGTCTATCTCAATGTGTACTCTTAAACCTTCTAGAACCCCCTTCAAAGCCTCTAACTCTTCCCCTAGACTATAGGAGAGACTCCTAGCCTTGTCAGCCTCGCCCACCACTATCCCAACTTTAATTATCTGGTCCAGGATCCCATAGAGGGTTACTGGAAGCGATATAGGGTATACTGTGTAGCCTTTATCGAGTAGCTCCCTTAAGACAGCAAGTTGGGCTCCAGTGGTCACGAGGATAAGGTCCGGGTTTAGGGGCTCGAGTTTACTGTAGAGGACTTTCCAGTAGCTTCCAACCCTAGGCTTAGACTTGGCTTCAGGGGGCTTGTTGCAGTATAAGCTTACACCAGCTATCCTATCTGATAAGCCTAGCATGTATAGGGTTTCAGTTATCGCGGGCGATAGGCTCACTATTCTCTGAGGGTAGTCTGGGACTTCAACATGCTTATCAAGAGGTTCTGCGTAGAGTTTTACCGTTGTAAGCCACCTCAGTTATGGCTTGTTTCTTGCTGTTCTTTTAACCCTTATCTTTGGACACGGTATCCAAACATAAACCCGTTAAAAGAAATATAAAGTTCCAGCTTAACCTTAATAATCAAGGCGTGAGAGGGGATGGTTAAACTCTACTCTAAGGAAGCTTTAGAAGAGATAGTGAAGAAACGCTCAGAATGGGAGAGCAATGTTCTACCCCAATGGCTCTCAAGAATGCCTGAGAGACGGGAAGAGTTCACAACCTTGAGCAATATAGTCCTCAAGCCCATATATACTCCTGAAGACTTGAAAGACTTCGACTATATGGAGAAGCTAGGCTTCCCCGGAACATACCCGTTCACTCGGGGAATACACGCTACAATGTACAGGGCTAGACTATGGACTATGAGGATGTTCAGCGGCTACGGGGGCCCCGAGGAGACTAATGAAAGGCTTAAAATGCTTATAAAAGCTGGGGAGACAGGACTAAGCCTAGCATTCGACAACCCTACACTAGTAGGTGTAGACCCCGACGACCCTCTAGCTGAGGGGGAGGTTGGTATTGTGGGGGTTAGTGTGCCCACGATAGTTGACATGGAGGTTGTCTTTAGGGATATAAATATGGGTGAAGTCACCACTAACATGACTATAAACCCGCCCGCACCAGTCCTCCTCTCTTTCTATGTAGCTGTAGCGGAGAAACAGGGCGTATCTTACGATATGATCGGGGGTACGACCCAGAATGATGCGCTTAAAGAGTTTATAGCCCAGAAAACCTACGTATTCCCCCCGGAGGCTGCTGTTAAGGTAGCCATGGATGTTGTAGAGTGGAGTGTTAAAAACTTGCCTAAATGGAACCCTATAAGTATAAGCGGCTACCATATTAGGGAAGCTGGAGCTACTGCAGTCCAAGAGCTTGCTTTCACACTAGCGGATGGGATAGAGTATGTGAGGCAGCTAATAGCCCGGGGGATGGATGTTGACGAGTTCGCCCCAAGGCTTAGCTTCTTCTTCGACTCCCACATAAACTTCTTCGAGGAGATAGCTAAGTTTAGAGCTGCTAGGAGGATGTGGGCTAAAATAATGAAGGATTGGTTTGGAGCCAGGAACCCTAGGAGTATGTGGCTCCGCTTCCACGTTCAAACAGCAGGGTGCTCCTTGTATCCCCAGCAGCCGTGGATCAACATTGTTAGGACTGCTATAGAGGCTTTAGCAGCAGTCCTTGGAGGGTGCCAGAGTCTCCACACAAACTCTTTCGACGAGCCTTTCAGGGTGCCGAGCGAGTTCGCCGCTAAGATAGCTTTGAGGACTCAACAGATAATAGCCTATGAGGCTGGTGTAGCCGACGTTATAGACCCCCTGGCTGGGAGTTATTTCGTTGAGTGGCTTACAGATGAGATGGAGGAGAGGGCTTGGAGGTATATAGAGAGGATTGAGAAAATGGGGGGAATGCTGGAAGCTGTTAAGAAAGGCTATCCCCAGAGGGAGGTAGAGGAAGCCTCATACAGGTTCCAGAAGGAGGTAGAGGAGGGTAAGAGGCTAATAGTGGGGGTCAATATTTTCCAAGAAGAGGAGATTGAAGAGATCAGGCGAGTACCCCTCCTAGAATTCAACCAGGAGGAAATAGAGAAGAGGCAGAAAGAGAGAGTTAGGAAAGTAAGGTCTATGAGGGATGAAGCCAAGTGGAGGAGGACCCTAGGAGAACTCGAGAAAGCAGCGGAGAGGGGGGAGAACATAGTGCCCTACGTCCTCAACGCTGTGAAAGCCTACGCTACACTAGGAGAAATAATGGGGGTTTTGAAAAATGTCTACGGCACATACTCCGAGCCCCCACACTACTAAGAAGAAGATCAAAGTACTAGTAGCCAAAATAGGCTTAGACGGCCACGATAGAGGAGCCAAGGTCATAGCCAGAGCATTGAGAGACGCCGGTTTCGAAGTCATATACACAGGGCTCAGGCAAACAGTAGACCAGGTAGTAGCGGCAGCAGTCCAGGAAGACGTGGACATAATAGGGGTAAGTCATCACGAAGGCTCACACATATACGTAGCCAGAAAACTCCTAGAAAAACTCAGAGAACAAGGAGCAGAAGACATACCAGTAGTCATGGGAGGAAGCATACCACTCATCGACATAGAAACTCTAAAAACCATAGGCATAAGGGAATTCTTCCTACCCGGAACCCCACTAAAAGAAATCATAGAAAAACTAGAAAACATAGCCTCGGAGAAAACCAAACTCAAACAAATCTAAGTTCCACTTATTAGAGCCTTGGTCGCCGAAACTTAATGTCACTGGTGTTTTAAGCTCTTCCCCATGGTTATTGGGCTCGGCTTCTCCAGTCAACCGGGGGCTCCATAGGCGAACACCATGGGGGTCGTCTTATGCCGCTTTCAACAGTCAATCATAGAAGCATAGCGTGAAAGCCCTAGTATGACTCTGAATAATCATAGTTCGCATTATATGCTCTTAAGCAGCCCTAAACAACCATGCTGGCGAAACGCGGAATTTTTACTCTAGTCTTAAACAACCTGGCTTTCATTGAGGGTCTGACAAATTTTAAAGAGAATGTTAGAGTATTTGAAAACCAGGCTTCTCTACCTTACTGGGAGGGTTAGGCGAGACTCGTCACGGAGCCCGATGCTATAAGTATTTTTGACTCTCATCCTTATGATGCTAGGCTCTGGAGGCAGCTCTAAAAATATTATTATAAGTTTTACGCGAGTTTAACAGGGAATATAGTGGGGTTGGGCGTGAGGCTCTGGTCTATTCACCCCATGTACCTGGATGCTAAGGGTTTAGTCGCATTATGGCGCGAGGCTCTCTTGGCGAGGAAAGTCCTTATGGGGGGAACGAGGGGCTATAAGAATCACCCGCAGCTGGAGAGGTTTAAAAGGTCTGCATCTCCCTTGGATGCGATAAACCGGTACCTGGAGGCGGTCTACATTGAGGCTGAAATGAGGGGTTACAGGTTTGATAGGGGCAAGCTGAGCCCCTATTCTACTCCCATCACGATAACAGTGACTACCGGGCAACTGGAGTATGAGACAGCGCATCTCCTCGAGAAACTGCGTAGAAGGGACCTGGAGAGATATGATAGGTTCAAGGGAGTTAAGATGTTCAATCCCCATCCCATGTTCGTCGTCGTAGAAGGGGAGATTGAGCCGTGGGAGGTTGTTGATCCCCCTTTGCGCCGTGGGAAGGTTTTAAAGTGAGTTTATGAGAGTGAAGGAGTTTTTAAAGCTTCTGGGCTTCAAAGCTCTGGGGGGCGCGTTGTTGGAGGAGAGCGGCTTTCTGAGTCTTGTGGAGAGGGCGAAGAACGGGGATAGGAGGGCTTTGGGTAGGATTTTAACGTTACTTGAGGATTTGAGTGGGAGTAATGCTTGGATGGTAGAGTATTTGGCCTCTAATAGTAGTGGTAGGGCTCAGGTTATAGGGATTACTGGGATACCCGGGTCTGGGAAGAGTAGTCTTATATCTAGGCTTATTAAAGCTTTTAGGGATAAGGGTTATAGGGTTGCAGTTATAGCTATTGACCCTACTAGTCCTTTAAGCTCGGGAGCCCTTCTAGGCGATAGGTTGAGGATGCAAGACCATGCTACTGATCCTGGAGTGTTTATAAGGAGCGTCTCTACGGCGGGCTTTGAGGGGGGGCTTAGCCTAGCCGCTCTAGCGATGATTGAGGCTTTCGACTCTCTAGGCTATGATAAGATCATAGTTGAGACTGTGGGTGTGGGCCAGGATGAGACCGCTGTTATGGATGCTGCTGATACTATAATAGTGGTTACTATGCCCGGCGCCGGGGATGATGTTCAGGCTTTGAAGGCCGGGGTCCTAGAGATAGGCGATATTTATGTGGTTAATAAGAGTGATAAGCCTGAAGCTTCTAAAACATACGAGTACATGTCGTTTGTAGCTGAGAGGGGCGATATAGGGAGGGGGGGCGCTTGGAAGCCTCTGGTGGTTAAGACTAGCGCTGTCCTAGGCATGGGGATAAGGGATTTGGTTGACGTGGTGGATAAACACTTAGAATATTTGATAGGCTCCGGGGATAAAACCGCTAGAATGGCTAAGAGGAGGAAACTATTGATGAAGCTGCTTGCAAAGAAAATAGTATTAGACACTTTGAAAAGCGTTTACGACGAGCAGGAGAAGAGTATGGATGAAGCTGCGAGAACGCTTAAAGGTTTCTATGAGGAGTCTCTTGAACTTGCCAGGCTCACTGGTAAGAAGCTTATAGAAGGCTCATAGTCTGGAAGCATGCTTTCACTACCTAGAAGGTGTTAGGGAAGACTTTAAACTATTTAAAAGAATCTTAAGAATAACCATGAACACAGTCAAGGATAAAGCGAACATGAGTATGGGGCCTATCATGTTTGCTAGTAGAAGCCCCAGGTCACTATATATTAGGCTTGAATGGAACTTGACAAACCTGTAATCTATTATGAAGAGAGCTATGGGAGCTGGGAGGAAAACACCTACATTAATAACACCATAAACTAGGAATAAAGCTTCTACAATTCTAGCCCTCCTCTCATCCTTAAAAAGCATAAGAGGGTATAGTGGGATGTAGTATTGCTCGTGGACGACCTTACTGAAGGCTAGGAAGTAGAGTAGGAGTATTGTGAAGGCGTTCCACATATCAACCCTATATTTGACTAGAACATATAGTATGGCTATGTAGACAGCTATTGAGATCGCTGTGTGAACCAGGCCCACAACTATTGACACCTCCATGTTCTCAGCTAAGTTCAAAACCCTCAGGGGCGTTAAACCGCTAGGCTGCCTAAACATGTGAACCAAGAATACACTGTATAACATGGACTTGAAGTCTAGGAGAGCGAATAAGAGCGTGGGCACTTGAGAGACAGCGAAACCCGCCAGGAACAATATGAGGTAACGTTTCCCCCTCCTCAACAAGAAGGCTAGGATAACCGGGAGGGGTATTGCAGCGTAGATTTTAACCAGGCTAAAACCGTAGAGTAACCCTGCTAGGGCATGCTTTTGACGGTCTAAGAGTATTAGTGTGAGCAGTAGGCATAAAGCTACTATAGAGTCGAACATGCCCCACATGCCTGTTATGAATATTGCGTAGGGGCTTAAAGCGTATATTGTTGCAGCCCTCCCGTATCCGATCTTATATAAAGTATAGACTATGATGGAATCCGCTATTATCATTGGGAGCTTGACTATAGAGAGGAAGAGGAAAACGTCTCCAGACATGTAGAAGTTTATCTTATAATATAGGCTGACCGCCAGCGACCCCTCAATACCCTTAATTGGCCTGGGATCCCCGCCTATCAGCGTGTATAGGAAATAAAAAGGGCATATTATGAGTATTAAGTGTGGCAGGTAAGCGTAACCCTCATAGAAGAGCGTTTGGAGACCCGTGCTCTCCTGAACTTTCTCCGAGAGAGTGTAGACTATCCTGTAGACGTTCTCTCCTGAAAAAGTGTAGAACATGGTCTCCTGAATAGTGGCTACATCCCATATGTGGGCGAAGAATGGGGCTACTATGAGTCTTAGAGTGGCCGCTAGGAGGGCTAGTTTTAAAGCTTTCTCCAAATAATCCACCCTAAGGGTATTATCATTAAGGTTATTAAAGGTAGTATTATGGGGGTTACTCTATGGTTTAATAAGCTTGACAAAGTGGATGTTACAGGGCTTAGTTTTTGAGGCTCAACATAGCCCCTAACAGTCATACTTAGCCTCTCACCCTTCCAGAGCACTCTTATAATAGTTGCACCCTTAACCTCCTCTTCAACCTCAATGTCTACAGGGCTCGAGAAGTTCAAGTATACTCTACCCACACCCACAGGCTTACTGTGGAGCTCGAAGTTAACGCTCTCTACTCTCTCAAGTTTCAACGTTTTATTAATATAGTCTCTCAGGTATAAGCCGTTTACAGACGTGTAGTTCCTGCCATGAACTACTATACTATACCTCACAGCCTCAGTAGCACGGTATTCTATTGTTACCGTGGTGTCTGCAGTTATAATAGTCTTTGTTATATTGAAATCCCCTAATACATACGTCATTGATAGCGTGTTGTTTGCCGCTATTATTTTAACATCTATGACGTCATAGAAGAGGCTAAAGCCTTCAACAGTACTCTCCCTATCGTTAACATCTAAAATTAATACTGGCATATAGGAACTGTTGGGGGCGTAAACGTAAATCCTAGGTTTCCCAACACCTTCAGGGAGGCCCGCCAGCCTTACTTCGAGGTGCTCATTCTTATAATAGTAAGCTCCTGTGTCGAACCCTATCCATTCCTCACCGCTTAGGAAGTTTGCTATGAGAGGCGTGCTAGATAAAACTAAAAGGTATATTGCTATAATAGCGTAAGCTTGCTTGCTAGCCAAGGCCCCCCACCTAGCCTACTCTACCCTACTATTTAGGAATTATCTCACTCAATTTTATAAATGCCTCGCCCGCCCCGAAGGTTGACGGGTTCACGTTCAGAGGAGTGATGGAGGCGTATCCTTGCATAACGGCCCAGACGTCTGTGCCAGGCTCCCTATCCCAGTATCTTTCTTCTAGAGTATCATCTATAACTTCTATCAAGTCTCCGGTGATCTTGAATTTAGGCCTGTAAGGGTTGAGCGCGAGCCTGGTAATCATGACTCCTTTAGGGTTAGGGGGGACGTTAATGTTGACTAGGTTAGAGCCCGTCTTATACCTGGACATTTCAACGGCTAACTTTGAAGCTATCCTAGCCGCAACCCTGTAGTGAAGCTCTTCTGAAACTTTATGGGCTGCCAGGCTGACAGCTATCCCGGGCACTCCGTGGAGCGACGCTTCGAGAGCAGCCCCTACAGTCCCGCTAGTCAAGAAATCCTCAAGGCCAAGGTTAGGCCCCATGTTAACTCCTGAAACTACCATAGAGGGGGGCTCGGGGAGCAGGGCTTTAAGACATATTAAGACTGATTCCGCGGGGGTAGCGTTTAAAACCCAAGACTTAACAGCGCCCGCAAAAACAGCCTCCCTATAAGAGACGCGCCCATCCCTGCCAAACCTCTTGAAACTCACAGCCTTACTAATACCGCTCATCTGGGTTGAGGGGGCGCAAACATAAACCCTATACCCTGCTAGGTTCAACTCCTCCACGAGAATCCTTAAACCGACACTTTCAAAGCCGTCATCGTTAACGGCTAGGGCAACATTCAAATAGGGCACCCTCCATATACTAGTAGCTGAGCCCATATAAGCTGTTTACATGAGAAAAGAGATGAGAAGAAAGAGAGCTAGAGAGGAGCCCTCCTAGCTAGGAGCCGAGTAGCTGCTAGGAAGGCTATTGTGAGGAGGATTAAAACAGCTATTATGATTAGACTCCAGTTTCTCACAGTTAACCCTATAGATTCTACAGCACCGCCTATACTATCCTCTAGGGAGCTTCTAGCCTCTCGTATTGAAGTTTCTATCTTGGAGACAGCACCACTCAAGTCTCCTTTTCTAGCTACATCAGGCATCTCAGCGTTCAACTTCTCAACAGCCCCTCTGACCGCTAAAATTTCCCCATGAACCCTTACGAGGGCCGTGTCTATTTTCTCGACGCTCCCCTTTAAGCCGGTTATGATAGCTTTAGACTCAGATACTTCAGTTCTAACAATGCTTACATCTGTTCTCAAAGATTCGAGTGTCGAGATTATAACAGTGTTCATGCTTAAAGTCTCGAGCCTAAACGCTGCTAGAGCGTCTGAAAGCGATTTAACTAGCGCGGAAGCCCCAGCTATGTCTCCTCTTAGTATAGACATGTTGCCTGCTACTGCTTTTAAGGCTAGGGTGTTAGCTTCTAAAACCCCCATTATCCGGCCTTGAGCGTCTACTATGGCCGCCTTGACCTCCCCGCTCTTACCAACTATAATGTTGGCTATGCTAGCGTTAACAGCTTTAAGGAAGTCCCTGAGCCCCTCTACGTCCGCCCTGACGAGTGCTATGCCCCCGACTATTGTGGCGTTAACCCTTGAGAGTGTTGCGAGGATTTCCCCGCTAACTCGACTCATATCTAGTATTGCCTTAACAGCGTTTTCGAACCCTGACTGTACTATTAACATCATTAGTCTAACGTTAGCTATGTCCCTCCTAGTAAGCTCGAAACCCCACTCCATAGAATCTTGGAGGATGTTAACCCTCGCTAGTAGATAGTTTAAGGTGGTGAGAATGTCGTCTAACGCTTTCTCGCTGGAAGCCGCTAAAGCTATCTGGCTAGCTAGAGTCACCGGGGGCACGTGCGTTGCAGCAGTAGTGTGGGCTTCCTGCTCTGGAACTTTAGGGTCAAACCTTGCTGCAGCATAAGCTATGAACATTAAACTAGAACCTAGCACTTTACCGGTGAAGAGCCATACAGGATCTACTATAGCGTAATATACTGCCCTCTGGAGCGCTGAATCTAGAGGTTTTAGAGGCACCAGGGCAACCCCTAGGCCTGGAGCGTGAACTTCTAAAGCAACATCTCTAACCTTGTCAATTGTAGCTAGTTTGTTCCCGAAGAATACTGAGAAAAACACTATTACAGGCAAGTCCCCGTAGCCTGCCTGGCCCACATCTATTTTCACGGAGAGCGGAGGCACTATCCTCACTATCACTGTGACCCTAGAAGTCAGCTCGTAAGCGGGCGAGGTCCTATTCTCCCTCTGCTTAAACAACACCTCGTAAACCCCAGGATCTTTTATGTACGCTGTAAGGTTAACCTGCCCTATAAAAGTGCCGTTGACATTAGAGGAGCCTAGGAATATGTTAATAGCGCCTACAACTGGAGAAACATCATATAATATGGTTAAGTTGGCTGCCCACCCGTAACCTACAGCCCTAAGGTCCTGAGGCGACACTAAAAATATCTCCTTCTTAGTAACATTATCCCAAGGGTCTATAAGGGCCATGGTAGCGTTAACTCTAACAGTATACCTTCTGTCTCCAACACTCCCCACAGCATATGACGTGTTAATGTTCTCGACTTTAACAAAGTAGCCTCCAGGCGTGTGAGGTACCACGGGTACTCCATAGGTTGCCTTGAAATAGCCTAAAACTACTGGCTGACTGTCGAATAGGGAGGCTTCAACTCTACCACCTACCCCGGGCACCACGTTCTCAAGGCTAACCAGGGACACTCTAGCTATAGCTCCAATCCTTCTTATATCCAATCCTATAGCTTCTACAGTGATGACCCTCCTAGCTTCAGGCTCCCACATAGCATTATATGGATAAGCTGGGTTTAAGCCTAGCCTTATCCTGCTAGCTGCCGGGTCTACGACACTGCCAACCTCAGGGATAGGGTTGATATACACCATGGCCGCTGCACCGTGGAGGTCTATGCTTAGATAGTGTATCCCCGGGTCTGCGGCTATGTTGGAAAGCCACCCTACATTATAGGCTGTCCACATGCCTCTAACCATTAAAGTAACAATGCTAGAGTGGAGCTCCGGGGAAATCCCGTGGCCGACTCCAGGCACTTGGACTATGGCTGCGAAACTCCCGTTACCGAGGACCCCTATCATTTCTCTAACTACTAGTGTTGTAATCTTGTTCTTCATAGGGGCATCATATATTTCGAACTCTAACCGTTCTTCTAGGAAGCCCCTACCTATAACGAGGATGTAGGTTCCAGGAGCTATATCATGAGCTTTAGAGACTTCGCCTCTAATGTTAAAAGTCCACGCCCACACATGAGGCATAACGCGCTCCCTGTAAATTTCCATAGTTGTAGCGTTGGCTGCGGGGATTCCCCTGTAGAGGGTCTCGCTCCCAGCTTTGAAAGCTAGGGCTATAAACCTCCCCCCGTAGGGTAGGGGTGGTAGTGTTATTGTTAGTGACGCTCTGCCTGAAGCGTCGGTCTTCTGGTCAACGCTTACATTACCTAGGAGTTGTAGTGTCGGCCCGTATACATAGAATTCTCCTAGTATCCCGGCGTTCCCCGGGAAGTTTCTCAAAGTAACGCTTACCTTATCTCCTACGTTAAGCTCTCCCGTCCTGCCAGCGGTGTTCCTGTTGATAGAGTCTACTGTTACGCTCGGGTATATATCTACGGTTATATCCTTGGGCCACGTTAAGCTCACTCTAACGTCGACTTCCCAGTCAAAGTCTTGGGGCAGGCTGTTGACTTGCCTGCCCTCCTCGACTTTTATGGCGTTAGTATAGTTCCTATACACTCCGCCTAAATATTCGAGGTTGAAGTCTTCATAGTTAATGTTAACGCCGAGCCTCCCATCAACTTTCTCCGGCGCCTCTAGGGGGAAGTCCTTTAACCCTCTCAAGGAAGCTGTGAACATGAAGCCGTGAGAATTAACGCTGACAGTGCTGAAGACTTCCGAATAGTAGACCCCTAGGAGCTTGCTATATTCTAAAAGCTTAAATGTAGCCTCCTCAGATAATATCCTAGTAACATTATACTCTAAACCGCCCAGGATGCTTCCAAGATTGTAAGGGCTCAAATCAATAATAAGCACGGTGCGGTCTGAAACCCCAAGCTTACTATTGTTAACAGCGGAAAGCTTCGTGTTAAAGAGCTGTAAAGCCCTCGAAAGCTTAGAAAAACTGAGATCAACAGGAACGCCGGCGACAACAACTCCAAAACCATCAGTAACCTTAACATAAAGAGTCCCTGAAGAAGCCCAGAGGAGCCTATAAAGTGTAACATTACTAGGAAGCCTCAAAGTCCCGAAAACAGCCTCAACCCCGGGAGACGCAACAACCCTGGCAACGAGAACATCATAAGGCCTTATAACCGGGGAACCGTCCCCAGAAACATAGAACTCCAACCCCAAACCAGTGAGAACACCCGAACCCCTAGCCCCCTTATAGTCAAGCCTAAAGCCAACAAGACCCTCAGGAACCACAATAGAGTTAGTCAACACCAGAAACCCCGCCTCCGCCCGCGACACTGGGCTTAGAGAGAACACGATTAAAGCCAGAACAAAGAGGGCGGCAACCCTGCTCTCAACCATCTCAAACATCACGCTCACAAGCCTAAGCTTTCCTCAAGACTTTTAAACTTTAATTTATTCTACACTACTAGAATTATCAATGAAACGTTAATCAAACTTCATACAATTATCTCTAAGCCTTATGGAACTTTAAACTGTCTTCATAAAAGTTTAAAGTAGCCGAGTTCATAATGTACAGTTTCCCAGGGCTGAATATCTTCCACAGAAAAGTAGCCCTCCATAAAGGCTGTGGGGACACCTAGGATGAGTCATTACTAAGAGGGAAAGGGCTAAGGAGCTGCAAATATCAAGTAGTATCAACCACTATGAGGCGCGAACCCCCTTAGTTTAAACGATAAGTTCTTCTTATGAGGAGTTTGGCTCTCATATCGGCTGATATCAGCCTAAAGCCCTTGGGGCTCAACAGGCCCCTCTCCCCTTTTTGGGGTAGTAGGGGGGGTATATGGTTTCAAGACCATTATGAGTTTATATGGAGTGATATTTAATAAAACTCTTATAAACTTTTATAAAAACCGCTAAAGTAGAGCTTATGTGTGGGGAGGGCTTTTCATGTGGTGATGTATTTTGTATTTGAAAGATTTAATTTTAGATGCTCTCAGGCATGCTGAAAACATGGGTGTTGACCTGGTTATTGTTAGGTTTCATGAGAGGCTCTTGGAGCATGTTATGGCTGATGGGGGTAGTTTGAGAGATTATAGTTTTAGTGTTCACTCGGGTGTTGGAGTTGAGGTTTACTCGAGTGGGGGTAGGGGTTTCTATTTCACTAGCGATGTGAGCCGTGAGGGTTTAAAGGTTGCTGTTGAGGGGGCGTATTCCATGGCTAGGGTTTCGAGGCCTAGTTTTAAGCCTGGTTTTGTTGATGGTTGGAGGGGCTCTTTTAGGAGTAGCTTTATGATTGACCCGTTCTCTGTAGAGCCCGGGGTTAAGGTTGATATGGTCCTTGAAGTTAATAGGGAGAGCTCTTCTAAGGAGGGTATTTCCTCCGCTGTTACGAGGCTTGGTTTCGAGAGGGATTATAGGTATGTTGTGACTAGTGAAGGTGTTGAGGCTGAAAGCCTCACAGTACTCTCCGGGTTTTCACATATTGTAGTAGCTAAGTATGCAGGCATTTATGAGAGGGTTGGCGACTCGAAGAGTTTCGTTGGAGGATTTGAGACTATGGAGTCGATGGATTTAAGGGCGTTCGCAGACGATGTCGATGGGCTGGCTTTGAAAGTCGTGAAAGCTGGGACTGCTCCTCCAGGCTCCTACGAGGCGGTTATAGATAATGATGTCGTAGGGGTTTTAGTGCATGAAGCTCTAGGCCATGCGAGTGAGGGCGACCACATAGTCGCTGGGAGTTCCGTTATATCCGGTAAGATCGGCGAGTCTATAGCTGGGAGTGGGGTTACAATAGTTGATGAGGGGCTTGTCGAGGGGGGTTATCCGGTATACTTTGATGATGAAGGTGTCGTTAAAAGGAAAACCCTGATCGTTGAACGTGGAGTGTTGAAAAGCTACTTGACTAGTAGGGCTGTAGCCCGGGAGGTAGGCCTTGAGCTTACGGGGAACGGGAGGGCTCAAAGTTACGGTAATGAGCCTATAGTTAGGCAGACAAACTATTATATTGAACCCGGAGATTGGAGGGTTGAAGAGCTCTTTGAAGGGCTTAACGGAGTCTACTTAAAAGGTAAAGGGATGGTTGGGGGAGGGCAGGTGGACACTTCTAACGGCGTCTTCACTTTCACCATAGGCCCCTCATACATAGTTAAGAATGGAGAGCCCGTAGAGCTTGTAAGGGGCGTAGCTATAACTGGCAACATACTGGAGCTACTTAAGAACATTACCGGAATAGGGGGAGACCTCAAGGTTGAAACCAGCGTCTTCGGAGGATGCGGGAAGGGAGGGCAGATGGTTAGAGTGGGCCTCGGAGGCCCCCACGTTAGGGTTAAGAGGGTGATCGTGGGTGGAGCATAGCCTGGAGGAAACCGCTTTGAAAGCGGTCAACCTAGCCTTAAAGTTTGGGGCCAGCGAGGCTGAAGCCTATATAGTCTCAGGGGTGCAGACGACCATAGACGTGATCAAGGGAAGGGTTAACGTTGCGCGCGCGGGTAAAGCCACGGCTCTAGGCCTTAGGATAGCCGTCGGCAGAAGAGTCGCCGTAGGGGGAGGCTCCATCAAGAGGGAGGCTGACGTTGAAGCCCTGGCCGAGAGGGTGGTTAAGATAGCCAGGGTTTCAGCCGAAGACCCCTGGTGGCATAGCCTGCCCGAGAGGCTGGGAGCCTCCCCCGTCTCCGGGGTTTACGATGAGAGCGTTGAATATCCAGATGTTGAGGGCCTTGCGAGAGGGCTTTTGGAGGCTAATAGTTTAGCTAGAAGGATAGACCCCAAGCTTGAAGTAGTGGAGGCTGACGTGAGCTTAAGCGCCTGGGAGAGAGTTATAGCCAACAGTTTCGGGGGGAGCGTGGAGGAGAAGGCTACGAGCGCCAGCGTGTGCGTCAATGTTAAAGCCTCTGAGGGCGGCTCTGAAGCCTCTTTCGGGGACTGCAGGAGCTCGAGGAGCCTCAAAGGGTTAAACCTGGAAGCCCTCATTGAATACTCTTCGGAGAGGGCTTTGAGGGGGCTCAAGAGCGTGGAGGTTGAAACAGGCAGGTACAATATAGTACTCATGCCTAGAGTAGCGGCTTCAATAATAGCGGAGCTCATAGCCCCGGCAGTCTCCGCTAATAGTGTCCAGAGGGGCAGGTCCCCCCTGGCTGGGAAAATAGGGGAGCAGGTCTTAAACCCTAAGCTAACCATAATAGACGATGGGACTGTTGAAGGCGGCGCCGTCACTTCAAGCTTCGATGATGAAGGTGTGGCTACGAGGCGTAAAACTGTAGTTGAGAAGGGAGTCCTTAAAAGCTACCTCTACGACACTTACACGGCAAAGAGGGAGGGGAGAGAGTCTACGGGGAACGCCTCCAGGGCTGGCGTGGCTTCCAACGTGGGGCCCTCGCCCACCAACTTCATGGTGGAGCCTGGGGGCGTGAAACTAGAAGAAATACTCAATATAGATAGGGGCCTCGTAGTTCACGGAGTAATAGGTGAGTGGCTCTCTAACCCTGTAAGGGGTTACCTCAATGCTACAATAGTTAACGCAGACTACTATGAGGATGGAGTGTTTAAGGGTAACGTGAGGTCGGCAGTGCTAGCCGGCGACATCTACACTATACTAGGAGATAGCTTGGTGGCGGTATCGAGAGATCTAGATAACGTGGGCGGGGTTTACGCGCCGGCAATAGTGCTTGAGAAAGTAAGCCTAGCAGGGAAGTAGGTTGGACACCCTAGACATTTTACAACCTCCCCTAATGCTGTTCATAGCTATAGACCCTATAGGTACAATACCATACTATCACGCGCTAACGTCTAGGATGAGCGTTGAAGAGAAGAAGAGCGCGTTGAAACTAGCTATTCTGGTTGCATCAATATTTCTACTAGCGTTCACGCTTATAGGGGACTTTATATTCAGCTTGTTCAACATAACTATAAACGACTTCAGAATAGCGGCCGGGTTAATCCTACTAATATCATCAATAGCCATGCTACTTGAAGTACCATTAGGGGCCATCAGAGGAGAGCCTGAGAGGCTAGCAATAGTACCTCTAGCCACACCCCTACTAGCGGGGCCAGCGGCAATATCAATAGTAATATACATAAAATACCACTGGGGCCTCCACATAGCCCTAGCGTCAATAGCCATAAACGCCATAATAGCCTACGCCATACTAAGCCTCAGCGTCACCATAATGAAACTCGTCGGGAGACAGGGACTCCTAGTTTTAGACAAGTTCATGAGCCTAGTAATGGCCGCCCTGGCAATATCACTAATAAGGCAGGGGCTCCTAGAAAGTATTTAGAGGCCTAACAGTCTCCTAGGTCTAGCGAGTGTGAAGCCTGAAACCCCTATGATTCTAATGTGCGAATGGCGCTGCCTGAGCTATAGGTGTGGGGTTGTGTTTTATGTGGGTTTCAAGTAGTCTATGATCATCCTGCCTAGCGCCCTCTCGTATTTATTGGGGGAGTCTAGTAGTGTATATGCTGCGAACATGTATACGCCTTTTTCCAGGTATGTGTGGAGTTCTTCTTTTAGCCTTCCTAATAGTAGGGTGCCCCAGAGGGATCCTATAATTTTACCGGTTTTCCCGCGAACATCCTCAAGACTATAGTCTCTTATTATTCTAACATCGCTGTCTAGGGGTCCTTCAGGGTATTCTGAAGGCTCTCGTTCAAGATCCTCCCTCTTGTTTATGTTTTTGAATTCTCGCGGCTCAAACCCTCTCGACTTCACGTTTACAAGGTAAATCCTGGGGGCGCCTCTGTGAAGGTCGGCAACCCTACTTCTCCCCCCTATGTTTTTAAGAGCATCTAGGATCCACTTTGAAGTTTCAACGTTAACCGCTAGCACAGTGGTTTCTACGAGGCCGTTGGGGAGTATAGGGGACACTACGTCATATTCCCCCGCAAGGTTGATCATGAGTTCTAAGAGTTCTTCCGAGATTAAAGGCATATCGTTTGGGAGGGCGATTAAAACGTTTGAATCACAATATCTAAAAGCGGAATATATGCCGGCCAGGGGGCCACTAAGCCCGGGGTCGTCGCTCACAACGATAACGTCGCCTAAAACAGACTGGTAAACGGGAACCCTACTAGGGGGCCCAGAGGCTACTATGAGCCTGCTGGAAACCCTTGAAAGCTTCCCCGCTACAACCTTAATCATGGGCACGCCGCCTACAAGGTGTAAAGCCTTATCAACCCAGGGCTCCCCACTCACCTGGAACCTCCTAGACATGCCACCACTAAGGATTACCCCGCAAGCCATTGAAGCCCCTAAACTAGCAGAAGCTGGAGGCTCTTATAAAAGACTGGGAACCCCCTCCACGGGCAGCCGCTCGGTTGAAGAGGCACTACTCTACAGCTAGTGTTACGAATACTAGGGATTTATATGATGTTATTAGTAAGGCGAACTCTTGGACGTTGAGGCTTTCAGCCCCTTTAGAGGTTACATTTCCTTTAATGATCAATTCTACGAGCCTCTTCTGCCATACCCCTCCTTCAACAGCGTATTCTGAAGTTCCATCTTCTCTCCTCCTATATCTTAGCATCACAGGCAGCCTCATTAGCTCCCAGTAGTATGGGGGGACTGTGTTTAGGAGTTTAGATAGTTCTTCCTCGTCGAAGGCGTGGATGTCACCTGAGTGTAGCCTTACGTCTTTCCTGCCCCGCGCTACCTCTAATAGTGTTATGGTCTCTGCTGGCCAGTATAGTGTTAGCCTCCTACTATCCTCTCTATATTTCTTTTCTATAGCTTCCCTTATCTTCTCGCTCAAAGCCCTTTCTCGTACCTCGCATATATCATAGCGTGGTCTCTGTCGAAGGGGTCTAAGTGTACCACGTCTATTATTGTGAAGCCCCCTGCTTTTAGAGTTTCAACTTCCCTCTTGTAAACCTCACTAGGTTCGAGGGTGACATCTATGCTCCTAGCTTTTATAGCTAGTAATAGGTAGCCTCCCCGTTCTAGGAATAGCGCGGCGTTCCTAACAACTATGGCCGCCTGCTCCGGCTGTGCTACGTCAACGTACATTCCGTTAACTGCTTCCACTAGGTGCCTATACTTCTCGGGGAACCTCGCATCCCCAAGTATAGGGTATATGTTCCTCCTTTCTCTCACAACTGTCAGCAAATCTCTCATAACTCTCGGGGCTATCTCGACCCCGTATATGGAGCCTCCGAGGCCTATTATGTCGCTTATGTGGCTTGCAGTAGTCCCGCTCCCAATACCCAGGTATAATATCTTATCGCCCTCCCTCACTGGGAGCTCCACTAGGCCTTTAAGGAGGGCTCCTCCCAGCTTGCTCCTATAGGGGTTCCACTCTCTATACTCTACACCTTCAAACTTGAAAAGCCTCTCCCCATAAACTCTCCGTCCTGGAACCATGTTCTTGGTAGCTATCCTTAGGCTGCCGTCATCGAGCTCGACTACATATACGTTCCTCCACTCCCCGTGCTCCTCCACCCTAACAACTTCGGACATTCTAATCACCTCCTAGGCCTCCTGCCCCTCTTAAACTCCCTCCTAGCTGGGGTTGGAGGCTTAGGTTTAGCTTCTTTAACTGGGGGTTTAGCGTAAACCCTCTTAATCTCCTCTATTCTAGCCTTAAGATCCTCGTTAAGCTTATCGCCCACATACCTGCCTGTGAAAGCATCTATTTTAGCAGCCATGGATAGTTTAGCAGCTAGAGCCCTAGCTATCTTACCCCTCTGCCATTTGGGGCTCTTATGTATCTCCGGATACTGGAATATGACCCCGTGTTTTGGAGGCCTACCTCCAGTCCTCAAAGCCCTGAAGAGAGCTTTCTCAGCGCCTAGAACTTGTATAGTGCTCGCAGGAAGTTTAGCCATTTTCTCAAGGCTCCCCGCAATGCTGAGGAGTCTAGCTCCTAGGAGGGGGCCTACGAGAGCAGTTATGTTGGGGGCTACTTCTTTCATGACATCATCTATGTAAGTTGTGAGGGTGTTCCTCAACTCGTAGAGCTCCAACACTATGCCTGCTAGGGTTTTAAGGGCTTCAGCATCAGACTCTGACAAGTCAGCGCCAATGCTCGTCGAGGCTGCTTCAGCTATCTTACTCGCCTTCCCCTCGCTGAAGCCCAGCTTTAAAAGGGCTTCAACACTAATATTATCCCTGTGGCCTAGATCCGCCACTATCTTCAGGAAATCTTCGTGCTCCCTCACAAGCTCGTCGAGCTCCGGGAAGTGTACCGCATACCACTCCCTAACCCTCGTGGCGAAAAGATTTATAGTCTTATCTATGTCGTCAATAGCCCTTATAGCCTGGATAGCGAGCTGATCCCTCTTAGCAGCAGCCCCCCTAAGCTTCCTCCTAGTATATTCAACTTCAACATCATACATCCACTTAAGCAAATCATCCCTACTAGGGGTGAAACCCAAACTCACAGCGAGATCGGAGAACTTAGCCCTAAGAGAGTGGAAAACAGGGTCACCATAAGATACTGAAGTTTCAAAACCAAGCCTAGACAAGCTCCTAGCAAGATCATCATCCTCAACCACAACACTTGAAACTTTACCCTTAAGCCTCTCAACAAGCCTCATAAAAGCCCCTGAAACCTCACCCCTTTCTACAGCTAAAGCCTCCTCAACAGCATCATCAACACTCTTAGGGAGAAACTCGTAATCAACAATGTTGCCTCCTTCATCTACAGCGATAACACTGAAAGGCACTACAGTAATATACACTTTCAAGCCCCGCACACCACTAACGATTTAGGGAACTACTAGAGCTTAAGAGTTTACTTATCAACGACACAGAAAGTATCCTTGCCACAACAGCCCTCTAAATCCCCGAGAGAACTCTAAATCGGGAATACCGGGGTTTTGATCAAGTATTTTAGGGGCCCTTGTTAACGGTTGACACGGGTTTAAAGGTTGGCTAGGAGGATCGCTTTAATAGCTGCTCTAGCTATAGCGGGGATTTTAATAGTTCTCCCTATCTTAGTGTTTCTCTTGATAATGGGGGTGATTAGCCTCCCACTATTCTTTGCCCTAGTGCTCCTCAGCATACCTTTAATCATTGTTTTAGCTATACTCTCAATACCCCTATTCATAGCTACAATGCTAATACCGGCATCAGTTATAATCATAGTGCTTTTCCTAGCTAATATAGTGCTCGCCTCGGTGCTCACAGTTATAACACTCTGGCTAGCTAACAGCGCGTTCCAAGAAGCCGTAGGGATGAGCCTGCTACCCATAAAAACCGAGGAAGGCATAGTGTGGTGGAGGCTAGCAGTAGCCCTCGTGCTCTTCACATCTATATACTCGCTACTAAGCAGAATAGGAGCGAGATGGGAGAGCGAGAAGAAGAGTGGAGGCATATATGTTTAAAGAAGCCTGCGCGAACACCATGAAGGGGGGGCCCAAACGTGCAGCTATAGTATTCTCTCTAGCGGCGATCCTAGTGGTAGCTTTAATACTTTCCATAGCATTATTAAACATAACTATGGTGACTATCTATGTGGACGGGGAGCTGAAAACAATACACTTAATGTGGGGCGAGAGAGACCTTAAATTAAGCTTCAACAGCTCAATTACAGGAACGCCGGTAACTATTCATTTTAAAATAACCCATGGGAGAATTAGAGGACACGCCCTGGAAGCTGACGAGGCGATGATAGAATATTACTCCATGGGCATGCTAAACGTCTCAACGACAGTGAAAGGCTATGAATCTAGAAATATAGAGTTCTGCAGTACCCAAAATTTTAAAATAATAATAGGCGATATGAGGATTAAACTGAAAAACACGTGTATAAGGGTGGAGGCACATAGTATTTGGTCTTTAATTAAACATAATTAAAGTGAGAGGCACATAGTGGGATCGTCTAATATAGATTTTGATTAATCAGAGTGTTAGTTGAAAGTAACATTTTTAAATTCCCGATCTCCCGATATTATAAAGAAAAAGTGGAGGTGGCTTGATTTGATGGCTTCTTCAAGAAACCTAGTGATGTACGTGGCGGCCGCCATTATCATAATAGCTTTAATAGCCGGGTACTTCCTATTCCTAAGACCTGTTGAGACACCTGCACCAACACCAACACCGGGAATAACACCAACGCCGACACCAACACCGGGAATAACACCAACACCAATGCCGACACCAACACCAACGCCTGCTCCGGGCAAACTTAGTATTGTGATAGGCGGTGGGGGGATTGGGGGAGTCTTCTTCTACTATGTGGGCGCCGTGGCTGCCATAGTATCTAATTTTACAGACTTGTCTGCCTCAACAGTTAACACTGCTGGTAGCGTAGATAACCTCCTCTTGATCAGGGATAAGACTGACCTGGCTAAAGGAGTCGTATACTGTGGGCTTACATTCACTGATGTAGCTTATTTCGCGTATACAGGGGAACATGAAAAGTTCAAGGGCAAGCCTGCCCCCATAACAATATTATGGGCTTCCTATGAGGGGCTCGTACACATTGTTACAACCACGGATTCGGGCATAAAGAGCGTAATGGACTTGAAGGGTAAGAGGGTCTCAACAGGGCCCCCAGGGAGCGGTAGCGAGTTCCAGGCTATGCTTATTCTAAAGTTCCTAGGGATAGACCCTGCGAGGGACTTCGCAAAATGGGAGAGGCTCGGGGCCGCCGAGGCTGCCGCAGCTTTGAGAGATGGGACCTTAGATGCTTACTTCTTCACTGGCAAGGTTATAGGGTCTGTAGTTGAGCTCTCTAAAGTTCTAGCTGCTAGGGGTAAACAAGTGTACATAGTGCCCTTAAGCGATGTCGTCATCAACTCCTTCACAGCCCTCTATCCAGGTCTAGCAGTGCGCGGCGTAATACCCAAGGAATGGTATGGAGCGCCTGAAGACGCGCCCACCCTAAACTTCTGGGCCCTATTCGTGTGCCACAAGGATACACCCGCTGAAGTAGCTTACAAGATTACCAAGGCAGTCTTCGAGAACCTAGACTTCCTCCACAAGGCTGTGGCTGCAGGCAGGGACACTAAGCTAGAAACCGCTTTAATGTTCTACGGTGGCGCAATACCGTACCATGAGGGCGCCCTAAAGTATTTCGAGGAGAGAGGGGTCCTTAGAAGGTAAAAACTTTAGAAGGTAAAAAGAAGCCATAGCTTCTTTTGTTTTTCTTACTGGTAGAATTACCTTAGAATTCTCTTGTGTACTAATATAAGTGCAGAGATGCCCCCTGGCAATGCTATTATATTAAGTGTGCCTATTGGTAGTATTAGGAGTGTGCCTATGACTAGCATTAGGATTCTCGTGAGCATAGTTAGCCTTTGCGAGCCAAAGTAACCGACGTTAGCTATGGATATGAAGAACGTGCCTATTAGCGCCGCTATTATCCTTGATGATGCTAGGATTAGCCCTGTGGATACGCCTTCGACTAGGACTATTGGCATTATTAGTAGTGATGTTCCCCAGTATGACCATATGAAGCTTATAGCGTAAATGTATTTAGGTAGGGCTACGCTCGCAGCCTTAATTCCGATCAATATGGGGTTCTCTTTGAATACCGAGGCCGCCGCGAATGCTGATAAAGCTACTGGAGGCGTCACGTCGGCTAGCATTGCAGTGTAGAATAGGAACATGTGTGTTGCTAGAGTGGCAGCCTGCTCTGGGATTCCGATTGCCACAGCCATCTTAATTATGACGGGGGCTGTTAGGAGGGATGCTAGGACATATGTTGCTGTGGGAGGCACGCCCATGCCGAGTATTAGGGAGAATGTGAAGGCGAAGAGTATAGCAAGGATTAGGTTGCCTCCCAGCATGTTAAAGAGGGCTAGGGAGAACTTCTGGTGGAGCCCCGACACTACCACCATTGCCATTATGACGTTAGCTATAGTTATGGAGGCCCCGACGGGAACTAGGATCTTCATGCCCTCAACGAGGCCCATGGGAATATCCTTGATCCTCCGCCTCGTCTCCCCACTGAGTAGAGCTAGGACCGGTGACACTATGATAGCTAATACTACTGCAGTGCGCACAGTGTAGCCTAGAAATATCATGGTGAGAATCATTGCGGGCAGAGCGAATGGTATGAGATAGTCTGGCTTGAACCTCCTCCCTGGGACAGCATCTACAGGTTTTAAGTTGTATGCTCTAGCATACAGCTCATTATACATTAGGATGGATATCGCGTAGAGGGCCATGGGCGGTAAGGCCATCACCACTATCCACATATACGGTATATTCAAGATTTCAACCATAATGAACGCTATAGACCCTAGAATAGGGGGCGTTATTAGAGCTAGCGTGCCCGCATTAGCGGATATGCCCGCAGCTATTAGAGCAGGATATCCCGCCGCCTTGAAAATATCCCTTAACGTGGAGCCTATGAACGCCGTGTCTGCAGCCCCAGACCCTGATATCATGCCCATGCCTACTCCCATCCCCACTGATACTCTTCCTACGCTTGCAGAGCTTCTTCCAATTAGCGAGAAGAAGGCTTTAGCCATTAAGTCGCTGAAGCCTAGGGCGCTCAGGAGCCCGGCTAGCATTGTGAAATACGCTATGTACTTGAATGACACGCCAGTTATGAGCCCGAAGAGCGCTGCCTCGGTCTCACTGTATATCTTCCCTACGAGCGTGTCTATGTCGAAGCCGGGGTGGAACCATGGCTTGGGTAAGAGGTATCCGTAAATATCGTAGAGGATGAACATACTCACGAGAACAGGCATCTCAGGGCCCACAAACCTGAGGACTACGCCGAAAAGGAGTAGTGTCATAGTCCAGCCCATGGTTACATCGTACGCTGTTGGAACCACAGCCCTATATATTAACTCCTCATACTCCCAAACCTGGTACACATAGGGGAACACTGCGAGGAGAGCCAGGATGAGAGTGACATACCTGGAAATAGGGTCGAGGACTTTAACTATAGGGTTTAAGGTTGGCAGAAGGACGGTTGCAGCCCACACGATAATAATGTAGGCTGCGAGCCACATGTAACCTTTATCAGCTGCGAACACTGCCGCCAAATATGTCGGTATGAAAGAGAGAAACATTAGGGCTAGCGCGAAGGGCCATCTCAAGCCGAGACTTACGGAATGACGCCCCTCTAGAAAGGCGAGTAAGTATCCTACTGCTAATATGAAGAACACGTGGGTAGCCCTTTGGAGCTGAGTGAGGTCGAGAACACCGATCCTATACATGTATGAGAGTGGGGTGTAAGGGTGAACTACTACGTAGAGGTGGTAAAGAGCCCCTAGTATAGCGATGGCGTAAAAAAGTATTCTAATGTATTTCTCGACTTTCAAAGCTTTCTTTCTACCTCCTTAATAACCCTTTCTCCTCGAAATACTTTAAGGCACCCTCATGGTACGGTATTACGCCACCGTAGAATATTAGAGCATTCTCGAGCTTGGTGTCCCTAGCGGCAGCCACAGCCTTGTGGAGCCTGTCCAGGTTCTCGAAGACCGCCTTGGTAATCTTGTAAGCTACTTCAGCGGGCATGTCCTTATGGCATACGAACATGTTCCAGAAGGTTAGGGTTGGCGTGTCTTCGGGCGCCCCGTAGACTTCCTTAGGTATTACGCCTGGCGACGCTAAGCCTGGGAAGCGGGCTGCGAAAGCTTTAGCTGTAGTTTCGCTTATAGACACCAGGTATATTTGCTTACCCCTAGCAGCTAGCGTCTTAGCAAGCTCAACTATAGATCCTGTTGGCAGGCCGCCGCTCCAGAAGTAAGCGTCTAAGGCCCCGTCTCTCAGGGCTGCAGCACTCTCAGCAGCCCCGAGCCTCTCCCATTTTGCGAAGTCCCTCGCAGGGTCTATCCCTACAAGCTTTAAGACTAGGAGGGCTTCGACCTCTGTGCCGCTACCCGGGGCTCCCGTGGAAACTCTCTTACCCTTCAAATCTAGAAGGCTCTTTATGCCCGAGTCCGCTGTTGTAACTATGTGTAAATAATTAGGATACATAGCCCATAATATTGTTATGGGGGCGGTCTTATCCTTGAACTTCTCGTGCTCCCCTGTATAAGCTAAGTATGCAGAGTCTGGTAGTACGAGACCACAGTATATGACTCCTTTAGCTAGGTCAGTCTTATCTCTAATCAATAAAAGGTTATCTATGCTAGCGGCAGTCTGAATGCTCGTAGCCTCTATGCCTGTGAAGTTAGATATTATGCCGGCTACAGCGCCTCCATAGTAGAAGTAAACTCCCCCAACACCTCCAGTACCTATAATAATACTATATTTAACCGGTGTTGGTGAGGGGGTTGGAGTAGGTGTAGGCGTTGGTGTAGGAGTAACTCCCGGAGTAGGTGTAGGCGTTGGTGTAGGAGTAGGGGTAGTCGGGGGCATTTCAGCAGGTCTTAAGAATAGAAAATACCCAGCTATCAGAATTACTACCACTATTATGGCGGCAGCTAGGTACCATGAAGTTCGACCTAAATACACTATAGATCACCTCTTATCATCTAAGAAAAATAAGGAAGAGAGTTTTTAAATTTTTAACCACATTAAGTTTGGTAGATGGTGAGTTTAGCGTGGCTTTAGAGCCCTTAAAGGGTGTTAAGGTCCTCGATCTCACTCGTTCCCTCGCAGGCCCCTTCGCTTCTATGGTGTTAGGGGATCTTGGGGCTGAGGTTGTTAAAGTTGAGGCTCCTGGGGGTGATGAGACTAGGCTTTGGGCTCCCCTGGTTGAGGGGGAGAGTGCTTATTTCCTATCTATTAACCGTAATAAGAGGAGTATTGTTGTTGACCTTAGGAAGAGTGAGGGGAGGGAGATAGTTTATAGGCTTGTTAGGGTTAGCGATGTTGTTATGGAGAATTTCAGGGTTGGTGTTCCGGAGAAGCTTGGAGTGGACTATGGAACTCTGAGTAAATTGAAAAACGATTTAATATACTCTAGTATTAAGGGGTTCGGGTCCGGGAGCCCCTATGAAGGTAAGCCCGCCTACGACCTCATAGTTCAGGCTATGAGCGGCCTTATGACTGCTACCGGGGAGGAGGGGAGGCCTCCTGTTAGGGTTGCTTTCGCCCTTTTCGACATGATAGCTGGTCTTATAGCTGCAAACTCGATACTAGCGGCTCTCCTGGAGAGGAATAAGAGTGGTAGGGGGGCTTATATTGAGGTTTCCCTTTACGACTCTGCTGTTTTCGCTATGAGCTATATAGCTATGATATACCTTCTCACCGGGAAAAAACCTGGAAGATGGGGGCATGCCCACCCTTCAATAGTCCCCTACCAGGCTTTCCAGTGCTCCGACGGTAAATGGATTGCTTTAGCTGTCACGAACGAGAGGTTCTGGGAGAACTTATGTAGGGCTCTCGGTATGGAAGAGTTGCGTGGAGATGAAAGGTTCTCCTCTAACCCTAGGAGGGTTGAGAATAGGAATATGCTGATACCTATTTTAGAGTCGAAGTTCAGGGAGAAGCCTAGAGACTACTGGCTTAAAACGCTGGAAGACCGTGACGTGCCGTGCGGCCCTGTTTACGAGGTAGACGAGGTTTTCGAGGACGTCCATGTTAAAGCCTCTGGAATAGTAGGCTACGTTAAACACAGTAAGCTGGGCTTGATTAGGCAACTCTTATACCCGGCTCTCTTCAATAATGTTAGACTGGAGCCCAAGAGGTCCCCGCCTATGCTGGGAGAACACACTAATGAGATATTGAAGGAGCTAGGCTACAGTGATGAGGAAATAGACAAGCTTAGGGGGGAGGGTGTAGTAGCTTAAACCATACTCTTAGCTGCGGTTGTTGGGGGCTTCTCGAGGAGCTTAGCGTATTTAGCTCTACTATTCAACTTGGGGGAGAGCCTCTTTTTAGGCTTAGCCTCGATCTTAGGCGTAGCCTTTCTAACCTTACCAGCTTTAGTCATAGACCCGTGCGTGGGCATTCCAGGGCACCCGCTATTGTTATTTAGGCTTTAGGGTTTAAATTATTTATTGATTTAAGGGATGTGGCTTATGGAGTACCACGGCTACGGGGAGCCCCTAGCTTCAATGCTTAGAGAGGCTGGAGCGGAGCCTGGAGACCTTATTAGAATAATTAGAGGCGACGGCTTCACGATAGAAGGAGTCCTCATGCCCAGGTATTCTGGGAGAGAGGAGCCTATCATAGTATTGAAGCTTAGAAACGGATACAATGTAGGCGTCAGAATCAAGGGCGGGGAGACTATAGAGAAAGTTGGGAGAGTTGAGAGGGGGGAGCCTGGAGCCCCAGTACCCTTAGTTGAGGAGTTGGAAGTCGGAGATAGGAGAATACTAATACTAGGATGTGGGGGTACTGTAGCTAGCAGGGTTGACTATGAAACTGGAGCTGTTAAACCCTACTTGTCCCCTGAGGAGTTAGCGTTGAGCGTCCCTGAGATGTTTAAGTATGCTAGTATTGATGTGGAGCAGTTGTTCGCCATACTAAGCGAGGACATGAAGCCTTGGATGTGGCGTGAGATCGTGGAGGGTGTTGCGAAGGCTATATATAGGGGCTATGATGGTGTCCTAATAACTCACGGCACCGACACTATGAGTTATACTGCTGCAGCCCTCTCCTTCGCGTTCCATAGAGGGCTCCCAGTGCCCATAGCTATGACTGGGTCTCAGAGGAGTAGTGATAGGCCGAGTAGTGATGCCGCGTTTAACCTGGTTTCCGCAACCCTAGTAGCTTCTAGGGCTCCATTCGCTGAGGTTACTGTAGTTATGCATAGTGAAACTGGAGACACTTACGCCCTAGCCCATAGGGGGGTTAGGGTTAGGAAGATGCATTCTAGTAGGAGGGATGCCTTCCAGTCTGTTAACGCGAGGCCTCTAGCTAGAGTGTGGCCGCGCGAGGGTAGAATAGAATTATTAGAAGAGAGGTTTAGAGTTAGGGGTTCTGAGCCGTTACACGTTGATAATGGTTTTGACGAGAAAGTTGCTCTGATAAAACACTTCCCAGGCCCCATATCTGAGGTTATAGACACCCTTGTTGACAGGGGGTTCCACGGTATAGTGGTTGAGGGCACAGGCTTCGGCCACGTGTCTAGCGACGCTATAGAGTCTATTAGGAGGGCTGTAGAATCCGGGATACCGGTAGTGGCCGCTACTCAGACAGTGTTCGGGAGGGTTAACTTGAACGTTTACAGTACTGGGAGGAAAATGCTCGAAGCGGGCGTTATACCTGTTGAAGACATGCTAGCGGAAGTAGCTTATGTGAAACTCTCCTGGACCCTAGCTAGGACGAGAGACATGGGGGAGGTGAGGAGTCTAATGCTGGCAAACTTAGCGGGAGAGATAAGCGATAGGCATGACGTGAAACTCTACCCGAGGTGGGATTATGAGCGGGCCTGAGATAGACTATGAGAGTGTAGGGCTTAAGGTGGGCCTTGAAATACACCAGCAGCTCGACGTCGAGCACAAGCTCTTCTGCAAATGCCCGGCCATTCTCGATGAGGGGGAGAGTGTTAGTATAACTAGGTATCTTAGGCCTACTAGGAGCGAGCTCGGCGACGTGGACCCGGCGGCTCTATTCGAGTGGAGGAGGGGGCGTTTCTACGATTACCAGTCTCCCCTTAAGAGTTCTTGCCTAGTTGAGGTTGATGAGGAGCCCCCGCATAGTATAAACTATGATGCCTTAACTGTGGCGGTGGCTGTAGCTATGGCTCTCAACTCTCAAGTGTTCGATGAGATCCATGTTATGAGGAAAGTTGTAATAGATGGTAGTAATACTAGCGGCTTCCAGAGGACGGCTTTGATAGCTGTGGGGGGCTGGCTTGAAGTTGACGGTAAGAAGATCCCAGTAGAAACTATATGTCTTGAGGAAGATGCTGCGAGGAAAGTTGGGGAAGAGGGGGCTAGAGTAGTTTATAGGCTTGACAGGCTGGGCATACCCCTCATAGAGATAGCTACAGCCCCCGTTATAGGGAGCCCTGATGAGGCTAGGGATGTAGCCCTAGCTATAGGGAGGCTTCTAAGGCTCACAGGTAGGGTTAAGAGGGGTTTGGGAACTATAAGGCAAGATTTGAACGTGAGTATAAGAGGGGGTGCTAAGACTGAGATTAAGGGGGTTCAACGTTTAGAACTCATACCTAAAGTAGTCCGCTACGAAGTTCTAAGGCAGCTCAACCTCCTCAGGATAAAGGATGAGCTTAAACTCAGAGGTTTGAGCGGGGAAGACGTTATCCTAGACCCTGTAGAGTTAACAGAGCTCCTCAGGGGGTCTAAGAGTAGAGTGCTTAGGAGAGCTTTAGAGTCTGGAGGCGTAATACTCGGGCTAAAACTCCCTAAAATGAAAGGACTCCTAGGCTTCGAAATAGCGCCCGGTAAAAGATTTGGAAGCGAGATAGCTGACTATGTGAGATTCTGGGCTGGAGCCGGCGGCCTAATACACAGCGACGAGCTCCCAGGATATGGTATTAGTTTTGAAGAACTCCAAGCAATATATGAGGCTCTAAGAGCGGACCCTGAGAGAGACGCTTTCATAATAGTTGCTGATGAGAAACATAGGGCCCTGAAAGCGTTAGCCTCAGCAGTGGAGAGGATCAAAACAGCCTTCAACGGTGTCCCGGAAGAAACTAGAGCAGCAAACGAGGATGGAACAACGAGATACTTAAGGCCTAGGCCTGGAGCTGCGAGAATGTACCCTGAAACAGACATACCGCCCGTGAGAATAACAGAAGACATGCTCAGAGAGGCTGAGAAAATAAAGCCTGAGCCTTTAAACGTTAAACTCGAAAAACTAACAGCGAAACACGGGCTATCTAGAGAACTAGCACTAGAAGTAATCTCAGACCCGAGACTAGACCTAATAGAGAAGCTCATAGAAAAACACACCAGGATCCCAGCAAGCATCATAGCCTCACTATTCATAGTAACCTTGAGAGGGTTGAAAGGTAAAGGAGTAGATATAGAAGTAATACCAGACGAGAGAATAGAAGAACTCGTAGAAGCCATAGAAAGAAGAGTAGTAGCCAAAGAAGCGGCGGAAACCATACTAGAAGAGGCGGCCAAAAACCCTGAAAAAAACATAGACTCTATAATTGAAACCCTAGGCCTAAAAACAGTGACAGAAGAAGAAGCTATAAAAATAATAGATGAAATCATCAAAGCAAACATAGAAGAAGTCAAAGCAAAAGGCCAGAAAGCCATGGGACTAATAATGGGCAGGGTCATGGAAAAACTAAGAGGAAGAATGGATGGAAGGAAAGTATCAGAACTAGTGAAAAAGAGGCTAGAACACTATTCCCGCCCTTCCCCAGAGAAACAGCAACACCTCATATAGAGAGCTGGAACATTATCACTAAAGGGTTTCACTTCTAGTTTTACACTGTTCTAAGAGCTTCCCTCACACGTAAGCTCTTGGTTGTTTAGTAAGATTTAAGCTTTGCTTCACACCATTATCTTGGATGATGAGATACTCCCGGCAATGAGCTGTGAATGGAAGGCATTTGACTGATTAATATTAAAGTGAAGCTGGGAGGGATGAAGAAGCCGCTCCAGAAAGAGGGGTGATTGAATCATGACGGTCGGACCTTAAAACCTCTAAGCCCAGCTTCTAGAACGGGAGAGCCTTGAGGAGAGTAGCCTTTAAAGGATTTGGGGGAGCCTAGCTGTTACGGGTTGTTTGCTGTGGCTGGCTTTCCGTCTGTAGGAGAAGATCCTGGGATTATTTTAGGGAAGCTGGCTGAGTTTTCGAGGGGGGAGCCTGAGCCGATTAGTGGTAGGATGTTTGCCCACTCGTACGAGACTGGAGACCCTGTTCTTAGGGAGTTGTTGAGGAGGGCTTACGAGCTTTACATGGATAAGACTATGCTTAATTTTGTTATGTATCCGAGTATTTTAAGGTTGGAGCGTGAAGTTGTTAGGGCAGTAGCTTCTCTAATGGATGGAGATGGGGGAGTTACAGGCAACTTTACCTATGGGGGTACTGAGAGTATAATGTTGGCTGTTAAAGCTTCTAGGGACGCGTTTAGAGCGTCGGGTAAAACGGGGGTCCCCGAGATCATTCTCCCATACACTGCTCACCCTGCTTTCCTCAAGGCTGCTGTTTACCTAGGCTTGAAGCCTGTTTTCGCCCCTGTTGACTTTGATTCTGGCAAGGTTGATGTTAATGCTGTTAACGAGAGGGTTAGTGGAAACACTGCCTTAATAGTGGGTTCCGCCCCTAACTACCCCTACGGGTCTGTGGATGATATTAAGAGTTTGAGCGATATAGCTTTAGATAGTAGAGTATTTCTTCATGTTGACGCTTGCATAGGCGGCTTCATCCTACCTTTCTTGAGGGATTTAGGGGAGAGTGTTCCGGATTTCACGTTTAAACTTGAAGGGGTTACATCTATTTCAGTAGATTTACATAAGTATGGATACGCGCTTAAAGGAGCGTCCATAGCGCTTTTCAGGAGTGGGGATTTGAGGAGGTATAGCATTTTCATGGGTACGAGGTGGCCTGGCTACCCCCTAGTAAACACTGCTATATTATCAACGAGGTCTGCAGGTACATTGGCAGCCTCGTGGGCTGCTATAAACTATTTGGGATATAAGGGTTACCTTGAAATGGCTGGTAAAGTTTTAAAAGCTAAGAGGAAAATATTAGCTGGACTGGAAAACTTAGGCTTAAAAATAGTGGGGAAGCCTGAGTCAAGCATAGTAGCCTTCACGGGGGAAAATGTTAACGTAACCCTACTATCAATAGAAATGGCTAAGAAAGGTTGGAGGCTTCAAGTGCAGCCTGGATCCCTCTACTTAAACTTCCCCCCCACCCTACACATGACTATAAGCCCTATACATGAGAACCTAGTGGAAGCTTTCCTGAAAGACCTGGAGGAAACACTGAAGGAGCATAAACCACCAGCTATAGGGGAGGCTCTAAAACATATAGTAGATATTGTAGAGAAAGAGGGTTATAGGAGAGCATTAGAAGCCCTTGGAATAAGTAGGGGCTCAGCGATATCTGAGGAGAGTATGCTCCTGGTAAATGAGCTGATAAGACTAATGCCCCCAGATATAGTGGAGGAGGCTTTAACTGAAGCGGTCAACACTCTAATATAGGGTCTGGAAAAGCTAGAAGAGGTTAGAGAGTGTTTAGGTGGGCTCAACACCCAACCTACCATAACTCCTCCTTAACCCACCTAGTTTATAGAATGTTTCCTTAAGCTTACCATATATTTTAACATATTCCTTGAACATGCTACTGTAGATTTCAGCTTGTTTTTTATCAGGCTTAAACTCTTTATCTATGGCTACTTTTGAAGCTGCACTCTTAAAATCCGGGTCTATACCGAGAGCCACTAAGGCTATCATAGCGGAGCCTCTTAGGGTAGAGTTTTCAGGCTCCCTGACCCTATAAACTAGCTTGTTAAGGGCGCTCGCCACTATCTGGCACCAGAGACTGCTTTTAGCCCCACCCCCTACAATGTTGACACTATTTTTAGGCCCCACGATCTTCTCCATGTATATGTGAGACCATTTTATGTTCAACGCTACACCTTCCATTACAGCTCTTAGGACATCGCCTTTTCCATGGTCTAGGCTTAAACCCAGTAACACCCCCCTGACTTCAGGATCATCTATGGGGGCTCTTTCACCGTAAAGCCATGGTGCGAATATAAGCCCTTTAGAGCCTGGAGCCGCCTTAGAAGCTAGCTCCTCAACAAGGCTATAGCTTCCTTCAAGCCCGAATAGTTTCATTAAATAGTCGAGAGCCCCCCCAGCTATTTCCTGCTCAGCTACTAGCAGGTACATACCGGGTATGGCGCTAGGTATAGAGCCTATATAGTGTAGTAAGTCAACTTTCCTCCTACTAATGTGACCCGCAACCCAGCTACTTGTTCCTATGTAAACGTGGAGTTCCCCCTCTCCAACAGCCCCGGATCCTACAGCTGCAGAAGTTAAATCCCCAGAACCCACTACTACGGGAGTATTCGGGGGCACGTTAAGCTCCTTCGAGACGTCGCCGAGCACATAGCCCGCTATATCTGTGGACATGGAAATATCTGGGAGAAACTCTAAAGGTATACCGTACTTCCTCAAGAGCCTTAAACTCCACCTGTTCCCCTTATCTAGGAGCCATGTGAGGCTAGCGTCGTCAGGGCTTGTAACATAGTTCCCCGTGAGTTTAAAGATTATAAAACCGTTAGTCCCCAGGATTTTGAAAGTCTTACGCCACACTTCAGGCTCGTTATAGCGGATCCAGTCCATCTTCGACAAGGGGTCTTTACCAGTCCTGCTAGGAGCCCCACCGGTTATCAAGAGAAACTCTATCAGCCTCGCCAAGTTATACCCTTTAAACTTTAAGAGTCCACCCCACAACTCCCTAGGATACCCGGCAGCCCTCTCATCAAGCCATATTATCAAGTTCCTTAAAGGACTCCCACTCTTATCCACGGGAACAACTCCAGCCATGTGCCCGCTAACAGTTAAGCCCCTAATAAGGCTATAATAAGGCCCGGCAACTTCTGAGATTAGCTTAGATACTTCAACCCATAAACCCTCAGGATCAACCTCAGCCCAGCCATGCCTAGGAGCGCTAAATGAAGCCTTCTCAGAAACCTTAACCTTAACACTGAGGTTGGAAACATCAACCAAGCCAGCCTTTAATGTTGAAGTGCCTATATCTACAGCTAGAATATAACCCCCATCTCCCACAGAAAACCACACTATAATGACAGTTTAACTTAAAATTTATATAATACTTTTACGCCTTTTCTTTAAGAGTAGCCGTAATTTCAGGGTCTTTGGAGCATTCTCTTAGCCCTATATTCTCTGATGATCTTTTCTATGTCTGGGGGTGGTCTTGTTTTCTCCAGATTCTTCTTTTCTTCTTCCGCGTCTTCGAGGATTTTAGAGTCTATTAGTGTTATGTCTTCTAGTGTTATGTGTTTGTAGTTTCCTAGTTTTAACACTGGGATCATAATGTTTCTGAGTGGAACTAGGGGTGTTTCAACACTTTCTGTGATTACTGCTTTTACGCCGGCTTGTTTGATCATGTTTACCGCTTCTCCCTCGAATATTCCCGGGTTTTCTACATGTATTAGTTCTCCTTGTCTTATGGGGCCTATTGTTTCTTCGCTTTTCTTTAAGGCTTTTGTTGTGAGTGTTTTCAATTTCCTGACGGCTAATAGTTCCCCTTTTGCTAGGGCTTTTAGTATTTTGTGCGACTCTTCTAGTTTCCCTACTAGGGATTCTTTTTCTAGTTTCTGTTCTTCTACTAGTTTTTCAAGGTCTCTTATCCTGTTTCTGAGTTTTTCTATTTCCATATCTCTCAATGCTTCCGCTTTTATGTTTTGCTGGAGTTCTCTGAATCTCTTCTCCCATTCTCTTATAGACTCTTCTAGTGTCCTTATCTTAGCTTCTAGGGCTTCTTTTTGTGCTTTCAGGAACTCTATTTCCCTAACATACTCTGATATTTGGGGGGCTTCTTCTCGAGCTTTCCTCTTCTCAGGTTCTCTTTTTACTATTGTTGTCGCTTCTTCTAAGGCTCTCTCTAGGGCTTTCTCTAGGGCTTCCGCCATTGTCAGCCCTCTTATGACCCATTTTTTGACCTCATCTTTGTCTATAGTTGGCTCTAAGTCTTCTAGCTGGCTGTCTATTTGTTGGAGTTTATTCTTCAAGCTCACATATGCTTTATAAGCTGCTGCTAGGGCGTCCCTTTCATGGTTATTCTCGGGTTTAACTTCCCCTATGATCTCCTCTATAATATCTCTCTTCTCTAGAGTGCTCATATCTCTCGGGGGCGTATATATGGAGGCTCCAAGCTGTGCTGCAAGCTTCCTCACAGTTTCCGGGGGCTCGCTCACATCCACAGCTATTATCACGGGCTTCCCATATCCTGAGATTATGTCGAGTATAGACCCCCTATCTAGGTTTCTACCGCTCGTCACGTGGAGCACTCTGCCTTCTAAGTCTACTACGGCTATGCCAGTATTAGCCCCGGGGTCTAAGCCTACTATGACAGGCTTAGATGTTACATCTTGGGGTTTCGCTATTAAAAGCTTACTCCTATATATGGGTTTAACCTTAACAACATAGTCTGGCCCCTCAACCTCCTCTATGAGACCCTCTAGAGAGCTCGGAGGAGCATAAACAGTGAAAACAGCTGACTCAAGCCCACCCTTACTCTCCCTATAGAAATAATCGTAGTCAAGCCCAGCCTTGTCAAGAGCCTCCCTAATACTTGAAGCGGCACTCTGAACGAGAGCCCTAACCCTCCTCTGATACCTCTGCTGGCTCCACCCACCACTAGAGGGGGAGCGGAGCCTCGAAACCTGAACTATAGTCCTCTCCTCTACACTCCTAACACTCGCACCATAGCCCGAGCAAGCTAGGAGGGCAGCAATGTGAGCAGTCTTGAGGGGGGCCATTTTAGAGTATTCTTCGACAAGCCCAGCCCTCCTAGCCACCTCCCTAACATCGAGGAAGACCCCATCTATGAGAGTCACTTGAACAACTTCAAGTCTGGGAGGCATGAGGGAGAGTATTTTCAAAAGCCTCCTCTCATCCTCCGCGAGCTCGAAAACGTTATCTAAACCCAGCTTATCAGGCCTATAATCCCATAAGATCCTGAGGAGCCTTGAGAGAGTTAAACCCTCACCTTTATACACGAGGGAACCATTACCCTCCACGACTACCATAGAATACCTCGGAGAACCCCCGGGGAACCCTGACTCCAAGTCAACCCCGGAGCATATTATATCACGTTTAAACCCCGTAACAAAGACACCCCCAAGGCTGGTGAGAGCCAAGTCCACATTATAATGGTAGCCCCAGGCATTAAAATATTTTAATTAAGGGGGTATGTGGGCTTAAAGTGCTTAAACTTCCCTAAACTATTGAGCTTTAACTTGTAAAAAAGTAGGCTAAAAAATTTAAGTTTCAAAGCACTATAAATATCCATAGGGGGACACTGAAGATGTCATCAAAAATATTTAGCGAATTCAAAGAAGTCATGAAAGGAAAAGAAGGCGTCGTCGAAAGAGAAAACCTAATGTACGTCTCAGGATCCAAGCCTATAGCCAGAGTAGCCTCAGCACTAGCCAATGAAACAAGAGCAAAAATCATAGAACTCCTAGCAAGCGGGCCAAAAGACCTAGACTTCATAGCCAGAGAAATAAGACAAAGCAAAGCAAACGTGAGCAGCCAAATAAGAAGACTAGAAGAAGTCGGCCTAGTATCCAGCATATACCAGCCCGGAGAAAGAGGCATAAAGAAATTCGTAGAACTAAGAATAGACGCCCTAATCATAATGCTAAAAAAAGATAAAACAGAAGAAGAAAAAACATAAAATAAAATTACCCCCAACCATCCATTCTTTACAGCACGCCCTCACATCAAAAATTCATTAAAGATATTACTGTATGTCATAAGTAATACCAATAATACCATAAATAATCACACAAACACAGGAAAGAGTGGAAAACCTAAGCATCCCCCGAATAAGCCCTAGAGAGATAATAGAAACATGTATGGGGAAAACAGTGAGAGTTTTAACAGCTCTAATAATAGCTAAAGCCCTCTCGAGCATGATAGCGGGAGCCCAAACTTTAGATGTGTGATGTGACGTTGAAAAGAAGTATGAAAATTGCTACAGCAGAGCTCCGGCGGCAGTTGCTAGTAGTCCTGTGAATGGTGGGCTGGGTTTTAGTGGTCTGCTTTTGAATTCTGGGTGTGGTTGTGTTCCTAGGTAGAATGGGTGTGTTTTCTTGTCGTATTCCATTATTTCTATGAGTCCGTTGGGGCTTGTTCCCGAGATTTTTAGGCCTGCGTTTTCTAGTTTGTCCGCGTATTTAAGGTTGATCTCGTATCTGTGTCTGTGTCTCTCTGTTATTACTTCTGTTTTGTAGAGGTTTATTGCTGTGCTTCCTTTGCTTAGTATTATTGGGCTTGCTCCTAGCCTCATTGTGCCGCCTAGCTGGTTTATGTTCTTCTGTTCTGGTAGGAGGTCTACTACTGGGTGTGGGGTTTGCGGGTCTACTTCTGTTGTATGTGCTTTTTCCAGGCCTAGTAGGTTTCTGGCTGCTTCTACTACTGTTAGTTGGAGGCCGAAGCATATTCCTAGTGTTGGTATCTTGTTTTCTCTCAGGTATTTTATTGCTTCGATTTTACCTTCAACCCCCCTCCTCCCGAATCCTGGGAGTATTAGTGCCCCATCTGCTTCGGAGAGTTTTTCTACGCTGACTTTACCGTCTTCTATGTCTGAAGCTTCTATCCATAGGAGTTCCGGTTTTAACCCTAGGTGTGCTCCCGCATGTTTCAGGGCTTCAACTATGCTTATATAACTGTCTTTGAGCCTAGTATATTTACCTATCATGGCTATCTTCACAGGCCTACTAGCGTTCGCGAGCTTCTCTACGAAAGACCCCCACTCTTCAAGGTTAGGTTTATTGTCTTCAAGTGAAAGTTTCCTCACTACAAGACCCCCTAGACCCTGCTCTTCAAGTATTAGGGGGATCCTGTATATGACGTCGACATCGTAGTCGCTGAAAACAGCGTTTGGAGGTAGTGTTGCGTGCAGCGCTATTTTACGCCTAGCTTCAGGCTCTAGGGGCTTCCTAGACCTCACTACTATAATGTCAGGCTGTATACCTATCCTCCTAAGCTCTTGGACGCTGTGCTGGACGGGCTTAGTCTTCTGTTCTCCCGTAACAGTGAGTTCCGGGACTAAAGCTACGTGTATGAAGAGGGTGGAGTTTTCACCCTCTTCGAGCCTCATCTGCCTTGAAGCTTCAAGGAAGGGGAGCCCCTCTATGTCCCCCACCGTCCCGCCTATCTCAACCAACAATATGTCTACGCTAGTCTCCCTAGCGAGCTCCCTCAACCTCCCTTTAATCTCATCTGTAATGTGGGGTATAACCTGGACTGTCTGGCCTAGGTATTCGCCCTTCCTCTCCTTAGTTATAACACTCAAGTATATCTGGCCCGTCGTTATATTATGTTTCTTAGTCAAGTTAATGTCGAGGAACCTCTCATAATGCCCTAAGTCTAGGTCGGTCTCGCCCCCATCCTCTGTGACGAAAACCTCGCCGTGAGCATAGGGGTTCATAGTGCCGGCGTCAACGTTAATGTAAGGGTCTATCTTAACAGCCCCCACACTATAACCCCTAGAAGAAAGTAGAAGACCCACACTCGCAGCAACTATCCCCTTACCAACGCTGGATAATACGCCTCCAGTGACGAAGATGTACTTAACCATTCAAGCCCACATTAAATCTAGGTAGGCGTAAAGGTTAATAAAAATAAACCCTGAAAATACTAGAGGAACAGTGTAAGGCACTCCAAACTAGTATCCTAGGAGAAACATAGAGCTGAAAACACCGCTAAACAGCCTGGGAGGGGCTGTGCGGGGAAGTAAGAGAGTTAAGGTCGGACACTCTAATAGTTTTATGGGGCTCGTTTGAACCTAGATAGTATCGTGTTTGCGGACTACAAGTACACTAGGGAGGTCTTAGAACTTTCCGAAAAGTTCGGCTACGAGCCCAGCATAGTTTATAGGTATGTGGAAGTTTTAGGATTAGAGGGGGCTTGGAGGCTTTTAGAGGCTAACGAGAACCCCCTCCCCGAGACTATTAGGTGTAACGATTACCTTATAGATTGCGGGGTCTTGAAGGCTAGGCTTGAAGGTAAGGGGTTTAGGCTTAGAGGGATACCTTTAGCCCCCCACGGCTTCGAGGTTTTAGAGCAGCCTTTACCCATAGGTGCTACCCACGAGTATCTAATGGGATACTATTATGTTCAAGACCCCGGCTCTATGGTGGTGGTTTACGTTCTAGACCCTAAGCCTGGAGAGTTCATAATAGACATGGCTGCAGCCCCCGGCGGTAAAGCTACACAGGTACTCCAGCTCACAAGGGATAAGGCTAGGATTTTAGCTGTCGATGTTTCAAGTAGGAGGCTTAAAGCCTTGAGATCCCACATGCAGAGGATGGGGTTCACGAGCTACCTAGCGGTTAAAATGGATGCTAGGCTTTTACCCGAGACTCTTAAAGCCGACAGAGTCCTCCTGGACGCTCCAAGCTCGGGGGAGGGGATTATAAGGAAGGATCCAGGTAGGAAGCTTAAAGGTAAACTAGAAGATCTCAAGAGGATCCACGAACTACAAGTCAGCCTCCTAGAGAAGGCTTACAATCTAGTCGAGGAGGGGGGAGTAATAGTTTATGCCGCCTGCTCTACAGCAGTTGAAGAAGGGGAATACGTTATCCATAAACTATTAGAGTCTAAGAGCGACATCCGCGTAGAAAGCCCCAGGATGGAAGGCTTATCGCCCGGGGTTGCAGCTTATAGAGGGGTAGAGTTTAACTGGGGAGTAGCGGGGTGCTCGAGGCTCTGGCCCCACATACATGGAACTGAGGGGTTCTTCATATGCAAGCTCGTAAAAAGCGGAAAGTAAACCCCCACTTGAGGCCTTTAAAGCCTACAGAGTTTAGGGTAATAGAGGAGTTCATGAAAAAGCTGGGGACAAATCTGGAGGAGCCCCCTGAAAACCTCATGGCCCTGGAGACTCCTAAAGCAAGGTACATAGATGTGTTCAGCGTCCCTGAAGGGGTGAGAGAACTCCTAAAACACTTTCAGACACACTACTCTGCAGGCCTATACCTAGGGTATATTGAGAAAGGCAGGTTTAAACCTGGACTGCCGCTCGCAAGGAAACTAGCTCTAGACTGTAATAGGAAAATAAAGTGTATAAAGTTAGATGACGAAGGGGAAAAACGATTCCTATACAGGAGAGCAGTAAAACAAGAGAACATAATTGAATGGCATGAAGGGGTGACAGTAGTCGTGAACAAACAAGGAGAACCCCTAGGGTGGGGGAAGGGCGTGGTGGAAGAGGGGGTTAGAGCTGTGAAGCCATTGAAAGACCTAGGCTGGTATCTAAGGAGAGGAGGATAGCTTACAGCCCCCGCCGATATAGGCGTTATGACGCTTGAGGGTTTAACTATATATGTTGAAAGCCGTGTATGGATTATATGGAGGATAAAGCTTAGTGTGTAAGATTGTTTTCATATTCCACTCTTCACTTTAGCTGTTATGTTGTATATGGCTTGAGATGGGCTGTATTCTAGTATTTTCCTGCAGTATTCTATTTCCACGTTGCCACAGCATTTCTCAGCTTTTTCTATGAATTCTCTCCGGGCTTCTTCGCAGGTTATTGTCCTAGTGTAATAGTGTATTAGGGCTTGTTTTTCGGCTAGCCTGCACGCTTCCCCCACATAGTATTTTGAGGCTGTAGGGTGGTCCATTATTATCCTGTTGAACACAGGCTTTAACAGTAGTGGGAGTGATGCTGCGTCAGCTCTTAGGACTGCTATGTCGCCGAGTAGATTCTTGTTCTCTCTTATATTCTCCGCTAGGAGCTTGACAGCTACAGGGTTTATGTCTGTAGCTACTATCCTTGTTTTCTTAAGGCTTGCTATATGTATGCTGAAGCCTCCGACCCCGGAGAACATGTCTAGGACTCTCTCGCCGTTTGAAGTCTCCTCGGCGATCCTCCTATGTTCCGTTGCTAGTCTAGGGTTGAAGTATACTCTGGCTATGTCAACGTGGAATGTGAGGCCGTACTCCCTATGTATAGTCTTCGTCCTCTTCTCCCCAGCTAGGTGTTCAAGCTTCTGAACCCTAGCTTCCCCCCAGGTCTCGTATTTCAGGAAAGCCGCTTTAACCCTAGGCTGTTCCCTCATAACTTTGAGGGCCGCCTCCCTATAGACTTCCAAGTCGGGTATCCCGCTTCTCCAGTTAAACACTAGTATATCCCCTATTAGCGTATAGCTCGAGAGCCCCCTGAAGACCTCCCCTAGAGGCTTGGGTTTAACTAGAGGCTCCAGGCTCATAGACTCAACCCTAGCTTCTAAGCCAGCCTTCTCTAGGGCTGCGAGGGCTTCCCCAACCTCAACTACAGGTATACACACTATGTCGCCGCTCCTACCTATCTTGAACGATTTGTCCACTAGGTTTAAAGTGGATAACTCCTTTATAGCCCTCTCAGCTTGAAACTTGTGGACTGAAACGCATGCGACCTCCAAGAGCCCACCCCTACTTTAAAAGCCTCCCCTGCAGTTCTTCGAAGGAGGCCCATAAGAGTTCCATGTTATTCTTGAACTGCTGAGCTAGAGCTTTAGCGTTTAAAGGTTTACCCCCGGGGCCTCTAAGGGAGTATAGGATCCTCTCATCCCCAGCTATCCAAACCTCCTGGGGAGCCCTCCCAGACTCTAGGTCTTCCAAAAGCCTCCCATAAACAGTGACCTCGGGGAACCATGCTGCCTGGAGCTCTGCATCCTCACCCCTGTAGGAGCCGTAGTGGACTGCTTTCAAAGCTATTGGGGCCAGCTCCCTGTAGACGCTGGGCCACCCGACTCTTTCCGCTAGGGAGTTTATAGAGTAAGCTAGCCTCCTAGCTTCTAGAGGTCCTTTCCCGAGAGCTTCCTCTAAGAAACCCCTCATATAACCCCACTGGGGGCCTTCTAAGGCTGCTTTAACCGCTAGCGTTACAGCTTTAGCTGCAATATTGAGATCGCTCTTCTCCGGGGCATCCCAGGGAGTATGATATAATGCTCTAACCTCAGGGCTCCAAAGACTATGCATGCATATAGTGGGCGCGCCTGCAGACGCTAGGGAGAAACTATCGCACTCCGCGCACTCGCAACACCTTTCAAGAGAGTCGCCGCGGGCGGAGCCCACATACTGGGGGCTCCCTGAGACTCTAAGTGGGGATATAGATGCCATATCATAGTTTATGTGAAGAGCGACACGCTCAAGAACCCGAGACTCCCTAAGCTGTTTAGAGTAAAACCTGCTACCCCAAGCCCAATACCATGAAGCATACCCTAGAGCCCCGTATTCTTCGGCGGTGAAAGATAATAGTTTAACGCTGAGACCATGCTCTCCCAGTATTTTAGCTGTAACTATAGCCTGGGCTAAGCCTATTACGTTGTCCGAGAAGCCACCATACCACCTGTCATGGTGGGCTCCAACTATGAAGAAGTCCTCGCTAGACCCGGTGACTTCGGCCTCCATAGTGTAACCATAGCCCTCAATAGTATTAGCGTCAATAGACACGCTAACTTTAGAGTGGAGAGCCAACTTAGAACTATACCCATTCTCCACAACAACCACTGGTATGGGCGTGGGGGCTCCCACGTTATAGTTGAACCCTGTATAGCCGTTGGTGACTATTATTCTAGGGGCGACCCTAGACTCTACTATTAAAGCCGAGGCCCCGGCTTCAGCAGCTTGAATAGCGGCAAATTTAATGTCATCAGGGTTTGAAGGCTCAGACACTATTGCAACTCTACCTTCAGGGAAGCCCCTCCAAGCCCGGGGTTTAGTAGCATCCCCTTCAACTTTAAACCATAAAGCTTCAACTGTTGAAGACTCAACATATGGGGCTGTAGCGGCAACTTCAGGCTTAGGATCTAGGGATAAATGTTTAAGCCTCCACGTTAAAAGGGGGACTTCAAGGGTTCTAACTTTAACCTTCAAGTAGGACTCTATCAAGCCTTTAATCCTTTCAACTTCCCTAACCTCGCTCAGGGAGCCGCTGTTAACTTCAAACCCCGTATAGAGTTCTCTAGATAAAACCTCTATGTCAGCCTTCACACTGTTAAAGCCTGAAGCCATTATAACCCCCCTAGGTTATTTAAACACTGAGCCCTAAAGTGTTTGACCTCCCACGCTCCCACTAGCTATATTTAGCCTCCAATAAGCCCCGCTAGAAACACGGGTCTAACTGTTGAGCTCAGAATACGTTAAAAGGAGGGAAGAGCTCGTATATGCTTTGAAGAACCTAGGCTATATAAGGACATCCAGAGTGGAAAGGGCTATGCTCAAAGTTCCCAGAGAGCTTTTCGTGCCTGAAAATGTTAGAGAATATGCTTATGACGATAGACCCCTACCAATAGGATATAATCAAACAATAAGCGCCCCCAGCATAGTAGCCCACATGACCGAGCTTCTAGACCCACAGCCTGGAGATAAAATTCTAGAGATAGGGACAGGCTCAGGCTACCAGGCAGCCATACTAGCCGAAATAGTAGCCCCCCAAGGCCACGTATGGAGCATAGAGAAGATAGCGGAGCTCGCAGAGTTCGCCAGGAAAAACCTGGAAAGAACAGGGTACTCTGATAGAGTCACAGTAATAGTAGGAGACGGCTCCAAAGGCTATGAACCCCAAGCACCCTACGATAAAATAATCGTAACAGCAGCAGCACCCAGAATCCCAGAACCCCTCATAAACCAGCTCAAACCCGGAGGCATACTAGTAGCGCCCGTAGGCCCCCTACCCCTACAATTCCTATTCATAGTCTATAAAAGACCAGACGGGAAAATAGAAATCGTAAGAGACCTGGAAGTAGTCTTCGTACCATTAATAGGTGAATACGGGTGGAAAAACGAGAGGGAAGCCATAGCGGGATTTTGGGAAACATAGTTTCAACCGTAAAGAAAAACACCACACGCCTCACCAGGCTCCTCCCCGGGTTTGTCGAGGATTAATCAGAGCCTCTGGAGGGTCATTTATCACCATCCCCTAGAAAACTCGGCCCCCTAGGGGGCTTGTGCTTAATAGTTTCAGCCTAATTCATGTGGAAAACTGTTGGGGGCGGTCAATTCGAACATATTGATAGTTAGATATTGACGAGTATTTAGAAATACTAGGTGGTTATAGGGAAATGCTATACTAGTATATAAGGTTTAAGCTCCTTTTTATTTATAAGGCAATGAGGACTGTGGTGGACGCCGAAGAACGAGTAATGTGGGCTAGGAGCCCTCCGAGCCTTTTGGCTATGTGGATCCAATTAGTTCTTCTAGTTAAATTTAAAATCTTTAGATTACCCACATCTCCGTGGGTGTTTAGAGGGTGGAATCTATGGTTAGAGTGTCTGAGATAGTTAAAGTAGACTCTAAGGGTAGGATAACTATACCGCAAACTATGAGGGAGGCTTTGGGCATAGAGCCTGGCATGATTATGGCTATTATAGCGGACTTCGAGAAGAGGGAGATAATCGTCAGCCCCATAACTGGGAAGGGGGAGATGATATACGAGCTGGACCTATACTTGGTCGACAAGCCAGGCTCCCTAGCTTCAGTTACTGAAGTATTGGCTAGGCACAAGGCTGACATAGTAGCTTCAAAATGCACTAGCATAGCTAGAGGAGAAGAAGCTGGATGCACAATAGTAATAGATATGAGCATAGCGGACACAGACGTGGAAACTATAAGGAGAGAACTAGAAGATTTAGATGTAGTCATACAGGTTAGGGTTAAAAAGTTCGAAAGCAGATTCTAACCCCCACTATAACACTTAGGCAGCCCCCAATTAGCCTCTCTTTCAAAAAGAATTTAGTGGGAGCATCTTTGGCAAGGCTAATAATAGGCACTTGCGGCTTCCAGAGAGCGCGAAAACTACACTATGAGAACATGGAAGCCCTAGAGGTGCAGCAAACGTTCTACGACCCGAGAATGGAGAAGACGTTCACAACGTGGAGGAATGAGGCTCCCGAAAGTTTCGAGTTCACGGTTAAAGCTTGGATGCTCGTGTCACACGAGTATAACAGAAACCTCTGGACTAGGCTCAAACAACCTGTACCTGGTGATATGAGGCTTTTCGGGCACCTCAAGGTTAACGAGGCTACGTTGTGGGCTTGGAACGTTACTTTAAAAGCTGCAGAGATCCTTAAGGCTAAAGTAATAGTTGTTCAAACCCCTCCAAGTTTCAAGTTTAGCACGGCTAACTTAGAGGGCGCCATTAAATTCTTCAGTTCAGTAGAAAGGAGGGGTAAGTTAATAGTGTGGGAGCCTAGGGGGGATTGGTGGGACCGCTTTGAATCCCTTAAGGCTGTAGCTTCTGAGTCAGGAGTATTAATAGGGGGCGACGTGCTGAGAAATAGGATGCCACCCCGGGACCAGAATGTTTTATATGCTAGGCTCCACGGCCTCGGCGGCGTCGAAGTCAACTATAAATACAAGTATACTGAGGAGGATCTAGCAAGGCTTGCAGCTATAGTGGAGGATTTCGGCGCTAAAGAGGCTTACATAATGTTTAATAACGTGCACTCCTACGATGACGCTTTAAGGTTTAAAATGCTCATGTCCCGGGGCGGTTAGACTCTAAGAGAACGGGGATGCCTCCCGCGAAAACACCCATACCTTCCCCCAACTTGATCCTATAAGCTAAGCCCTTGTAGGGGGCGCTCTCCACTTTAGCGACTCTAGCTACAGTTAGGTCTCCGAAAGCTAGTAGTGTCGAGTTCTTTAAAGCCTCAATGACAGGGCCCTCAGAGCCTATAGTTAAGCCTCCACATAGTAAGTGTGATACTATGAGCTTAGCTATCCTCTTAGATACTGTGTGAAGGTTCTTGTGGATCATAAGGTATTTGACTGCTGCAGACTGGCGCGAGCCTTTTAAGAGAGCTTTAAGAGACCTCAGAGGGGCTGTAGGGATGCCCTCCATTAAATCTCTACCCCTACCCTCCTTATAATATATGGTGGTGCATAGTTTCGAGCCGCTTTTCACTAGGCTCGTGGGGAACCCTAGGATCCTGTTAGTCCAAGCGTCTTGATAAGCTTGGAGATGGTTCTCATAGCATTTCACGCTCTTCGAGCGCCTCTTCTTAACCCTAGATAGTTTAGCTTTAAAAGGGTCCTCAGCCTTAGACCTCTCTCCACTCCACGCCTCCATAAACTTTAAAAGGGGGCTTTGAAACCTAGAGACTATATCGTACCACTCGTGAGACCAGCATGTTATAGAAGGGACTATGTTAGAATATGTAATCCTAGGGTCGAGGAACCTATCCATGTCATCACCACTCCTCATCCTAATGAATGACACTAGAAAACTGCCAGGGGATATTCTAGAAGCATTCCTTAAAACAATCCTACCTATATTATTTACAACATAGACTCCATAGTCCCCAGCCACCTTAAAACTACCCCCCCTAAAGCCAACATCAAAACTAGTAGATGCCTCAACACTCTCACAAGCTTTAACATCAACAAATTTAACCATGTAATCTTCAGGGTTCAAACTTAAAACCTCAACCCTAACCCCAAACTCCAAGTATCTACAAAGATCCTCAACGTAAACCGCAGATAAGACACCCTCAACCCTGGAAAGAAGCGGAGTCCCAGCAGCAAGACCTCCCCCAACCACATTAACCCCCCCAATGCCTCAAAATAAAACGCTGAACACTCGTAATTTAAGCCCACATATGTTATAGAGGATTAAGCTTTATAAAGGTACTGTGAGGGGCTAATTTCAAGATCGTCATTAAAAGTGAAACCCTTAGAAAAACTATATAGCATGGTGTTTCCCCTTTGACCCTTGAAGCTCGTGTAAAAGTGAAGAAGCTTGTTGACCCTGACGTTGCAGGTTTATATTCTAGGCTAGATTTTCTTTCACGTTTAAATTACGGTGTCTCATTTGAAGAGCTTCTTTCAAAGCATTCCTATGAGGCCTGCAGTCTCCTAGAGAGTTTAACCTACAACTATGTTTTCTTAGCAGGCATCTTGATGAAAGCTACAGAGCTTCGAGAACGGTGCGAACCCTTTCTACCGTGCAAAATAGCTGCTAGATGACGTGGAGCGTCTAGCATTGTGTTAACATTATGCTCTATATTTATAGTTTTAAGGGTTAAATGAGGCTTGAATACTTGGTAAACTATTGTTGCTCCACTATATCCCCCAACCTGTGTTTAAGGCTGTAGATTTTCTAATAGGAGCTTCTAAAGTATACTCTAAGTTTATAACAATGCCTGAGTCGCGCATCCTCGAGGCCGCCTCGGGCTTCGGCTCAAACCTCAGTATTATCTTGGGGCTTGCTGAAAGGCTTAAAGCTAAAGTTTATAGTGTTGACATAAGCCAGGCTTCTATATCGTTTAACAAGATCATTTATAGGAGCTATATTAGAAAGGGAATGTTAACCCTAGAGAGGGGGGATCTTAGAGCCCTCCACTACCAGGATAATTTCTTCAACTACGCTGTCAACCACACTACAATGCATCATATAGACTTAGATGATATAGAGAAGGTTTTAAGAGAGCATAAGAGAACACTCAGAAACGGGGGAATACTAATAATAGTTGATTTAAACCCGAGACAACTAATAGTTCACAGCCCCCAAATGCTGTTAAAACCTAAAGAGGAAGTTCTAAGAGCAGTAGATAACATTTTCAACGTAATAGAAAAAGGCGAGAATAAGATAGCATACTATGTGGTGGCTGTAAAAAACTAGGTCCACGCTATTGTAACCTGGGTTATTTAAATGGCTTTAGAATCTATCTTATTTAGAATGTTTTTCAGCAAAAACCTATTATGAGAGCAACTACATGTTTTTAGATTTTTTTATAGTTATTCTAGTGGTATATATGTTAATATAATACTCCTTTTATTCTACCACTTACATGGTGCTGGGGGATGTCTCCACGTGAGAGGATAGCGGGAAAAGGGAGGACAATGTTAACGGCTATAGTAGCAGTAGTGCTACTGTTGGTAGTAGCAGGTGTTGCCGGGTATTTCTATTTATCGAGGTCTCTCGAAGTTAAGCCTGAGGAGAGGGCTCCTGAGAAGATAGTAATCGTGGTTAACCCGATACCCAGGGATAGGGTTGAGGCGGAGGCTAGGGAGCTTGAATCCTTCCTAGAATCTAGACTAGGGGTTGATGTGGAGCTTTATTTCCCGACGAGTATTGCGGCTATAGTAGAGTCTTTAAGATTCGGGCATGCCCATGTGGCTTTGGGTGTGGGAACTCTGCCGGCTTCTTTAGCCCTCTTCGTGGCTGATGTTGAGATGCTCTTGGCGGAGGTGAGGGATGTCGTTATAGATAATGTTAACGTAGCGGCGCCCTACTATTACTCTTACTGGATCGTGCTTAAGGACTCGCCTTATAAGGGTCTAGAGGAGCTTAGGGGTAGGAAGGTGTGCTTCCCTAGTGAGCTGTCAACCTCAGGCTACGTGTTCCCAATGTATAGGCTTGTGGAGCTCGGCTATTTGAAGCCTGTGGTTGACCCCCGACAGTTCTTCGGCGAGGTGGTGTTCGCGGGAAGCTATGCCGCCTGCTGGGAGTCTCTAAAGAAGGGTCACGTTGATGTAACTATAATGGCTGGAGATGTCCCCCTCAGACTCTACTGGGAGGCCATGAATAATAGTAGGGTCCTCGAGAAGCAGGGGCCGGTCCCAGCTCACGTAGTGCTAGTCTCCAAGAACCTCCCAGAAGACTTTAAACGTAAGATTAAGAGCGCCTTAATAGAGCTTAACAACAGGCCAGACCTAATGAGGAAATTCGTCTCCGCCATCTTCGTCAAGTTCGAGGAGAGGAGTGCAGAGGAGCACCTCAAGCCGCTAATGGACGCTCTGGAAGCCACAGGCCTAAAAGACAGGTATCTCAGGGGCTCCTAACACGGGTTGTCGAAGTTGAGCCGTTCAGCAGACTACGCCGTTGAGCTTAAAGACATATTTTTCAGCTATGGATCCAACAGTATCCTTAGAGGGGTTAACCTCGAAGTAGGCTATGGAGAAGCAGTAGCGATAATGGGGAGGAGCGGTAGCGGGAAAACAACATTGTTAAAGATAATAGCGGGGCTTTTGAGGCCCGAGAAAGGCTATGTTAAAGTGCTCGGACACTATCTACAGGCGGGGGGTTTAAATAGTGTTAAAGGGAGAATCGCTTACATACCTCAGACTTTAGGCTTGATCGAGGGCGAGTCAGCCCTCTATAACGTTCTATTAGCTAGAGCCCCTAGAAAGCCTTTGAGGTTCATAACAGGATTGTGGGGCGGAGACGACGTTGAGGGGGCTGTGGAAGCTTTGAGGCTTGTCGGGCTTAATGGTGTAGGCCGGAGGAGGGTTGAGACGCTCAGCGGGGGCGAAAAACAGAGGGTCGCCATAGCCAGGGCTATTTTCCAGGGGGCCGTCCTCCTACTAGCTGACGAGCCCATATCTAACTTAGACCTTGACACTGCTGAGGCTTTAGTGAATATGATGGTGAGCCTTAAATTGAGAGGCCTCTCCGTCATATCTGTGATGCACGATAGGCAGCTGGCCCTCAAGTATTTCGATAGAGTATACGTTCTGGATGGAGGCGTTCTGAGGGAGGCGGGTTGAGGCTCACGCTTACCATGGCTGTGATAACCGCGATCCTAGCGTATCAACTGGGGCTCCTAGACCCTAGTTTATGGGCTAAGGCTGGGGTGAACCTTGTCAGGTTTATTCCAGAGCTGGGCGTGAGATGGGATCTCGCGGGGGACGCCCTCCTAGCATTATATGAGACCCTACTCATATCCTTGTTAGGCGTCTCTGGGGGGACGCTGATAGCGTACATGCTAGCGCCCCTAGCCAGCCCCCTATTATCCCCGCCGAGGGTAGCGTTTATAGTTAGGACCGTAGCCAACGCTATAAGGACTGTTCCAGCAATACTGTGGGCTGTACTCTTCGTCATACTCGTGGGGCCTGGCCCGAAGGCTGGAGCTCTAGCCCTAACCCTTTACACTTCAGGGTATCTCGCTAAGTTCTTCTACGAGTCTCTGGAGGCGACTAACAGGGAGCTCTACGATTCGCTGAAAGTAATAGGGCTGGAGGGGCTGCCGCTAGCTTTCGCCCTCTACTCTCACGCTAAAAAGCTTATAATAAGCAATATACTGTTCATGCTAGAATATAATGTGAGAACAGCTACAATACTGGGATTCGTGGGGGCGGGCGGCATAGGATACTACATCGTCCACTACCTCAACCTGCTAAACTACCAGGCAGCATTAACATTCGTAGTCTTCACCCTACTCCTAGTAATACTAATAGACTTCACAAGCTACATAATGAGACGACGCTTATAGACTGAGCGTTTGCCCCGGCCCCGCCAGCCTTAAAATAACTAGAGCTACACTAGTAGCCTATGGTGACCCTACTTGGAGTCCTTCAGAGACGACTTCCACGTGATCAGCCCCCGCTGGAAGTGGAGGAGAGACAACTACGCGAGATTCCATGTGGAAGACAGCATACTAAAAATGTGCATGGGCCCCACGGAAGCCCTCTACTATTCGAACGCCGAGATAAGCGATGGAGAGTTCAACCAACTACCATGGTCTAGGGGGTTTTTCGAAGTTAAAGCTAGGATGACGAGGCTACACTATGGGAGCGCAGGCTTCGGGTTCTGGAACCATAGCATGGTGGTAGGTGAGAGTTTACCAGTATGGTTCATATATCTGAGGGCGAGAGGCCCATACCCCCTCCAAGGGTTTTTCGCCCAGCTAGCCAGCAAATTCTACCCTTTAATCCTCTTCAACAAAATAACTATATACAAGCTAGCTACAGAAATTTTACCTTTCATAGCACCCATAAAGATAGAATCCAGCAAACCGGCAGCCCAAGACCTAGACATTACCAAATGGCACGTTTACAGAATAGAATGGGACGGGAGGACCGCTAAGTTCTACATAGATGGGACTCTCATAGTTGAGCTTATAGAGCCTAAATGGTCTAGAGTTCGGGGAGACGTGTGGATAGATAATGCCGTATTCTACCCGCCATGGCGCGATGCCGGCATGGTTTATAGGCATGTGACCCAGGAGAATAGGGAAGAAGCGTGCCTCGAGCTCGACTATGTCGAGATTGGGGGAGAAAAGGTCTAACCGGGGGGTTTAATGGTGAGCGTATTCCATTCAATTTGATTGTTTAACGTTTTCAAGATGCCGGTTTAAACGTTGTTGTTATGGCGTTGCTTATTTTACCAGCTAGTTTCTCTATGTCTTTCCTGATTTCTGCTAGGACGCTTTTAACTTCTATGGTCTCAGCTGTTTTTTCCGCCTCTTTAAACCTTACGATTGCATATAGGAGGACCTCGTTAGCGTCTAACAACGCTACCATGTCCCGGTTTAGATTCTTGCTCAAAATAGTTGACATTAGACATTCATTGTGCGCTGCTCCTATGCCGCTGAGGAATGTGAACCTCTGGCCTTCCACTATTTCTTCCCCGCATAGGGTGCATTTCCACTTGCCAGGCATTATTACCACCTTAGTTTATGCCCGTCTATACGCGGGTTTTTAGGGTTTAATATGTGTGTTGTTTTCAGATCAGGGTTTAAGCCTTGGATCTCTGGAGCATCTACCCTATACTGGTTTTGGTCCACGTGTTAGCGGCTACAATGTGGGTTGGAGCTCATTTAATACTAGTGACGGGGCCTTTAATTAAAACTATTAAGTTTAATGATGTGAAGCCTACCCTGGAATTCTACAGGGCTTTCAGCTGGCCAGCTACTATAGCTTTAATAGTCGCGGCTTTAGCGGGAATACTCATCGCATACTTGAGATATCCTCCAAGCTCCTGGTTCGACTTTGGGGAGCCTAGCGGGAGAATAGGGGAGAAAATAGTTTTATTCGCAGCCCTCCTAATAGTTTCAGCCTACGCCCACATAAAAGTAGTCCCTGTTATGAGAGCTGGGGGCGAGAGGGCCGTCAGGCTCACAGTTATATATGCTATAATAGCTACGCTCTTATCTCTAGGGTTTCCAGTCTTAGGAATAATGATAAGGTTTGGGTGGTAAAAACCTTAAACTCTAAAGTTAGGGGATTAACATGTTGCTCGGGTTCCATTCAACTTTAAGGTCTACCCCCTTTATAGGCCCACCTTGGCCACTCGTTATACCCGTGTATCCTCCTGTAGAACTCTATGAGGGGTAGTTTAACTTTAAACGCTAGACTATACTGGCTCTCCTCAGCCCACTCCTCCCTTACCGTCTCCCCCATAGCTTTAGTTATTGCTGTTATTATTGCAGCTGTCGGGCTTATAAACATTAGCCTGCCCGCGAGCTCGCTAGAGGCTTTAAGGGAGCCCTCATAACTCCTATCTATCCCCGTTAGCATTAAAGGAGCTTTAACAGTCAACTTTTCAGTGTCTATGTAGACTTGCATTGAGAAGTTTGCCGGCACAGGGTTCTCTACGGTGGCTTTAGATATGTCGCCCTCAGGGAATACTAGGAACCCGTATTTAACGTCTCTAACCCACTCCTGGGTGAAGCTGAACGACTTAAAAGCCCCGACAGGAGCCCCCCTATCTATTACTGTCTTATACTCCCAGGCTAGCTTGAAAGTCAGGTTAGACCACACTCCTACCTCATCGTATAGCTGTGTAGCCTTCATGTGCACTTTCATATATGTAGATGCTATGAAGGAGCCTGCAGTGGTTGTTATTAGGGATATTGCTGAGAGGCTTCTCGAAGCTTCAATAGTATAGTTGAATATCCTAGCCCCCTCGGCCGTGACGCCTATGACACGTTCTCCCTCTAGCGTTAGCGGGGCTAGAGGCCTATAGCTTAGGAGACGGTAGCCTGTGGCTTCAGGGCTCTTATAGAGCGCTAGAGCCCCTATTATAGTCCAGTAGTTTTGAAGCCTCCCAACTGTTATGGTGAGGTTGCGGGTGCCAACTAGCAGGGGGAGGAGCCCTGTAACATCTATGACTAGGGGCTCGAAAGCTAGAGTTTTAATGTTAGGCACGGGCCTCCAGAGTAGGGGGCTTAACCCCCCAGTATGTATCCAGGGCTGGGGCTGGGCTACCACCACTGGAACCCCGTCGGACGATATTATTATGAACCTATCCGGGGGTATATTGTAATACCAGAATTCATCGTAAGAGAAGCCTTCAGTGTAGAGTATTAGGAGAGCCCTGCTAACCCCCCTAGGGACAGTTACAACCTCCCAAGCCACCGGGTTAGCCCTGTCAAGCCACACGTTGGACATCCCGGGCCACGATGTCCTGGAGCTGTAGGCGAACACGGGTATAACATCGTCTGGTAGACCTTCAGGCTTAGGCCCCGGGTATAGGAGGAGTTTGAGGTCGACAACGAAGGCTCCTGTAAGACCTAGAGCTGGGATAGCCCAGTTTCTCAGGGCTACTGTTACGTTAAGGTTCCTACCAACGATAATGTTGTAGAGGTGTGTTACGTCGACTATAACAGTCTGATTAAACCTTTGAACGGTAGAGCCTAGAAGGGCTGGAACACCGTTAATGTAAACCCAGAAAGGCCTATCATACTGGACAGCTGGCCTCGGCGGGGCTACGCTCACAAGGTAAACGTCAGCCCTTAAAAGTATCCTCGAGAAGCTAGACCCTAAGCGCTCCAATCCACTTTTACGAGGAAACTGTCAGGCCAGGTGAACCAGGACACTGTATAGTTCCTCACGAGATCCACAACGATAGGCTTAACATTAGGGACAGCATAAGGGTAATCTTGCCAGCTCCAGAATCCTGAGACTGAGAGGCCAGGTCTCGGGTCTACCTGGGGAGAGGTGGGAGGTGTTTGAAGAGGCTCTGACACCGATGGGGCCTCAAACGGAGTTATGGCTTGAACTGCTAGGAGAGTTATAAGGGCTAAAGCTAGAATTCCGTTTAACGTACTCCCACCTCTTATATCATTTAATGATATAATATATGTGTGAGACTTATAAACGTTTAGATACCACTGTTCTCTCCTAGTAGTGTGGAAACGCTAGAACACTCACCCCTCACCTTTAATTCCACTATTTCCCTAAGGAGTATGGTTGCGTAGGCTGAAGGTGGGAGGCACGTTATGAACGTCACATTTGAGCCTGTAACGTTTATGCTTCTAACTTTCAAGGGGAAATATAGGGGTCTCAGTGAGGGCGTTAAGCCTTTCAGCTCTTCAAGTTTCAACCCTTCTTCTCCAACTACTTCTCCAACTAAGGCGGCCCACCTGGTTTTCGATGTTGCTAGTTTATGTGATGGTAGCCTTACTGCTGGGACTGTTACTGTCTCGCTGCAGTATTCGATTTTAGCTATTGCCTCTCTAACTTCGTTTAGAATGTTTTTCCTTATGGCCTTGGAGAGGGCTCTGTTAAATAAGTATGCTTGAAGTGCTTCAAGGTATATTCTGGGGGTTCCTTCGAATAGTTTCCAGGGATCCCTTTTATCTACGGCTTCCCCGAGCCTTCTAGACTCTAAGCCTAAGTTATACTGGGGTTCTAGGGGGTACCTGTATCTAAACTCTCTGGCTAGGGCTCCAGGCTCTCTACGCGCTATTGAGAGACCGTAGAGGTGTGTCGAGGGCCTGAGAACCCCAAACCTTTGGGGGCCGTAGAAGGCTGGTATCCTACTTATGGAGGCGAGGGTTTTCAGGAGGCCCGCAGGTTCTTCAACATCCAACGTTATCCTGAAAATGTTCCCCAAATGAGAGCCTAGAGTTATTGGAGAACCTTCCCCGAGAAGCCACGCCTTAATGGAGCCCAAGTCGACTCTAACAGCCCTAACCCTGGGGCTCCTAAAAGATACATACTGAAAACTCACACTACAAGCATCCTTCAGCCCAGCGAACGTGAACCTACTAGAGTTCAAACGCCTAGAAAGAGCTTTACAAGCGTTTAAGGTAGAAATACCAACCTTCCTAACAAAATACAAGCTCCAACCAGACCCTCTAAACCACCTAGGAGACTTAACCTCGAAAACCCTGAAATCCCAAGGAAGCGTAAGCCTGGCGCTCACACGGCTAAAATCGTGAAACCTCTCCTCAACACCATAGAGGAGCTCTAAAAACCTATCCTCATACACCTTTCTATTCCCTTTAGAGAGTCTATTCTAACCTAGATCTGATCCCTTTAGGGAGATATGCCATACTCAACTTATACTTTCAGTGTTTATAAGCTTTATTAAATTAGAATAGTTTAAGGTGGCCTGTTATCTTATCTATTGTTTCTGATGGTGCAGGCCCTACAGCTATGGCCGTTAAAGTGCCGGGGGGTAGCTGTGTTTTCCCCGCGTCTCTTATTATTGATGTTGGGAGGCCCGCTTCTAGGGCTTCAACGTATATTTTTAGGAGTTCTTCTTCGGATTCAGCTCTTAGGACTACTTTGATCTGCCCTTCTGCTAGCCATTTTTCCAGCCATTCTTTCCACTCTCTCCTATTCGATTTTACTATTGTGATTACTGCTTCTACGCTTGCGTGGGCTGCTTGGGCTGCGGCTTTTCCTTTCCCCATTTCTATGTCTCTCCTTAGTATGATAGCTTGTTTATACTCTGGCATTAAATTGTCCCCTTCAATGTGCTTATATGCTGGTCGGGTTATTAAAGCTTATTTACTATGTAGTTTTCCTCCCGTAGCTGGAGGTGTGGTTTGGGTTGGTTTACCAGATAGTTAGGCCTGAAGGTGTTAGTGCTCATGTGGGCGTTATTGGGGGTTCGGGCCTCTACGACCCGGGGATTTTCGAGAAGCCTGTTGAGGTTAAAGTTGACACACCCTATGGGAGCCCCTCAGACTATATTATTGTGGGCGAGGTTAGGGGGGTTAGGGTTGCTTTCCTCCCGAGGCATGGGAGGGGTCATAGGATACCGCCACACTCTATAAACTATAGGGCTAACTTGTGGGCTCTCAAAGCTTTAGGGGTTAAGTGGGTTGTGAGCGTGTCAGCTATCGGAAGCCTTAGGTGGGACTATAAGCCTGGGGATTTCGTTGTCCCAGACCAGTTCATAGATATGACTAAGAATAGGAGACACTATACTTTCTTCGACGGCCCCGCCACAGTGCACGTTAGCATGGCCGACCCGTTCTGCGAGAGCCTCAGGCTTAAGATTATAGAAGTTGGGTCTAAGCTAGGCTACACTATACACCCTAAAGGCACATATGTTTGCATTGAGGGGCCAAGGTTCTCTACTAGGGCTGAGAGTAGGGTTTGGAAAGATGTTTTCAAAGCAGATATAATAGGGATGACCCTCGTGCCCGAGGTTAACCTAGCGTGTGAAGCTCAACTCTGCTATGCGACACTAGCTATGGTCACGGATTATGATGTTTGGGCTGAGAGGCCTGTGACTGCGGAGGAAGTATCTAAGGTTATGGCTGAGAACGTTGAGAGGGCTAAGAAAATCCTTTACGAGCTCATACCAATGCTTAGCGGGGAGCCCGAGCCTGGGAAGTGCAGCTGCTGTAAGGCGCTCGAATATGCTATCGTCTAGCCTGGATAAAGCATACTTAGAAGCTCTGAGGGAAGCTGAAAGGCTTAGTTTGAGGATATCTGAGGGGGAGCTCATAGTATATTCTAGGGGCGCCGAGCCCCCAGCATACATATTATACACTGGGGCATTACACGCCGGGCTCAAAACAAGAATAGCCTCCACAGTAGAAGCAGCTATACACATACTCCCCTACAGGGACTACGGGAAAGTAACAGTAATCACAGTAAACAAGAAAGACCCGAGAGCTGTCAACACGGCCATAACAGCAACCATACTAGGAGCTAGGGCAACCCTAGTAGCCCCGCCCCTACACGAGGCTTATGAGGAGAGGGCTAGAATGAGGGGGGTTGAAAGAGTTATAGTAACAGCTCGCAACCCCCTCCTAACAACGTCAATAGCATCATTAAAATGGATCCCAGAACTTATGGGGCTGAGGGAAGCTAGGGTGAGAGGGGAAATATCGAGCCTCGAGGGAGCCTTAAAATGGCTTACAGAAACATACAGGGAAAAGCTAGCCCCAGGGAAACAATATGACATAGTGGCATACACCCCCTCCACAAGGCCGGGAGCATACTACTATTGTAGAGCTGTGGGACTCCTAGAGCCCGCCCCCCTAGAAGCCTTAGCTGAAGCTCCCAGAAACTCTAAAGCCCTAGCCCTAGCAACGACGACGGAAGAGCAGGAGTACAAGGATATTATCATATCAGCCGGTGCTCAAGGCGTTAATATAGACTTATACACTATAAACACAGACCCGGTGACAGCAGGCTTATACTCACTATTAATAGCCATGATAATAACGGGGAAACCCCTATAGCTAAGCCCCACATACTGGGAAGTTATTAAAGTATTGTGGATACAGCGATTTTAAAGTTAGACGGGAACAATTATATTAGCCATACTTTTAACTATTGTATTAATTAGCTTTAGAGCTTAATAGATTGAGGGGAGGTGGGCTGGGGAGATGGTGTTTGGACCCTTCAGTAGCACAGAGCTGTTGATAATACTGTTCATAATACTCATACTCTTCGGGGCCTCGAGACTACCAGGGCTTGCTAAGGCTCTTGGAGAGTCTATGAGAGAGTTTAGGAAGGCTGCAAGCGGAGAGTATGAGGAGGAGAGAAAAGAGAAGAAAGAGGAAAAGAGAGAAGAGAAGAAAGAGTAGCTGCGGAGAGCTGATGTTTAATGGAGGCTGGGGAACCTCCAAAGCTAGCTCTCATAGTTACGAGCGACTCCGTATATAGCGGGCGGAAGAGGGATGAGATAACCCCCCTTGTAGCTGAGAGGGCTAAAAACGTTTTCAACCTAGTAGCTTCGAGGGTTGTGCCTAACAGGGTTGAAGAGATTAGAGCTGCTGTTCTCGAATATTCTAAGATTGCCGACGTTATACTAGTTACTGGGGGCACCGGGGTAAGCCCTAGGGATATCACTATTGAGGCTTTAGAGCCTATAGCCTCTAAAAGGATTCCAGGGCTCGGAGAGGAGCATAGGAGGAGGAGCTATGAGAGAGTGGGGTCTAGAGCTTTAATGAGTAGGAGTGAGGGGTTCATGGTTGGTAGGGCTCTCACATTAGCATCACCCGGTAATCCCGACGCTGTTAAGATAGCTTTAGACATTCTAGCTGAAGTTGTGGAACACTGCCTGGAGGATATTAGGGGGCTGGGCCATAATAAACCCCATCATAGTTGACCCTATAAACTGAGACTAAAAGCTTATAAACCCCTCCCTTCTAACTTTAAACACCGAAGAGAGGGCTTGATCCCTAGGATGAACGAGCATAAGGGGGAAGAGGAAGGATCAAATAGGGACACTATAGTGGGTAAACATGTATATGGAAACCTATATGGAATAGATAAAGACGTGGCGAGCAACGAGGAGCTCATGAAGAGTATAATTGTTAAAGCTGTTAAAGCCTCGGGGGCAACACTCTACGAAGTCCACTCCTGGAAGTTTGAAGGTAAGAAGGGGGGCGTTTCTGTTATAGCTTTAGTCCTGGAGAGCCATGTAGCAGTGCATACTTGGCTCGAATACGACTATGCTACTGTAGATGTTTACACTTGCGGCTCTCACACAGACCCTTGGAAAGCTTTTAACATAGTAAAAGAAGTGTTGAAACCCAAATACTACACTATACACTACGCTGATAGAAGCCAGCTCCCCCTATAACTATCGGAGGAGCCCGGCCCTTCCGGGCTCCTTTTCTTTCCCTTTAATGTGGGGGGAGTATTCTATAGCTTACCATGTAGTATTTATTGTTGAAAGAACCCACTATAATAACTAGAGGGTAGCCCCCTTGAGGCTGCCTAGTATATTGAATGTATAGGGTTTTAGACTCCCCGGGGTTTAGGGTGATGCTCGTATAGTTTAAGTAGAGGTTAGGGCTGCCGCTCGCTTCGTCGAGCTTTAAGCCTTCCCTAGTTAGTATTTTAGCTGTTGGGATGGGTCTGCCCACATCTATAAGCTCCCCTATTAACGGGGTGGGCGTGCCGCAGGGCAGTGGCTTAAATAAGCCTTCAACTGTTTTAACAGTATATAATGATGCTTTAGACTCGGCGAGCCTGACTCTAGCTTCTGAAGCTTCGAGGGCCCAGGAGGAGGCTATCCATAAGGTTTGCCTCGACCCTCCAATGTTCACGACTTCAACCATGTAGCATGCTACTGTGCCCTCAGGGCTCCATTGTGAGACGCTGTAGATGAGGAGGACGTCTACTGTTGAGGCTAAACTATTGATATAGTCTACTCTAGCCCTCTCCTCGGAAACCCTCGAGTATTGGCTTGCGAAGAAAGATAAGAGTAGGATGCTTAGAGTTAAGACTATTCCTATCATTATTATTGCAGCAACGGGCTCCGCTTGACCCTTAAACCTCTCAGCCCTCATAAGCTCCCCTGAAATACTGGGGGCCTGTAGGGCTATTACTCCCAATTAATGACTTTATGGGGGATTGTTTAATAAATAGTTTAGGTTGCTAAACGGAAGAGGCTTAAGTGTGGGTGTCTTTGGCTAGAGCTCGTAGGGGGCAGGCAGAGATTATAGGGGGTCTCGTAGTAATCCTTATAGTCATGGTCATAATGGTCCCCCTAATGCTACGCGTAATAAGCGACGTCCAGACGGCGGCTGAGAGGCAGAAGAACCTTGGGGTAGTTCAGGTTGATAGGCTCGCGGAGAAGGTTGTAGTGCACTGGCTCCTACCATTAGACCCGAGATACCCGGCTTTCTGGCTCAACAATACTGGAACAGTTTCTGTAACGCTTAAGGCCCTATACTTTATAGACGTTAACCGAGGTAGCCTAGTATACATGGTCAACCTAACAGAGTACAAGCCGGGGGAAGAGGGGCCTATAAAGAGCGTGGTTAAATATCCTGGTGGAATTCCAATAGAGGAGCAGCCTATAAGGCTTAACCCGGGAGAGGGTGCCCTAGTATCCTTAAACTCTGACACCGACATAGACTACAGGAGGATTTTCGTAGCGGCACTCTCAGAGAGGGGAGTATTACATCCTATAACAGGCAGAGGGGGGAGCCTCGAAGACCTAGTAATGAGAGCTATTAGAGCGGTAGCAGTAGAACAGTATGTAGTCGCCCTGAGCTTCACGAGCGAAGAATCTTTGGTGAACAACCCCCTCATAAGACTCAGAGACAACTATTTCTCAAGCAACCCTGAGAGGGGCGTTGTCAGCTACGGCTCCAGCGGGCAGAGGACCCAATACTATGACTATACGCCTGCTAGCTGTAAGTGGTGCGCGGGCAGCCAGATAAGTATAGTTAACATGCCTTTCAGAACCCTAGTAGTAGGCTATAAGCCGGGGGACACTGACAAGTTCAACCTGCTAATAACACTAGAAGATGGTGGAAGATATTACAGGGTTAAAATAAACGGGCTATCCCCAACAATGTTCGCAATGACATACGGCTCCCTAATCCCAATCGTGAGGATCAAGGACGCACTAGGCTACTGGTACTACGGTAACTCACAAGTAACAGCGAGCTTAACCCTAGCGGGGAGCTACGAGAGCATTGAAGTATACAAGAGGAAGAGGAATGACTCGCCCACGCCAACACTATCAAGCTACGCGCCCTTCATACTCCTAGCAGACACAGACGGGAACGGGGTGGGGGAGCTCATATTAATAACTGAGGACTATGCACCCGGCACCGTTAACCCCCCGCAAGTCCAGTGCTCGGCTGACGAGGAGGACAGATACCTAGACTACTCGGGAGTCAGGAAAACCCTCGGAGTAGAAGTCGATAAAGATTGGGGTTTCGCCTTCAGACTTAACGACCCCCAGATTAACCCTGCAATGGCCTCCTCAGTAGTAGTCTCGCTCAAAGTATACTTCCACGACACAGAGATGGGCGGGGTGCTCTGCGTCTCAAACCCCTACAGTGGAATCCTAAGAGTAATGCTCGTAGACAACAACTGGAACATAATATCAAGTAGGGAATATTTATACTTTGAGCTAGCAACATACAAGAGCACATGGCCCCCCAACAAAGGCTTCACAACAATAACAACACAACTATTCATACCCCCAGGAACCAGAGGACCACTATACATAGCCATAGCAATGACAGACCCATACAATGGAAGAGTCAGAGACGACCCAGACATAACAATAGCCGTAGAAACGATAGGAATCATGCTATACACAAGCTAAACCACATAACACCCTCCAACCATAAGGTTCAAAGTAAAACGAAAACCCGATAAAAGACTCAACAAAATAATTAAAATAGTCCCAATCATACTACATAGATATAAAAACAGAAAGCCACCATAAGCCTTCTCTCTTCTAAAAGAAACAATAGAAAAAGCACCCCAAGTAAGACGCCCATCAAGGCCTACCTTACACTCTAGAGTTCACGAGAAAGATAGAAGACTGGAATCTCACGACCAAGCCTATGACCCCGTAACACTTCACTGTCACCCTAACCATTAAAACGTCCACAACAAACTGCAAACAATGGGCTGTTATATTCCTCTTAAGATTATGAAACACGTAGCATTCCTCCTCTGTTCGCCCCTCATCTCTGCGGAGGGCTAGGCGCTTAACACTTAAAGCATGTGATTACATAATATGCTTAGTTGTGCTATTTAAGCTGTTTAGACATTGTTGCCCTAGCCTGACGCCGGGGTTGTTGTTCTGTACATCAGCTTCCATGAAAGCCCTTGGGACAGCCCCTTAGGAGTTGTCTTAGCCCGCTAGCTAGGGTATAACTATGGTAGGCCCGGGGTAAACCGTCCGGTGTTTGAGCTTGAAGGGGGCGCATAGCTCGGGGCGCTCTGGCTTAATTGAGTTCAAATTTCATTAAAAGCTAAATAAATGAATCCTCGAGCTGCAATAATAGGGTTTAATGGGTGGTGTCTGGGCGGTGGGTAGAGTGTATTTGGTTCCTGTGGCTTCTCCTTTACTCGGTCTTGAGCTGATATATGAGGTTTTATCACGCTATGTCGGCTCTAGGCTGCCGGTTGACGAAGTTGTTAACGTTGTGGCTGGCGAATCCGCGGGTGAGGTTCCGGTCACTGTTGAAGATCTGGCTGTTGTAGCTCCTATAACTGGGGGGACTGAGGGGCTTATCTTGAGGGTTGCCGAGAGGGCCGGGTATACTCTGATAGTCCCCCATATGGAGATGAACAGCCTGCCTGCCTCCTTAGAGGCTTACTCACTCCTTAGGCTTACTAGGAAGCGGGCGACTCTAATTGTTGAGTGGCCTCCTTCCCAGAGGGTTTCAAAATTCATTAACTCCTGGAGGGCTGTCAGCAGGGTGAGCAGTTACGTCATCGGGGTTATTGGAGACCCCTCCCCGTGGCTTGTCTATAGTGCCGGCGAGGAAGTAGAGAGAGCCTTGAAGGGGTTGATGCCGAATTTGAAGATCGCCAGGATAAGCCTTAGCGACTTAGCTGAGTCGTTTAGCGAGGTTAGAGGTGATGAAGTGAAAGAGCTAGCGGGCGCGGTGAGCGCGAAAGCCCTCAATGTTAGGGTTTCCCACAGTGAAGTCGAGAAGTCTCTCAAGGTTTACGTGGCCCTCAAGAAACTCATTACGAAACACCGTTTAAACGCCCTCACAATAAGGTGTTTCGATCTTATAAAAAACGTGGGGACAACCCCCTGCCTAGCGCTATCACTGTTAAACAGTGAGGGGCTCGTCGCCGGGTGTGAGGGCGACCTTTCAACCTTGATAACCATGGCGATCCTCAAAGAACTCTCGGGAAAGCCGGTCTTCATGGGTAATATCTCATGGGTTGAAAACAGCGAGATCCTAATGAGCCACTGCACCATCGCCCTGAAAATGGTGGAAAAGTACGAGCTAGACACACACTTCGAGACGAGAGTAGGAGTCGGAGTCTCAGGGCACATCCTCCAAAAGCCCACAGCCACCATAGCCAAACTCGACCCCCTAACCCGCACCCTAAGAATAGCTAAAGGCCAGGTGATCAGCGGGACACCCTCAAGCCCCAGACACTGCAGAACACAACTCAAGATCAGAGTACCCGGAAAACTAGCCCCACGAATACTGGAAAAGCCGACAGGCAACCACCACGCACTAGTCCTAGGAGACTTAGAGACAGAACTACACTACACCGCGGAAATCCTGGGCGTCACAGTCGAAAGCCCAGCTTAACCAACAAATACAAACTAGAGAGACTGTCAAGCCCACGTTAGCAGGATCCCCGAACAATACCACTTCAGTTTACCCCAAACCCGAAGACTTTAGTTTTACCCGTTTAAAGATAACATCTAACGTGTAACGAGTTAACCCGGCAATGGAGTGTTACGTGTTCAACGATAGCCCCTTGAAAGTCTAGTACTTTAGCTTTCTAGAAGCTGCAGAGGCACATATCTCTGAGTTTTAACGGTAATATCTTTGTGGTGATGTGTGGTCGTTGTGGGCTATTCGTTGATGTTTTATGGTTTTGGTTTTAAGGTTAGAGGGGCAGTGAAGTATTATTCGCCTCTTATATTCTCTTGGTGTTAGTGTTGCTTTAGCTTGCTGAGAGGTCTGGGTTGTAGGGTGTTCTCTTTTGGGGGTCTTACTCTCGTAGCCTATGAGTCCCACTCGTTGTTTTCTGCCGGCGCTTCTCTGAGGATGAAGCTCTAATGGGCTCTATTTGGGTTGATGGTTTGTTTTTGGGCTGGGGTCTGGTAGAGTTAACTGGCGGTTAACTCAACCAGAACACATCAACCGGTTTAGTTTAAGTAGAATTTAACCAAGGAAAGGTTTAAGAAAAAGTTAAACACACATGAACTTAGTAGAGTCCATGAACTCCTGAGAAACCTAAGACCTAAAAGGGGGGAAGCTCAACTAAAACACCAATCAGCCTCGCATGACTGAGCAGGAATAAAGATTTAGATGTTAAGACGTGCCGCATAATAGCGTTCTGCCATGTTAACTTCAGCCCTATCACACTGTGAGTTGCATAAACAGGGTCGTAAACCTCTAGTCTTGAATAAAGTATAGATATAATATTTTAAGGGCTAGCATGATTCGGAAGAGCTGCCAGCATACTTCCACACCTATAAAGAGTGATAATTGGGTTTAACGTTTAACATGTTGATATTGATTTAACAACCCTAGTACGAGGAAGTGGGTTTTGTAAACTCATCTAGTTTCTTGGTGAGGATTCCATGTTCTATAAGTCTTTTCACAGCTAACTCGCAATATTTCCTGCTTATCTCTACTCCGATACCATACCTGCCTGTCTGTAGGCAGGCGATTAATGTGGATCCGCTTCCAAGGAACGGGTCTAGGACTGTGTCTCCTACGAAGCTGAATAGTTTAATGCATCTTTTAGGGAGCTCTATGGGGAACGGGGATGGGTGTCCAACTTGCTTTCTATTCTCCCCGGGAAAGTTCCAAACACCGTTAGTCCACTCTATGAACTCCTCCCTTGTTATATCCGATTTTCCCTTACGTGTTTTCCTCCACTGTTGTTTATAGAGGACTAGGATAACCTCAACAGGGGCGATAACATATGGTGCGGAAGCGTTGAGCCAAGAGCCCCATGCAGTGCGCCTAGAAATATTCTGCTCGTTCCATATGATCGTGCTGAAATACTTAAACCCCACTCTCCTAGCAATGTGAACTATGTCAGCATATACTGGGATGAAGCCTTCGCTCCAACGGCCCCAACTCTTGTCTAAAGGAATGTTGAGACACATTCTACCATCGGGTTTTAGGAGGGAATAAGCTTTCTTAAGCCATTTCTCTGTAAACTCAAGGTATTTATCGTATGGTATGTTATCCTTGAAATTCTCATAATGTATGTCGACATTATATGGTGGAGAGGTTACTATCAAATCAATACTATTAGGTTCAATAGCTTCAATTTTTAAGAAGTCCTCACAGTATATCTTTATGTTACCATGCTCGAAGAAAGGCTCCACATCTCACAACCTCCAAATTTCCCCTCTCTTTAATATATGCGCTCTCGATCAAAACCGCCGACCTAGGCTCTTCGAAAAACCTTCTATGATGCGGCTCAGCAACTAACTTCGCATGTTCACTAACCTTGATTAAAGGATAGTAATTTGTAGATACAATAGCATAGCGTGCTTTCACATCCTTATTCTGGACGACTCTAGCTTTTAATACCATGTAGCTTTCCCCTAACACCCATAAATTTTAATTACACTAAGTGAGCTTATAGGCATAGAAACAAGATAAATCTTCGATGCTCTAACGTTTTATATGGATGTGATAATACTAAAATACAGGCTCTCTCCATTTAGCTAAGGTAAATATTAGGGCTTCACTAAACCAAACAAGAGATCATACCATTACATAAATAGAAACTAGGACGGAACTAGAACGACACTATAGGATCTAAAACTGTAAGCCTCAAAACATACCTAGACAACACAGCCCACCC
>CAKZTZ010000006.1 GCA_937921695.1 uncultured Sulfolobales archaeon | reverse complement strand
GGGGAGAGGAGCGTCACTAATAAGCATAGCATGGCAAATACCAGCCGGCATAGGAAGATACGCTGGAGGACACATGATGGACTGGCACATTGAAGCACCACTACTAACCACATCAATCCTCTACACCCTAGCATTCACACTACTAGCCATACTATTCCCACACCACGTTTTCACCCGTGAAACACCACGTCGCTCAACCCAAACATAAGTTTTCACCTTGAAGAAGCTTCACCTTCTTCAACTGTTAACGAGCTCCAGCTTAAAGCTAGGACGGAATAGCCAGCCATACCCGTGGAATCCCCAGCTTCATCTACAAGGCTTAAAATAGGAGAGGTTTCTGGATACCTTTAGGCTCGTTTTCTAACCTTGGGGCTCAGAAGGGCGCGCTCTTGTTTTAACCGTGACTAGTGGTATTGTGTTGCTTGACAAGGAAGGCTGTATGCTTGTCTTGGAAACGCTAAATTTATATGGCATGTTATGACCCTAAGCTAAGTTGAGGTGGTTAGGGTGGACTTGAAGATTCTCATTCTAGCTGTTTTAGCTGTCGTGTTCGCTTTGGCCTTAACGTTTGCAAACGTTGGAGACCCCTAGGGCTGTTAACAGTGTTTTGTCAGCTTATTTCCCGGATTATGGTTGGGGGGAGTTTGAGCTTGTAGAGAGGTTCATGGGATATGTGAGACCGGTAGGCTATTTATGTCTTATAGCGGTGGTATTTTTGATAGTCGTAGGCTTTGCGACTGGGAGGGGGAGTTTGTCTTCTTTGGGGGCTGTAGCATTCTTCTTACCGACTTTCGGCTATTTTGCTTCCTCAATGTTCTTCCTTGCTGGAATAGGGGTATTGAGAGTTTTGTGGATACCTTTCTGGGATTCTTACGTTAAGCTCTTGAAACTGGGTGATATAGCATACATACCGTATATGATTATATGATTTTAGTATATCCGTTCGGGCTTCTAGGAGTAGATATTAGGGGTCTCCTCGCCCTCCTAACTATAGGAATGGGTCTCCTAATATTCTCATTGAGCACAACTACCTGGCTTTACGGGAAGCTTGAAAGAAGAGAAATAATCGATTTCTGGATCTACAAGTACTCAAGACACCCTCAATATCTCGGCTTCCTCGTGTGGAGCTATGGGGTCTTGTTGCTAGCTACTATATCCCCATTTCCCAAGGGAGGCTACGCTCCCGGGCCGAGTTTACCCTGGGCTATCTCAGCGCTAATCATAATTTGCGTTGCATTGAAAGAGGAAATTGATATAGTCGAGAGATATGGTGAGAGATATTTGAAATACCAAGCTAGCACCCCTTCATGCTCCCCCTACCCCATATCATTTCTAGGGTAATAACAGCCCCGAACAGGATTCTATTGAAGAAAGACCTCCCAAAAAGTAGAAAAGAAGTTATCTACACATTTACTGTTTACGCCATAATACTCGCTACACTATCACTACCGTTCCTAGTATTAGATTGGCCCCCAGGCTATGGATGGGCCGAATGGCCCTTTGGCTCGTTTGCTAGATTGCCTTAAGTTAGCAATAGTACTCCGCAAATAAACAGTTACCCGCTATTAAACAAAGCCGGTACTAGTTAAGCTTCTAGATCATAATGTCGTGGAGCGTTTCACATAGCATTTCCTTAACACTCGCCCTTAGGCTTCCACTTTTCCACGTACGTTATTCTATAGTTTTATATGTGAGGGGTTTTATGGGCTTCTCTAGGGGGAGTTCCCCCCTCTTAACTTTTTCTAGGAGGCCTCTCACTGAAGGTGTTAGCTGTGTTTTTAGGGCTTCTTCTAAGGTGTAGAATTTTGCTTCTAGGGCGTCGCTCGAGGCTTTGAGTTGGCCTTTCGGGTTTGTGAATAGAATGTCTATTAGGATATAGTGTGTTTTGATTCCCCCTCTATCGCCTGTTACTATCAGCGTGTCGACATTGACTACACCTATAGGATCTGCTTCTAGCCCCGTCTCTTCTTTAAGCTCTCTAGCTGCTGCTTCCATAATGTCTTCTCCGAGTTCTATATGCCCGCCTGGTATGCTCCACATTCCCGCTCCTGGAGGGCGTGCCCTCCTGATTAACAATACTTTACCATCATCTATAACTAGACACCCAACACCTACTATGGGTTTGCTCACACGTTCCACCTGGAGTTAACTTTTATGGCGAAGATTTAATAACTCCTCTGGTATGCTCTAGGAGTGTGGTGTTCGCCTCTTGAGGGTAGCCGTGATTGGGGTTGGCTGGTATGGTTTCAAGCCTTCAGTCCCAGAGCTCTCCTTCAGGGAGATGATGTTTGAAGCTGCTGTGAGGGCTTATAGTGATGCTAACATAGACCCTAGGCGTGATGTTGACGCTTTCATATCATGTCAGGAAGACTTCTGGGAGGGCGTAGCTATAAGTGATGAGTTCGCCCCTGAGCCCATAGGAGGCGTTCTAAGGCCCACAATGACCATAACTGGAGACGGATTACAGTGTATCGGCCAGGCTTACGCTATGATTAAGACTGGGGCTTTCGAGACTATAGTTGTGGAGGCTCACGCGAAGCCCAGCGATATATTGTCTATTCAGGAGATTTACGAGTTAGCCCTTGACCCTCAATTGAGGGTTTTGAATTTTGGAAACCCCCTCTTCCAGGCTGGCCTGGACGCTGTAGCCTACATGAGGAGGAGTGGGGCTAGGAGGGAGCATTTAGCCTTAGTAGCCTACAAGAACAAGAATAGGGGGCTCCTGAACCCGAGAGCTTCCCATGCTGCCCCGGTCAGACTCGAGGATATAATGGAATCTGGAACTGTCATATACCCTATGAGTAGGTATGAAATCGCAGAGTTTACCGATGTTGCCATAAACATTGTGCTAGCCTCAGAGTCTAAGGCTAAGGGTTACACAGACAAGCCGGCCTGGATAGACGGAGTAGGCTGGGCCACAGAGTTAGGCTCGGGAGCTATAGAGTGGCATTCTTGGGGCAGAATGCCCTCTATGAAGCTTGCAGCCCAAATGGCCTATAAGCAGGCCGGCATAGAGAGCCCCTTGAAACAAGTGGATTTCGCGGAGGTTGAGGATAGGTTTAGCTACATGGAGCTCCTGACCTTAGAAGAGCTAGGTCTCGGAGGCCTTGAGGGTGTACCGAGGCTTTTAGAGTCGGGCTACTATGACGTTAAGGGGGGTTTACCCGTTAACCCCAGCAGTGGAAGCCTATCCCTTGGAGCGTCTCTCGAGGCTACAGGGCTCTCCAGGCTGCTCGAGGCTATACTCCAGCTGAGAGGGGAGGCTGGCGGGGTTCAACTGAGTGACGCTAGGAAAGCTATAGTAGCCTCCTGGAGGGGGCCTCCGACATATACAAGTGCGGTTGTCATAGTTTCAAGCTCGTAGGAGGTGGTTGTAGTGAAGCCTAACATGTTTGTTAAAGATAAGGTTGCTATAGTGGGTGCAGGCTTAACCTTGTTCAGGAGGAGGATGCTGGAGACCCCCAGGGAGCTCGCGTGGGAGGCTGCGAGCCAGGCTCTCGAATCTGCAGGGCTAACCTTGAAGGATATAGACTGTGTTGTCATAGGATCCGCTCCAGACGCTTTCGACGGTGTCCATTTGAAGGGCGAGTATTTAGCTGACGGCTGCGGGGGGTTCAACAAGCCGGTTGTTAGGGTATTTGTGGGGGGAGGTACCGGGGTCATGGTCCCGGTAGTAGCCTGGTGGCATGTGGCTAGCGGGCTTTGCAATACTGTTCTAGCCGTAGCTGAGGAGAAAATGAGTAACGCATACCCACACCCTCAAGGCGTTTTCGCCTACATATGGGACCCTATACTTGAGAGGCCTCTAGGCCCTAACCTTATCTGGATATTCGCTCTCGAAATGAGGAGGTACATGCACGTCTGTAATGCTAGTAAAGAGGATATAGCTCTCGTGTCCGTGAAGAATAAGAGGAACGCCCTCGACCACCCGGCGGCCCAGGCTGCAGCTAAGATAACTGTTGAAGATGTGCTTAAAAGTGAAACCCTAGTGTGGCCTGTCCAGCTACTAGATATAAGCCCCGTGAGCGATGGAGCGGCAGCTCTAGTCCTTGCTAGGGAGAAGGTTGCTAGGAGGGTTACCGATACGCCAGTATGGGTTGACGGTATAGGGTTTACCCTAGATAATACACATTGGTTTAACAGAGACCTCTCATACCCCAGATATCTGGAGTATGCGGCTAGAATGGCTTATAAGATGGCTGGAATAGAGAGGCCATGGAAGGAGATAGATGTTGCTGAACCCTACGATCCCTTCGACTATAAGGAGCTACACCACATAGAAGGCTTAATGCTAGCGGGGAGATGCGAAGCCCCGAAACTGCTTAAAGAAGGCTACTTCGACAGGGACGGGGAGCTCCCAACATCCCCCAGCGGGGGCCTCCTGGGAGTAGGCAACCCGATAGCGGCGGCGGGTGTAATGAAGGTTGCGGAGCTCTTCTGGCAGCTCAGATATGAGGCTGGAGCTAGGCAGGTTAAGAAGCCCGTGCACAAGGCTGTTGCTAACGCTTGGGGAGACTTGATGCAGGCCGGCACTGTAGTGGTCCTCTCGAGGTGATGGGAATATGAGCGCCCCCAAGCTTCCCGGGAAGTATGTGAGGGAGGAGGAGTTAAAGTTCATGCCGGGGATAGTAGAGTATGTTCCAAAAGCTAGATATAGCTTTAGCGCCGGCCAGGCACTATCAAAATTCCTAGAGGGTCTCAGGGAGGGTAGAATATTTGGGAAAAAATGCCCTTCATGCGGCAGAGTCCTAGTGCCCCCAAGGGTTTACTGTGAGTTCTGCTTCACACCAACAGGAGAGTGGGTTGAGGTTCCAGGCACGGGGAGGGTTGAGACCGCGGTTGTAAGCTATATTGGAACTATGAGGGAGAGGCTCGAGAAGCCCATAATTATAGGTGTTGTCAGACTAGACGCTCCAGGCTATAGGGAGGATAGCTTTGACCATGCAGGCCTCATCCATAGGCTGTGTAACGTTACAGAGGATGATGTTAAAAGCGGGAGAGTTATAGGTATGAGGGTTAAGCCTAGGTGGAGGAAAGATAGGGAGGGTAGCATACTAGACATAGAGTGTTTCGAGCCGGAGGGGGTTTAAATATGTCCTTGTGGAAGAAAGGTAGAATAGTGGATATAAGGCATGTCGAGGGTAAAATGGAAGTAGAGGAATACATATACACGCCAGGCATAGCAGGCCTCGAGCTAGCTAAAGCCCTCATAGAAGGTAAAATATTGGGAGTCAAATGCGACGGTAAAGTCTACATTCCAGCTAAAACATTCTGCCCAGACTTCACCAGAGGAGAGCTTGTAGAAGTTGAAGGCTCCTGGACTATTGAAACATACACCATAATATATGAAGACATGTATGGTAGAAAACTCGAAAAACCCCAAATAATAGCTCTCCTAAAGCTTGAAAACGTTGAAGGAGGACTAATACACTATGTAAACGTAGACCCGAAAACTATAAGAGTAGGCCTCAAAGTAAAACCAGTATTTAAACCGAGAGAAGAGAGAAAAGGGCTCCTAACAGACATAATATATTTCACGGTAGAACATTAATATTAAAGACAACTCATCTCCAACATTCTCTAACTAATATATCGGGTTTAAATAAGGACCCTAAACTACTGTTAGTGAGCCCCTTCGAGGAATATAAAAGCATAATGCAGGCACACTCCCTTCTATGGAATATTCAATGAGCCTACATTCAAATGTGCTGAGCGCGAAACTCACGTGTTGATTTAAATTTATTAAGCTCAGGCTAATAGCACTATTTACAGAGAAGGTGTGCTCACTATGTGGCCTGCTAGATTAAAAGTGTCCGACCTCATTAGTAGGCCCCCCGTAGTAGTTACGCCCACGACATCCATTAAAGATTCTGCTAAGCTAATGTATGAGGAGAAAGTCGGGAGCGTCGTAGTTACAAGCCCCGAGGGCAAGGTCATAGGCATATTCACAGAGAAGGATTTAGTGAGAGTTGTGAGCGAAGGCCTACCGCTAACAACACAGATAGGCGACATTATGACTAAGAACCCTATAGTTATAAGAGAGGATGAGCCTCTATCTAAAGCAGTAATCATCATGACAGAACGTGGAATAAGACATTTACCCGTCGTCGACGCCGAAGGTAGAGTTAAGGGCGTTATATCTGCCAGAGACATAGCATATAAGCTTGAGATGTTCATGGGAGAGTAGAGCGTTTGAAAGCTACTACATGGTTTTTCCAAACGCGAGCATATAGAAAGGAGCGATATGTGTTCGGTGCGCGGAAGACTCGGATGAGAACTCTACAAGGTCATGCCTTTCGGAGCTGGTTAAGGGCTAAGTCAACTTCGCTAGCCGTTTGGGGAGAGGCTTTTCCTTCTTAATATGAAGTGTTTAGGCTTTCTTAGGGCTAGTTCCGCTACTTCTTGTAGTGCTTCCGATATTGTTGGGTGTGGATGTATTGTTGATGATAAGTCTTCGAGTGTGGCTCCCATTTCTATAGCTAGTGCTGCTTCCCCGGCGAGCTCGGAGGCGTGGGGGCCTGCTATGTGTATTCCCAGGATTGTTTTGGAGCTGTCTTCGTAGACTATTTTTATGAAGCTGTCTAGGGAGTCTTCTATTACAGCCCTAGCCAGCCCTCCTAGCGGTAGTTTTGTTACCCCAACATTGTATCCTGCTTTTTTAGCTTCAGCTTCTGTTAGGCCTACACTAACTATCTCGGGGTCTGCGAATACTATTGATGGTATGGCTTTGGGGTCGTAGAAGGATTTAAGCCCGGCTATGGCTTCAGCCGCCACTATGGCTTGGGCGAAGGCCTTATGGGCTAGGAGAGGGGGGCCTGTAGAGTCGCCTGCAGCGTATATTGAAGGGTTACTAGTCTTCATGGACTCGTCAACTTTAACATAGCCCCTCTCGTCGAGCTCTACGCCAGCCTTCTCTAAGCCTATGCCTCTCGTGTTAGGCTTTCTCCCCACAGCTACTAGCATATGGTTAGCTTCGAGTTCCACCCCGTTCGACAATCTAGCCTTGACGTAGGAGTCTCTCCTATCCACTTCTTCGATCCTCGTTGAAGTGTAGATTTTAACCCCAAGCCTTGAAAGCCTCCTAGATAGTAGTTTTGAGAAATCCTCCTCCATCATTGGGAGAACCCTGTCTAGAGCCTCAACAAGGTGAACTTCAACCCCAACTTTAGCCATTACGTTGGCGAACTCCACACCAATATAGCCAGCCCCCACTATGATAATTCTAGAAGGCTTCTTCCTGAGCCCCAATATAGTCCTATTATTATGGATGAGAGCCCCGTCAAACTCTATGTTAGGGAGGGCTGCGGGGTCGGTGCCAGTGGATACTACGATCTTACTAGCTTTTAAAACCCTGCCATCGCTAAGCTCGACAAGCCCCCCTTCCGAGAGTCTAGCCTTAGCATCGTAAACGTCAACACTATAGCCTCTGAGGAGCCCCGCAACTCCCTCTGACACTTTAGAGGAAACACTATTAACCCAGTTCATGTAGCTTTCAAAGTCTACCTCGAAGCTCAACTTTATAAAGCCCATCCTAGAAAGGCTCCATAAAGTCTCAACAGGCTTAACCATAGACTTAGTAGGTATACACCCATAGTTTACACATTCACCCCCAAGCCTCCCCTGCTCCACCAAGGCAACCCTCAAGCCCAGCTGGGAAGATCTAATAGCCGCCGGGTACCCTCCAGGACCCCCGCCTATTACGATAACATCATAGTTTTCCAAAGACGCTCACCTGAACTCCTCATCCGAGGCCAGTATCATTACAGGGTTTTCTAGGAGGGTTTTAAGTTTTACGAGGAACCTAGTAGCGTAGGCCCCCTCTATGAACCTATGGTCGAAGCTTAGAGTTACATAGCCTACTTTCCTAACTTTAACCTCCCCCTCAACATATCTAGGGGCGTCGAAAACCCTGTGAACACCTAGTATAGCGGATTCAGGATAGTTTATAATGGCCATCCCGAAAACAGAGCCTATAGAGCCTATGTTTGTTATGGAGAACGTGCCGTCTCTCACATCTTCAAGGCCCAGCTTACCCTCCCTAGCCCTATCTGTTATCTCAGCAATCTCTCTAGCAACCTGGAACAACCCTTTCCTGTCAACATCTCTTATAACGGGGACTACGAGGCCTTGAGGAGTGTCTATAGCTATGCTAATATTATAGTATTTCTTAACAATAATCTCCCCCCTCTCCTCGTCGAAAGAAGAGTTTAGTAGAGGATACTCTCTGAGAGCTTTAACTACAGCCTTGACAATAAAGGGTAGAAGTGTGAGCTTGACGCCCCTAGACTCCGCTTCAGCCTTTAAAGATTCCCTAAGCCTCACGAGCTCTGTGAAGTCTACTTCCTCAGCTATGTAAGCGTGAGGAATCTTTGCTTTAGCCTCAGCAATCTTAGAGGCCATGAAGCGTCTAACCCCCTTCAAAGGTACCCTTTCCACAGCCTCGGCAGGAGGTGGGGCCGGCTTAACTTCAACTTTCCTCTTAGCCTCCTCAGCATGCCTTAAAACGTCGGCCTCCGTTATAACCCCCCCGGGCCCTGTACCCCTAACTTCAGCCAGGCTAACCCCAAGCTCCTTGGCGAGCTTCCTAACTCTTGGAGGCGCCCTAACTAGGGCCTCTCGAACCTCTGTTTTCTCCACAATAACTGGAGTAGTTGTTTGCAGCGTTTCAACAGCTTCGGGAACGGCTTCTGTAACGTCTACTTCAGCTATGGGAGCCCTCACAGGGACTATGTCGCCGGGTTTAGCTAATATTTTCACAACGACGCCTTCATAGGGGGAAGGTATTTCAACTGTAGCCTTGGCTGTTAAAACCCTCACTATAGGCTGGAATTGTTTAACATAACTACCCTCCTTGACGAGCCACTCTATTATCTCGCCTTCACTAATCCCCTCCCCTATGTCGGGGAGTTTAACTTGTTTTACAGGCATTACCACCACCTTAATAGCTCATAACTTTACTTAAACCCATATATATCCTAGCTATGTTGGGCATGTAAAGCTTCTCATGAACTAGGGGGAATGGGGTGTCGAAGCCTGCAACCCTAATTATTGGGGCTTTGAGGAGCTCTATATAGTTCTCAGCAATGTAAGCCGCTATCTCAGCCCCCAACCCTAGAGTCTTCGGGGCCTCATGGACTATTACGAGTCTCCCCGTCTTCTCTAAGCTCTCAATTATAGAGTCCTTATCGTAGGGGAATAAAGTTCTGAGGTCTATTATTTCAATACTCCACCCGTGTTTAGACTCTACTAACTTAGATGTTTCAAGAGCCTGGTAAACCATAGCCCCCCAGGTTACTATGGTGGCGTCCGAGCCTTCTTTAACTATCCTCGACTCACCTATTGGCACAATATAATCCCCATCCGGGATCTCTTCTTTTACAGTCCTATACAATATTTTAGGCTCAAGGAATATGACTGGATCCTCACCCCTAATAGAGGCCTTGAGGAGCCCCTTAGCATCATAAGGCCTTGAAGGCATTACAACTATTAGGCCCGCTGTGTGTATGAAGTAAGACTCGTTGCTCTGACTGTGAAACATACCCCCCTTAACCCCTCCACAGCAAGGCCCCCTAACTATTAAGGGGGCCGAGTACATGCCCCCAGTCCTCCTCCTAATCTTCGACAAGTTCGTAACTATCTGGTCGAAGGCCTCATATATAAAATCTATGAACTGAATCTCAGCCACGGGCTTTAAACCATACATAGCCATGCCCGTGGCAACCCCCACTATGCCAGCTTCTGTGAGGGGGGTATCTATGACTCTCTCAGGCCCAAACTCTTCGATCAAACCTTCAGTAACGAGAAACACCCCTCCCCTCCTACCTACATCTTCTCCTAGCACTATAATCCTAGGATCTCTCCTCATTTCTTCCCTCAAAGCGCTGTTGAGGGCTTGAACCATATTGACTACAGGCATCCTACTCCACCTCCAGGCCCAGCTCCTCTAAGAGCTTGAGGCTCTCTCTAAGCTCGCCCATCTGCTCTATAAGGTTCCAGGTGGGTTTCGAGTAGACATTGTAAAATATAACCTCCGCCGGGAGCGGAGGCTTGTTGTAGCATTTCTTAACAATATCTTCGATCTTTAAACCCCACTCTCCCCAAATCCTTTTATCCTCTGAATCGCTCAGTAAGCCTCTGTTAATCAGGTATTTCCTATACCTATCTATCGGGTCTAGTTTCTCGAAAGCTTTAGCCTCCTCCTGAGACCTGTATCTCCCAGGGTCGTCCGCAGTAGTGTGTGGGCCCACCCTGTAAGTTAGGGCTTCTATGAGAGTAGGCCCCCCACCATTTCTAGCTTTCTCTACAGCCTTTGAAGCTACACTAAACACTGCCAGGACATCGTTACCGTCTACTCTAACCCCGGGAACCCCGTAAGCGGCACCCTTTAAAGCTAAGGTCTTAGCTGCCGTCTGCCTAGTAACGTGCAGCGATATAGCGTACTGGTTATTCTGTATGACGAAAACCGCTGGGGCTTTAAAAACTCCGGCGAAGTTTAAGCCGCTGTGGAAGTCTCCCCGAGATGTGGCGCCATCCCCGAATATAGCCATTACAACAGTCTTATGACCCATTATCTTAGCAGCCATAGCAGCACCAACAGCTAAAGGTATATGGCTACCCACGGGAACCGGGGCCGGCACAACATTATACTCTCTATTACCATATATTGCGAACTCGGCGCCTTTCAAAGGATCGTCAGCATCAGCTATAGCCCTGTCGAGGATCTCTTCTTCACTTAAACCCCTAACTAGGTAAGCCCCGAGCTCTCTATAGCTCGGGAAAAGCCAGTCACCTTTATCTAGCGCGGACGCCGCACCCACAGCTACAGCTTCCTGGCCCTTGTTAGGAGCGTGTATCGCCACTTTACCTATCCTTTGCAGCTTCAAAATCCAGTCATCGAGGATCCTAGCTCTAACCATGAAAACATACATTTCGAGGAGTTTTTCACCGCTAACCTTAGGCTCTTCCCCCACAACGTTTCCATCCTCATCAATAACCCTATATAAGCCTAGAGCCTCTTCAACATTGAAACCTAAATCTTCCAAGGAATATTTCTTAAATATAGACCCCACAATACCAGCCTGAATAGAGTTCTAACTGTTAAGTTTAAAAACACGAATATAAATCTGAAGAACTATTATAACTAGAATAGTTTAAAGACCATTATCTAGTTAAATACCAGCTACCCGCCCAGCCCTCCACACTTTCACAACTAGATAGGAGCTTAAAACACGCCCATCCAGGGCGCGTCAAAACTATTTAAATCAACATTATATAAAATGAGAGGGGTATGAGAGGTTAACTTGGAGACTAAGGTAAGAGCCTTTATGGATATCATGAGGGCTCTAGAGAATTTCAAGGCAGAGCTACCTAGATACGGGTGGTTCCCGGGGCCCGGGGAGAGTTTAGAGTGGTGGGCGGGCTACAAGAACCCTTTCCACATAGCTGTGACAGCTGTACTAGTTAAAATGAGCAGGTGGGAGCAGGCTGACGCTACTTTCAGGAAACTAGCTAGTATGGGCCTAGGCGAGCCCCGGGCTTTAGCTAGTGCTAGTTTAGAGGTTGTTGAGGGGGCTTTAAAGTCTTTGACGCTTCGGCGGTCGAAAGCTCGGACTTTAAAGGAGTTATCGAGGCTCTTCTTAGCTAATGACTTGGAGCGTATAGGTGTTGATGAGGGTAGGAGGCTCCTATTAACAGTTTATGGTGTAGGCTGTGAAACTGCAGACTCTATACTCCTCTTCGCTTTCAACAAGCCGACTATACCAGTGTCTAGGCAGACTCTCAGAATCCTGGATAGGGTAGGGTTGAAACTGGGAGCCTCCTATGAGGGGGCGAGGCTGGAGATACTTGAGAGTTTAGGAAGGAACATTTACATGTTAAAACTCCTACACTCCTCTATGACTGTAATAGCTAGAGTATACTGTAAGTCTAAGACTACTAAATGCGGTTCCTGCCCCCTGAGAATACTATGCAATAGCGCCCTTAAATCCTCCCAGGAAAGATAGTATTTGAAAGTTAACGTTTTAGGTTTTAAATGACTAAATAATTCAAGGTGAGCACCCCTATGACTAGAGTTAAAATATTTAATGTGGAGGTTGACGAGAGCGGCCTCTACACAGCCAGCCTCCAAGTATCCTATAAGGATAGGGAGAGCGAGATAAAAATTAGGAAACTCTTAAGGAAACCCGTAAGGGCTAAAGCTAGAATAGAAGGCGACATACTACTTATAAGCATAGAAGACAGCGAGGGAAAACCTCTATCAACATGCTGCATACACGTGAGCCACCTAGAGAAAGGATGCATAGAATGTAAAAGCCTATTAATACCGCCTTCAGAAACACTTGAACAATGCTCTTAAACCGCTAAGAAACATTAAAAACATACTTAAACTCCTAGCCCGCTTCTACCAGAATAGCCTGCTGAGCTATAATTAAGTTTATACATAATAGAGAGAACGTTAAACTACCTCCTAACACGTTTCCCCGTACTAGGGGGGCTCTTTCTAGGTGATCCCTCTAAAACCCCCTCACCAGGGCTGGGCGTTAAAAAGCCTTTAACACTTAGAGGCGCCTTGCAGGCAACTCTGGGGGTTGCGGAGAGGGCTATAGCGCAGTATATGCAGAGGCTCATGTCAACCTTGCCGATCTTACACTCGAAAGTCTGACTTCTCCTCCCGCAAAGCTCACACTTAACCCAGGCAATAGTGGATCTCAAAGCTTGAGCCTCCACCATACAATGTTTTTCCCGAGGGCTTTAAACCTGGAAGGGCCCACCTGTCTACATTAACTAGGCGAGACGCCTGCAGGTTAACTAGGGAAACTTTTAAAGCTCTAAGTAGAGATAGAGTGGAGAGGGCGGCGGTCGTCTAGCCTGGACTAGGACGCCGGCCTGCCAAGCCGGAGGTCCCGGGTTCAAATCCCGGCCGCCGCACCACTAGTTTAAGAATAGTTTTAACGTCTAGTTTTCACCTTGAAGCATCCCTGGAGCCTGCCTTGTTTTCCCTTGAATCTTGAGGGTTCTCTTCTTTTTGAATTTTTATTAATATGATCAATATATAAAGCTCTAGTTTTAGATTTTCACTTCGGGGTTGCTTTCTTGAGCTTGAGTAGGGGTAAGCTTGGGGAGGCTCTTGAGAGGCTTAGGGCTGAAGCTAGGGCTAGATATGAGGCTAGGAGGACTATGATCATTAACAAGTATGAGGCTTTAGTTAGGGAGGTTGAGGAGAAGTATAGGGAGGTTGTTAAGGGGTTCGCAGATATTATGAGGAGCTAGCCTCCCCCCCATATCCTCGGGGCTAAGAACATTAATATCAACATTAACACTATCATTATTATAGCTAGTATAGAAGCTACGATAGCTAGAGTCGTAGAAGTCCCAAATATTATCGGAATAGGGCCTATCAAAATAACACCCCCACCCTCAACCCTACCACCCTCAGCCTTACCTAGAACAGCGAAAAAGAAGCCTGCAAACACAAGTAAAACCCCTAGAAATATCAGGGCAAACCCTAACATAACCACATGACTCCACTCAACCATTAAAACCCCCAGATACAATGGGAAAGTGAAAGCTTAAAACCATATAATTTAAAGGGTGGCGCGCGGACTCCAAGAGCCCAGAGCGCTTAGAGCGGAGCCTCCCCCAGGAAGGCTCAGCCCGCACCCCCGCGAACGCCAGCGTCCAGGGCTAGGTTGCTCCCTTCCGGGCCTAGCCATGTTTCCCTGGCTAAGACGGTAGCGCCCGCCCTCCAGCGGGCACCCACGCCTCCGCCGGCCCCGCGGGACGGGCTTCAACGCCCCGACCCCAGGCGGCTTCCGCCCCAGCCGGCCTCCAGGCCTTGGATTACTGGCCCCTGCCTGGCGCCTTCAGGCTAGCTCACTCGGAGCTAGAGGGGCTGGCGAAGCCCCCAGCCCTTCCCGCGCGCCACCTATAATGTATTATTACGATTGAGAGAATATAAATTTCCCTTTCTATCAACTTTTTAACTTCTAGCCTGTTAGGCTCTTTCTCTTGAACATGCACATGCCCCTATTGTCGGGCGCGCTTCTCTACTAACGGAGATATTGCTAAGTACCGTTGGCATAGTTAGCTCTACATGTGGGATAACTAGCTTCATCGAGAGGGTATGAGGCCCTGGTCAATGCTAACGCTATGGGCCCCCCATCTGTAGCTTTCCCTATCGCAGAGTGGACCGCTAGGGGCTCTCTAAATATTATTTAAATTATGAACGCTTACCTAAAGATCCTTTGCAAGTAGATTATAGTTGTGATCTACTCGGAGGTGGATAGTAGGATTACCGCTATGATGGCTAATACTAGGCCGGCTATTTTCCTAGTTGTTAGGGGCTCTCCGAGGATCGCGTAGGATGCTAGCGTTGTGACTAGGGGGTAGAGGGCTGTTAGGGGGACTACTATTGAGGCTTCCCCGGTCTTTAAAGCTATAACCATGAATATTCCTCCTAAGGCTCCTAGGAGGCCCCCGGCTGCCGCTATTGTTAGAGGCTTCACTTGTAGTGGTACGGATAGTTTACCAGTTAGAGTTAGAGTAGCTATGAAAGAAGCGTATATTATGAATGCCCCCACAGCGGACCCCAAGTATACATAGTACCACTCCATGTAGAGCCCCGCATACTTGAGCATTAAACCCCAAATGCCCCAGATAAATATTACTAGCAGGGATGCTATAAGCCACATGTCCAAACATTAACACCCTCTCATACCTTGAGCTTCACAGCCTAAAAGCTGGAGGGCCCCGTTTATACTTGTCGATGCTTTTTGGAGACATGTAGAAGCCGTGTTCCCGGGTGGGGTTTAGAGTTATAGGGTTTTGGGGGGTTTCCATCTCGGGCTTCTCGCTAGTCTCGACACTATTATTAGGGCTATTAGCACGGCTATGTATGGTGTTGAGTGCGCTATGTAAGATGGTACTCCTAGGCTTATAGTGTAGGGTCTTAGGAGTATGAGGAGGCCTATTGAATACCCTGCTATGGCTACCCCTATAGGGTTCCAGAAGCCTAGTATGACTGAGCCTATGGCTAGCCACCCCCAGCCTGCTGTGAGCCCTGAGAAGTATTTGCCGTTGTACAGGGTTAGAGCCATATATGCTCCTGCAACCCCCGCCGCTACGCCTCCAGCTAGGGCCGCTATTGTTCTTGCAAGGTCTACTCTTAACCCCCTCTCTCTAGCCGCTAGCTCGTCTGTGCCTATGGCTCTTATCTCCACGCCAGCCCATGTTCTATATAATAGTATCCAGAGGGCTATGGGGGCCGCTAGGGTTAGAAATATTACGGTCACATGGGTCGGAGACCATGGGGTTAGGGCTGGAGCTATAGTGTGGCCCGCCGCAGCTAGCAAGTCTGCCAGCCCTATCCCTAGGAACACTATGAGTAACCCTACCACTATCTGGTCGATCTTTAAAGCTAGAGCGGCCGCAACGTAGACGAGGGCTATAATGAGACCTCCCACAAGCCCCCCTAAGAGGCCCATAGCTGGGGAGCCTGAGATTGAAGTTACCATTATTGATAGGGAGGCCCCGAAAGCCATCATGCCTTCAACTCCAAGGTTAACCCTTCCAGTCCTCTCTAGGAGGAGCTCCCCCAAAGCAGCTATCATTATCGGGGCGGCCATAGAAAGAGCTGCTAGGAGTAGCTCTAAACTAACCAAGGCTCACAACCACCTAACCCTGTATTTCACGAGAGTGACAGCAGTTAAGGCTGACAGGACTATGAGAGCTTGAGCCCCGAGAACATAGCCTAATGGAACCCCGCTAGCTTGCAGGAGCCTACCATAAACAGCTATGCTCGAGATGAAGAGGGAAGATACGAAAGCTGCTAGAGGGTTGTTAGCGGACAGCCACGCTACTAGGACCCCCATATAGCCGTACCCGGGGAACACGCTCATAGGACTCATACTATGCTGGAACCCCAGCATCATTAAAGCCCCCCCCACGCCCGCCGAGAAGCCTGAGATTAACGCTACCGAGAATATTATCCTCGAAGGGTCGTGCCCGTATGTCTCAGCAGCCTTTGGAGCCCTCCCATAAGCTTCTACCGCTAAGCCTAGTTTAGACCTAAACATTAGAATCCATAAGGCTAGCGTTATGAGACCCGTAACTAGGGGTATTAACGTGAAGCTCACTCTATACTCGTGCGGCACACTCCTCGTTATGGCGAAAGGCCCCTCTCGGAACGGGCCCCCAATAATGTAATTAGCTACTACCAGGATAATATAGTTGATCATGAGGCTAGACAGTATCTCGTTAACATAAAGTTTAACCTTTAAGAGAGCAACTAGAAAACCTATAGAGGCCCCCACGAAGCCTGACAGGAAAAGAGATAATATGAAGCCCTCTAAAGGCCCCATTTTAAAGCCTGAATAGGCTAGAAGCCATAAAACCACTATGGCCCCAGCTATCACCTGGCCCTCCGAGGCTATAGTTATGAACCGAGCCCTATACGCGATAGTCAAGCCTATAGCCGACCCTGCTATAGGGCCTGAAAGCGCTAGTATTGACGCGATAGCCGAGCTGCTAGTATAAGTATATATGAGAGAGCCTAAAACGCTCGCCAGGCTCACCCCTGCAAGGAGTGTTAACAATACAGCCAGGGAGAAGCCTGCGAAGACCCCGGCTAGGGTTCCTAGAATTATCGTTAGCCTAGACACTCTACCCCTCTCCTCTAGGAAGAGCATTATGGAAAACCCTTTAGTCAGCCATACTCTTAGCTATCGAGTCAAAGTTAAAAGGCCTTCCAAACCCCCCCTTCAACGAGCCTCTACTCATAACTATGATCCTGTCCGATATCTCAAGAAGCTCCCCTAAATCCTCAGATATAATGAGGAAGCCTGTGCCCTCACCGGAAGCTTTAACAATCAACTTTCTAACTTCCACGCTCGTAGCATAGTCTAAGCCCCCCGTAGGGTTCATAGCTATAACTATCTTAGGCTTCCTAAACAGCTCCCTGGCAACGATAAGCCTCTGCATGTTGCCCCCGCTAAGGGAATCCACAGGCACATCCCCACCTGCAACTTTAACCTTGGTTAACCCTATCACCTCCCTCGCAATCCTATCTACTTTAGACCAGTTCACTAGGAAACCTAAACCTGAATTAACGGAGGCTAAGGCGAAGGCAACGTTAAACTTAACGCTCAAGCCGGGGACGAGGGCCCAGCCCAGCTTCTCTTCCGGTATGACTGCTAAACCCCGTTTAACCCTCTCTCCAGGCCCTAAACTTGTAACGTCAACCCCGGATATTCTCACGCGCCCCCTAGCAGGCTTCCTCAAACCTATGAGTGCTTCAAAGAGCTCCCTCTGACCGTTACCAGCAACCCCTGCAACCCCTACAATCTCCCCCTCTCTAACACTGAAAGTTACACCTTTAACGCGGGGAACCCCATGCTCTAAGACCCAGAGATCCTCAACATCTATAAGGGTGGCTCTCCCATCACCCTCCTTTAAGGGGGGGCTTTTAACTCCCCCCTCAAAGTTGACGTTTCCAGCGCCGAACATAGCTTCGAGTAAAGATTCTCTAGTAACGCTTCCAGCATTAAACTCCCCAGTAACCCTGCCTCCTCTCATAACAACTATTCTATCAGCAACGTTCATAGCCTCTCCAATCTTATGGGTTATGAAGACTATGCCTTTACCCTTACCAGTGAGCCTCCTCAACATGCCTAGTAGGGAGGAGGTCTCCATAGGGGTTAAGTGTGTTGTAGGCTCATCTAACATAATGACTTTAGAGTTCAAGAGTAAAGCTTTAGCTATCTCAACCCTCTGCTTCTCGCCCATGGAAAGCCCCCAGCCCAGCTCGTGGGGGCTCACTTTAACATCATATTCTAAGCTGGCGCTAGCCAGTAGTTTTTCAACATCCCTCAACTTCACCTTAAACCCCGCCCTACTCAGTGTGAGCCCCACATCCTCGGCTACAGTAAGGGTCTCGAAAACGTGGGGGTTCTGGCTGACCAGGTATATTCCGAGCTTTAACGCTTCACTATAATTATTGATTACTACTTTCCTCCCTTGAAAATATACTTCCCCCTTGTTAGGCCTCACGATCCCCGCGACCGCTCTAACTAAGGTGCTCTTGCCGGCTCCGTTCTCGCCTAAGAGGGCTACTATCTCTCCCTCGTATACTTTAAAGTTAACATCTACATTAGCTACGACACCGTTAGGGTAAACTACTGTGATACCGCGGGCCTCTAGTATAGGCTCTCTCTCAGCCACGATGATCACACTGGAGATATTATTTTCTCATGGAACCAGTCCATATACCAGAGAGCGTCCCTCCCCACTCTCTCCCCTTCTCTAACCTTAACTCTCACATCTTCCTGGGGTCTACCATTCTCATCTATCTTATATCCTTTTATGGGGCCTGTGAAAGGCTCGTAGAGGAGCTCCTTCATCTCCTCGTATAGCCTCTTAATCTCAGCTATTACCGGTGGCGGTATAACCTTAGTATTCAGCTCCGCCAGGTAGACGGAGCCTTCAGGCTTCCCTGCTAGGGATTCTTCAGGCTTCCCAGCCCACCTTACCGGGGTGAAGTCTCCCAGCCTAGCCCATACATCCTCCTTCTCATAGAAGCCCATGTAGAGTTTAGATAATAGATATACGAGTATAGGGGTCCAGTTAGCTATCTGCCCTGTAAGGTGGCTTTCTAAAGTTATGCCCTTCCTCTTATAGTAGGCGAACATGTCATTATAGTGGCTGAAAGAGTAGACTCGCTTCCCTTTCTTCATATACTCTTCAGCAACATCTAGCACTGCAGTAGTATCCTCCGTGAAGGCTAGCACGTCAACATCATATTTATCCACTAAATACATAGCGTCAGCCTTAGCCTTATCGGGGGCGAACCAGGCTAGAAGAGGTGATTTAACGTAAACTTCAAGCTTCTCGCCAGCCCCACAGTTACCCGTTATTTTAGCACCGTAAACCGCCCCTAGGGCGTAAGCGTTAATATGCCTTACAACTTCAGGTATGAGGAATGCCGGCACATAGCCTATTTTACAAGTCTTAGTAACAGCCCCGGCAGCCACACCGTTGAGGAAGTATAGCTGGTAGAATTCAGCGAAATAAGTTGAAACGTTGGGGAGGCCCTTGAAGCCTTCCCACTCCCACTCACCACTGCAATGATAGAATTTAACGTCCTTAAAGTCTCTAGCGAGCTCGCTAACAGCATATTTAAACCCGTAGCTTGTAGCGAACACAGCATCATATCTCTCCCTCGTAAGCTCAGTCTCTATGACCTTCTTAGCCTCACCCTCACTAACCTTCTCCACATGCTTAGCTTCCAGCCTCCCGCCGAAGAGCCTAACTGTAGATTCCTTAGCCTCGTGATGGGCCGCCGTCCAGCCCACGTCAGCTATGGGCCCCACGTATATCCAGAGAGCTTTAATCTTCTTCTCCACGGGAACTTGTAGGGGGGGAGGTGGTCTAGCCCCCCAAGCCATATAGCCGCCCGCTAACCCTACGACAAGTCCTAGAGCCCCAGCCCCCGATAGTTTCAGGAAATCCCTCCTGCTAGCTTGCATCGGGGACACCACTATTTTAACTGTTTAAATCAAGGTTATATATGCTTCTGTCTATGAGTTTCATGTCACTTATTGATTTAAACATTTCAATATAATCTATACTTTAGATATTGTTATGAGAGCCTCCACCCTATCTATATCAACCCTCCTCCTCCACTCATCCCCTACTACAACTATAGTCGCTACCCCCTGCAATTTAGCTCCAGCTCTCTCAACAAACTTCTTCATAACGGCTAGAGTGAACCCGGTCTGAACTATGTCATCAACAACTAGCACCCTATCTTCCTTCTTCAGGCTACCCTTAGGAATATAGAATATGTTTTTAATAGCTGGAGGCTCTATAATGTGCTCCTCAACATATTCAACCATAGGGTTATCCTTAGCCCTCCTAGCAACAACCAGGTTTGAGTCGAAAGTAAGAGCTAGAGCTGTCGCGAGCGTTATCCCCGAAGCTTCGGGAACAAGTATTTTAGTCACCTCCCTACCCCTAAACCTCTCATAGAACTCCATAGAGAGAAGTTTAAGCATGAAAGGATCTGATAGTATAGGGGCTAAGTCGAGGAGCCCCTTATACTCCCCGGCTTTCATGAGAGTTATCCTAGCGGGGTCCAGGGACTTTCGAAGCGCCGCTATAAGCTCAACAGCCTGCTCGTAACTCGGAACAGTTATCCCCGTAGAGTAGCGGGCTAGCAGGGTCTCATCGAAATTTATCTCCCTAGACAACTGCCTATACGAGTACGGCAAAAGCCTCCTAACAGCCCTTAGAGCCTCCACAGCCAGAACCCTGTACTTAAGCTTCTCAACTTTATTAGGGGCTGGCAAGCCGCCCACCATGAAGTGGGGGAGATTCTAAAGTTTAAAAAACACTAGACCCCGGGACCGGGCTTAACGCTCAAATAATAATCTATGAGATCCCTGAATTCCTCACCAAGCACTTTTATATTCTCGGGGGCAGTTATAGTGAAAGGTATCACATCTTTTATAGATGGGAGGCCCCCTACAACCATCATAAGCCTGTAGAGCCCTATGCCCACGCCGCCCGTGGGCGGCATGCCGTACTCTATGGCTCTAATATAATCCTTATCCATAGGGTGAGCCTCAACCTCCTGGCCTATTAGCTTTCTAAGTTTCTCTTCTTCTTCGAAGAAGTAGTATTGTAATATGGGGTTGTTGAGCTCGGAGTAGCCGTTAGCTATTTCAAGCCCTGCTATGTAGAGCTCGAACCTCTCCACGTACTCCGGGTTGCCCCTATAGGTTCTAGCTAAGGGTGATATGTCTCTAGGGAATAGTGTTACGAAAGTGGGGTTCCAGATGTTGGGGACGACTAGCCTCTCGAAGATTTTCTCAAGTATCTTACCCCTCCTCGGGTCTTTCACTTCTATCTCTAAGCTCCCAGCTATCTCCAGGAGCTCCTCCCTACTCTTACCCTTAATCTTTGTTTTGAGGGCTTCCTCTATAGAATCCTCTAGTAAGACTCTCCTCCAGGGCCTAGTGAAGTCTAGGACTTTCGTCTCGCCTCCAGCTTCAACTTCAACCTTGTAGTCTCCATAAACTCTCTTAATAGACTCGGATACTAGCTCCTCGGTGAGCCCCATCATGTCGTTCCAGTCTGCGTAAGCCTGGTAGGCTTCAAGCTGTACAAACTCAGGGTAGTGGGTCGCATCTATATCCTCGTTCCTGAAACATACCGCTATCTCGTACACCTTAGATAAGCCTGCTACTACCAGCCTCTTCAAGTAAGTCTCAGGGGCTATGCTTAGATATACAGTCCTCTCTAGGGCGTTAACTGTTGTTGTGAATGGTTTAGCTAGGGCGCCCCCATATATTGGCTGTAGCTTAGGAGTGTGTACTTCTATGAAGCCTTTCTCATCTAATATCTTCCTCATCTCCATCTCGATCTTGTAGAGGTTAATTATGGCCTTCCTAACCTTAGAGTTGAGCATTATATCGAGATACCTTTCCTTATACCTCTGCTCCGGGTCTTTCAGGCCGAACTCGTGGAATGGAATCTGCCTCCAAGCTATAGCTAGGAGTTCCACGTCTTCAGCTAGTACTGAGACTTCGCCCGTCTTAGTCTTAACAACCCTACCCTTAACCCCTATAATATCACCCTTATCTATTAGCTTCGAGAGGAGCTCCAGCTTACTATTACCCCTCACTATATCCCTCCTTAGTATAACCTGGATTTTACCCGTCTGATCATACAAGTCAAGGAACGTGATACCCCCATGTCTCCTCACGTGCCAGACCCTGCCGGCGACAGACACTCTATCCCCAGTCTCCTCCCCAGGATTTAAACCCCCATACTTAGACTTCAACTCCTCCGAGACTATAGTTACGGGGAAAGAGTAGGCTACAACATAGGGGTCTAAGCCAGCCCTAACCAGCTCCCATATCTTAGACTTCAACTCGAAACCCACAATGACCCCCTAGACATTATCTGGTTAAAACCCTAATAAAGATTACTAGAGAAACTAGACTAAAACATTTAAATGTAGACCCTCCATATCTAGGATGGTGATGTTTAATGTGCATGAAAGTCTCAGGGGAAGACGTAATGTTATACGATGAAGCCAGGAAAGCATACAGGGCCGGCGACATGGAAAAACTCAAGAGCATATACGAGAAGTTGATAGACATTAATGCTAGCCACGAGATAGTTTATATAGTGAGGAGGATGATCGACGAGCTGGAAAAGAAAACAGCAATAGCTAAAGCTTAACTATTCAAAACAATAGAAGCCCCCCTATTCCTAGGCTTAGAAACGGTTATGGAAGCTTTAAACCCGAGCTCCCTAACTAGTAGGCCGAGCTTCCGAGCGAGGCTTTCAGCCTCCCCCTCTAAGGCTATAGTGTAGAGTGTAGGCCCCCAGCTCGACTGCGCTAAGACTATCCTATCTTTAGAAGCCTCATCCACAATACTAGCTAAAGCCCCCCTATAAACCCCGCCCTGAAGATCTTTAAAGTAAAGCCCCGTGCCCGTCTGAACCTCCCTGAGACCCTCCAAGGCCTCCTCTAAGTCCCCTCGAGCCACTCCAGAAGCGAGCCTTAGAGACCCCCGGCTCATGTAGAGTGCTGGCTGGACCCCGGGCTTCCAAGGCTCTTCTAAAAGCGTCTTCTCCAATTCTTCGCCCAGGCCCCTCCCAACATCGGGCGTTAATATTATGAACCTCCAAGACTCCGGTATGTTAAGCCTAACTAGAGCCCTAGGCCCTCCAGGGTCTGGGCTGCCTGCATCCATAACGAAACCCCCATACTTGAACAAGAGAGTCCCAACCCCCGACACTCGACCCCTACCTATCACCCTAGCTATCTCAACAGGATCACAGCTCAAGCCTTTAACAGCACACCCGCCTGTTAAAACAGAGAGGAGAGTCTGAGTGGTGCTCCCAAGCCCCACATGAGCTGGGAGAGCCTCCACAACCCTAAAACATACGCCTTGGACGCCCAAAGCTTCGAGAGCCCTCCTAGACTCACTTTCAAACTCTGCTAGCCCTTCGAAAAGAGGCTTGCTGCACGCCCACGCTTCAACTAGAAGCCTAGGCCTTTCAACATAGAAGCCTAGACCCCCCCATTTAACCCTCCACTCTCCACCAGCATAGTAGAAGCCCGCGTGAAGCCTAGACCCGCTCTCAACACTCACCCTCAAACAACTACCCGCATAGTCCTGGGGATTCTTTAAATCTTATAAATAAGGCGATTTAAAGCTTAACTACGCCATACCCGGCTTGGGAGGTGCTCCCGTTGAGGGTAGCTATTTTAGGATTAGGTTTGATGGGTAGCGCTGCAACTAGGAGGCTCGTAGAGTCTGGGTTTAACGTTATACTATGGAATAGGAGTTTAGAGAAAGCTGAGGCCCTAGCTAAGGACTTGGGAGTTGAAGTTGCTAAGAGTGTAGCTGAGGCTGTCGGCAAGGTTGACGCTGCCCTAGCTTTCCTGGCTGACGATGAAGCTCTAATGACTGTAGCCTCCATGATACCGAGGGCTGATGGCCTCGTGTTCTCCAACTTCTCTACCGTAACACCAAGGGCTAGCGTCCAGGTTTCAGAGTTTTTGAAGGCTAGGGGCGTTTGCTATGTTGAAACCCCGGTCGTAGGGGGCCCCCAGGTTTTAAGGGAGGGTAAAGCGGTTATACTAGTATCTGGGCCTATACACTGTGTAAGGAGTGTTAGGGGGGTTCTAAACGCTTTGGCCTCGGAGGTTTTCGATGTTTCAGAGGATATAGGTAAGGCTGCCGCTCTTAAGCTAGCTTATAACAACCTCCTCATAACTACTGTCGCCTCACTAGCGGAGTCTATGGTTCTAGCTGAATCTTACGGTGTTAATGTTAAAATGTTCTTCGACATACTATCTAAAACTATGTTTAAAGATATAGCTGAAAGGTACTATAATAGGCTTGCAGCCGAAGATGCCCCCCTAGGGTTTAAGCTAGCCCTCGCAGCTAAAGACCTTGACTATGCACGTAGAGCTGCTGGCGATAAGGGTTTAACGCTCTTCATAGCTTCTAACGCGGAGCAACTATACAGGATAGCTTGCACTATGGGTTATGGGGACAAGGATTACAGTAGGATATACATGTTCTTGAAGAAAGCTAGGAGCTATGCTGGCATATAGACTGGGTTGTCGAAAGTAGATATCCTAGTCTCCCCCTCTATAAACTCTCTCAGATTCCGCGGCACGCTGAACATGTGGGCGTGCGCTGTAGAATCATAGAACCTAGTTTTAACCCCATGCCTGGCTAGAGTCTCATCAACATCTTTAGGGTTTAACCCTCTAGGGTCTAGGGTTTTAGATGCTATGACGAAGCCCCATAGGGCTTCAAATGATGGTATGAATATGTGGTAGTAAGCGGTTTTAGCGAAGACGCTCCTAACAGTATTGTATATAACAGCGTGGGTTTCCGGCGTGTTTGTCGGGCTAGTAGCTTGGGTTACGAAGACGCCGTTGGGCGATAGTATGTTGTTGACTTTAGCGTAGAACTCCCTTGTATATAGTTTATATGATGGGCCCTCCGCTATAGGGTCTGAGAGGTCTGCTATAATCACGTCGAAAGCCTCGCTAGTGTTGAAAACATAGTCTAGAGCATCTCCTATAACTAGGTTAACCCTTTTATCTTCGAAAGCCCCCCTGCTCATGAACTCCATATACTCCCTTGACACCCTAATCACCTCCTCATCTATGTCAACCATGACAGCCTTCCCAACACTCCCATATTTCAAGGCCTCCCTCAGAGTAGCCCCTTCACCCCCGCCTAGGATTAGAATTTTTCGAGGCGCCCCGTGAAGTATCATAGCTGGGTGGACGAGAGCTTCATGATATATGAACTCGTCAGCCTCCGTGGACTGGGTCTTACCGTCTAGCACTAAGGCTACCCCATACTCGTATGTTTCAATAACCATTATATCCTGGTATTTCGACCTGCCACTGTAAACTACCCTCTTAACCGCTTTAATATGCCCTAGACTGGGCGTGTCCCACTCTATTAGCCAATGCCAGTGGCGCATACTCGAACACCATTATTGAATTCCCTTAAGCTCTTAAAAGTCTTAAACCTAACGCTAGGCAATGGTGGAGCTAAGTGATTAGGCTTGTAGCCGTTGATATGGATGGCACTATAACAGAGTCTTCAAGAAGCCTGAGGCTCAGCCCTCACAGTATAGAGGCTGTTAGAATGCTCAAATCAAAAGGTCTTAAAGTAGTCTTAGTTACTGGAAACTCTCTACCCGTAGCTGCGAGCATGTCACTATATCTTGGAACCCGCGACCCCGTGGTTGCGGAGAACGGCTGCATAATCTTCTACTTCGACACTATGAGTGAAGACCACATCTGCACCGGGAAGCCGGGGGATGAAATTATAAAGCTAATAGTTAGTAAAGGCTTCAAGCCAGCATGGCAGAACAAGTATAGGGAGCACGACTTAGCCTTCCACCCGCCAAGGGGCTTAAACAATGAGATCCTGGAGGAGGTGAGAGCACTCTTAGAAGCTAGAAAATATAAAGTCTACTGGTCAGGCTTCGCCCTCCACGTTCAACCTGAAGGGGGAGGAAAAGATAGGGGGGTTGAAGCTGTTCTAAGGAAACTTAATATAAGCTGGGGTGAGACAGCCGCCATAGGGGATGGAGAGAACGATATACCCCTCCTCCTCAAAGCCCAAATATCTGCAACCCCCTCTGATGGAGCTGAAGCTGTCAAGAGAATAGTTAAATATGTAGCAACGAAACCTGGGGGCGAGGGGTTCTTAGAGTTCGCTAAGCTCCTCACTTCCACACTACTCTAGCCCTGGAACTTATTAAGCTCCAATAACTCCTAATAAACGGGGGCTGTGACAATGGTTTTAAGAGCGGACTCTCCTGAAGGGGATGAGTTTGAACCCACGCCGGGAGCCCCCTGCCTTGAAAGTTTGAACGTGATACCTGAAGAAGACGTTCTTGAAGTCTCCTCTACCCTCTACGTTAGGGAGGAGACCCTGTTCGACATCCTAGTTTATGAAAGGGAGAACTTAAGGGTATATTTTAGAGTATGCTCGAACCCCGATTGTGTTAAAGTCTTAGAGTTGAGGATTGAAGGGTGCGGCTCTAATGCTGGGAGTGTTCTCAGCGCATCCTCATGGCCTGAAGTTTCAAGAGTAGCTTTTGAGGGGGAGTGCGTGGAGCTTGTTGTACCATCAACCCCACATATTAGAGTTAAGAACGTCCTTAAGAAACTTGGGATTTCCGAGGCTAGAGTTATAGCTTTCAGGCCTGTTCAAACGTTTTAGTTTCGGCTTGCGAAGTCCCCTGTACGGCCTGGTGCATTTAAATAGCTTCCACATATTAAAATATTATAGGCTCTAAGGCTGGTGATAGCTTTTTTGCCTGAGAAGATGAGGTTCAGGATTAGCAGCTGGCTCGGAGATGAGGAGTTTAGGGAGCTGTTAGAATTCTCTAACTACATAGGTAGAGATAGGGGGGCCTCAGTCTTCGAGCTCGACCCCCTCAAGATGAAGAGGAACAACTATACTTTAAGAGATGTTTACGCTAAACTCTCATCCATAGAAAGTGTTAACGGGGAAGACCTCGAATCTTTGAAAAAAGCTTATCTAGAAGAATTCTCTGTAGAGGTTAAGATAGGCTATGATGGGCTCCTCAGAGTTTCTAGCAGGGCCCCCTTAAAAGAGTTCTTCCAGAACATAGGGATAGTCCCCCCTTACTCCCCGTCTGAGAAGGCTTTCAAAGTCCCAGCCCACCTCTACTATAAGATTACCTCGGAGCTCTCTAAACGCGGGTTCAACGTTATCGACGAGCTAGACCTAACTAATAAAACCCTGCCGAGGAAAATCAGCTTTAACGGAGCGTTGAGAGATTATCAGAAGGAGGCTTTAGAAGCGTGGGCTGAGAACGGATATAGGGGTGTTCTAGCTCTTCCAACAGGGTCGGGTAAGACCGTTATAGCTGTGGCGGGCGTAGCTATGCTATGTAAGCCAGCCCTGATAGTTGTTTACACTAAGGATCACATAAGACAGTGGGCTGAGGCTTTCAAGAAGTTTACCGACGCCTCAGGCCTCGTGGGAGCATATTATGGGGAGGAGAAGAGGCTCTCCTATATAACTATAACCACTTACCAGACAGCCTTCAGGAAAGTTAGAGAGTTCGCCCCCCACTTTCCCCTTATAGTTTTCGATGAAGCCCACCACCTGCCCGCGGAGAAGTTTAAAGCCATAGCCTTTAGAATGCCAGCACCCTACAGGCTAGGCCTCTCAGCAACCCCGGAAAGGGAGGACGGTAAACATGAAGAGATATTTCCCCTAGCAGGAGGCGTAGTCTACGTCAAGACCCCTTCAGAACTCGCTGAAAAAGGCTACTTAGCCCCCTTCATTATAAGAAAAGTGAAGGTTAAACTATTAGGAGAGGAGAGGGAGAAATATGAAACTCTGAGAAAGAAGTTCCAGAACCTTACAGGGGGGAGGAGTTTCCAGGAGCTCCTAGAAGCAGCTAAGAAAGGTGATAGGAGAGCCGTAGAAGCTCTTAAAATCCACGCTGCCGCTAGGAACATAATACAGTATAGTGAGTCTAAACTCAAAGCTGTTGAGAATATAATTAAAGAGGAACTAGCTAGGGGGGGTAAAATAATAGTCTTCACACAGTATAAAGACCAAGCTGAAGAAATAGGGAGGAAAGTTAATGGATACGTACTACATGGAGACCTTGGAGATAAAGAGAGGGAGACAATCCTAAGACAGTTTAAGGGGGTTAAAAGTGGAGTCTTAGTCGTTACAACAGTCGGGGATGAAGGCCTAGATATTCCAGACGCCAATGTAGGCGTGTTCGTCTCAGGCACAGGGTCGAGGAGGCAGTTCATACAAAGACTGGGGAGACTTCTAAGGCCCGCCCCCGGGAAGAGGGCGGTCCTCTACGAAGTAATAGTAGCAGGTACGAGCGAAGAGTTCCAATCTAGGAGAAGGAGAGAGCTAGTATAAAAATAAGAGGGTCAAAAGATGCCTCACAGTTCCTCCTAGGTTTCAACTTCGTCAGGAAGGGCGAAGGGGGCTTCTATCTCAGCTTTCGCTACTGCCATCTCATAGCTCTTGAAAGCCGAGCCCCATAGCTCCCTCTTTAACAGCTCCCTTATAGCTATCCTTATAACCTCGCTCCTACTAGAGTACCTTCCTGCTTTTACAAGCTCGTCCACGCCTTTAACATACATCTCAGGCATTTTTACGGTTACGAGCCTCAAGAGCGAACCCCGAGTTTCCCGGTTGCTGTGCTGGGTTTTTGTAGTGTTTATCCCCGTAACCCCGGGTGTTAAAGCCATAAGATTAGTGTCTATATGAGATTGGTCCCACTAATCAATTACCAAATCCTACATTAAACCCTGAGGGTTGAAGAAACCTGAACTAGCAAGGCTAACAATAAAGTGTGAGATTTTACAACTCCTAGGGGTCAAACTCCCGGTCCTCGTAGAAGATGAAGACTATTACCCGAGATGTTTGAGGGAGGCTACGTGTTTAAACCCCTAGTCTTAAAGAATCCTCCAAGTTCTCGGTTTTAACTAGAGCTATTATCCTGGCTCCTTCAGATATTACATAGTCATCGGGCACGTTAGTTTTAGGCTTACCCTCTCTATCTATAACGGCTAAGACCTCTAGGTTACCCCTTCTAAGCTCCCCCACTTGAACACCCACTAGGTGGTCTAGGATCCTAGTGTCAGCCACTACTAGTGACGTGGAGCCTCCCACGTTTAAAATCTTGACCCCGTAAATCAACTCTCTAAGAGCGGCTGCAACAGAGGCTCCCTTCAACACGGCACCCTTAACTATGTTAAGACTTACTAGAGCTTTAGCTATAGATTCTTCGCCCACCACAGCATAGATTCTCGGGATCCCCTCATTTTTAGCATAGACGCTCACCACCAGGTTAATATGGTCTCTGGGGTGGGCGGCTACTAGAATATCAGCCCTGGGGAATCCTATAGAGTTTAAAGCCTCATAGTCCAGCAAGTCAATGTTATAACAAGGTATATCAAGGTGTTCCTCTATAGCTTTTATCCTCTCAACATTATCATCGACAACCACAACATGGTGACCTCTACGAGACAATTCAGCTAAAAGATGTTGAAACTCTCTTAAAGCCCCTACCACCATTATGTTCACAGCTAAACCCCCTCAACTAGAACATGCAATTTTAAACCTTATATTCATAGAAACAGTTGCCTCCGGATATTCGTTGATTCCAGGAACTTCCACTTAGCCCACAGCTATATTATCATTGTAGAGTCATGGACGGCTGTCAAGCCCGGGGGGCCGAGGCTCCAATCTAGGTTATGCCATAAGGGGCTTGGAGAGATGCCCCCACCGCCCCCCAAAGGTTTAAGGGTAGAAGGTGTTTCCCGAGAAACTAGTAGAGGAACAGCCCAGAATATTAACAACTCTCTATTTATGTTTACGTAAATTTATGAAGCCGGCTGCCCGGTAACTTCTGGAAGTCCTAAAATAGTTGAGTATTTACAGGCTTAACATTCATTTATTTAAGCTCCTCCAGCTATACTATATGTAAATGGGGAACCTTGAAAGTTAAGGTGCAAGGACTTGGTCAAGCAGCTGGCTAATATGGAGAATGATGCCCTGAAGTTGATAAGGGATAATGGGGGGATAATGCTTCAAAGCGACCTGTGGAAAAAGTTGAAGTTAGATAGCAGAGAAGGGTCTAGGCTTGTAGCGAGGCTCGTCAAGAGAGGCCTTGTTAAGAGAGAAGAGACCCTCGTTAATGGCCGTAAAACATACAAACTATATGTTATGGAGTCTAACAAAGAAAGCTCCCCCATAGTAGTAAGCTTGAACAGCATCCTCAACATACCGTGCGTAACCTGCATTTATATAGACCAGTGCAGTCCAGGAAACTTCTACGAGCCGGGAACTTGTTTATGGCTAGACAGCTGGGTCAAAAAACTAGTGAATCATAAATAATGTCCTAGCGCTGAAAGACCCTGTAAACCTTAAACTCATACTACTCTAGCAACCACTAGTAATTGTGCCTAGAAGTGTAAACACTTATAAGCATCTAGTATTGAAGAACCTTCCTATAATGTCCCCGTGCTTTACCGGTCTGTTGGTTTTATATGTAGGAGGCCCAGCCCGGGGGAAAACGCAAATCTCAAGGTTTTAGAGTAATGTTTGATGTTTAAAGTTAACAGAGCAACAAGAGTAGAGGCTCTAAGACTTTATAATCAAAGTTATCCCGCCTATGTAAGGTATTTTTAGGGGGGCTTTGTTGATAGATAAGACGACGCCGACAATATTCTCTTCAGGGTGCCCGGCTACTCCGGGCATGGCCGGGCTGGGGGGGCATTTTCTAGGATCTCCCATGTCGGGGCTCCAGTTGTTATCGCCTTTGGTTACGAAACAGTGGCGGCCGTCGACCTCGTATTTATGTATTACTCTGTGGATGACGAATTTGGCTCCACTCCTGTAGACTATTATGTCTCCCACGTTTATGTTGAGCGGGTCTTTTTTAACGAGAATTACCAGGTCGCCTGTGTGGAGTAGGGGCTCCATGCTCCTACCTTCTACTGCGGCGAACCCTCCACCCGCTAATCTAAAAGCTATATAGGCGGCGATTAGGGCTATTGTTAATGCTACCGCTATTTTATCCTGTCGGGTCAACTTCAACTATGAGCTCCCTTAGACTAAAAGTTTCACCGGCAAGTCTTAAATAACTAAAAGTTTCACCACTAGCTTCTATAAGGGTTGAAGCGGGAACTATCTCTAGGGAGGATGGGAAGGGCTTGCCGGATATACTCGGAATATCGCAGGAGCTTTCTAGGACCGGGGTTTTCCTAGCTTACACAATAGTGAGGAACGTTAGAGTAGTAGAGTCTCCAAGCTATATAGTTAACATTATGGCCGGGGAGGAAGCCAAGGTCAGGTCAACATTTGCGACTCCTTCGAGGCTGACCGATAATCCTATTATACAAGCTTATAGAAGGTTTTTGTGGAGGCTCGGCATAGACCCTACTAAGCTTAGGCCAAGCTCTGAAGCCCTAGCTAGGAGGGTCCTCCGCGGGAGCCCCCTTCCCAGGATTAACAGTATAGTTGATATCGGGAATATTGTTAGCCTGAGAACCCTCATACCTATAGGGTTATACGACTTAGATTCTCTAAGCCCTCCCCTAACATTGAAACTTGCTGGGGGAGGGGAGGAGTTTCTACCCGTAGGCTCTGAGGAGTTTGAAGTTTTAAGTAGAGGTGTTCCAATCATAGTAGATTCTAAAGGCATAGTGATACACGTTTACCCCCATAGAGATTCAAGGTTGACCATGATAACAGAGCGCACTAGGAATGTTCTCATAACATCATGCGGAGTCCCCGGGGTCCAGAGGGAGCTCGTAATCGAAGCTGCTAAAGCTGTAGTCGACCTTATTTTAAACATTAACCCCCAAGCGGAAACTGGAGAGTTCGGGGTGGCTGGTTAGGGTGGAGTCTACCTACGACTATGAAGATTTAAGGAGGATAGCGGTGAAGATAGCTGGGGAAGCCGCCGGGCTCTTAAGGGATCACGCGTGCGACAGCAAGTATACGAGGAAGGTTGAAGGGGAAACAATAGTAGCCGATAAGATCTCGGAAGACTACATATTAGACGCGCTTAGAGGGGAAAACATGAGAGTAAGGGGGGTCTCAGAGGAGAGGGGCTCCTTCGGAGATAACGGCATATTCGTAGTCATAGACCCTCTAGACGGGAGCACTAACTACACACACTGCATCTCATGGGCTTCTGTATCCATAGCTTTCGCCTTGAACAACACTATGGATAGCATAGTTGCGGGGGCTGTAGCCCCGGTTTTCCACGGCAACCCCCTCTCATTCTCTAAAGGTAGGGGCTGCTACTATGGGGGCGTGAAGCTGACTAGGCCGGCAACGCCCGCCAATATAGTGTTCGCCTACGTGGAAGACCCTCTTAAAGCATCAACATTCCTATATGCGTTGAAACATTTAGAGCTGGAAGTTAAAATAAGGGGGTTAGGAAGCGCGGCTCTAGAAATATGTTATGTAGCTGCGGGCAAAGCAGTTTTATTCGCGGACCTTAGAAGTAGGCTTAGAAACATAGACGTGGCGGCGGCAGTAGGGTTCCTGAGAGAGTGTGGCGGTGAAGCCTACGATTCAAAGTCTACCATACTAAACTCGAGTTTCAATAATGTAGAAGTAGTGGGGGACGTCATAGCCTCCCTAGACAAAAACATTGCTTTAAAACTCTTAAAGCTCATGGATAAAGTGGGGAAGAGCCCTCCCAGCTTATAGCTTGAAATGTTAAAAACTTCTAGGCTTATAATCGATAGTTGGGATTAATATTCTAAACGTGGTGGAGGCTTGTGGGGAAGTATGATGGCTTACTTATAGGCGACTCTGTGATAGTCTACAATTTGGAGTCTGCAAGATCTTTATATTCAAAAGGGTTTTATGGGACCCCTATAGGGGTTGAGAAGCCTAAAGGAGCGGATTTCGAAGCCCCTTTGAAGCTAAGCTTAATAGAAGCCCTTTACTTAGCGGAGAAAGGCCTCCTATCTATTAAGAGGACTGATGGGGGCAACGTGGATATTGAAGAGCTCAGGAGGAAGGTCGAGGAGACCCCTAGATTACGGCTCCTCTACACTGTCTACAGGGATTTGAGAGATAGAAACCTAATAGTTAGGTCAGGCTTAAAGTTTGGAAGTGACTTCACAGTCTACAGGCTAGGGCCCGGGCTGGAGCACGCCCCCTTCATAGTCCACGTTCATGAAGCTCGAGAAAACTTAGACCCTACAGATATCGTTAGAGCGGGCAGGATTAGCCATAGTGTAAAGAAAACATTCATAATGGCCTTCCCCGAGAAGGGCGGAGGGGTCACCTACATGATGTTCAAGTGGATTAGACTCTAAGAAACCCTAAACAGCGGAAGGTTTCAACGAGAAACTACCCGGGAATAACCCCACCACTCTCCGAGTGCTTAAATTTTAAGTGGGAGCCCCTAGCGCGCCGAAATAATCCTGTCATTACACTTTACCATATAATTTAATTAGGCGGGGCAGAAGATAATAAAAGGTGTGGTGGGGCTTTTGAACTCTGGAGATTTAGGAGTAGAAGATAATATACCTGGAAAAATTCAAAGCCTCTACCGCTTCTCTCTAAATAAAGATTACACCGTGGAATATAGAGAAGCTCTAACAGATATAATAAGAAAGCTTAACCCAAAACCCGTGCCTCTAGGAGAAAAATGTAATAGCGGGTGCCCCTACTTCAAATGTTTTAAAAACGCCCTCCAACTCAATAAGAGAGTGATTAGAGGAGTCCAAACTAGAGAAGCCACATGCTTACTGCTAGGAGGCCCATGTAAAGGCTCTGAATGCAGACATGCTTCATGCACTATCAAAGCCCTAAACGCTAACAGTAAATGCCTCCTCGCCCTCTTATCGAAAAGAGGGCTTTAACCGCCTCATTTAAGTGTTTATTCCATAAACCTCCATAACGGGGAGAAGATAAGCATGGCCCCACATAGAGTGAGGGGTTATTATGACCTTGTTACGCTTGACTATTAGTCGACGGCCTTTATAGCACGTTAATGGCGGTATGCGCGCATCTTTTCAACCGTTAGCCGGCCCGTAGGGCTCGGAGAGTGGAGCCCTCTATTGATGGGGAAGTTGTGGTGTAAACGGTTGTTTTAGCTGGGGGGTGCTTCTTTCAATATGAGTTCTTTAAGGGCTTTGTTTTTAACGGCTTCTTTGGAGACTTCTATGACCCATAGTCCTGTGAGCCTTCTCTTGGAGGCTAGTGTTTCGAGGGCTTCTTCGGGGGTTGTGTTTAGTGTTTTAGTTATTTCAGGTATTACTTCTTTGAGTTTAACTGCTGCCTTGTAGTGGTATTTGCATAGGTTTAGCTTTATGGATTCCCTACCGCATATTATGCAGGGGTTGTTAGGCTTCTTTAGTTGGAGGGCTTTGGCTATGCTGTCTTTAACTGTTTCAAGCCTTTTATTATATTCTTTAAGTAGTTCTTCTATGGTTCTTATAGCTTCTTTTTTAACCTCCTCCCTTCTAGCCTTACCTAGTTTTATGTCTTCGAGTCTCCTCTCGAAGACTCTTGTGAGTTCTGGGCTTGATAGTTCCGGGAAGAGTTCTGAGATTATATATGCCACGGTGTACCCTAAGTCTGAGACTATAGATTTACCGTCTCTATCTATGATATAGCCTCTTTTATAGAGAACCTCTATTATCCTAGCCCTTGTAGCCTCAGTCCCTATCTCCGCCTCCTCCATCCACTTTAACAGTGAATCTTTAGAGAGCCTCACCCCCGGCGTGCTCCAGGAAACATTAACAGAAACCTCTAAAACCCTAACAACACTACCCTCAACTATGTCTGGGAGGGGCTCGCCTCCAGGCTTAAGGAATGGATAGTATTTAAACCACCCCTCCTTCAAAACAGTGACACCGTGGGATTCGTAGAGTCTCCCCCTCTCATCTTTAGTAACTAGCCCCACCCTAGCTATTGATGCTGGCTTTGCGAAAGCCGCTAGGAACCTCCTAACTACCAGGTCATATATAGTTTTATGCCCCTCCTCGAGCATCCCAGGCCTCTCCCCCGTAGGGTGTATAGCAGGGTGTGCCGGGTCATCCATCCTCCCTTGGACCGGCTTAAGCACCCCTCCAGTCTCAACTATGAGAGCTCTAGTTAGACCCGAATATTCTGGGATGCCGCTGAGACCTTTAATTATACCTTCATAGTTCAGGGTGGGCGGTAGTTTCTGGCTGTTAGTCCTAGGGTAGCTTATGAGGCCTTCCAAATAGAGGTCCTCAGCTATCTCCTGGGTCTTCATGGGGGGTAGCTTGTAAAGCCTGTAGGCTTCATGCTGTAAGTCTCCAAGGTTGAAGGGTGGAGGGGGAGTTATACTCTCTATACTTTGGCTTTTCGATACAACCTTCACATTCCTGGAAGCTTCAAGTTCTCTTTTAACGTTTAGAGCTTCAAGTTTCGTGCCTACCTTCCAGCCTTTAGGGTGGGCTTTAAACTGTTTACCCGGGCCGGCGCTGAGGGTTAATACTAGGAATACTATAGGCTTGGGGACGTGAATGTTTATGTCCTCCCACCTTCTAACAGCTTCTATTAAAGTAGGGCTTTGAACCCTCCCAGCGCTTAGAACACGCTTATCTCCCGCCACGCTCCTCACAGCCCCCGTTAGGGCCCTGCTAATGTTTATGCCCCATAGCCAGTCGAGCTCGTGCCTAGCTAAGCCCGCCTCCACCATATCCCTGTCTAGGGGTAGTAGTTTCCTGTAAGACTCTCTTATCTCTTGAGGTGTTAAAGTTGAGAATTTCATCCTCCTAGCTCTGCTTATGTCGCCCAGCCTTTCTATTATCATATAGCATATTAGGCTGCCTTCAATATCATAGTCGCACGCGCTAACATACATTGAAGCTTTAGGTAGTATCATTGAGAGTAGGTCGTAGAATTTCCTGAGGTGGCGTGATGAAGCCTCAACCTCCCATAGTGGCTTCCAAGTATATGTAAACACGGGGAACCCTCTAGAGCTCGTGTAAAGGCCGAACATGTGGCCTGCACTAGGAACTACTATAACGCTGCCCCCGTCAACGTTTAGAACCCAGAAGGGGATGTCGTTATGGCTGCACTTTAAAGGAGAGCCTAGAGCCCTAGCTATTTTCTCCCCCGCTCTAGGCTTCTCAGCTACTATAGCAATATAGTTTGGAGGTATTCTACATGAAACTCTTGAGTCCACGCCCCCCTACCAGCCCTCACAATAATGGTATGGGCGCTGTTAAGACGAGTAGAACACCATATATTAGCGCTGTTGAGAACGTGTATTTGGAGGCTTTCTCAACGCTCATAGCGGGCCCCGGGTGTCTCCCGCCCGACACGAAATATATGAATATCGCTATTATAGCGAACATTAGGAACATGGGATTCACTAGAGCTAGCATTATTAAGACTACTATCAACGCCCTGCTAATGAAAACATGAGCCTTAGGCCCGGCAATCCCCCTAATTATGTGACCCCCATCGAGCATAGCTATAGGCATTAGGTTAAGAAACGTCACTATAAACACTACATAGGAGGCGAAAGCTAGAGGGCTTAATAAGAGTACTTCTGAGGGGTTCAAAGCCCTAGGGAAGAGCTGCCCAAGCAATATTATAGATAGGGGGGCCACGTTGAGAGGTATGAGTTGAACACCCACTAGAGCCTCCTCAGACACTACGATAGACTCGCTTATACCATATATAGCTAGGGGAATAGCTATAACGTATCCAGCTAAAGGCCCAGCTATAGCCATGAGCGATAGAGCCTCAGAACTAGACGGGAGCCACCTCAAGTTAATAACAGCCCCGAAAGTCCCGAGAAACCCTAACTGTAGCGGGGGCGCCGGGATCAAGTAAGGCAAGCTTGAAGGAGTCCTATAGACCCTCATCACAGTCCAGTGGCCTAGCTCGTGAACTATTAAGGGGACTAGAAGGCCTACCATGTAAGCTGCTGGGGTCCACGAGAACCCTGGGTCTTTAACTGTGGGTGGAGCACTGAAACTAAGCCCTGAAACGAAAACAGTAACTAAGGTAACTAGTGCTAAAGCTATATTCCAGACTATTTTAGAGTCCCCACTTTTAGGGAATAAGTATAGGACTAAGCCCCTCTCATCCCTCCTCAATAAAGGATAGCAGCCCCCTTCTATAACCCTAGGGTATACCCTGGTTAAAGCCTCGTCTACGCTTGGAAACCTCCTAGGCAAGCCTAGAACAATGTCTACTCTAGATCCGTAGACGTTCTCGCTTAAAACCTCAAACTCCTCATAAACCGATACTCTACAAAGCTCACTCAAGCTTTCCAACAACCTCCCTAGTAATACGGACAAGTAGCGTTAAAGGAATACTCTGCCTGAACCCGGAACTAGTATATCTAAGCACTGACGCCGGGAGTATGCCGTTCTCAACTTCATATTTAGCTATTAAAACAGGGTCGTTAGACCCTACAACTTCCAGGGGCACTAGCGGGGGGGCTCCTCTAGATAGTTGGAGGGCTCTAATACCTATTATTCTCGCCTTCTCATACCTAGTCAAGAACGGGGGGCCTATGCGTATCTCCTCAGATACCCTAGGGTATACATTGTAGACTTCAGAGAGCATCATGAGAACCCACCCACTTAATAAAGACTTAAAACTCACTAGTAGACTCTGGATAGATAGCATACACGCTACTAGCAGCCTTAAAAGACTTTTCACATTCACCCCTAGGTCTCAAAAGCTACACCTTAATTGAAATTTCAGGAGAAAAAGCTTATATACTTAGTTGAGCTTATGCTTTCAACTGTTTACCCCCACTTTCTCTAACCCGGCCTCTCCCCAGCTTCTCGTGAGCCCTAGCTAGATGTCCAGATGCTAGAGCTGCTAGTAGGTTCAACTCCCCAGCTAAGACTGTAGCTGCAACGATTTCAGCGAATTTTAAAGCGTTAACGCCTGGCGGGTTCCCGCCGCCTGCAACCCCCATTATGGAGAGGGCTTCTCTCTGGGTTCTAAGCCTTGTGCCCCCTCCTACAGTGCCTACTTCGAGGCTTGGGAGTGTTACTGATATGTAGAGTTCGTCCCCTCTAAGTTCTGTCCAGGTGATGCCCATGCTACTCTCTACGACCTGGGCCGCGTCCTGGCCTGTGGCTATGAATATGGCTGCTATTATGTTAGCATAGTGGGCGTTGAAGCTCGGGCTTCCCGAAGCTCCGCTTCCGAGGAGGTTTTTGGCCGCGTTTATGTAGTGGATTAGCTCTATTTTAGCTTTTAGAATGTTCTCGGCGACATCCCTCCTTATTAGGGCTTCAGCAACTACATACTTGCCTCTTCCCAGGAGCCTGTTTATAATAGCTGGTTTCTTGTCTGTGCACATGTTGCCGCTGAGAGCTATGCATCTAGCGTCTCCATCATAGTTCTCCTCTATGTAGGAGCATATCTTGTCGCTAGCTATAGTAGCCATGTTCATCCCCATGGCATCCCCCGTCTTGTAAACTAGTCTAATCCACACAAGGTTCCCCACAGTGAAAGGCTGTATATCTATGAGAGCCCCGTGCTTTGTAACTTCTGTAACCTTAGACTTTAAATTGTCGAAGTTAGCTTTAACCCACTCGACAAACTTGTAAGCTTCAACAACGCTGGGCGTCCATACTAGGGGGGCCCTAGTCATTCCATCCTTTAAAACCTTAACTACGGCGCCGCCGCTAGAAGTTATAGCTTTCGCCCCCCTGTTAACGCTTGCCACGAGGGCCCCCTCTGTAGTCGCCATGGGCACGTAGAACTCTCCCCTAGCATAGTCGCCTAAAACTTTTAGGGGCCCTACTATGCCTACGGGCACTTGGACGGCTCCTATGGGGTTTTCAATGTTGTACCCGTGGAGCTCCTCGAAGTCTAGTATAGTGCTAGCTATGCCCGACAAGTCTACGCTTAGAGCCTTCTCTATGTAAGACCTTCTAGCTAGGGCTGCTAGGTTAGCGTTACCTAGATATTCTTCCAGCCTGCTTATACTCAACTCTCTCCTCTCAATCTTCCCTATGATCTCCTCTAGGTTGAAGCCTTCTCCAGCCACGGCCCTTCCAGCCTCAGGCATGATTCTCACGCTTCCTTTACCGGCCTGAATTTAACCCCATATACTAGGACTCCAGTCTCCCCATCTTCTGTTATCCTCCTGAAAACAGCCTCGACCTGCATCCCCACACTTATATCTTCTGGGCCTGCATCTGTTATCTCACTTATAACTCTCGCCACACCCAGGTCTACAAGGCCTAGGATAACGGGAGCCTTACTCCTAGACTCGGAAGGTACAGAGTACACAATACTATAACTCACAAGCCTGCCCATCCTGGGAAGCTCTACCTCCGCTAAACCCCTAGAGCCGCAGTGGGGGCATGAATGTGAAGGTGGGTAATGTATTCTGCCGCAAGAGTTGCATTTACCCGCCACGAGCCTATACCTGTGAATCCTACCCCTCCATACTGCTGGGACGCTGAGACCCGTCAAACCCTATCACCTCACACTCCTAAGGTAAGCTATGTAAGCGTTTGACCCGGAGCCGTTGACAGAGACTGTAAGGCCGTGGTTAGACTCTGGCACCTTGAGCCCGGGGAATTCGCCCGCAAGCTGGAGAGAGACTTCTGCAACCTGGTATACTCCTGTAGCTCCTATAGGGTGGCCCCTAGCTTTTAGGCCGCCGCTCGGGTTAACCACTGGCCCCTCACCGCCTAGAGAGAAGTATCCGCGTGAAACAGCTTCTGCAGCTTTGCCCCTCTCTGCGAGCCTTAAAGCTTCAAGCTCTAGGATGCCCATTATTGTGAAAGAGTCGTGGAGCTCTATAACGTCAACATTTTTAATGTCAACTTTCCGAGTCAGCCTCTGATAAGCTCTTTCAAGAGATTCAATCCTTAGAGGGTCTTCTACTAGGGCTATACTAGGATATCCCGTAGCCGACTCTACAGCTACAAGCTCTGCGAGAGCATTACCTTTACCGCTCCCCTCAATAACCAGGGCTGCCGCCCCGTCGCCTAAGGGGAAAGAGTCGAGAAGCGTTATAGGGTCAGCTAGAGGGGGGGCTTCCAGTACTTTTTCAGGAGTTATGGCGAACCTGAGCATAGCATACGGGTTTAACTTAGCGTTGGAGTGCATGAGGGCTGGCCAGTATGCTAGAGTCAGCCTGTCTACCTTGAAAGTCTCCATGTAAAGCCTCATAAGTATCCCCGCTATACCCCCCATGCCTATACTATATATGCCTTCGCCTTCAACATCATAGAATTTAGAGAAATACCTGTAAACCTCCCAGGTAGGCCTGTCTGAAAGCTTATCAACGCCTACAACGAGAACCCTGGAGGCTAAGCCGCTGTCTATAAGTGATTTTGCAACGCCTACCGCCGCTAGCCCTGAAGCCTCTCCAGCTTCTACAGTTAAGGCCCTCACCCCCCTAAAACCGGAGTATGAGGCTATGTAGGAGGCTAAGTCTAGCTGGGTGTCACTAGCGTATGTGAAGCTTGAAGAGACCACTATGTAGTCTAAAGCTTCTGGCTCAGCATCTTCTAAAGCTTTAGATGAAGCTTCAGCTGCGAGTTTTTTAACCCCCTTATCATAGTGTCTATCCACGTTTATCATTGACACCCCAGTTATGTAAGCCATAAGGGTTCACCCCTTACTCTCTCACTATTTTGATCATGTTCCTGAACTTCGCGTATGTAGAGTAATCTATCATGATTTTTTTAGATACTAACTCGTCAACTTTAGGAGCTTTACCCCTCTTCTCCTCTATAGCGTCCGTGACTATGATGCTGTAAGCGTCGCTCCCAGCCCCGCTACCGAAAGGCGCTACTAGAACTCTGTCGCCTGGTGCGGCGTTGTCAAGGATCCTCGCCAGGCCTATGAGGGCGCTCCCGTTATAAGTGTTACCTATGAGGGGTGTCACGATCCCTGCCTTCAACTGTTCAGGCTTAAACCCGAGCATCTCCCCCACTTTCAAGGGGAACCTGCCGTTAGGCTGGTGGAAAACTGCATATTTGAAGTCTGAAGGTTTAAAGCCGAGATTATCCATTAACCCCCTCACAGCCCCTATTATGTGGGCGAAATAAGCGGGCTCCCCAGTAAACCCCTCGCCATGCCTAGGATAGGGTGATCCTTCGCGCCTCCAAAAGTCTGGAGTGTCCGTAACATAAGTGTAGCTACCCTCGAATACAGCGGCCGAACCAGAGCTAGGCCCAACAACATAGGCTGCAGCCCCGCTAGAGGCTGTAAACTCTAGGACATCCCCAGGGTTAGCCTGAGCAGTGTCGCTCCCAATTACTATAGCGTATTTAATCATGCCGGACGCCACGAGGCCTAGAGAAGCTCTAAGGCCCTCGCTCGCAGCCCTACAGGCGAACTCGAGGTCGCTCGCCATAGTTACGGGGGTTACACCTAGAGCTTCAGCTATTATAGTGGCGCTAGGCTTAACAGCATAGGGCTTAGACTCTGTCCCGAAGAAGACTGCGCCCACATCCCCGGGGTCTACGCCAGCCCTTTTCAGGGCGTACGCGGCCGCCTCCAACCCCATTGTCGTGGAGTCTTCATCGGGGCCTGCTACAGCCTTCTCAATCATAGCTAGGGCTTTCCACTGGCTATCGCTCCAGCCCCATTCTCTCGCTATATACTCCATTTTAATCCTAAACCTAGGCACGTAGACGCCCCACCCGTGGATTCCTGTTGCTGTCTCGGGCCTCGGTTGAGGCAAACCTTTACACCTAGCTAGGGGTGTGCTGACCCCCTATTTAAACTTTTAGACTAAAAACGAAAGAACTTTAAGACAATAGACGAATTAAAGAGGGGGTTTAAAGGCTTGATAATAGTTGTTAAGCGTTAGCCACGTAAATGTTATCTGTATCCCTTACAATCACTACAGACAGTTTCTGGGAGGGCTTTAAATCCTTATCACCCACTATAGCTATAACCCTATACTGTTTAAAGTCCATAGCTAGAGTCTCACCCCAATGCCACCCGGGGCCTACAACTATAACTTTAACTTTATCGCCTACACGATAAGGCTTCTCAAGGCTAGGCCTCTTCTCGAAGCCCAACTCTTCAGGCTCAACTATAAGCCTATACTTTGCCTCTCTTTCAAGCCTCCTAAGCCACGTGTAAAACCTAGACCATCCCCACTCTCTAACCCCCCTAATTTTCCTCCCATACTTGTGAACCTCATACTTCTGTATTAGAACCCCCGTGGGCCACCCACTCTTCCTCCTAGCCCCGCGCCTTCTAGCCCACTCTATGAGAGCCTTCACCTCCAGCTCGTTAAAGCCCGGGATTACCACAGGGGTAAGCACAACATCTATACTTGTATTCTCAAGTATCCAAGCAGCAGTATCTAGGATCCTCTCTACATCATACCATTCGACGCCCACAAGACTCCTAGCTAAACCCTTATCCACAGCGTCAACACTTAGATTAATCCTATCGAGGCCCGCCTTCTCAAGCTCCAGAGCCAACCTCCTACTAAGAAAACCCCCATGAGTCTCAACAGCAACTCTAGCTATGTAACCTGAATCTTTAAGCCCCCTTATTATAGATAGTATTTGGGGGTGGCTGAGAGGCTCCCCCACACCATCAAGTAAAGCCTCAACACCCCCACCCTTAAACCTGGCAGCTTCAACAGCCCACCTAACAAGCCACCGAGGCTCCACTATGAACTCTGAAGCCCTAGTAATACTCCTAGGCCCGGCATCAACACTACAGAATATGCACGAATGCTGGCAAACAGTCGTAGGCCTAACTTGTAAAACATTAGTACCCCTATCTATAACGCCGAAAGCAATATGCCCGACAAGAGGCAAAGGATCTACAATCTGGTAAACAGGCCTCCCATAAAAAGACCCTCTAAACTCAAGACAACAAGGAAAACCCCCCTCAAAACCTGGAACACTATCCAAACCAACACCCCCAACGCTAAGGTAGCACCTAGAAAAGTGGAAACTAGGAGCAATAAAACTTAATAACCTCCCCCACGCAGCTAGTAACATTCAATAATCCCAGGCTCTGACCCCCTATCCTCAAGACTAAAGCCAGCCAATACTCAAAATGTTAAAATTTAACTATCCCTTTACGTAGAGGGTTTGGAGAGGGAAGATAATGAGCGGAGAGAGTTTCAACACCCTAATAATTTCTACATGGGGCTCCCCTTCAATGTGGGGTTGTGTCAAATACGTGTCTCCTGAAGAACAAGTGGGGTCGGTGAAATCATGCTCCACTCTACCACTACTCACGTATATATATGAAATAGTCGTGTGATACTAGTGACTCTAGATAGTCTTATAGATATAGATGAGGATGTTTGCAAGGGTAAAATTAAGGTTCCGAGCACGTGTGGTAAATGTTACGCTGAATACTGGAATAACATGTGCGAAGTTGAAAAGTTTAATAACTATGATGACCTAGAAGAGAAGGTTAGAAATCTCATTAAACACATGGTTTCATGTATTTATAAGAATGACCTAGGAGAGGAGCCTCCCCCTATTGATGTTATTGTTAGCCCTAGCATTGGATCACCAGGCGGCAGGTGGAAGTTTAAGGGAGGGGTTGGGGACTTCACAGCTAAGACTCTGCTAAAAGTGGGCTTAATACTAGACAAGATATTAGATGATTGTAGACAAATAAAAAAGTTGTGTTCGACGTGACGCACGGCATAAACTTCATGCAATCCATAGCTTTACACTTAGCTAGGGCTATCGCATCTTTAACAGCTATAAGGCAAATAGGGAAAAACAATAAAGCCGGGATAACTATTGAGGTAATCAATAGCGACCCTTACCCTCCCACCCCTAGAAAGGTTTATAATGAAACGTGTAGGGAAATAGAAAACAACATTCTAGAACTTAACCTGAACATAGTTTATAAGGAGATTGTAAGCAACATCCATATACCCCACACAATACCGAGTAACATTGTGAAACAACGTGAGAACATCCAAGACGCAGGGTTCCGAGAAGATCTAGATGAGTATGAGAAGTATTTAGATCAAGCACGCTATGTAGCCTCTTCACTTTACTATCCATTACCCCTACCTTTAATCTATTCTTGCTACGAGTTCCTAAGTAGCCACAATGATAAAATATTGAATAATATCTTAGAGACGTGGACTAAAAAGATAAATATAGTCGCTAGCACTGCCAGAGTGGAAAGACGCGTAGAACTATATGTTAACAGTATTTATGCAATTCTACCATCTCTATTCGCATGTAAGAGTGTTGAAAAACTTATAGATGGTTTAAACCCCCCTCTAGAGCCTGTGAGCGTTGAAAGCCTTCGTAAGCTAGCGGATCTTTATAATATGATTAGTGAGGTTCACGGCCATCTAGTGACATACGAGCCAGACATGTTTAGAGTGGTGAAAAATCATTGCAAGGAAGCCCGCAGAAAAATAAAGAAAATAGGAGGTGAACAATGTATAACACTTAGAAAGAAGTAGATCCTCCCGTTAAGAGGATAATGATAGCTCATGCGGGATTTCAAATGGATTTCACAGAAGTTTGCATCGAAAACGGTTGTGCAATTAAATATTCTTTCAAAGATTATGAATACATTGAAGATTATAAAAACCTACTTGAAAATGCAGGCTTGCTTATAAGAGAGCAATAGATGAGCGTGACAGCCTTCACAGAATATAATTGGAGTTTTAAAGAAGTTGCTAGTGGGGTGTTTTTGTTTATTCTTTGCTCATATACTCTTCTAGGGCTTTGGGCCCTTTTTCTTTTATTTTCTTTAGTTCTTCTATGAGTGCTGGGATTATTTCTCTGTAGTCTCCTATTACTCCGTAGTCTGATTGTGTGAATATGGGTGCTTCGGGGTCTATGTTTACAGCTATTATCCTGCCCGCTTCTCTAACTCCTAGCATGTGTTGTGCTGACCCGCTTATGCCTATGGCGAAGTATAATACTGATTTTACCGCTCTCCCTGTTTGGCCTACTTGCCTGTATTCTTCCATCCAGCCTGCGTCTACTGCTTTTCTCGAGGCTCCTATGACACCGTCTATGAGTTCTGCTAGGTTTTCTAGGAGTTTGAAGCCTTCTGGGCTTCCGAGGCCTCTGCCTCCTGAGACGATTATTTCCGCTTTTTCCACTCCAACTTCTGCCCTTTGGAGTTTCTTCCTGGACACTAGTTTCATTTTGTCTTCAGGTTTAATGGTGACGCTTTCATATGTGACTTCTCCTTTCCTATTCTCATCTCTTTGGGGTATGGGGAACACGTTGGGCCTTGCTGTGCCTATTTGGGGTCTCCTGAAAGGTGTTTTTATGAAGGCTAGTAGTATGGCTGCGAATGGGGGTCTTATGAGTAGGACGTCCCTCGTGTTTTCATCTACGTCGAAGTCTGTGCAGTCTGCCGTTATCCCGGCTTTTAAAGTGCTGGCTACATAGGGGGCTAGCTCCCTCCCTATCTTAGTGGCTGGTGCTAGGATTACTGATGGCTTATACTTCCTGGCTAGGTCTATTATTACCTGGGCGTATACTCTGGGATAATATGTTTCGAGGCCGGGGTCATCTACAATTATAACCTCGTCTGCCCCATATTTTATAATCTCCTCTGCAAACCCTGAAACCCTATAGCCTGCGAGAACCCCTACAAGCTTCTCCCCGAGCTTGTCAGCTATTTTCCTCCCCGGGGTTAGCATTTGTAGGCTTGGCTCGCTTATGGAGCCTTCGAAAGCTTCAATTACAACCCAGACGTTTTTAAACTCTTCGGGCTGCTCGCAGGGCCATTCGGGGCATAGTTTTTCACATTCGATTTTCAAGCTACTCACCCCAAAGCTTCTTAACTAGGAGCTCTCTAAGCTTCTCGTCTTCAACTATCTTGGAAATTATCCATTTTGCTCCATCTCTAGGATCCCTGGGCTTGTAAACTTCTTTCTTCCTGGGCACTTCAGGCATGTCTATAGTCTTAGCTACTATAGTGGGGGAGCCTTTTAGACCCACACATCTAGGGTCTAGTTTTAGATCGGAGTTGCTCCATGTAATGATGACGTTTTTATCGAGTTTAGCCCTGAGCTTATTATACAGGGATACAGGCCTAGGCTTCAAAGCTCTCATAGCTATTCCTAAAACTGCTGGAAGCTCTACCTCGTATTCTTCAACATATTCTTCAAGCTCCCTCACAATCCTTATCTTACTATCCCCTGAGACTTGGATATCCCTAACATAGTAGGCGTATGGCCAGTTAAGCCAGCTAGCTACCTGGCCTGGAATATGAGCTGTACTAGAATCTATAGTCTCCTGCCCGAAAACCGCCAAATCAACCCTACCATATTCCCTCTCAATCTTAACTATAGCGTTACCAAGCACGTAACTAGTAGCCCAAGTATCAGCACCAGCAAAAACCCTATCAGTAATAAGTATAGCCCTATCAACCCCCATTCCGAGAGCTAACTCCAACCCTTTAACAGCAGGGGGAGGCGCCATGGCGAAAGCTATAACCTCCCCTCCTACAGTATCCCTCAACCTTAAAGCAGCTTCTATAGCTGGGAGGTCGTGAGGGTTGACTATTGATGGGACACCTTTCCTTATCAAAGTCCCAGTCTCAGGATCGATCCTGACGGCTTGAGTGTTTGGAACCCATTTAATGCCCACAACTATTCTCAAGACTCCCCACCTACATATACCTATACTGAATACCCCTCCCACTCTTAGGGTGCTCCCACCTAATCTGGTCGCTCCTACTTAGAACCCTGCATGTGCCGCATTCGACGCAGCCTTCATAGCTCATTATGAGCTTATCCCCTGCAATACTATAACAACCCATGGGGCATAGGAGTATTAAAGCATTGACTCTGAGGCCTTCCTGCTTTAATATCTCAATGTGCCTCTCTTCATCTACATCCCACACGCTCCTTTGGAGGAGCTCCTCTAGTTTCATAGTTTTAAGTCTTGAAGTTTGAGAGCTCATAGCTTTCCAGCCACCCTCCCTAATTTATATATTGTTTTTAGCAAACTTATATTCTCCTCTTTTGCAGCGTTTAAAAAGCTTCTTATTAGTTTAGGCTCTTCATAATCAGCCTCAAACAGTTTGCTAGCAGCTTTTACAGCTACCTGGGGTATTTTCTGGAAGAAGAAGGGGTCTGACATAACGTCTCCTATGCCGCTATGGTTTTTGAGTTCACTGTAAATATAGCTTTTCTTAACCTTCTCCTCGTATGATTTAAGGTTCTCCTCCGTAGGCCCCCCATTGTTGAAAGCATCTATTAAAGCTTCTGCAGCTAGCTTACCGCTTATAACCGCCGTGTCGACCCCCCTTATAGTGTACCCTGTGTTTACTAGGAAGCCTGCAGCATCCCCAACTACTAGGAGCCCGTTCATGTAAAGCTTCCTAGGCATAAGTTTTAGGCCAGCTTCTATAGTCATCCTACCACCATATTCTATAACGTCTGCTTCTCTCCAGAAACTCCTGAAGTACGGGTGGAGCCTGAAAGCTTCCACTAGGCTGGAGACGTGTTCTTTCAAAAGACCTTTTTCAGCCGCTCTAGCTGCGGGGCCTATAGGTAATACTAGTCCTATACTTATGGAGTCTCTCATTGTGTAGATGAAGCCTCCTCCGGGGAGCCCCAGAGTAATGTCGCCAGCTACGAACCACGCTAGCCCTTCATTCCTGTTTAACATGAACCTCTCCTCTATAAGCTTAGGGTCTAAGCTTAGAACTTCCTTAACCCCTAGAGCTACATGGTCCGGGCTTAGTTTATCAACTAGGCCGAGCTTCTCGAGGAGCAGCCTGTTTACACCTTCAGCATCTATGACTGCATCGGCGTAAACAATGTCGTCGCCACTCTTAACCCCTAAGACTTTACCGTCTTTAACCACAATCTCCTCAACTCTAACCTCGTCAACTATCAGGGCGCCCGCGTTTTCAGCTTTCCTAGCCATCCAGTTTACGAGCTCCGTGAGGTATGTTGTGAACGCTACTTTTCTACCAAGCTTATACTCTATTGTTAAAGCCCTCTCACCCCACACTAGGCTAAACCTCTCCTTAGACACCCACCTGTGTATAGGGGCTTCTTTATCAAGCTCTGGCCAAACATCCCTTAAAGGTTGAGCATAAGCTTTACCACCCCACAATTCTTTACTCCCTACACCCCTACCCCTCTCAAGTACTAAGACTTTAAACCCAGCCTTAGCTAGCAGGTATGCTGAAGCGCACCCTGCAGGCCCGGCGCCCACTACTATAGTGTCGAATTTTGATGGAATATTCACTTATAATCACCAACTATAAGTGTTTTTAACCATGTTTAAATAGTTAACTATAAAGTTAGAGGAGGATTAGAACTAGAACTTAATACTTGGAGTTTTAAACTCCAGACGAAGCTACACCCTCCAGGCATAGAGGTGGAAGGTGATGGTTTCATATACCAGGTACGAGCTACCCCCACTCCCATACTCGTATAAGGCTCTCGAACCCTATATCATAGAGGAGATAATGAGGCTACACCATTCAAAACACCATAACGCTTACGTTGTAGGAGCTAACGCTGCGTTGGAGAAGATAGAGAGACACTTTAAAGGTGAAATCCAAATAGATGTGAGGGCTGTACTCAGAGACTTCTCATTCAACTATGGAGGGCACATAATGCACACTATATTCTGGCCTAACATGGCCCCGCCAGGCAAGGGGGGAGGAGCGCCTGGAGGGCTAACAGCAGATTATATCAACAAGTTCTTCGGCAGCTTCGAAGGCTTTAAGAGCTTGTTCAGCCAGGCAGCTAAGACTGTTGAAGGGGTTGGGTGGGCTGTCCTAACATATGATCCTCTAACTGGGGAGTTAAGGGTGCTCCAGCTTGAGAAACACAACCTGCTCATGACAGCTGGGATGGCGCCCCTACTAGTTTTAGACGTGTGGGAGCACGCTTACTACCTCCAGTATAAGAACGATAGGGCTAGCTATGTGGACAACTGGTGGAACGTAGTAAACTGGGATGACGTAGAGGCTAGGCTTAATAAGGCTGTAAACCTCGCTAAACCCCTAATATACCCCTCCCTACCTACGCCATAAAACTTTTAATGGACAAGTTAAACCATTTAATACTATTACCGCTGAGAGCCATAACTTGTTTTTGGTGTGGGGTTTGAGAGAAGAGGTTAAAGCTGACATAATAAAGCTCATAGATGAGAATAGGAGCCCGTGGGTTAAAGCTGCTTTCTACTCGGACTCTAAAGTTTCACCTATACTGGAAAGGCTTATAGGGGAGTGGGAGTCGAGGGGGAGGCAAGGGATACCTCTAGACTATGCGAGCGATGAAGAACTGGAAACTCTGCATGAGATAGCTAGGAGGTACGCTTATATGAGTGATGAAGAAGCCAGGTCTATAGCATGGTCTACTAGCGAGTCTAAGGGTGAAGGGAGTTTCTTAGGGTTTATTAGGAGGCTTTTGAGGAAATCTTAAGCTGCTTCCTATAATATATGTATGTTATAATGTAGGAGATTATGGGGGAAGTTGCTACGACAGCCAGCCCTAATAAGGTCACAGGGCTTCTAATATTGCCCCCAGCGAATACTAGAACAGTACCTATAAAGGCTATTGTAGCTGTTAATATTACATGTTTAACCACAATATGCTTCATCAGCGTATCCCCCGAGTTTCACAGCCTCCCGTTTCACGTATGCTAGAGCTTCTAAGGCTGTTGCCTCCGCACTCTCTCTATCGCTGTCTGAAGCTAGGACTCTCACATCTATCACTGGAGCTCCTAGTTCGAAGCCTACGGGGTGGCTTTTAACATATATTTCAGGGTATTTCCTAGCTGTAGATTCTATGGCTGGGGCTATAGTGGATTCTGGGACCCCCTTGATTACCAGCGAACACTCTACTATGGAAACTTTAGGGGAGACCCCTTCAAGGATCTTGAAAGCCTCACTCTTAAACATCACCTCCATCTCCTCAGGGACTCCGGGGAGGGAGACTATGATAGTTCCACCCTCCTCCACTATGCAACCAGGCGCCGCCCCTCTAGGGTTCCTTAAAGCCCTAGCCCCTTCAGGCATGAAAGCCATTTTAAGCCTCTCCCTCGTTATTGGCATGCCCCTTCTAGAGTAGAATTCTCTGATCATTGCTTCAGCTTCAGGGTTAACCTTTAACTCTCTATTGAGGGCTTTAGCTATAGCTTCTAAAGTTAAGTCATCATATGTAGGCCCTAAACCCCCTGTAGTTACTAAAAGCCTAACCCTACCTATAGCCCTCCTAACTTCCTCAACTATCTCATCGATATCATCAGGAACTACTATGACTCTTGAGACTTTAAAGCCCATGAGCGTCAACATTTTACCAAGCTGTGAAGCGTTAGTATTGACAATTCTACCTATGAGTAGCTCATTACCCACGGTTAGCATCCAAGCTTCATAGTTAGGGTTTTTCAAGACCATAGACCCTCCGGGGGGATCCTTATAGCTGTGGCTACCTAGGAATCTTAATAAGTTTAAAACCCGCAAAGGCTTTTGGTGGCCCGTCGTGGGGCTTTGTAGGGGGAGGAGGGTTTTATTCGAGTATGAATATGAAGTTTTACCTAACGGCGTTAAAGTTCTAGTTGATAGGGTTATATTCCCGGATAGTGTGACTGTTCTACCGTTAACAGGAGATGGAAAGGTGTTCCTCGTTAAACAGTATAGGCCCACTATTAGAAAATGGATCCTCGAGGCTCCAGCCGGGACTTTGAAGCCTGGGGAAGATCCTAGAGATGCGGCTTTGAGAGAGTTGGAGGAGGAGGCGGGCCTCACAACTGACAACCTTGAATATGTAGGCGGGGGCTACGTGTCCCCGGGCTACTCTACTGAAAACATGAAACTCTACATAGCCTGGAACCCTAGGAGGGGTGAGCCTAGGAGGGAGGCCCATGAGGTTATAGAGAGGGTTGTAGAGCTTAGTTTAGGGAAGGCTTATGAAATGATATATGAGGGGGAGATAGCTGATATTAAAACTATAACGTTAATACTAGCGGCCTCCCTCAAACTAGGCTTGAAAATGGGGGGTTCCAATGGCTAAATATTCCATAGTCTACTCCACTGGAGACCCGGCGGGGGCTGGAGCCTCCAAGCATTTAATAGAAGTTCTTAAAGCGAAACCCCGCAAATGCCCGGGCCCCCTTGAATGCTATTTCGCCGACGAAGTTGTCATAGCTGGCTTTAACGTTGACGTTGTAAACATGGAGTTCCTAGATGAAACCCCCGACCCTGAAGCTGAAGCTATAATAGTACTTTCCAAGCATAGAGCTGAGAGCGGACGTAAAACTCTAAGCGTACACCACACAGGAAACCCCACAGGGAGAGCGTGGGGAGGGGAACCCTACAAACTATCAACATCCTACCCAGCACTAAGTAAAGCCCTCTTAACATCCTACGCCAAGACAGCCCGAGAACAGGGCCTAGAAGAATACCATGTAACCCTAGAAGCCACACACCACGGCCCCACAAGACCATTCAAACCCATAGTATTCATAGAAATAGGAAGCACAGAAAAAGAATGGACCGACGAGAGAGCCAGAATAGCCATGGCACTAGCAGTAGCGGAAGCAATATCTAAGAAAACACCAGAATGCAACCCAACAACAGGAATAGGGGGAACACATTATCCAGAGAAGTTTACAAAAATACATTTAGAAGAGATGGAAACATGCCTAGGACACATAATATCAAGACATCAAATAGACGAGGGAGTACCAGACCACGTAATAAGACAAGCAATCGAGAAAACACACCCCCAAAAAGCCCAAAAAATAATAATAGAAAAGAAAAGCCTAAAAAGCGAGCAAAGGAAAAAACTAGAAGAAACAGCAAAACAAGTGAAAACAGAAATAGAATACAGGTGAATAAAATAGAAACACATGTCTCTAAATGCTTATTTATTCTCCAGGGACTTCCACCTTATTCACAGTGATATATCACTGTGGCGTCATGAATGACTGTCGAGCCTCAACGAAACCGGGGCTCCTATCTAGCCCGCCCCCACGGCTATAAAGGCGGGCAAAGCTTATACGATGAAGAGAACTGCCCCTAATTATGGTAGCCGGGCGGGGATTCGAACCCCGGTCACGGGGGCCAAAGCCCCGCATCCTTGGCCGCTAGACGACCCGGCTGCCGTTATTTATTAGGCTTCCCAGAGTTTATAAGGGTGTTTATGTTGTTGTCATGGTTGTAAACGTTGTTACTGTTTTTTAGTTTTATTGTGGATGTTTATTTCTGGTGTCTGGCTGGTGTCTAATTACTTGTTTGAGGTTGTGAGGGTTTTCGAGTCTTGGGTTAGTGGGAGGGATTTGAGTGAGGATGAGATTTATTTTGCTAGTAGTCTTTTGGGTAGCCCTACTAGGAGGCTTGAGGTTTTCCTGAGGCGTTATAGGGATGTTGTTGGGCAGGTTATTGAGGAGAGGTGTTGTGATGCTGGAGGGGGTAGGATGTGTATATATTCTTGGAGTAGGAGGGCTTTTAAGAGGTATTTTCCTGCCGCTTTAGATTCTGGGGGCACGATAATATTCTACGCTACAAGCGTGGAGCCTGCGCTCGCGTCTTACCCCCTCCATAGAGCTTTAGATCTTGGGGTTAGGGGGGTTGAGGTTCCCGGGGGGAGTCCTAGTTTCGTTACACCTAGGATTGACGGGTGGCAGGTTAACTTGTACTGGGACCCTGCTCTTGGCAGGTGGGCTTTCTCTACACGCTACGCCCTCCATAATATGGCTTTTGTTAGGGGGGAGCTTAAAGTTGAGGATTACGGGTTAACTATTAACCCTGTGGTGGCTGTTGCTGAGAGGGTTTCCGATAAGATGGGTTTATGGGATAGGCTTGGAGAGTTTAAAGGGTGGACTTTAACGTTAATGGTGGAGGGGCCGGAGCCTGCGACCATAGTTAGAGGCCCCCCGCCTATGGATTATATTGAAAGCTATAGGCTCATACTTATAGCAGCTAGGGAGCCTGACGGGGTGCTCTTAGACCCCTTAGCTTCCTCCAGCATAGCTGATAAACTGGGGGTTGAGAGTATAGCTGGGAGAATACTGGGCATAGGCGGGGATATAGTGGATTACGGTAGGAGTAGTGTAGAGTACCCCTCAATATTCCTATGGTACTTGGGGAGGGGGGATAGGGAGCACCCTGAAATCTACGAGGTTAAATCAGAACTCTACGAGGATTATATTAAAGCCTCGAAAGCCATGGATGCAAAGTCTTTCGCCATACTCTTAACTTCAGAGTCGGAAACCGTTATTGGGAAACTAAAAGAAGCCCTTGGGGAGAAGCTTGTAAACGAGACCCTAGAAGCCCTAATGAAGCTCGAGGAAGCCCTTAAAGAAGCTATGGAGAGTAGGGAAAGAGAGGAGTCTTTAAGGAAAACTTTAAGGCGTAAATCTGTTAAGGCAGACGTTATAACGTCAACGTTAAAATCTCTGAGTGAGGGTAAACATAGGAGAGCTTTAAGAATACTCATAGCTAGTATCCTGGAAGGCTGGCATGTTGATGATGCAAGCCTTATAGTAAGAGGGTTAGCGGACGATATAAGGTTATCTCTAGAGTAGTGGTTAGTCGCCGTAAATAGTTTCCGTGACACTCTTAGTGGCGTTAATATCGTAGACTATCTCGGCCAGGTCTATACTATATGCTATTAACCTGTTTAGGCTTAACAGTATAGAGTCTATGTTGAAGTCTCCGACGCTCGACTTTATACGTGTGAATAAGCCGGTCCACTCCCCTTTAAGGGCTTCAGCTTTAGATGCCGCCCTCCTAGCTTTGTCTACGTCGAGTTTTATAACGCTCTCAGAGGCTTCACTGAATACTTCCATACTTTTCTCTAGGAACACTGTTAGGTCTTCGAGCACTTCTCTACCCGCCTCTAGCTCCTTGAAACTCCTAGCCATGCCCGCTAGGTGGTCGGCCACCCTCTCTAGGGTTTTGAAAGTGTGATAGTAGTGTAGGGTTTCCGCGTTGGAAGTAACACCTATAGATTCAAGGGGGGCTCCTCCGAGGAGCACTGTTATAACATTCTTAACAATCATGAAATAAGCTCTATCTACAAGGTCATCCCTCTCAATAACAAAATCTAGGAATTTAGAGTCTCCACTCTTAACCCCCTTAACTAGATCCGAGAACATAGCGTTGACAAGCCTATACATCCATGAAGTAGCGTCTTTAACCGAGAGGGGTTTGGGGGCGCTCACAACCCTATAAATAACCCTATCCCCCTTCTCATCAACAGGTATTAAACCAGACAATTTCGACTCAAGTAGAGCCCTAAGGCTCTTAAACATGTCAAAACTACCTTCATCAAACACTATAGTGAAAGTTTCATATCCCGACATGTAAGCTGAAACGACTTCCCGCATAGCAGCGTTAACGTCTAAACCACCCCTTAAATCGACAAGCTTGCTAAGCCTGACACTAGACAATTTAGGTTCAGGCTTAATCCTAACACTATTATCGGGGAGAATCTCCACGAAAACCCTGGACCCCTTAGTTAAACCTATACTCCTCGCCCACTCCTTAGGCAGCGATATAATATAGGTAGCTCTACCAGTAAGCTGAACCCTACGCACAATAACCAAAGTCCAACCCCACGAACATTCCGGGGGAAAGAGGATTTAAACCTTTACACCCCCCTCCATGGTCTCTATAGATGTTTTTAGACAATGAATATAGCCAGAGGAGCCGACACGTTAAAGTGAGGTGAGAATCCGGGTTGGTAAACCTTAAACTAGTGGCCGGGGCCCTCATAGTCTTAGTAATAATAGGGGCGGCTATCATAGTGGCCTTGAGAGGGTGGGAAACCCAGGAAACGAAGCAGGAAACGAAGCCGACGGAAACTCAAACAAAGCCGGTGGGACAAGTGGTTCTTTTAGGGTCCGGGGCCACGTTCATACACCCTCAACTAGATAAATGGGCTAAAGAGTTCACAGCATTATACCCTAACGTTAGGATAGAATATAACCCTACAGGTAGCGGCACTGGTCAAACACAGTTTATGCAGAAAGTTGTAGACTTCGCAGGGAGCGATCCTCCGCTACCCACTAGTAGGTGGGCTGAAGCTAGGGGGAGGCCTGAAGGGGTTATCCAGATGCCTGTAATACTAGGAGCTGTAGTGATGGCCTATAATATTCCAGGCCTTGAAGGGAGGCTCAAGCTTGACGGCGAGACTATAGCCTTAATATATAAGGGTGAGATAGAGTACTGGGATGACCCGCGCATTAAAGCCTTAAACCCCGACTTGAAACTCCCCAACGAGAAGATAAGAGCAGTACACAGGTCCGACTCTAGCGGGACGACCCACGTGTTCACACTATTCCTCCACAAGGCTGCCCCGCACGTGTGGACTAAAGATCTCGTGGAGAAAGCTATAGAGTGGCCTGTAGACAAGACTGGGAGGGGCCTTGGAGGTAAAGGTAACCAGGGCGTTGTCGAGCTCGTCCGTAGAACCTCATACTCCATAGGGTATGTAGAGTACGCCTATGCGCGCCTCGCGAATCTACCCTCGGCTTTAGTCAAGAATGCTGAAGGCTTATTTATAGACGCTACACCTGAGGCTATGATGAAAGCCGCTGAAAACGCCTACCCCCTACTGCCTCAGAGTCTAGAAGAAGACTTTAACAAGGCTTGGGAGGCTATAGTCTACGCTCCGGGGAAAGACTCTTACCCCATAACCTCCTTCTCATTCCTAATATTCTATAAGGTTTATAGCCCTGAGAAAGTTGAGGCTGTTAAAAAGTTCATAGAGTGGATTAACACTGAAGGACAGAAGCCCAAGAACATCGTTGAAGGGTACGTGGCTATCCCTGAAAGCGTTAGACAATATAACTTAAGGGCCCTCCAGCTAATAAAGCCCTCCAGCTAATAGGAAGCTCGGGGAGAGTGTTGAGGCCTAAGAGTTCAAGGCAAGACCTCATAGTTTTCTACTCTCTAGCAGCCCCCACATCAATAGTGATAATTATACTGCTCCTAATGCTAGCCACGCAACTAGGCTTAAGCATCCCCGTGTTCAACGTTCAGGGGCTCTCAACTTTAACCACAACTGTTTGGAGACCTTCATACACGCCTCCCCCAGATGGCGCCTGGTATGGGCTCCTCCCAGCTATATGGGGCACTATGACTTCATCTATTATAGCAGTGTTTCTAAGCATGATCCTTTCCCTGTCTCTAGTGGTGGTTATAGAGGAGGTAGCTTCTAGGAGGTTTAGAGAAGCTTTCTCGACAATAGTGGATTTGATGGCTGGGATGCCTACAGTGATATTTGGGGTTTGGGGGTTAGCGTTTCTAGGCCCTACTCTTGAAAAATGGGTTATGAGCCCCCTACACTCCTACCTAAGCTTCATACCCCTGTTTTCCTGCGAGCCCCTCTCAGGGGCTACAGTGTTCACTGCTGGCGTGCTACTCTCAGTTATGATAGTGCCCTTCATGGTAGCTATAATACAGGAGAACTATAGAGCGATACCGGTGACCCTAAAGGAGGCTGCGTGGAGCCTTGGGATGACTAGGTATGAGTATGTGAAGCTTAACATAAACATGATAAGGCCCGTCATAGTTTCCGCTTTACTCCTCGGGTTTGGGAGGGCTTCGAGCGAGACTGCTGCTGTCACTCTTGTCGTTGGGAACAGTTACAATATTGGATACTGTATTTTCCAGCCAGCCTACACTATATCCTCCCTCATAGCTAACCAGTTCACAGAGGCTCAAGACTTCCCCTATATGATGAACGCCCTGTTCGCTGGGGGCCTAGCGCTCCTCATTATAGGCATCATAGTTAACAGTATAGGGATAATATATTTGAGGAGGGTGAGGTTCTAGTTGGATACTAGGAGGCTTAAAGATAAGATTTTCACTATAACCATCATAGTCCTCTCAATAATAGCTATAGCCCCCGTATTCCACATCATAGTCTACGTCTCATACAGGGGGCTCCCCATAATCCTGGAGAGCGGGCTGGAATTCTTCACCAGCCTACCTAACGCGGTAACAGACCCGAAGCCTGGAGGCATAGCTCAGGCTATAATAGGGACTTTGTATTTAACAGCTACAGCCTCCATAATAGCTGTCCCCATAGCTACTTTAGCCGCAGTCTTCTCCTCAGAGTTCCCTAGGAGCCGGTTAACACATGTTGTGAGGGCCGCCTCTAGATCTCTCCTGGAAGTTGCAACTATAATAGTGGGGATGCTAGTCTTCGCCCTACTAGTACTGCCGACTGGCAGGTTCACAGCTTTAGCGGGCTCTGTAGCCTTAGCTATAGTAATGATACCGTACGTGTACACATATGTAGAACTGGCGATGCTCTCAGTGCCCCGGACTTATGTTGAGGCAGCTTATAGCCTGGGGATGAGTAGGGCTCTAGTCATATACCATAAACTTAGGATTGCGAGGAGGGGTGTGGCTAGGGGGCTCATGATAGGGGTCACTAAAGCTATGGGTGAGACTGCCCCATTATTATTCACCGCATTCGGGGCCCGCAATGTCCTCTTCGGCGGCCCCCTAGAGCCTATAGATGCGCTGCCACTAATGATATTCCAGTTTATGCAGACCGGCTACGATAACTGGATAAAACTAGCGTGGGGCGGCGCCTTCGTATTATTAATAAGTTATCTCACACTATTCATAATAACTAGGGTAGTGGTTAAAGAGGTGAAATACTAGTGCATGCGAGGCCTGCAGTAGAAGTATCGGGTTTAAACGTTAAAATCGGGGGTAAAAGTATTTTAAAGAATGTAAACTTGAAAGTGCCTGAAGGCACTATAACGAGTATTATGGGGCCTAGTGGCAGCGGTAAGACTACTCTCTTAAGAGTAGTGAACAGGCTCATAGACCTTATTGATGATGTGGAGGTCTCGGGGGCTGTTAAGGTTTTCGGCAACAGTGTTCTAGAGATGGACCCTTACGATGTGAGGAAAACTATGGGCATGGTCTTCCAGATACCGAACCCCTTCCCCCACTTAAGCATATACGATAATGTAGCCATAGGCGCTAAGATAAACGGAATAGCTAGGAATAAGAAGGAGCTCGACGAAATAGTCAAGTGGGCCCTAATAAAGGCGATGTTATGGGATGAGGTTAAAGACAGGCTCAAAGACCCCCCATGGAGGCTTAGCGGGGGGCAGCAGCAGAGGCTGTGCTTAGCTAGAGCGCTAGCCCTCAAGCCTAAACTCTTACTGTTAGATGAGCCTACAGCTAACATAGACCCGGTGAATACTATAAAGATGGAGGATAGCCTTAGATCTCTTAGAGATGAAGGTATAACTATAGTGATGGTGACGCATATGCCCCACCAGGCTGTAAGACTCTCAGACTACATAATAATGCTCTACGATGGGAGCGTGGTCGAGGAAGGGCCCACTGGAGAAATAGCTATTAACCCTAGACATGAGGTAACTAGGAGGTTCCTCAGGGGTGAGATATGAGTGGCTGCGATAGACGTTGCCGAGAAGAGGCTTTTAGACATGGTGTTAAAACTGTATAGGCTCGTGGACGAGGCTTTGAGCGATTTAGAAAGTTCGAGCTCCGAGAGAAAAATAACGGCTAAAGTAGACTCTATAGCCAAGATAGCAAAGGAGTACAGGGACTCAATAACTTCTGAAGCCACTGTTTTCATAGCTAGATTCCAGCCCCTAGGTAGAGATTTAATAATGGCCGAGAACGTTATAAGCGTAGCCTACGACCTTTACAGGATAGCTAGATATGCTAGGGAAATATCAATATTAGCCGACGCCCTGGGAGGCCTCGAAGGAAACGTTAACGATGACGTTTTAAACGCTATGAAAACAGCTAGAGCCATGGTAGGAAAGTCTATCAAAGCACTAGTAGAGAGGGATAGGAAAAACATTAGTGAGGTTTACGAAGACGACGATAATATAGACAAAGTATACCACAAATACCTAGACATCCTAGCCTCCCAAACATCCATAGATAAGAGGAGCGCAGCATCCCTCCTACTAGCAAGACACGTGGAAAGGATAGCGGACCACGCTACATACATAGCTATGGCTGCCGAGAAACTAATATGAAACCCGGGATATAGTGGGGTCGGCGCTTGAGACCCTCCTCATATCTCAGCCTTTACTCGCCCTCATCCCCCTGTTAGAGTTTTATAGACGTTTATAATTTTATTTATAACCACATCCCATGAATATTCTAGTTCAGCCTCTCTCCTAGCTTTCTCGCCTAGCTTAGCTCTTAGGTTTTTATCATCTAGGAGCATCTCTATAGCGTCTGCTAGCTCTTCCACGGATCCCGGGTTCACTAGTATTCCTGTCTCTCCATGTTTAACGAGCTCCGCGAGCCCCCCGACTTTTGTAGCTATGAGGGGCCTCCCGCTTGCCATAGCTTCTAATGCTGTTATTCCAAAGCTTTCATTGAATAGGCTGGGGACTACTACTATCTTAGCTTTCCTGAATATTTCAGGTTTTTCGCTTTCAGGCAAGACTCCTAGGAATTTAACTTTGTCGTCGACCCCGTATGCTTTAGCTAGGATTTTTGAGGGTATCTCCATGTAGCCTCCGCCGGCAACGTAGAGGGTGGCATCCCTGTTATCCGCTATTCTAGAGAAGGCTTCTATGAGTACGTGTAAGCCTTTCCTATATACTAGTCTCCCTATGAATAGTATTGAGTCTTCGTCGGGCTCCCTAGTGGGGGGCTTAAACTTCTCGGTGTCAACACCGTTGGGTATCACGTACCTCCTAGCGGGGAACTCTGGGCCCATTATGCTCTCTACGAAGACATCTGCAGCCTTACTTATAGATATGACTGCCTGAGCATACTGCAAATAATACCTCGTGGGTAAAACTATAGACGCAGTACTCCACAAAAGCCTAAAGTCGTAAGCTAAGAATATAGTATGGTTAGTGGCGAGCCTCCCAAAATTAAGGTCATGAGCAACCTTAAGAGCCATGAGAGGCGTTAAAGTAAATATGTGGTGTGAATGCACTATATCAGGCTCAGCTTCACGAAGAGCCTCCTCAAGATCCCGAGGATCCGGGGGGACCATAAGAATATCTACGGGAACCAGAGATTCAACAATATGATAGCCTTCAGCCTCGTGGAACGCCACATCACCCAGCCCAACCCTACGGCTTACAACACGCACATTAAAACCCGCCTTCGAAAGCCTAGAGGCGAGGTCCCTCACATGGGTCTGAACGCCCCCCACACTATTAGGATGCCATTCTATGACCAGGGTTACGTTGAGAGTTTCCAAGTTCAACCCCAGCTTTAATTAGTAGGTGAGCCTATGAGAATAAAAAATTTAACTAGAAACTATGAGGACGGGAATGCTATTTTAGAGTTCTTCGATTCCTCCCGGTCCTTTAGCTTCCTCTTCTTCTGCTCCTTTCTTACCTTTCTCTTCTTTCTTTGGGGGAGCTGCTGCTATTACATCGTCTATCTTAAGTATGCTTATTGCCGCTTCCGTAGCGCTCTTTACTACTTGGGTTTTAACTAGTAGAGGCTCGAAAACCCCTATGTCTAGCATGTTCTCAGCTACTTTACCTTTAAGCACGTCCACACCGGCATAAGTGTGGCCTTTAGCGTGGAGGCTTCTAAGCTGTAGTAGGGTGTCGAGCGGGTCCATGCCTGCGCTTTCAGCTAGTATCATTGGTATTCTTTCTAGGGCTTCAGCGTAAGCTTCTATGGCTAGCTGTTCTTTACCTCCAACGCCCCTGGCGAAAGCTCTCATATGCTCCGCTAGTTCTATTTCAATAGCGCCTCCTCCAGGCATTATCTTAGGCTCCCTCAGGATGTTTCTGAGGGAGTGGAGGCCGTCTTTTATGTTCCTCTCGGTCTCATCTAGTAGCATGTCGTTGGCTCCCCTGATTAGCAGGGTTACACTCCTCGGGTTCTTAGCCCCTTCTATGAAGACCATTTTATCCTCTCCGACTTTCCTCTCTTCCACGAGCTCCGCGTAGCCTAGGTATTCTTCCTTGAGCTCTCTTAGGCTAGTCACTATTTTAGCTCCAGTTGCTCTCGCTAGTTTCTCTATGTCGCTCCTCTTTACTCTACGCACTGCTAGTATTCCTTTCTTGGCTAGGAAGTGCTGGGCAACCTCGTCTATGCCTTTCTGTGTTATAACAACGTTGGCCCCGGTAGCGGCTATCTTTTCAACCATGTCTTTCAAGAGTTTCGTCTCTTCTTCGAGGAACTTGTCAAGCTGCTCTACATCTGTTACCCTTATTTTAGTCGTTAAATCCGGCTTCTGTATCTCTAGGGGGGCGTCTAGGACGAGTATTCTAGCCCCTTCAACCCTCCTGGGCATTCCAGGGTGTACTACTTCCTTGTCGAGCACTATACCCCTTATTATCTTAGAGTCGAATATGCTGCCCCCCTTCTTCTTCTCTATCTTAACATTGTCGAGGTCAACGTTGTAGGTTCCATCGGGCTTCTTCTCAGCTATTATCCTTATAGACTCTAATATCATATCAGCTATCTTAGCCTTCTCAGGCCCGTGACCTATATGCTTGCTGGCTAGCGTGGTCTCAACGATCTTCCTCAAGCTAGCGTCATCTTCAACATTGACAGGGTAAGCTACCTTGTCGAGGAAAGCCAGAGATTCTTTGAGAGCCTTAGTGAAACCATTAATTATAATAGTAGGGTGAATGTTCTCGTCGAGAAGCTTCTCAGCCCTCTCAAGGAGAGTCCCTGCGAGAACAACTACTGAAGTCGTTCCATCGCCAACCTCAGCATCCTGAGCCTTAGCCACCTCAACTAGGAGTTTAGCCGCCGGGTGTTGAACCTCCATCTCCTTAACTATAGTAGCGCCGTCATTAGTGACAACAATGTCTCCGAAAGCGTCTACAAGCATTTTATCCAAGCCTCTAGGGCCTAGGCTAGTCTTCAGAACCTCAGCCATAACCTTAGCTGCTAGAATGTTAGCCCTCAAAGCCTCCCTACCATAGGTCCTCTGAGCCCCCTCCTTTAACACTAGTATAGGCACTCCCGCAGCCATACACGATCACCACTTGCAAACTCCAGAATCTAATGTAGCCTCACTTCTATATAAGCTTTACTGAACATGGAGAAACATAACCCTAACATTGCAGAACCCAATAACTTTAAAGCAAACAACAGTCAAGCATGAAGGGGGCCGAGAAAATAAGGAAGACATTAAGAGAGGAGTTTTAACACCTATAAAGGTAGCTCGCACTCTAAAGGTTAACTATGATTAAATCATAAGCTCTTATAGACCTACACACCCCACAGTATCCCGGCTCCTTCGAAGGGCTTCCACACACTCCACATTTGAAACTCAGTTTCCCCAGAGCGCTATTCCTGAAAAGCGCTAAGACTTTGTAGGAGCTGAATTCAAGCTCGGGACCCCTTTTAAGCGTGTAAAGTATTTTATAGGAGGATGTTTCAGGTTTAGGGGCCCCGCTTACCCTGTAGGCGTTCAAACCGTTTAGAGCTGTGTAAGCCATTATAGCTTCAAGCTCAACACCAGCTAGGGCGTATGTTATTAAGGTCCCGTTTATAATATCGTAATAGCTCAGGTCCGCCCACAGTTCCTCATCACCTCTCAGGGAGGCTTCTAGAGTCAACGCTGTGACGTCAGTAGATGTTATAGGCATTAGGATAACATTATAGTCGAGTTCTCTAGCTAGTTTGAGGGACCATAACTTGTCTAGCTTGAGTATAGCGAAGGGATCCCCGGTCTTTGGGAGCGGTTCTATCCCTACCTTGAAAGTTTTGAACCCCTTCAAGAGCCCCTTAGGATCCTCTAAAACTAGAACCCCAGGTATAGCTATGCTTGCAACGCTACCATAGCCCATCTTCATACGCGAAACAATAAAGGCTAGACCTAGAGAAGCTATAGGGTTATAGAATGTTATAGGGACTAGAACACGGGAGCCCGGCCTAAGAGCCCTTAAAGGCCTAAGAAACCCCCTCACACCCCTCTCAAGCTCGAGGCCTAAACACCTAACACAAAGCATGTGACCACTAGCACGCCTATAATAAACAGCCCTGGAACCGCAAATGCTACATACTTCAAACCCCTCCGCTCCAGCCTCTTTCACCCCAGGACTTCCCCCTTTCAGGGGGCTTTCACCCCAAGAGCCCTTATAGGTTTATGAGCTGTTGAAAGAGGAACACCTATATTATCCACGCTCAACACGCAATACCAGCCGTCAACAATATTGTTAGTATAGTAGATCATAATAAGCCTTCATATGTAAGAGCGTATCCACCGCCCCCCCTTACCGAAGTTATGAAAGTTTCAAGCCCCAGAAGGTCCCCGCGACGCCGGTGACGCTGCGGTTAATCCTAACGAAGACCCCCTAGGAGGCTAACGCGTGAATATGTAGGGGTTTAGAATTCACTTAGCTCTCCATATGTTCTACCGGGTTTTCTAAGCTTTCCTTCCGCTGCAGCCTTGATATAGCCTATGAAGTCCTCCTCGTATGGGACTCCTACGAAGGCGAGGCTCCCGTTTATGGCTATAGCTGGGACGCTCATGACTCCATACTTGTCCGCTATATCTGGGTTCTCATATGCCTCTACAGCGTCTGAGACAACCACAGGGTTGCCTTGCTTGTAAGCTTCATATGCTATCATGTGGGCTAGGAGGACTGCGTAGGGGCAGTAGGGGCATGATGGTGTGACTATAGTTTCTATGTGGACTTTACCCTTGAGACTAGCTAGTATTCTTTTTGTCTCCTCTTCTAAGCCTGACTCGTTCTCGCTAATCCTCATGATCGTCTCTACTAGAGCTCTAATCTCCTCCCCCGCAGGTATGCCGAGCCACTTAACATAGCCGTTTATGAAGCTAACTGTGGGGACCCTGCTTATACCCATCTTTCTAAACGCCTCCCGGTGGCTCGCATTCTCATAGTCGAAAACCCTAAGCTCTAGCATCCTCCTACCGCCTTTAGAGGGACTAGCATCCCTGAAGAACTTGAGGAGAGCTAGAGTATCTGGGCATGCATCGCAAAGACTGCCTATGAAAACGTCGACAGTAACAGGGTTAACCATAGTAACCAGAGTATCCTCTAAATCTCTCCTAAGCTCCTCGCTCAAGTCTAGCACGTAAAACCTACCGACCAACTAAAAGCACCTAGCATTTAAATAGAGCGGGGGAGACCCTAATATTCTTTAATCTAAATTCCCCGATATAAACAGGTAACGGTAGCTTCAGCGTGCACGCCCCCACTTATAGAAACAGTGCTTATTATAGTGTTTTCGCTATGTTTTCCTCGAAAGGCTTCTCTATTATGCCTTTCTCTGTTATTATCGCCGTTATTAGCTGTGGTGGCGTTATGTCGAAGGAGGGGTTGTAGACTTCTATGTCTTGGAGTGTTATCTGTATTTTACCCATAACTTTTGTCACTTCTTCCGGGCTCCTCTCTTCTATTACTATCTCTTGAGGGTCCCACGTCGCCTGTATTGTGCTTGTTGGCGCTACTACGTAGAAAGGCTTGTTGTAGTGTTTAGATGCTATGGCTATTTGGAGTGTCCCTATCTTATTAGCTGTGTGGCCTGTGAGTATTATCCTGTCAGCCCCTACTAGTATAATGTCCACCATATTCCTGGCTAGCGCTAAGGCTGCAGCACTGTCTACTATGAGCTTGAAGGGTATACCTTCTTTGCGCAGCTCCCAGACGTTAAGCCTAGCTCCTTGAAGGACCGGCCTCGTCTCAGTGGTTATTACTGTGACTTTCTTCCCCTCATACCACGCGTACCTTATTACTCCGAGGGCTGTCCCGAAACCTGCTGTTGCTAAGGCTCCAGTGTTGCAGTGTGTCATTATACTCATGTTATCCTCTACGAGCCTGGAGCCTACTCTACCTATCTCCACGTTTGTCTTAATATCCTCCAGGTACATTCTTAGAGCCTCATCTAGGACTCCGCCCACCACCCTATCGTAGCCCCGCTTCGACTCTTCTCGTGCCCTTGCCATAATCCTTTCAAGAGCCCAGAACAAGTTGTAAGCTGTGGGCCTCGTGGAGGCTAGCAGTTTCCTAGCTTCGAGGAGCTCCTCCATGAGGCCCTCTACGCTGTTGCTTTTACTGTTTAAGGCTGCGAGAGCCATCCCGAAGGCTGCGCTAATACCTATAGCTGGGGCCCCTCTAATCTCCATTGTTTTAATGGCCTCAGCAACCCTCCTGTAATCCCTAGTCTTCCTGTATACTTCTTCAAAAGGTATGAGCCTAGTATCTAGCCATATGAACTCTCCGGTGTCAACGTCGAAGTATAAAGGCTTTATCTTAAGGAACTTCTCTAGCTTCGAGAGCTCACTCTTAACCCAGCCTAAACCGCCCAAACTATCCACCACCTGTTTAGAGTCACTAAATCTAATAAATCTCGCAGGGATACTATAAAGTTAACGGGGGCCTGATGGAAACTCCGGGGCTGAAAACGTGAAAATACATTTTAAAACTAAAGGAGACACTATAGAGGTTGACAAGTGCCTCGACACGGAACTATGCACTAGCATGGCCAGGCTAAACCTCATAAATGATAGTAAAGTAGAGCCCCTGGAGGCGGCACACCAAGCAGCTTTAGGCAGGGCTACCGTAGACGGCATAACAGGGTGGGAGGCTGTTGTAAACGTGCTCCAAGCATTCAAAATAAAACTCAGCATGTTCCTAGTATACCACGACCTTAGGAAAAGGGGAAGAAAGGTTAGGAGGGGGGCTAGAAGCGGCACCCTCATAGTAGATACTGGTAAGGGGAAGCTGGCCGAGATACTAGTCTTAGAAGAAGGCACGCCTATGACCCTTGAAAAACTAGCAGAGTGGAGTAGGGGGGCTTCAGCGTCGAACCACGAGCCTATAGTGGCTATTGTTGACAGGGCTGGCGTAATATCGTATTACGAGGCGAGAGCCACAAGCCATATAAGCTAGAACACTACGAGGACAACCATGCCATCCATGAGGTACCTGTAGAGTTTCCTCACGTTAGACTCTTTTATCTTAAGCTTCTCAGCTATAACGTTCTGGTTGACGTTTTCATAGCCGTGAAGCCTAGCTACAAGATATACTGCAGCTGCAGCTATAGTCTCAGGCCTCTTACCGTAAAGGTTCTTGCCCGCTTTCAAAGTAGCCTTTATAAAGTCCATGGAGTCTCTCCTAACTTCATTATCTAGGTTGAGCTCGCTCACGAGCCTCGTAACATATGTTTCAACCCTGCTTAGGAGCCTTCTCACACCGTCTTGAGCATCATATATCCTTTTATTATAAGTGTCTAGTACCCCCTTTTCATGTAGTTTTATCTTAGCGTTCCAAACATCTTCAGACCCAACATCTAGGAGTTCTAGAACTTCCGACTGGGCTATATCCATGTTATGCTTCTCTATAACCTTTAATAGGGCGGCTGCCACTAGACTCCTCATATCCTTATTCCCGGTAACCCTTTCTTTGCTAAGATAAGACTGGAGTATGAGGCCTAAATCCTCCCTCGCAATATCAGGCAAGCCTAGCTTGCTAGCAACATTATTAGCAAGCTGGAGGACGCTAACCTTATGAATATCCCTCCTGCTCACCCTAGCCTCCTTAATTATATTACGCCTTGCACTAACAACCCTCTTGAGAGGATTCTCAGACCTTTTAGGCTTAAGGTTTACTCCAACACCTAAGTCGTGTTGGGTAAACGTTATAGGGTCGCCCACTCTAGGAGTAGACTTATGATCCCATCTATAGAAAGCCTCGAGATCATCGGAAAACGCATCCTCAGAAATTACTTCTCCCGTCTCATAGCATACCCTGAAGCCTTCCGGGGACAAAACAATATTCTTACACGTCTCACGCTCGGGGAATCCTCCGCCCAAGACTATCAACCCCCCGCCGGCCCCCGCGCCTCATCCTTGAAGGCCTCCAAGGTTCATATAGGAGTTCGAGCCCCTCGCTAGCCTTTTCAAACCTATCACTGGTAATTTTAACCACGGCATAAGGTTTCTCTACATTACCTATTATATCTATAACTTTACCCGCCTCTATTAACCCCCCAGTATTAGGGTGGTCGCTCGAGGGGGCTCTATAGTAGACCTTAGATCCTAGAGGTATAGGTTTCTTCCTCCACATAGAGACGATTATTAATCCCATGTTTGTAATATTCTTTACAGTGCCGAGAGGCTTAACTCTAAGCTTAGCCATTAACACCACCGGGGGGCCATGGTTTAGTTACTGGCCGGCCCCCTTATATAGTAGTAGGCTGGGAGACAATATAGTTTAAATAATATAAGGTTCGCCTGTAAGCCTGCTCACCCCTCTAATATACTCTTGAAAGGCGAGCCTCGTTTAACAGCGTCAGTCCGCGATAATGTCGTCACCACTCCCTTGGGGGCAAGCTTCTTCATCCGCCAACTAAACTATAAGCTTTCCGAGGCTTTTATTGTGTTAGGTGTTAATAGTGTATTGTTTTGAGGACTGGGGGCCTGACTGGGTTGAGGTTGTTAGGGGGAAGCTTGGAAGTCTGGAGTTGCTGAGGGTTCCAGGGGCTCCTATAATGTTATACTATATGGGCTTAGATAATATTGATATTCCAGGCGCCCCCAGCTTAACGTGGGATCACATGGGGGTTTACGAGGTTAAAGTTAATGGAGGGGGCCTCGTAGCGTCAACTCCTCTAGAGCCTCTTAAAGGTATGGTTTTCACAGTTAAACGGTTGAACCTCGAGGCTCTCTTAGAGCGTCTAGGAGAATACTATAAGGAGGTTGTTGAGGGATTATTTAACCCGCTAGGGTGGAGGCCCTCCTCCCCTCTAATAGTTGAGGGGGGTGCGGGGCTACCCCCATGTTATAATGTGGGGGGCTACGCTGTTTTCACCCCTAACATTGAACCCCTCCACTCTAAAAGCTCTGTTAACTGCAGTTCTTTGACATTGAGTAGGGGGTTGTTTAAGATAGTTTTCGGCCCATTCACTATGGAGCTCGAAGGATCCTCAGGCTCCTCTGGGGGGTTAACAGTGTTTCAAAGTGGGGAGCTTATAGCAGCATATTCCCAGGGAGCCCTCACACTACTCGGCAGGGGGCCTGTAGAGTTAGAGTTTAAACACATATACTATGATTACTCTATAAGCTACCTGGGAGTGCTAGCATTCCACGATATTAGCGTGCGCAACGGCGAGATCCTAGAATCTAACGCTATATCCGTTAGAGGACCCCGAGGCTCCATAGCTATAGCGTCGCCCGGGGGCTTGAGGGTTGAGGCTGGGAGAGGACTTCTTAAAATATCCGCTAACGGGGAGCTCTCAGCCTCAACCGGGGGGGAGTTTGAAGCTTTCAAACTCCTACTAGAAAGAAGTGTTAACTGGACTATAAGGCCGGCCCCTGAAAAGCCAGTGGGCCACGTGAGGAGCTACAAGGCGTTCCTAGCGCTCTCAAAAGCTGAGGAGGGCAAACTAGTAATGCCTATAATCAACCCTACAAACAGTGAGGGCATAGCGGAAATACGCCTATATAGTCCAGTTAAAAACGTTAAACTCCTAACTACGAGGGAAGAGCTTGAAATGCCCCCCGTAAGGGGGCTCACAACAGTCACAGCCCCGAGAGGCTACTGCGCCAGGCTGGAAATAGAGCTGGGGAGGCCCGGAGATTTCCTTAAAATAGGAGGAGCGGGATATAAACCTCTATAACTTGCGAAAGCACCCCCTATAAAAATAAGACTTTAGACCCCCCCAACTATGGAGGGGTTTACAATTGAAAGTCATGGTTCTAGGAGGGGCCGGGGATATAGGGTCCGGGGTTTTAGAGGCTTTATGTTCTATGAATGTTGACACGATTGTGGCGGGGGACATTAGATATGAAGATGCTAAAGCAGTGTCCGAGAATATTAGGAGGTTGGGGTGCAACTGTGAAGCCGTTAAGGTTGACGCTATAGACTTGGAGTCTCTCAGAGAAGCTTCTAAAGATGTGGATGTTGTCGTTAACACTATAGGCCCCTTCTATAAGCTAGGGTTCCCCGTAGCTAGGAACCTTGTAAGTTTAGGTTTAAACTTTGTAGATGTGTGCGACGACTATGATGCTGTTGAAAACATTCTAGGTTTGAATGGGGAAGCTGAGAAAGCCGGGGTCACCGGGGTAACGGGATTAGGGTGGACGCCGGGCCTGTCTAACCTTCTAGCTCTGCAGGGCTCTAAATTATTCGGGGAGGTTGAAGCTATAGACATATATTGGGTTGGTTCAGCCGCGGACTCTAAAGGCTTAGCTGTTGTACTGCACCTTTTCCACGCTCTTATAGGCAAGGTGCCAATGTACCTTGGAGGATCTTGGACCCTGGTTGACGCCGGCAGCGGCGGGGTCGAAGTATCGTTTCCAGAGCCTATAGGGAGGTTGAAGCTATACTATACGGGGCACCCGGAGCCTGTAACGCTACCTAGGCATGTTAAGGTTAAAGATAGGGTTACAGTTAGGGGGGGACTTATTCCACCATGGCAGAACGCGTTCGCCAAATTCCTAATGAGAGCTCTAAACGTAAATAGTGACGTTAAAGCTGAGAGGCTAGCTAAGCTAATACATAAGGTGGAAGGAGTGTTCAGAGTGGGGGGTTTAAAGGTGAGCGCCTTGAAAGTAGAAGTTCTAGGAGATAACGGTAAAGTATCTTATGTAACTATAGACAGGATGAGAAGACTAACAGGGATCCCGGCGGCCTTAGGGGCTGTGAAAATAGCTGGAGGTAAGATAAGAGAGCCCGGCATAAAGCCCCCGGAAGCTTCCATAGAAGACTCTGAAGAATTCCTGGGTGAACTAGAGAAGATGGGGATTAAAATAGTGAAGGTGGAGGAGCCTTAAGATTATACAAGCATGTAGAGAAACTCTCACAAAAACACAGAGGGGCTGGGACGCGCGAAGAAGAGGAAGCTAGAAACTATATTATTAGAGAGCTGGAAAACTACGGCTACAAGCCCTCACTACAGTTCTTCCACACCCCACCATCATTCTCATACACATACATAACAATATATACTATGCTAGTAGCATCACCACTACTAGCCCTAAAGGGGTTAAAGACCCTAGGAGCCCTACTAGCCCTAGCAGGCATAACCCTCCTCATACTAGAAGAGGAGCTCTACATCCCCCTCCTAACTAGGCTCTATGGAATCCTATGGAGGAGGAAGACCGCTAACATAATAGCTGAGATAGGCGGGGGACCTAGGACGGTAATGCTGATAGCCCACTATGATAGCACCAGGGCAGCCTTCTCTTTTAACCCGGCGAGGGTTCGCAGTTTAAGGCTCACTATAAAACTCAATTTCGCCTCGTCAGCCGCAGTGGCTTTTTTAACTTTGACAGGAACGCTTCTAGGTAATTCTTTCTTTTTTATAGCATCAATCATAGCCTCAACCCCTCTAATAGCGTCTTCTCTAATACTAGTTCATAGGGAAATATTCCACAACTACGTGCCTGGGGCTAATGATAACGCTTCGGGGGTCGCAGTCCTCCTCGGGGTTGCCGAGCACCTAGCTAGAAGCCCTGATGAAGTTAAGGGTAAAGCTAGGGTGCTCATAGTGTTTACGGGCGCTGAGGAGGTGGGCCTCCTAGGCTCTTACTATTTCTATAGGAAGAGCCGTGATATTATGGGGGGCTCCATAATAGTTAATATAGATAACCCGGGCATTGGAAGCCTTGCGTTTACAGAGTGTGAGGGGGTAATTTTAACCTGGTGTTCCCCCGGGGAATTCAGGAGGGTCATTAGAGAGTTTTCATCGTTAAAGGGGGTGCGGACAGTGACGTATAAACTGTTACCCACGGATGCTACTCCTCTAATGAGGGCTGGTTTGAGGGCGGTGAGTTTAATGGCTTTTATTGACAGCATGATAGGTAATTACCACTGGTATAGTGATACTGCTGATAAAGTTAGCTCGGAGAACCTTGAGAGGGCTAAGATTATAGTGTTAGATCTTTTAAGGGCGGTTGTTGAGCAATCCCCGCCCTCCTAGTTTCTAGATTGTTAGGATTAGTATTGCGAGGGTTTGAGCTATGAGCGGGTATAGGGGGGATATTAGCCACCCCCTCTGTAGGACTGAAGCTGGCAGAGCTATGAGCGGTGATGTTGCAGCTAATATTTTGAGGGCTTCTTCCATGCTAGCCGTGTTAACCCTGCCTAGGGGGGCTGCTGAGGCGGATAGTATTTTTAAACTATACATAGCTATCGGTAGTGAGGCTACGGATATTAGAGCTAGTATCACCGCTTGGATCGAGGTGCTTTTAACTTGCCTCTGCGCCTCTTCTATGAGACTGTAGAGTTGGCTTAGGGCGTCGGTGACCCCCATTGTCCCAGCTATTCTGGATGCGGAGACTATGGCTTTAATAACTCCTGTCGCGGCTTTTTCAGCCCTAGCAAGCCTATCCTCGGGTATGACGCCGAGCCTGGACTCCTCCACTGCTGCCCTCAACTCTCTGAAAGCGTTTGAGGAGAGCCTCCTGAAGCCTAGCGCCATAGCTTCCACAACTATAGTCATCCCTACAAGGTATGCTAGCCCGGCTTCAAGTGAGAGTTTAAAGTTTAAGATAACAGCCACCACGGGCACTGTAAGGGTTATGATAGCCTCGAAATAGCCTACCCTGTATTCTCCGAGGGCAGGCCTTGTGGCTAGCATTGCTAGAGCCCCCGCCGGGGCTACTATGAGGGGTATGAGGGTTAGGATCACCGGGTAACCGCCCCCTAAAAGGGCTAGAGGGGCTAACGCTACCATTGAGACCACAGCGGCAACTATACCCTCAGCTATGAGCTTTCCAAACTCTATATGCCCCCTCCACTGGTCTCTCACAGAGTCCATGGCATGCCTGAAGAGCAATATTGTAACCTGCCCCCGGGAGGCTCCAAGGGTTTGAGCGTGTATGTAATCATCTATAACTTCAGCCAGCCTCCTGGAGGGGGTTGTTTCCGAGAGTTTCTTCAGGGCACTTATAGGGTCATAGCCTAAGTCTAGGAGGAGTTTAAGTCTTGAAGCCTCAAACTTAGACCAGAAATACCCCTCCTCATCCCTAAGCCTAACTATCAAGTCCGCTATTTGAATAGGGCTCCTAGTGTAGGGTAGAAGGTAAGCTAACACTGCTGGAAGCTCCTTGTCAACACCGCTGCCCAAAGCCAGCCTCCAAACCCTGGAAACTATGAAGAACGCTAGGAGCAAGGCTGCTGGAGCAAGCAATGTGAGCAAGGGGGCACCATAAACTATGATAAGGAAGGCCCCCACAACGACTAGCAGAGGCGAAGACAAGACTGTTATAGCGAAAGAAAGCCTTAAAACCTTGCTGACCCCGGGCCCGTAAACCTCGGGATCCCAGAGGCTGCTAGCATAACTGTCTATGAAGCCAGCTATAGACAATGTTAGGCTGGAGATAGTCCTCTTCAAGGCTTTAAAACCTCCCCATACTCGAGAGTGTAGAATCTCGTTATCGCCCTCTGAAACTCTTCAGGGCTCGCCCCTGCGAGTTTCTCTAGGAGTTCAGCCCTCTTCTCTACCTCTTTTTCAAGCTCATTGTGAGGTACTCCTAGTTTCCTCCAGGCTTCCTCGAGTTTAACGCTGGCTTTTAATACCTCCTGGGCTCTCAGGGGCTTGAGCATGTCTTCGTGGGGGTCCCAGTGGAATACTGTTATTAGCTCGTCTTCGTTGACCTCCGTGATACTGTATACTCTCCTCTTAACTTTCCCACCGTAAACTGGGATCCTCCTTATGTGGGCGATAACGGTTACAAGTCTTAGGAATAGCTGGGGGAGGCTTATGGGCTCCATTTGAAGCCTTAGTATCGCCCCCTCAGGGCTGTCAGCGTGGAATGTAGTCATAGACCCGTGGCCTAGGGCTGCAGCTTGGGCTAGGAGCCTCGCCTCCCTCCCTCTAACTTCACCCACTACTATATACTCGGCCCTCCTCCTCAGGGCGAATTTCAGGAGGTCCTCTAAGCCTATCTCGCTGAGGGACTCTCCAGGTATTGAGGGCCTCGTAACTAGAGAATCCCAGTGGGGGTTTAAGAGTCTAAGCTCGGGTGTATCCTCTATAGTTATAACCCTATAATAGGGGGGTATGAGGCTTGCGAGCGCCTGGAGGAGAGTAGTCTTCCCAGCCCCCATACTACCTATTATTAAGGTGAAAGACTGAGCTTCAACTAGCAGCCATAGGTAGGCCGCCGCTAGAGGAGAAATTACCCTTCCAGCCAGCATGTCCGATATTATCATAGGCTTCTCAGGATACTTCCTCACTACGAAACTACTCCCAAATCTTGATATTTCCCTCCGGAACGTTACCGCAACCCTGAAACCGTCGACAGTCTGGCCTTCAGCATAGGGCACAGCTATGCTAACTATTTTCCCAGCTTTCCTGGCAAGCTGAACTGATAGAGAGTCCGCATCTTCAGATTCTAAGACTATGTCCACGTCAACCCACCTAGCTGGGACGAGCCTGTGTATCACTGAAACGTTCCTGCCAGGCCCCTCGAAAGCTATCTCCTCAACATTCTGGTCTATAATGAGAGGGTAGAGGAGCCCGTAACCGCTCAAAGCCCTAGATAAATAGTACCTCTCAACTTCACTAATAGGCTTAGAGAGGCCCGCCACTAAATCCTTAAGCCTAGAAGGGCTGGGGCCCGCGGGCTCAATAAACCTGAGGCGGGGAAGGCCGGATTCGCCTGTGTACAAATAGTAGCTGACTGGGCCCACCTTATAGTGGGCTGAAACCCTCCACTCGTCAGGAGGCTCCTGCGAGGGCCTCAACTGCACTCTCTTAACATCGCGTCTCACAAGACTCTCAAGAGGAAGCCTAAACATTAACAACACCCCAACTAGGAGAGGGGAAAAAGAATGTTGCGAGAGGGGGGTATTTGAACTCCTCCTTAACCTAGTGGAACAGTCTTATAGAGTATCGTATCTCTAACTTTAAAGGTTATTATGACAGCCTTAGTATTATGAGGGACTAGCAGGGTATCTGAATATTTAGATCCAGGAGTTAAACTTATACGGGTACTCCCAAATATTGAGCTCGCCGAAAGAGTAGCTGTGGACGTGCTGGTTATATAACTGTAACCTGTTATAGTTATGTTAACGCGGTAGCCGTTGGTCATCTGAAGTTGAACTATGAGCCTAGAGTTGTCAAAATAGCTCGTATGAGCTAGAACAACTAGATCCTCCCCTGAAGCCATGAGAGACTCTGAAGTCCTCTGGAAATACTCATAGACCAGTAAGCCTCCTATTACGGTGAAAGCTATTAACACTAGAGTAGCCACTAGGGGTGATAGTCCTTTCACAGCTCTCATATCACGCCACCTCACGCCCGTTAACAATAATCTTTTAAAAAGCTTAGGGGAGACCTTTACGAACCCACCATTTCAGTAAACGTAACTATCCTAGAGCCTGCTAGCAAAGAGCCTCTGAGCGTTCCAGCTCTCGAGAAGAGGGGGGATTAACAGTTCCCTTAGGGGGATTTTAGACTTCAACCCGCACTCTTTCAGGGGAGAGTGTAGGCTTGGGGTGTGCGGTTTTGGAGCTAGAGCCTGTTAGGGATGTTAAGGTGGAAGTTGATATGAGCGTTTGCAGGTTAATAAACCTCTATAAAGATATTCACGGTTTTTCCGCTTCCAGCCTAAGTGAGGCTCTCGATATTCTAGGTGAGGGCTTAGCTGTTAGCGATGTGAGAATATTGTCTTTCACTGGAAACCTTGTAGCTACAGGTCTTAGAGGTGTCCTGGCTCAGCTCGTGGGCTCCGGTCTTTTCAACGTGGTCTTCACAACTACTGGGGCCGTAGACCATGATATAGCTAGAGCTATGGGAGGGGTTTATTTTAAAGGCTCTTTCGACGTTGACGACCTAGAGCTTAGGAGGAGAGGGTTCCAGAGGCTGGGTAACGTTTTCATCCCTGTAGATTCCTATGGACCTCTCATAGAGAAGTTCACTAGAGAGCTTGTGGAGAGGGCTTTAAAAGTTAAGGGTAAATGGGGCTTGTACGAGCTTTTGAAAATAGTGGGGGAAATTATTGGAGACGAGAACAGTATATTGAGGAATGCTTACAAGTCGGGGTGTGAAATATTCGTCCCCGGCTGGCCCGACGGCTCTTGGGGCACATCGCTCTTCATGGAGTCCCAGAGGCTCGGAGGCTTCACTATAGACTACTTCATAGATATGAAGAGGCTTTCCGACATATTCTTCACATCGAGGAAAGCCGCAGCTTTAATAGTGGGGGGCGGTATAAGCAAGCACCACACTATATGGTGGGCCCAGTTCAAGGACGGGTTAGACTACACAGTTTACATAACTACAGCTTCAGAATATGATGGAAGCCTCAGCGGCGCTAGACCTAGAGAGGCGGTTAGCTGGGGTAAGATAAGGGCTGGGAGCAAGTATACGGTAGTCTATGGGGATGCAACCATAATACTGCCCATAATAGCATCGTGCATCCTGTCAAAGTTAAAGGGTAGAGTTTAAATGTAAACTATAAAAATTTAATATAAAACAGGAAATTTAATATAAAAGGCTAAAGTTAAACTATAGCATGTGGGGGCCCTAACACTGTATAAAGTAAACCATAAGGAAACATGGGGCGGGGGTGCCTCTAGTGTCTAACGAGTTTGAGAAATTCAGGCAGATGAGTGTAGCGGAGTTCTTCGCAAAGTACAGGGAGGTTGCAGGGTTCTCTAACCCGGCGAGAGCCCTCTATCAGACTGTAAGGGAGCTCGTAGAGAATTCTCTAGACGCCACTGACGGTCACAGCATACTCCCAGACGTGAGGATCATAATAGAGAAGGTTACCGGTAATAGTGAGAGGGCCTGGTGTAGGGTTTCAGTTGAGGATAACGGTATAGGGGTTCCCCCTCTAATTGTGCCCGACGCTTTCGGCAGAGTATTGTTTAGTAGTAAATATATTATAAGGCAGACTAGGGGCATGTATGGTTTAGGGGTTAAAGCTGCAGTCCTCTACGCTCAGGTTACTACGGGGAGCCCGGTAGAGGTTATATCATCTACTAGGGGGTCTAACTATGTTTATATGAAGAAACTATTCATAGACATGAAGAAGAACGAGCCCATAATAGTTGAAGAAGGCCAGTTCAGGAAAACAGGCTCCTGGCACGGCACTAGAGTGTCCCTAGTTATAGAGTGCGACTGGCAGAGGGCTAAGCCTAGGATAATAGAGTATGTTAGGAGGACGGCCGTTATAGCCCCCTACGCTGACATACTACTAGAGACTCCCGACGGGGAAATATTTTATTTCCCGAGGACTACCAGGAAAATACCTAAGCCCCCCCGAGAGGCTAAACCCCACCCTCACGGGGTCGACATTGAAACCCTGAAACAAATAATAGTCAACACTAAAGCTAAAACCCTCCAGGAACTCTTAGAAATAGAGTTTCAGAGTGTAGGCAGCACTACAGCGTTGAAATTCCTGGAGAGCATAGGGTTGAAGCCTAGTTTGAAGCCTAAGAGCCTCCTTAGAGATGGGAATTCACTAGTGAGCCTTGTAGATTCTATGAAAACGTTTAAGTTTAAAGCCCCCAGGAGCGACCACCTAAGCCCTCTAGGCGAGGATTTAATAGAGATGGGGATTAAGAGGCTCTATGACCCCGAGTGGGTTGAGGGTGTTAAGAGGCCCGCTAGAGCTTATGGGGGCCACGCTTTCATAGTAGAGGTGGGGCTAGCTTATGGAGGCTCAATACAGCCTTCAGAGGAGCCCCTCATACTAAGATATGCTAATAAGATACCCCTCCTATATGAGGAGAGGGAGGATGTGTCTTACAAGGTTGTCTCTGAGATTAACTGGAAACAGTATGGTATAGATTTCCCCGCGCCCCTCCTTGTCTTAGTTCATGTTGCGAGCACTAAAGTCCCCTATAAGGGTGTCGGTAAGGAGAGTATTAGCGACGTGCCCGAGCTAGAGGCTGAGATTAGAAGCGGATTATTAGAGTTGGCTAGGAGGCTTAGGAGCTATCTCTCAGCTAAAGAGAGGGAGGCTGAAGCTATGAGGAGGGTCCTCGCTATTTCAAAGTATATACCTGAGATAGCTAGAAGCCTCAAAATAGTGGAGAAACACCCCGACCAGTGGAAGCCCCTAGAGCCTGAAGAGGAGAAAAACATAGTAGAACACCTTGTTAAACTAGTCTCCAAACATGTTGTCGTCCCTAAAGCTAGGGGATCAACGGAAGAGCCTCCCAGCCCCGAAGACATTATTAGAAACATTATTGAAACCACTAGGAAATAGTTGAAGCGGGGTGTATAGTCTTGGAGCCTAGAATAGATAAAGTGGACTTCGAGGCTAGGAGGAAAGCTAGCCTGACTTTGAGAGAGCATGTGTTGAAAGTTTTAGAGGATATAGAGGGGCTTAGGCCTCCCAAACTCCTAATACCTAAGAGGACACTGTCTAACACTATATATGATCCTGAGAAGGGCATCCTGGTTCTAGGAGAGGAGGTTTTCGAGAGGAACCTGCTCGACATGGGCGAAGCTAGGAGGTTCATGCAGACACTGCTCATGGCCTCTATAATCTACCAGGCCCTAGTAGAGAACGAGTATCCAACTATAAGAGACTTGTATTATAGGGGTAAACACACTATAACTTTCAGGGATTTGAAAGGCTCCATAAAAGAAGAGAATACTTGGGACGAGCAGGTTGAAAGCGACTCTGCTTTGAGAGACCTGGAAGTTATGACTGGGCTGCTCAGAGAGCATATGCTAATACTGAGCAAGGAGAAAGGCAAAGTAGTGGGCGATATGAGGATAAAGAGTGGGGGCGACGTAATAGACTTGTCTAGGCTCGGCCACGGAGCTTACGCCATAGAGTCCACCCCGGACCTCATAGAGTTCCTAGACTATAACGCTGAATATGTCCTAGTAGTGGAGAAAGACGCTGTCTTCCAACAACTACATAGAATAGGGTTCTGGAGACAGTATAAGTGCATACTAGTAACTGGGGCCGGACAGCCTGACAGAGCCACAAGAAGGTTCGTCAGGAGGCTCAACGAAGAACTAGGCCTACCAGTATACGTTATAACAGACAGCGACCCCTACGGGTGGAACATATACTCAGTATTCAAAGTGGGGAGCATAACGCTAAGCTATGAAAGCGAAAGACTAGCAACACCAAAAGCCAGATTCCTAGGAGTCTCCATGACAGACATATTCGGAGATAAAAACAAAAAACCATACCTAACAGAAGAAGAGAGGAGAAACTTCATAATAAAAGCCAAAGAAAGAGACTTAAAAAGAGCCAAAGAACTAATGAACTACTCCTGGTTCCAAACAAACAAGTGGAAAAAAGAAATAAACATGTTCCTAGAGAAAAAAGTAAAACTCGAAATAGAAGCATTAGCAGGCAAGGGGCTAAAATTCCTAGCATTCCAATACATACCACAAAAAATACAAACAGGAGACTGGATAGACTAGCCGCCAAGTAAACCCCCTAAACACCTCCTCGCAAACGAAACTAGCCCTAGGGCAAGCATGACCGGGCAAGGCAACACTAGAGCTCCCACTCTGGAGAACCCTAAAGATATAAGCGTAGCTAATATTATACTCAACATTACCCACTACTCCCACAATGCGGCCCCGAGAAGCACATGTTCAATAGGATAGTATTTTAACACCTGCCCGTATCAAATTCTAACACACACTATATAGGGCTGAGGGGTATGCGTTTGGCTAAATCCCGGTTTTTATCGTCGGGATTCTCAGGGGCGGGTTGAGCGTTTGGTGCACTTGTTTAGAGTTTCTTCAGCCTCGCTTATTATTCTTTCCAGTATTATATTGTAGCCTGGTGTTAGCTTGGATTTCATATTGTTTTCGATCTTCTCGTTTAGGAATTTTTCTATTAGTGCGTCTATAGCTATTTTAATGAGGGTGCTTTTTGTTAGCTTGCATTCTTCAGCTATTATGTCTAGGGCTTCTTTTTCGTAGATTGTTATCTTCGAGCTTACCGGCTTTATGTTTGATGGTTTTAGGGAGAATTTCCTGGGATTAGTTGTGTTGCGTGCTGTTATTGTTTTGGGGCGTCTACCGTGTTCTCTTCTCTTTATCATTTTTCTTCCTCCAGCTCTTTTAGAGCTTCTAGGATTGCTTTTCTCTTTGCTTCTTCTTCCCTGGCTGCTATTGATTCAACTATTAGGGATAGTATCTTGTAGATCTTGGCTATTTCCCTCCCCTGGCTCGCTACTTTATCTTCAAGCCCTGAGGTTCTAGCGTTTAAGGCTTCTACTAGCGTTTGGAGGGCTACTATGATGTCGTTTATGTCATGGTGGTGATGGTGCTCCTCTACATGTTCATGCGCTCTCTCCACTTCTTCTACCACTTTCTCTATGTCCTCTTTTCTCTTCGCGAACTTCATTCTCCTACTCAATTAAAGCCCCCGTGGCTTGTGCTGTGCTTAAACCTTTATAATTATTAGCCTGGGCACGCCGCCCTCCTCTATAACCTCTAGTTCTAACGGGGAGTCTCCTAGGGGTTCGAGGGCTGAAATGTTTTCCCTTACTTTTGTTAGGGTTTCAAGCTTCTTTCTATACTCTTCAACCACCCTCCCCACCTCTCCCAGCTCTAGTTCCGGGTCCGGGTTCACAGCTACCTTAACCGCCCCCAAGTCTACTACCTGGTATTTAGGGCTTGTAGTTGAAGCTCCCCCCAGGAGTTTCTCTATGTTTCTTATAGCTTCAACTCTAGCTTTAAGGCTCCCTGTTCTAGCGGTCAGCGTTTCCACGTTACTCTTTAAACTGTTAATCTCCCCGTCTAAGTGTTCGAGGAGCTCTTTCACACTATTAAACTTCCTCAACCCTAAAGCCTGCCCCGTCAACTCTCCTAGCCCTTCACAAGCTTGTGGCGGCCGGTATTTAAGCAGTGTTACCCTCCCAGCTATTAGAAAGAAGGCGGGGCACATATTAAACAGGGGGAAGGTGCTCTTAAGTGGCTAGGTGGGCTCTGCCGCAGCTTAGAGACTCTTCTAAGCCTCTGGTTGAGGCTATCGACATGTTCGTGAACGGACTCTACACTATAGGCTTGAACTCTAAGACTATTAAAGCGTACAGGTCAGCTTTAAACAGTTTCGCTTCTTTTGCGGGCCGAGAGAAGCCCGTTAGAGAAGTTACAGTAGACGATTACATGGCGTGGCTCTCCCACATGAAGAAGACTAGGAGGGACATTAGCGAGTCCACCCTCCACTACTACTCTATATTCGTTAGAAGGTTCCTTAAATGGGCCGGGGTCAACGATGATATACCGGTAGTGCCGGGCTCGAGGAGAGGGTTCAGCGAAGCCCTCAACTGGGCTGAAGTGGAGAAGCTTATAGAGAACTCTAGGGATCTCCTAGACCTCCTCATAGTATCTCTCCTAGCGGAGACGGGCCTGAGAGCTTCAGAACTCCTCTCCCTTAAAGTCTCAGACATAGACTTCGCTGAAGGTAGAGTAAGGGTCACAGGCAAATATGGGAAACAGAGGATAGTCTTCCTAGGCCCCATATCTAGGCTCGCACTCTACGAGTACATAGTTAGAACAGGGAAAACGCCGGGAGACAAAGTAATAGAAATATCATATCAAGCACTATACAAGAGGATGAAAAGCCTAGCCCTAAAAGCCGGGATACCCCGGGAGAAAGTGAGACCCCACATACTAAGACACACTTTCGCCACAGAAGCCTTAAGGAGGGGTATGAACATATCAGCACTACAAAAACTCCTCGGACACAACGACATAAAAATAACCCAACTCTATCTACACCTAACAATGGACGATGTGAAGAGGGAATACGAGAAAACATTCAACCAACAATGGACACCATGGACACCCATAATACACACTTACAACCAGCCGTACAACACACCATACCCGCAACCACAATACAACCCCCAATACCAGCCGTGGATAAACCAGAACACGAGAAGGGGGAAAAGATAAGGCGAACACAAAGCTGAAAAACAGTGAACAACAATAGAACAAGCCCCTAAGACTTCTCAACACGCTTCTCAACATACCCCTTAGCGTGACCTACAATATGCCTCATCAAGTCTGGAGCAGTCTGAAACAAACTATAACATATAGGGCATTCTAAAAGACCATCTTTAACCCTCCTAGCATAAACTATAGAACCCCTATACTCCACAACCTCGAGAGAACCCTCACCAGACAAGAAGACACCAGATTAAATTTAAACCCCAGAACCCTAATAAGAAATACGGCCCCGCCAGTCTCACATCCTCAGAAGACCCTAGAAGGGGGTGAAGATGAGAGAGGAACGGTCAGGCGGGGCACAAGCAAAACCCTAATCTAGGGTCAGACCTTTCAACCATCTCATAGCCCTCACGAGAGCTCAAAGCCGTCACCACACATCATACCCAGTTAGTAAAATAAAAGCCTACACTTTAATCTGTTTAACAATAAACTAGTCAAATAACATTTACTCAAGCTCTCGCGAGCGATTAGTCTAAGTTGAGGCCTTCCAAGGCTCATCAAACAATACGCAGACTAGTAGCCCGCTCAGTCAAAACTTAAATAGAGGGGAAGGAAAAAGAGGTAGCCGGCCTACCGAGGCTTATTATTCAATCACCGGTACGCGGTACGAAGACCATTAGAGGTGCTCTCCTCTTAGCGTTTTCTTCAGCCTTAATTATATAAGAGTCTTTCATCTCACCGTAAAATGCATTCACATAATCATAGGCATAGGAGGGGAGAAGCTGTATATAAAACTTACCAAAATTGAGATAGAGTTGTGACGTTGCTTCCCCAGATTCAAGGCCCATAACCATACCTGGAAGGATAGCATAAAGGATCTCTCTAAGGGCGGGAGAAAGCGCTGATAACGCCCCCTTAGTTACGAGAATATCTAATATTAGAGCTCCCAACGCAATGGCAGCCCCGAGCCATGAGGACGCTCCGGAATCAATGTAGATTTGTAGAACGGATAACGGGTATCCTCCTATACTTGAATCTATATACTTGTAGTTGATGGCATTTTTCAACCAGTTCAAAGTCCTCTCCGCAATCCCTGCATTATCACCCCAGCGGTCGTCAACTTCACAGTCAAACACTATCTTTTTGTTTTCGTTGAAAAGCGGCACAATCCACATATATAAAACCTTATCGTCAAGAACGCTTCCACTATCTATTCTTGGATACCCTGCAAGATAAGCATATCTAGCAAGCCACATTTTACCGCGTAGTCCTGTCGAAAGTATAGCATCACCCTCAAAATTACTTAGATACCTATAGCCTGTGCCGGCACCGCCGGGTCCCTTGAGATAATAGCAAATGCTCTGATGGGGCGAGGATTTTGAATGGAACATACATTGTATATCATAAAGTATTTCAGTAGTTACGCTTTCCTCTCTATATTTAATGTAGCCGGGTCCTGGAACATAAAATGTTATCGCTTTCGTTACGGGATCTCGGAACCCGAGAGTTGGGGTGAAACTCACATATTCGACCTTACCTTTGATTAGAGCGATCGTAAAGGAATGTTGAACGTACTCGGTCCCTCTTCCGGTCCAGGAGTCTAGGAGTGTTATGGCCATTGGTATGTAGTCTGGAGTGTTAGACGGCGTCTCATATATGGTTTCGACTAGTTTCCAGTAATAGCAGTATGGCCCGAACCCCTGCCCCTCGTAGTACGTGCAGTAGTGGGTTATGGTGGGTGGGGGTGTTGTTTGACTTTGTTCTTCACTGTTTTTGCTGGCGGTTTTTCCTTCTATTTTATGCTTCATTATTGGGGTGAACTTTATTTTCACTATTATTTCTTTTCCTACTGCTTTACCAGGTATTATTGGTATGGTTACCGCGTCTGCTGCGGCATAGTGCTCTCCATTCTCTTCTATTATTGTTGATAATAGTACTAGTATTCCTAAACCAGAACTTTCATGGTCCGAGTTTAGCTCCCTCAAAAGCCTCCTAACTTCAGACACATACTTACCTATAGGTTTTACAGCGTAGCCTTTACCGCTCATGTTCCCCACTTCAACTACACCCTTAGAAGTGGGGCCTGAGAGGAGCGCTACAAACACCACTGGCCTCCCACTGCGATCTTGAACTTCTATCCTAACCCTAGTCTCGTTAGATCCCGTAAGAGCATTTAAGAAACTATTCTTATAGACTACCTCATAGTTAGGCCTTGAATACACAACTTCAGAACCGCTCTCAACCCAGAAAGTAAGAGAAGACAGGGGGGCTAAAGCTAGAATAACAGTAACTATGGACAGAACCAGAGCCTTGAGAGGGAAAGATGGCATAAACACACCGCTACACCTTAAAAAGCAGACAAAACCTAAATACTTTAAATAATATATATTTGGGTTTCCCCCATAGCTAATATAATTGTACCCTGTTTACTGCCTCGATCTAGGCTTTAGACTTGAGCGTCGGCAGGCTTCACGGTTCTCATTGAAGTTTGCAAGCTCACACTATCAAATGCTAGAGTCTAGGGGTTCCAGAAGGTCTGCTAACTTATATATAATTCGATGCTATTAACCCTGTGAGCAGAGACTAAGCGGGGGCCGTGAAGGTTAGTTAAATGCACCATAGTAAAACTGTAACAAGCCCACTCCTCAAGTAAAGGCGGGAAGAAGATGAAAGCCTAAGTTAACGCAGCTAGCTATCTGAAAGTGGTACTATGTTGAATGCTCCTTTGGGGTGCGGTGTGGCAGGCTATGTTATTAGCCCTAGAACCCTCAATATTAGAGGCACGATTATTGTGGCCAATAGCGTCATTAGTATTGCTATTAAAGTCACCCTAACATTCCTGTTAACATCATCTATCCTCCTGTTCAAGCTCCTATCAAGGTCGTCTATCCTCCTGTTCAGGTTTCTATCAAGGTCGTCTATCCTCTTATTGATATCGTCCATCCTCCTGTTTATATCGTCCATCCTCCTATTGATATCATCTATTCTCTTGTTTATATCGTCTATTCTCTTGTCTACGTATTCTTTTAGGTTTCTCTCGAGCTCTTTCAAGTCTTCTCTGGTTGCAACCTCGCCAGCTATAGCTCTTAAGAGGGACATCCTAAAGTCTTTGTCTAGCGCTAGTTTCAACATGATGTCAGGCATAATCTCGGAAATAAGCTCCTCTCTAGCTTTAGC
>CAKZTZ010000005.1 GCA_937921695.1 uncultured Sulfolobales archaeon | reverse complement strand
TCTTATCAGAGAATACGAGGAGAAGGTTAGAGAGTATTTTGCTACCGGTAAGATACCGGGTTTCGTACATCTCTATGCTGGAGAGGAGGCTGTAGCTGTTGGTGTAGCTGCTAACCTTAGGAGAGATGATGTAATTACGAGTACTCACAGGGGTCATGGCCATTGTATAGCTAAAGGTTGCGATGTTAAGCATATGTTTGCAGAGATTACTGGTAAGAAAACTGGCATGTGCAAAGGTAAGGGTGGATCCATGCATATAGCTGATTTTGATGTGGGGATGTTGGGTGCTAACGGGATAGTAGGTGGCGGCGTCGCACACGCTGTAGGGGCGGCGTTAGCTTTTAAATTTAAACATACTGATAGGGTTGCTGCAGCCTTCTTCGGCGACGGGGCTATGAATCAGGGTGTTGTAATGGAGGCCATGAACTTAGCGGCTATCTGGAGACTTCCAGTTATTTTTATTGTAGAAGATAACCAGTATGCTATATCAATGAGGAGTATTACTTCAACAAAACTTCAGCCTAGAGTCTCATCTGCTAAAAGCTATGTTGAGAGAGCTTTAGGTTTTGGAATCCCAGCTGTGAGCGTGGATGGGCAGGATGTTTTCGCAGTTTATGAAGTGGCGAGAGAAGCTATCTTAAAAGCTAGGAGAGGGGAGGGGCCAAGTCTTATACACGCTATAACATATAGGTATTATGGTCATTTTGAAGGAGACCCCCTCATTTACAGAAGTAGAGAAGAGGAGAGAGAATGGAGAGAGAAAGACCCTATTATCATAGCTAAGCGGAGGATCCTTGAAATGGGGCTAGCCTCGCCCGAGGAACTTGAACTGATAGAGAGAAAGGCTAGGGAAGCTATTTTAGAAGCAGTGAGATTTGCTGAAGAGAGCCCATACCCCGAGCCTGAAGAAGCTTTCAGCGATGTGTTTGTAGAGGCTTATTATTAGGAGGTGCGCCGGGATGAGTGTTCGGGAAATAACGTTTGCAGAGGCTTTAAATGAGGCTTTAAGGCAGGAAATGGAGAGGGATGAGAATGTCATAGTAATGGGCGAAGACGTGGGAGTTTATGGTGGAGTCTTTGGAGTCACTAAGGGTTTACTAGAAAAATTCGGCTTTGATAGGGTAATAGATACCCCCATATCGGAAGCCGGGTTTATAGGGACGGCTGTAGGGGCCGCTGCTATGGGGTTAAGGCCGGTCGTGGAGCTTATGTTTGTTGACTTCTTTGGCGTAGCTATGGATCAAATATATAACCAGGCGGGTAAGATGAGGTACATGTTCGGTGGTAAGATTAAACTCCCCTTAACTATAAGGACTACCATTGGGGGAGGGTTAAGCGCTGCAGCCCAACACTCTCAAGTCTTATACTCTATTTTCGCACACGTCCCAGGCTTAAAAGTTGTAGTTCCTTCAACACCTTACGATGCTAAGGGTTTATTAATATCATCCATAAGGGACGATAATCCTGTAATGTTTTTTGAGCACAAACTACTATATGCTACTAAGGGCCCCGTACCCGAAGAACCGTATACAATACCACTAGGTAAAGCTGACGTTAAGAGAGAAGGATCTGATGTTACCTTGATAGGGCTAGCCCTAACGGTACATCACGCCCTTAAAGCTGCCGACATACTAGCTAAGGAGGGCATAAGCGCCGAAGTCGTAGATCCTAGAACCATAGTGCCCTTCGACAAGGAAACTATACTAAAATCTGCTCGTAAAACTGGGAGGGTCGTTATTGTAGATGAAGATTATGATAGGTGCGGCTTCGCCTCGTGGGCTGCAGCTATAATCGCTGATGAAGCTTTCGAGTATTTAGACGCCCCTATAAAGAGGGTTACAACACCTAATGTGCCAATACCCTTCAGCCCACCATTAGAGAACCACATATTACCCAATGCAGATAAAGTAGTAAACACTGTTAAGTCCATTTTCAAGAGAAAATAGCTCAGACCTCAATACTCATATCTTTTTTGAGGTTATGTTTATGTCGAAAGTGGGGGTAATAATAAATCCTATGGCGGGGAGGGATGTGAGAAGGCTTGTGGGGGATGCTGAATATGTAACTAACTTCTCTAAAATAAATGTCGCGAAAAGGTTTATACAAGGCTTAGATAGCGTGGGGGTAGACGAAGTAATTATGATGCCTGACAATTATGGTATATCGGAAGCTCTTATAGATGATTTAAAGGGTAAAATAGGTGCTAGCTTAAGTTTTTTAGACATGAAGCCTGTGAGCGATGTAAGGGATACTATAACAGCGGCGTCGCTACTTTCAAAGCTTAAAGTTGATATAATAGCTGGATTTGGAGGGGATGGGACTCTCCGGGCTATATTTAAAGGTGCTGGAAGGGTTAAGCTTGTAGGAGTTCCTATGGGGACTAACAACGTTCTTAGCAGGGTTCAAGTCGAACCTACTGTTTTAGGTATGCTTGTAGGCTTATCTCTTAAGGGTAAGCTAACTGAAGCGTTTGTGCCTATGAAGAATTTAAAGTTTATAATGAACGGTGAAACCGCTGACGTCGCACTGATCGATATAGCCTTCATAGCGGGAGGTACTGTGGGGGCTAAAGCATTATGGGATATTGATAATATGATATTTATCGTGTACTCTAAATGTGAACCTATAGATGTTGGTTTAGCCTCTATAGGCGGTCAGCTATATCCGTCAAGCTTTAGAGATGATTATGGATTAGTTGTAGAATTGCAAGGTAGAGGCCGTGTAGTGAACGCTATCATAGTTCCCGGTCTCGCGAAGAAGGTTAACGTGGGGTCGTTTAAGATACTACATATCGGGGAGGAGTTCATTCTGCCGAAGAGTACTTATGTTGTGGCTTTCGATGGTGAAAGAGAGCACGTAGTCTCTCCTAGAGATGAAGTTAAAGTCGCCTTAGAGAGGTCCGGACCCTTACTCTTTGACGCTAACATGGCGATAAGCAAATATATAGACTCTCTTAGACTAGAGAGTTTATTGTAGGAGGGGAATTTTATGGGTAAAACTGTTTTAATGCCCAAACTCGGCTTGACCATGACTAAAGGCAGGATCGTAGAATGGAAGAAGCGGGAAGGTGAGAGCGTTAAGGAGGGCGAGGTAATAGCTATCATAGAATCTGAGAAGATAACGAGTGAAGTTAAGGCCCCTACTTCTGGGATTTTACTAAAAACTTATGTTCCAAAAGGCTCCTACGCTAACGTAGGTCAGATAATAGCTTACATCGGAGAGCCCGGGGAAAAACCTCCAGAACTCGCTGTTGAGGTTATTGAAGCCCCTAAACCTACAGCCCCACCTCCCCTAGAAGCCCCTCCACCTCCCATCACTAAAGTAGCTGTAAGAGCTACTCCAAGGGCTCGGAGGCTTGCTGATGAGAGAGGAGTAGACCTGACTAAAATAGTGGGAAGCGGGCCGGGAGGGCTTATTACTGAGGAGGACGTGCTTAGAGAAATCGAGAAGAGGGAGAAATATACCTTGACAGGTATTAGAGTTAAAGAACATTTACCTGTAACCCCCATAAGGGAGGTTATAGCGAAACGTATGGTTGAAAGTCTTCAAACAACAGCCCAGGTTACTCTAACTATAGAAGCTCAGGTAGACGCGCTCGTAGAATTAAGAGAAGAGCTCCTTAAAACCATGGAAGTTAGGGTAACATACACAGATATCCTGGTGAAAGCTGTGGCTACACTCTTAAAAGAGCACCCCCTCCTGAACAGTATCCTAGAAGAAGATAAGATTAAGATACTGGATGATATTAATATTGGGGTTGCTGTAGCCCTAGATCATGGACTTATAGTCCCTGTTATTAAAAATGCCAATAAGAAACATTTAAAACAAATAGCTGAGGAAGCGCGCGAGCTCGCGAGGAAAGCTAGAGAGGGGCTATTAACCCCGGATGAGGTCTCGCAGGGAACATTCACTATAACCAACTTAGGCATGTTCTCTATAGACGCGTTCACACCGATAATCAACCCGCCAGAAGCTGCAATACTAGGCGTAGGTAGAATCGTGAAGAAACCCGTAGTGATTGAGGATAACATAAGAATAGGGAATGTGATGTGGCTAAGTCTAACTTTCGACCATAGGATAATGGATGGCCATGTCGCAGCAAAGTTCCTACAAGACTTAGCTCAAATACTTAACGATAAAAACAAGCTGAAAAAGTATCTAGAACTATAATTAAAAAAGATAAACTTCTAGATGTATTCGTCATTCTCCACTATTATTTTAAACCCTCTAAAGAAGATTAGGATATAATATATGAACAAGCCTTTTAAGCTTCAAGAATTTCTCAACATTAAGGTGTTTATATTGGCTGTTATCAGAGTTCCTGAAGAGCTTTGGCCTAGGAGGGGTGGCTGGGTTGGTAGGGTTGTTAATGTTTTCAAGGTTCCTGGTGATAGGGTTAGTAGGGGGGAGGCTGTTGCTGAGGTTGAGATTGAGAAGGCTGTCCTCGTTATAGAGTCTCCTGTTGAAGGTGTTGTACGTGAGGTTTTAGCTAGGCCTGGCGATGTTGTTGGTCCTGGTGGTGGGCTTTTGAGGGTTGAAGTTTATGGGGAAGGTTAGGCTTAGGGTTTCTATTAATGAGAGGTATTCAATTGTTTCTAGGCTCGTCTCAGGTTTAGGTGTAGCTACTGTTTGTGAGGGTGCTCTTTGCCCTAATATTTTCGAGTGTTGGGGTGGTGGCGTAGCTACTTTCATGATTATGGGTGACATATGTACTAGGGGTTGTAGGTTCTGCTATGTGAGGAAAGGTAAGCCTCAGCCTTTAGACCCCCTGGAGCCTCTTAGAGTTGCGGAGGCTGTTAAAGTTTTAGGGTTAGACTATGTTACTATAACTTCTGTTGATAGAGACGACTTGCCTGATGGGGGTGCTAGTCATTTCGCCGATACTATTAGGGCTGTTAAGAGTGTTAACCGGGGGGTTAAAGTTGAAGTTCTAATACCGGACTTCCAGGGGGATCTCGGAGCTTTAAAGAATGTGGTTGACGCCGGCCCCGACGTTTTAGCTCATAACATTGAGACTGTTAGGAGGCTTACGCCTAAAGTTAGGGATTGGAGGGCCAGCTATGATCAGAGCCTTAGGGTTTTAAGCTATGCTAAGAAGTTTAACCCGAGGCTCATAACTAAATCTTCAATACTCCTAGGTTTCGGGGAGGGCTTCGAGGAAGTTGTTGAAGCTATGAGGGACTTGAGGGGGGCCGGCGTTGACATACTAGTGCTCTCCCAGTATTTGAGGCCCAGCCCAAAACACTACCCTCTAGTTAAAATGTACACGCTAACAGAGTATTCTGAACTCGAGAAAACAGCTTATAGCTTAGGGTTCTCATATGTAGTAGCCCACCCCCTAGCTAGGACATCATATAAAGCTAGGGAAGCTTATTATGCTGCCCTCAAGGCGGTGGGCGTTGAGCCTCCTCAGAGTCATAGTTGACGGCCCTAGAGACCCCCAGATGAACATGGCTATAGATGAAGCTCTAGCAAGGCTTAGACACCAAGTAGGCTACGACACGCTAAGGCTTTACATGTGGCTACCCAGCGGGGTCAGCCTAGGCAGGGGGCAGGAAGTGTTGAGAGCCGTAAACATGGAGGCAATAAATAGGCTGGGGTTCAAGCTAGTGAGGAGGCCGACTGGGGGGGCAGCCCTATTACACCCCCAAGATGGGGAAGTAACATACAGTATAGTCCTTCCAAGCAGCCACGAACTCTACACCCTAGATGTGACTTCATCAGCGGCAAGGATAGCTGGGGGGGTAGCCCTAGCTGTGAAGAGGCTAGGGTTGGAAGCTGGGGTTAGAGGCTTAGGGGAGCCTGGTTCCAGTAACTACTGTTATGTTAACCCAGGGTCTAGCGACGTCCTAGTTGGGGGTAGGAAGGTTTCAGGGAGTGCTCAGAGGAGGAGTTGGGGGGCCCTACTCCAACATGGAACCCTACTCTTATCATACGACCCTATAGTTTCCACTTCAGTGATAAACGTTGAGAGCTCAGAGAACATTAAACCTGGAGGGAGTGTCACCGGTTTAAGGGATATCCTAGGCGATATCCCTCTAAGCTCGATAATTGAAGCTCTAAGTGAAGGTTTCAGGGAGGCTTTAGGCTATAGAGAATTCTTCAGGTCAAGCCTCTCCCCGGAAGAGCTCAGCCTAGCCCTAGAACTCTATAAGGTGAAATATTCTAGAGACGAGTGGAACCTTAGGGGGGCTGTAGAGGAGAAGTGGAAATAATAAAATACAATCACCCCAGCCCCTCCGTTAATGTTGCACTAGAGGAAGTCCTTCTAGAAAGAGTTAGGAGGGGTTTGAGAGGGGATGTTGTGAGGATATGGATAAACCCGCCTTCAATAGTCATAGGCTATGGTCTGAAGCCTTGCGAGGAAGTTAGGTGTAGAGAAGCTGCCAGGATGGGGGTGCCAGTAGTTAGGAGGGTGAGCGGTGGGGGCGCCGTCTACCATGACTATGGAAATTTAAACGTGTCAATTATAAGGAGCTCCCCCAACGTGAAGAGACTAGATGAAGTTTACGGTGAAGCTACAAGTATCATAGTAGGGGCTCTTAAATTCCTAGGAGTTGAAGCCCATGTGGAGAACGGGAACGACGTTGTGGTGAACAACTATAAAGTTTCAGGGACGGCCGCAGCTTTAAGGGGGGGAGGCTACCTTGTACATTCAACACTCCTAGTATCTTCTAACATTGAGGCTTTGAAAGCACTCATAAAACCTAGGCTTGACAGAGTCCTCAAGGGGGAGGTTACGAGCTCTAAGTATAACCCGGGAAACTTAATGGACATAGCCGGGGTTAACTTGAAGGAGGCTTTAAAGGCTCTATACCGGGCTCTAGAGGAGGCTTATGGGCCCCTAGAGGAGGCTAGCGTGTCTAGGGGGGAGCTTTCAGAAGCTTCAAACTTAGCGCTTTCAAGGCTCATAGACTTAGAGGGGGTCTTGGAGGAGTAGAATATCCTCACAGCTTCTCTCAGAATACTCACAGCTTCAGCCGCTGACGGCGCCAGTATATATGTTATAGGCTCTATTCCCGGGCCTCCACGATCGTCTATGATGTCGCAAGGTTTCCCTTGCGCTTCCATAGCCCTCCTTAAATCCTCGAAATATTTTTCCAGCCCCCTCTTAGGTGTGAACTCGCAAACATTCAAGCCTAGGCTTTTAAGGGCTTCGAGGAGCCTCTCATCCCTCTTAGCAGCTATAGCGGCCCTGTATTTACCCCAGAGTCTTGCCGCTTCTAAAACCATTGTCGCCATGAACCTACTCCCCCCATATGAGGGTCTACCTACAGCTGTTAGGGAGTCATTCACCTTGATTATCCTCCCGGGGAACGCTACGGCCTCCACTATGCTCTTAGCGTCTCTCCTCAGAACCACAATGTTACTCCCAACTTCTGGGATCAGCCTGCTTATCCCCTTTATTGAAGCCATCTCCCTATACGCGTGTTCAACCTCAGCTATGTAAGGGTCTCCAGCTTCATGGTATATGTTAAGCACTTTGCAAGCTTCGGGGATCCTCGTGGCTTTAACATACCCATTACATATGACACCGCGGGCTAGCAGCGAAAACTCTATGACAGCTAGGGCTTGGAGTGTTTCAGCCCTACTCTCAACAAGCCTTAAAGCTAGACTCTTAGCTATAGCGAGGGCCTCAGACCTGTCAATGCCAGCCTCTTCAAGCTTTCTAAGCAAACCTTCAACCCCATACTTTAAATACTTAGATATCATAGGTTGAGATACGCCTAGGAGGGAAGCAACCCTAGGCTGGCTGAACCCTCCCTCCACAAGCTGAATAGCTATGAGACCCCTAATGTAAGGTGTGACGCGCTTAGCTACAAACTCTAAGGGGGATATCAACATGCCTAACCCAGTTATAGAAATATTTATAAACAAAGTTATTAAAGTTTTAGCTAGAGGCTGACACGATTGAGTAAGCCTGTAAAGTTCACCGAGATCTTAGACTCAGCCCGCTGGAGTTTAGAGCACTGGAAGCTATTCATAATAGTATCCTTAAACTATTTCCTAGACGGTGTAATGTTCAGCATAGCACCCCTACTAGCTTACATAATAGCCCCAGACATAGCTATACATGTTTTAGCAGTAAATCTCCTGGCAGAGTGGATTGGAGCCCTAACCCTGGGGAGGCTTGCCGACGTTTATGGGAGGAGGCTTATATTTGCCGTAGCCCTCACCCTCGAAGCTGGAGCCTTAATACTATTATTCTTCTTATATGAAAACCCCCTATTATTCCTCATACTAACAAGTGTAATGACGTTCGGCATAGGAGGGGAGTTTGGGGCAGCCTATGCTGCTATGGCTGAGTTAACTCCTAAAGTTCATAGGGGTAAAGCCTTAATGATAGCTACTAACTTTTGGAACGTGGGGGCGGCTTTAATAGCGGGGGCTGCACTAGTTTATGCTCTCATATATGAGGATCCTATACTTCAAGTTAGACTCCTACTCCTCTCAGCTCTAGGCACAGCCCTAGTTGTGGGGTTCTCGAGGCTAGCACTTCCTGAAAGTGTTAGATGGCTAGTTATTAAAGGTAGAGTTAGGGAAGCTGAAACTATCATAGGGAAGTTCGCTTCTCCAGAAGCTCCTATCTCTTTCAAGCTACCTCCCGAGCAGAGTATAAGTTTGAGGGAGGCTTTCTCCAAATACCCCTTTAGGATAATAGTTTTAGCTGTAGTTACTGTAGCGCAATATGTAACCTATGGAATGCTAGCCTACTATACCCCCTACGCTAGAGGGTTCTCTTTCGGCGTTGAGATGGCCCCCTTGGTTATTTTTACAGCTAACATGGGAGCCTCTGTTGGAGCTTTCCTCCTACTACCTTTAATTGATAGGGTTAGGAGGCTCTCCGTGCTCCTAGCATTCCTTGGAGGCTTCACTACTGTGATACTCGTAGCTTTATTCCACAATATTGTAGCCCTGGTGCCGTTCTTTACATTACTATTCTTAAACCTCATATTCTCAGAGTGGGCTTGGGGCTCTATTAGTGTGCTTCAAAGCGAGATGTTCCCTACGGGCGTGAGGGCTTCCATAGTAGGGTTCCTCGTGAGCCTTACAGGGATAGCTGGGGCGCTTACAGTATACTCGCAACTCTTACTGTCAGCGCAGGGCTTCATAGCGTGGGCTATAATACTCTGGCTCCTCGGCCTCGCAGCCTCAATAGCCTGGTATGTTAGGGGTGTTGAGAGTGCTGGTAGAGCTGTGGAGGAGCTAGCTTGACTCCTCCTCTTCAAAGTATCTCTCTATGATTTCTTTAAACTCTTTAGACTTCATTTCAATATAGGCTACAAGATCTTCAACGGGGATCCCAGCATCTGTAAATATGAGCCTAACACCTTTACCTGTGAAAACCATGTAGCTAGTCTGGCATGCATCAGCGGCGATGACAACGTCAGCATCGCTTAAAACATTACTCCTAAGCCACTCATACTTATCAGGCCCGCGGAGAGGGACTCCTTCAACAACATGCCCACGCCCTCCCTCAACATCAACATCGGGAACAGAACCTAAAGGATTACCCCTCTCCTCTACAAAAGCAAAACTACCACTATCACCATCAAAATCGTAGACGTAAAACGCCATAGCATGGGCGAAATGCCCAGGATATATTACGCCTTCAGAAGTACTAGCTATAGCAACCCTATATTTAGTCAAACCCGAACACCGAGCCCCCCAGCTAGGTCCAAAGGTTAAATAATGCCATGCACGTCATGAGGACACCTTAAAACTTAACCCCGAAGATTATGCAAGATAGAGTGGCGTGTTAACGTCGAGCCCATACCGCCTTAAAACATTCCAGGCTATAGCGTTTGAACTTTAAAGCATACACGGTGCTCACACCACTGCTATCGAGAATACTGGTTTACCTTCTATGCCTCTCTATGTACGCTTTAAGCTCCTCCCCCCTAATCTGATGTTTACGGGCTGGCCTCGCCAGGGGCATTACATAGAGAGGGTGTTCCGCCTCGCCCGCCCCTATTATTTCCCTAACGCGATCGTCGTAGAAAGCTCCTATTGCTACTGTTGCCAGCCCTAAGGCTGTAGCTTGCAAGTATATGTTTTGGCCTGCGTGGCCTACTTCTATTAGAACGTATCTCACACCCCTATTCCCATATCTTCTTGTAGTCCTCTCATAGGTAGCCGTTATAACTATTGATGTTTTAGCTTCTAACACCCACTCCTGCTCTAGGCACGCCTTGTACAGCTCCCTTGACATGTCCCCCTTTTTAACTAGTGTAAGCCTATGGGCTTCGGGCTTGTAAATATATGAGCCTTCCTCAATAAACTCCCCGGTTGAAGTCGCTACACCACCCGGGTATATGACAGCGTAAACGTTCAACGGATATGTGGCGCCGGCGCTGGGGGTGGTCTTGAAGCCGTATTTAACCTCGCTAACACCATAAGAAGCCCAGAGTATTTGGGATAGCTCTTCTAGCTTTAAAGGCTCTCCAGTATACTCTCTAATACTCCTCCTATAAGCTAGGGACTTCTCAAGGCTCAAGGGGCCGTCGAGAGAGGGCATAGGCAAGTCTATAGAGCCGCCTTCAACCCTATAATAGCTATCGCCAGTATAACCTTCAGGCCTAGACTTTCTAGCGGCCGCGAGCACAGCAGGAAGTATTCCTAGGGAAGCTAGTATGGAAGCTGTAAGGCCTGCTATGAAAAACCTGCGAGAAACCATAAGAGTAGCCCCCATATATTTTAGCTAAGCCTGGAGTTTAAATCCAGCGGGGACAAGCCTTGAGCATAATAGCCTTCCTAGTAGCTGTAACTGGAATACTGTTAGCACCTCTAGCGTTCCTAGCAGCCCTCTCAGGCTATTGCATGAAGTCTGAGAGCCTAGTGGGGGCTTTAACCTTGGGGTTGATGGGAGAGTATGCTATGTGCTCTCTAATCCACTTAGAGCTGGTCGCTAATTACCTAGTGATAGTTGGGTGTATTCATGTCATAGTTGTAGCCGAGTCTCTATATGGGAAGTATGGGGGGCTTAATGTGTTCCTAAAAATTCTACTCTACATTTACAGGGTTATAGCGTGGGCTGCTTCAATGTTAATGATGTTTTTGGCTTTAACTTTTCTATTCCTCTAACTTCTACCATTTCTCTCTAGCTCTCTTCGCTGCTTCCACCATGTTTTTGAGTTTTAGCCTTGCTGTCTCCCTCTGTTGTCTTTTCAGGCCGCAGTCTGGTTTTATATATGTTTTCTCAGGCCCCACTATGTCTGTTTTCATGAGCTTATCTATAGCCTCCTCTATTTCCTTCACGCTCTCCACTTGGTGAATGTGCACGTCTACTACTCCGAAGCCTAGCTCCTTATTATAGCCGTATTCTTTAAGGAACGGTAGTAGTCTGAAGTTGCTGTTTTTCATTTCTAGGTCGAACTGGTCTACCGGGTAATCTAGTATGTATGGTATTATCCTCTCCAGCCTCCCGAAGCATATGTGGACTATCCTCTTAGCATCTAAACCTTTAAACACTATGTCTAAAGCTTCTTTAAGGAGCTCAGCATCTTCCCTCCAGGGCCTAGTGGATAGTGCTGGCTCATCTACTTGAACATATTTAGCCCCCCTCTTCACCAGCTCTTCAAGCTCCCTCCTAACGACTTTAGCCAAGTCTAGCACTAGTTCCCTCTTATCTCTATAGTGTATGTCGAAACTCCACTCCACCATAGTGTAGGGGCCTGTTATAATGGCTTTAACAGGCCTCCCCATACTTATACTCGTAGCGTACTCCCAGTGGTCGAGTATCATGGGCCTTAACCATTCAACCTTACCCGTCACTATAGGCTTCTTGAAGTAAACGTTATCGAAAACCCTGACCCAATCCCCCCTACCATAACCTCCAAGCCTCTCGGCAAAGTATACAACCATGTCATCCCTAGCCTGCTCCCCATCACTTATAATATCTACTCCAGCCCAAACGTAGTCGTTTACAACATCCCTGACAGCAGGCTTAACAAGGTCTAAGAACTCTTCCTCGCTAATCTCCCCAGCTTTCCTCCTCTTTATAGCCTCTTCAGCCTGAGGCATCTTAGGATAACTACCTACAACAGTCGTGGGGAATTTCACAGGAACAGTATAGCTAGCCAAAGCCCCTCACCCAGCCCTCCACACCAGCTCCCACGCCCTACTATGTGCTAGTTTCTCAGCGAGCAAACCTAATATCCTCGCCTTCCTAACACTGTAATCGTAAGGTATGAGGTCTAGCCATGTACTAGTGGTTAAGCCAGCCTCCTCCCCACTATAGTCTTTCAAGGCCTTCCCAGCTATAGAGGATAGTTTATCTATAGGGTCTTCATGAACAACCCTAGAGTTGACGAGACCCAGAACAGCGCAATGACCCCCAAAACCCTTAGAGGCGGTGAGCTTCAAAGCCCTCTCAAGAGCGTCGATCAAGTCGAGAGATAAACATTGAACTTTAGAATTAAGGAGCTCCTCGTAGACATCAGCCCTGGGCACGTCGAAATACAAAGCTAGTATTGTCCTAGCAGGGCCTGACGCCGAGGCTATCCTGGAAGAGAGTTCTGCGGCGAGGACTGCGGAGTCCCTAGAGACTTCAGGATCCGTCAACATGGGCTCGTCAATCTGAACCATTGAAGCCCCAGCCTCCACTGCAGCTTTAGCCTCCCCAGCTAGTATATTAGCTATAGCTTCCGAGAGCTCCTCGAGAGAATAGCCGCTCTCGTTAGAAGACATTAGGGCGAAAGTTACAGGCCCTGGGAGGACGACTTTAAACCCTGAAGGCTCAGCTATAGGGGCGAATTTTCTAACCCTAGGAGCCAGCACGAGCCTTGAAGGCTCCGGGAGCCCTGTGAACCTTGGAATCCTATAGAAGAAGTTGTTATCGAAAAACCTGAGGAGCCCCGTGGGGGTCACGTTACGCCACGACTCCACGAAAGGCCTGAAAATATCGTGCCAGTCTAGCATCCCATCAGTAACATAAGCTAGTCCCGAAGCAACCTGAACCCCTATGATTGCTGAAGAAGCTTCTAATAAAGTCCTCTCAACATCACCATAACTTGTTAACCCGAGCTCGTAATCTCTTAAAACCCTCCTAACAAGCCTGCTCCTAGAGAACCCTCCAAGAGTTGAAGCCCAAACTCTCAACCCACATAACCTCAAAGTCGTAACTTTTAAGAGAAGCTTTATAATTTTAACGCCCTGAAAAATAGCCTCGAGTATCTCTCTAGTTAGTGCTCTGAGTACAGGCTAATACTAATAACCTTTCAACTACAATAGTAATCTAGTTGGGAGAAAGTTTAGGGGTGTAAAAGCTTGAGTCTTGAAATGAGCGAGGAGCTTAAGAACATAGTGGAGGAGCTTAAGAATAGAGGCTACAGGATGACCCCTCAGAGGGTGCTACTCACTAAAATGATATTAGAGACTGTTGAGAAGCACCCTACACTCAAGGAACTCCATGAGGAGTCGCAGGGGGTACTACCGGGGACCGGGGTTTCAACAGTCTATAATACTATTATGATGCTAGAATCTCTAGGGGTTATAAGGGTTTTCTACCTAGATGGTAAACTATACATTGACAGGGCGAGGCCCCACGTTAACATAGTATGTAAGGAGCCCGTAGCCATAAAGGATCTAGACAGTGGGGCTCTAGAAGAGATTAAGGGCGTACTAGAGAAGAGGAATATTAAACTAGAAAATATGCTAGTAATAATAATGGGCAACTGCAAGAATAAAGGAAGCTAGAACTCTAACGTCCTAGAAGCCCTGAGAAACTCTTGAAGCCTCCTCCTAGACTCAACGTCGACTAGGAGAGCTAGGGTTTCATCGACAAGCCTCCTAGCCACGTCAACCTTATGCCTAACCCCCGGGATTAAAGCTTCAACATAGTTAAGCTTAGAGAGACCCAGATAAATAGTCTCCATAAACCTGTAAAGCCTCCAAGCCCCCTCAAAATCCTCACCCCTAACCTTCTCCAAGGCAAGCCTCCTAAGCTCCCCCACGAGATCTCCCAAACCTTGAAGATAAGGCACCAGAGGCACCCCAAGCTCCTCAAACCCCCTAAGCCCCCTCCCCGAAACCACATCTAAGAATAGGGAAGCCTCAACATACTCGCTCAAAGCATTATACACGAGACCCGAATAGTAAATATCAGGATAACCCTCCAGAAGCCCCCTAAGCTCTGAGACTATAGAATCCATATCTAAAGCCTTCTTCAAAGCAGCATCGAGATCTCCAGAGTATATAGAGTTTATGACCATCTTAGAAAGCCTGACAACATCCCTCGAAAGCCTAATAGCTGACTCTCTAACCTTATCCCTATCAGCCAAATATCTGTCAGCGGCCTCAATTATAGAGTCGAGAGTAGAAACCCCACCCTCCATATTGCACACCAAAAAAATTGAATCTACAAGAATTAAAATCATATACGGGAAAACTTGACAGCTGAGAATATTAACCCTATAATACGTAAATGTGCTAAGCCCCACTCATAAGCCTTACCTTAAAGACTTCACTGTTATCTGTTGCCATGCTTCCGAGTATTGAGATATCAATCTATTTTAACTATACTTCTATCTCCTTCTTTTCGCACACTAATAAGCCTGTCGGCTATTTCTTCGACCTCGGTGTCGTGCGTTACTACTATGACCTGGTCTATGTAGCCAGCTATTTTTCTTATGATTTCGAATACAGTCTTTCTAGAGTTTTCGTCCAGGTATTCTGTGGGCTCGTCGAGTATTAATGTTGATATAGGCTCTTCTATTAGGAGTGCTGCTAGGGTTAGTCTGAAAGCTATGGCTAGCATTGTTTTCTCGCCCCCGCTCAGGCTTCTAACATCGAGTTGCTGGTCTCCCCTCACAACTGTTATGTTAAAGTCTTCCTGGATCTTTATATTAAAGTCTCTCTCCATCAACCTTAGAGTGTCGTTGACCCCGGCCTCGAGAGAGTTTCTCAAGGCTTCTGTGAGCCTCGTAGCTAGGAGGCCTCCCTTGCCTAGGAGGTTGTTAGAGACCCATTCAGATACTTCGAGGACCCTCTCTTTAACTCGGAGCTTCTCGACTTCAGCTTTTAGGCTTTCAATTTCCTTCTTGATATCTGAAGCTTCCTTCTTCCTAGCTTCTAGTATTCCTTGGTTCCTGGATATTCTACTTTTAATTTCATCTATAATCTTCTCTAGTGTTTTGATCTCCCTCCTAACTCTATCATATTCAACCTCTATAGAGGTGATGTCGGCTCCTTCGCTGAGCGTTCTCCACTCTTCAACAAGTTCCTTGTAAACTTCCTCGTTAAACTTCTCTCTGAGTTCCCTGAGGGACTTTTCCGCTTCTCTAATCTTAACTTCGAGCTCCCTCTTTTTATTGAGGAGCTCTCCCATCGCTTTTACCGGGCAGTCGTTAACTTTAGTGACTTTAGCGACGTTGAATAAAGGTGAGACCTCTGAACACTTGTTTAAAAACTTTTCCAGCTCCCTCTTAGCTTCTTCCATGTTGTTTAAAGTATCCTCAATCCCCTTACTAGCTATTTCAATGTCAAAGTTTATCTTGGAAACCTTGTTCCTAATATCCTCGAGCATCTTCTTCTCGTTAGCTATTTCGGATTTCCTAGCTCTAAGCTCTTCAAGCCTCCTCTTATGCTCTACAATTATATGCTCCAGCCTATCCCTAGTGAGGGGAGCCCCGCAGAACGGGCATCGCTCCTCGAGAGGCTTAACGTTTATAAGGCTTTCCACAGATTTAAGCTCCACGTCTAGAGCCCCGAGAGTTTCAACGCGCTTCATAAGCTCAGCGTCTAGAGCCTCTAACGCTTCTTTGAGGTTTCCAGATTTGATCCCGGCTTCTTTAAGTGTCTCAACAGCTTTCCTGGTGAGGTTTTCAATTCTAGATCTTAGATTTTCTACTTCAGCTTGAGCTTTCTCAACACTCCTCTCCAGGCTGAGGGCTAGGCTCCATGTTTTATTTATGTCTTCTAAAGTTGCCTGGTCGACCTGGGGTATTCTGGAAAGCTCTATTCTCGACTTGTCTAGCTCTACCCCCTTCTCATCTATAAGCTTTTTTAGTTCTTCGAGGGGCTTAAGCTTACTCCAAGCTTTGAGGGCCTTCTCGAGTTTTGAGAGTTTCTCTTCCAGCATGTTCTTTTCGAGGAGCTTTCCGTTAAGGGTTTTCTTAAGTTCCCCAACCTCCCTTTCAAGCCTCCCTATTTCATCCTCAATATCCTTTAATTTCACCTCTTTACTCTTAAGATCCTCCTTCTTACTCCTTAGAATATCAACTTTAGACTTAAGGTTTCTATTAGCATCCCTAAGGCTCTCCTTAGCTTCCTCAAGCTTCTGGAGGCCCACTAGCTCGAGTATCCTCTCCTTCCTCTCCGAGGGGCTCATCTCCAGGAGCTCCGTTAAAAAACCCTGCCTCGATATGAGGGTTGACGTTAGAACCTTGTGGGGGCTGTGAAGGCCGAGAATGCTCTTCACCTTATCGCAAACCTCCTCCCTACCCCTAGCTAAGAGCTTATCGCTAGGGTCGTGTAGCGTTATCGTTGACACAGCCTCTCTCGGACCCCTCCTCTCTATAGTCCTCTTAACAGTGTAAGTGGAGCCTCCAACCTCCACCTTAACTCTAACCCCGCCCTTCCTCGACCCTACCCTGATGATATTATCTAGCCTGGCCCTGACAACTTCTTCAGGAGCACTAGTACATGGGGCTATGAGAGCTAGAAGTATAGAGTCTATTATGGAGCTCTTGCCTGAACCGTTAGGCCCAACTATAACGTTAACTCCTCTAGTGAAGTCCACGCTCGTGTTCTCATGCGAGAGTATGTTTTCGAGAATAACCTCCCTAACTATCATAGAGCTCTCAACCTCCTACTAGCGTCCCTAGCATTCTCGAGGCATTTGACTATGCTCTCGTCACGCTCTAGTTCTTCGATAAAATCTCCTGCTAGCTTAGGGTCCTCTATTATTTTCTTTATTAGGTTAACTGCCTCATTACACTTCACTACATCCCTTATGACACTCTCAACACTAACTTTTGCCTGAGCCTGTCTCTGGGTAGGTCTCGGGGAAAACCTGCCCCCCTCAACTTCAACGTTATAATATAGTATGCTGTTACTCTTCCTAAGGCTTTCAAGAATATTTAGGAGCCTCTCTCTAGAGAGCCCGCTTATCCCACCTTTAACCCTCACAATAACAATAGGCTCCTTACCCCCAGGCTTCTTAATGCCCTGCACCATCTTGTACACGTTATTCACATCCCCTTCAACAACTATCCAGGGCCTAACAGATTCAAGCTTAACCCTTTCAAACTTCACATCCCCAGGCCCCTCGACATCTACTATATAAACGCTCCTCTCAGGATCCCTCTCATACTCGTCAACACCGAGATACTCTGTAGACCCCGGGTACACTATGGGGGTCCCATCCTCCAGGCTCCCCACCCACCTAGTGTGAATATCGCCTAGAGCAACATAAGAATACCCCTTACGTATAAGGCTCGAGTAAACCCTGCTGGGACAAGAAGACTCGGGAACATTTTCAGCCTGCAAGAGGGCGTCACAGAGAGACACGTGCGCTAGAGCTATCTTAACATGAGTTGTTGGGAGGCTCAAAGGATCAAAATTCACTAAGAGGCCTGAGGACCACTCAGAGAACACTATAACATCAACACCCCCTAAACTATAAACATCAGGCTTATCAAAACCGTGAGAAGACCTAGCAAGCCCCAGTATTTCGAGAAGCCTCACCGGGGAACCAACATGCTCCCCTTTCGGGAGTTCATGATTCCCCGGGGCCACGATAAACTCTATACCAGCATCCCTAAGCCTCTGAAGATCTCTTACAGCTCTAATTAAAGTAGTGGGCTTCGGCCTAGAAGTGTGGAAAAGATCGCCCCCATGAATGATAGCGTTAACCCTCCTCCCAATAGCTATATCAACAACCTCCCTGAAAACATCGTAGAAATCCCTCTCCCTCTCAGCTAAACCGTAAGGAACAACCCCCAAATGAGTGTCGGCCACGTGGAGCAGCCTCACTAAACCCATGCTCCGCCCCCACTTAAACCATTAACGGGGGAAGCTTAATTTAGACTCAACCCCCTAGAATTAAAACAAAGGAAGTAGGATTTGTTTCCACACTATTCCACGCTGAAGACCACCCTCTCTTCTTTCCCCATCTTCTCTTTTTCCCTCATCTCGCTCCATATTTTCGTTAGGGGTGGTGTCGCGCCTACTTTCTTCCCTTTGTGGAGGTCTATATCTACTAGGGCTGGGAATCTTCCAGCCCACTCCCCCATTATTATTGCTCTTCCATCTGGTAGTGTTGGTATTATGTTTGCTAGGCTCTGGTCTAGGTTATCTGCTATGTTCATTACTGCTTTCACATCTTCTTCTTGGACCATTCTGAGGAATGCGAAGTTTTGGAGTTGGCTTACAACGTTTATGTCTAGGCTTCTAGGTCTCTGGCTTACAATTATAAGGCATCCCCCGAATTTCCTCCCTTCCCGAGCGAATTTTTGGAGTGTAGTCTTTACAGGGTGTCCTAGCTCTATGCCCAGGAATAGGGGGGCTTCCTCAACTACTAGGACTATTGGGGTTTCCCCCTCCTTGAGTTTTACTAGTAGCTCGTCCACTATTACCTTTAGTATCCATCTTTTCTGTTCATCGTCCAAGGCTGACACGTCTACGACAGTTATAGTTCCAGGCCTCACATGTTTTGTGGGCTGCTCTCCAGTTATCGTTACAGGTGTTCTCTCGAAGAACTCTTCAACTTTATCTATTATAGTGTCAGCCCTCTTCTTTTCATCACTCGTGTGTGCATTGATTTTCACAGTCTTTATTAGGAGCTCCTTGTAATATTCTGCTAGGAGCTCCTCCCTCCCAAGATCCTCAGCCTCTTCTATCTCTATTTCATGTTGCGACGCCATCATCTCTATGACCCTGTCGGGTGATGTTTTCTCTTTCCTCACCACTCCTATTATGTTAGAGTTTAGGGTCTTGATAGCTACGGCTAGCTGCCTCCTCTGCCTTCTGGCCGCCGGCTCGGGTATTATTATCGTTGAGATGACCCTAGGAGACATTTTAAGCGGGTTGATTTTCGCCTGAACTAGGATTACCTTACTAGTATCCCCGTCTTCAGGCATAATATTATACTCTCCGTGGACATCAAATATTAGGACTGGAGCTCCAATAGCTGAAAGCCTATCAGCCAATATAGCTACAAGGTTACTCTTACCCGAGCCTGTAGCTCCAGCTATGAACAAGTGTTTGGCGAGCTTATCAGGGTTAACCCTAACCTCAACCCCCAACTTTCTAGGAGCAAGCCCCCCAATCCTAACTACTCCGCCGAGGCCATAAACACTCTCTAGGAGACCCGCACTAGCAGGCTCCACGGGCGTGTCAGGCGGAACTGGATACCTGGGAGGCTCGGGGAAACCTCCTTCGAGAACCTCAGCTATAACATAGAGGGCTATAGGTGAAAGCTTGGGAGGCTCTACACCCCCGGAACCCTCACGCCCTATATATCTGAGGAAACTAGTAGGGACGGCAAGCCTATACCCTGAATTAGAGACTATAGCTAAAGCCGTAATAAAGCCTCCGCCCCTAGGGTCTTTAAACTTCATGGAAACATACTCTCCCAAAGGTAAAGGCGCCTCCGAAAAAACACTGGAAACCCTAGGGTTAGGCGACTCGAAAACATAGCCTAAAACACTCAAAACCAAGCCACCATTAAAACCTTAAAACTTAAAGGTTAAAACAATAGATCACTATCCTCATCTTAACAGCCACCAACTTTCCAGGAGAAGTTTAAAACCACCCCAGACTAAGAGAACTCTAAGGGTTAAAAGCGGTGGGGAGGAGCGTAGAATATGCAATACACCTCCTGAGGCACATGATCGAGAACAAGGATAAATATTTTGACAAAATGGAAAGACTAAACTCTGAAGGGTTTAAAATCCTTAACAAAGCCATAGAAGCCCTAGCCACAGAGAAGCCGGGTAAAGCTAGGATATTGAAAAAAGCTAGGAAGAAAGCAAGCCTGGAAGATGTTATAAAAACGTTAAAAACCCTGACAAGCGTTGAAAGCGTTTAACGAGCACCCTAGAGTTTTAAATACTACTCAAAACTAGGACTTATATAAAAAGATTTAAGACCTGGAAGACATTTCACACTATGATGCAGGGGGATGTCTAGTTGAGGTTAAAGGGTCTAACAGCGTTAATTTTAACGGCAACCCTAATCTTGGCGGTAGCCCTAGCGTCTCTAACAGTCTTAAGTCAACCTACAGAAGCTCAAGCTAAAGACGCTTTCGCGAAACTAGGCTGCACCGCTTGCCATAATGGAAAAGTGGCTAAAACTTGGGATGAAATAGTTGCCAGGTGGAAGGGTTTATCAGGCAAGTATACTAGCTTAAATGATTTTGTGAAAGCAGAGGTTACAGAAGAGGTTAAAACTAGGGGCTATGGCGAGCCTAAAACTTGGGATGAGCTATTCATCCTAATGTCAACTTTTGTGGGGAAGAAGAGAGAAGACACTAAAATAGTAGAGGAGTATCTAGCATCACTCCTAGGCATAGGAGCAACGCCAACAACCCCGACACCAACACCTACCCCCACACCAGTAACCTCTCCTGCGACGCCGCCAGCTGAAGAGAGGGGAGTTAGCTTTATCCTAGCAGCTGTAGCTGCGGCTATACTAGTGCTTATACTAGTTGCTATAGCCTTCTACCTTTCCAGAAGATCTGCTTAATATTTCATATAAGAGAAATTCTTTTCTAATTAACACATATAACTTAAAATATATAGGTTCTAGAAGGAAACACCTACTATTATGGCGTGTGAGGTGGTTTTATGACGTCCAAGCTACAGCCTCCGAGGACTACACTGTTACTGCTATTAGTATGGGCTGCCCTCCTAGTGTTAGCGTGGCTCTATGTTTTAGTGAAGCTTATTGGAGGGGGCTGGTTCTATGGAGTCCCGTGAGGCTGTATTCGAATATATCTGGATCCTATTGATAGTAGCTGTCATTGTGGGGCTATCTGCTTCAATGGCTTATTACGGGTTTGCTAGGGGTCTTAACCCGACTTGTGAAGCTTATACTTTAGAGGAAGCTAGGAAGGCTGGTATAAGTTTAGAGCCGGGGGTTAGGGAGGTAGGCCCGGGGATTTACGAGGTTACTATTGATGCTAGGCAGTTCACATTCATTCCTAGAGAGGTGGTTTTGAAAGACCCTAATAGGGTGACTTTCAGGGTTTATTCCCTGGACGTTATACATGGGCTTTCTATTGTGGGTACAAGCGTTAATATTATGGTGTTACCGGGCTATGTTGCCGAGTTCGTCTGGGAGCCCCCTAAAAACGCTAAAGGAGAGTTTCTAGTGTTATGCACAGAGTATTGCGGCATAGGCCACCAGTTAATGTACGCTAAGCTTGTTATTGAGAGGTCTTCCGCTCAAATGGCTGGAGGTGGGTGAGTTGGAGACTAGGGTTTATAGTGTTAAGGAAGACTGGTATGCTAGGATAACTATAGCTGTAGCTTTTATAGCTCTCCTCCTCGGAGGAGTATTCGGAGTGCTCCAGGTCATATCGAGGACGCCCTACTGGCCTAACCTCTACGAGTACTTAGCTGGACTAGGTATAGGCGGAGGTGCTAGTGAACTATATTATAGGGGCTTGACAGCTCACGGCGTCCTCCTAGCCATAGTCTTAACAACATTCTATATTGTAGGTGTGTCAGCTTATTTAACGCCTAGAGTTTTAGGGGTTAACATTAAGCCTCAAACTTTAAACGTTAGCCTAGCCATGATGGTTATTGGGACAGCGCTGGCAGCCATAGCCATAATATTTGGGTGGGCTAACGTTCTCTACACATTCTACTTACCCCTAGTAGCTAGCCCGTTATTCTATATTGGTGCTGCCCTGCTCATTCTAGGTAGTTGGGTTTTCGCAGCAGGGGTTTTCATTTCATATTTAGAGTGGAGGAGGGCTAATCCTGGAGTTGCCATCCCGGTAACTTTCTTCGGCATAATGACTACCTTCATAGTGTGGATAATGGCTACTATACCTTTAGTTTTCATAGTCCTGAAGAACCATGTGCCCGCAAGCCTCCTAGGCTGGGAAGCTGACGCCTTAGAGTCTAGACTGTTCTTCTGGTGGTTCGGCCACGCCCTAGTATACTTCTGGCTATTGCCAGCTATAACTATATGGTATTATTATGTGCCTAAGGCCCTAGGGGTGCCCCTATTCAGCGAGACTATGGCTAAAATAGCTTTCATGCTCTTCATACTAGCCTCAACCCCCGTCGGGCTACACCACCAGCTAGTAGACCCTGGGATAAACCCCTACTTCAAATATCTTCAGACAGTGCTGACTCTTATAGTAGCTTCCCCGAGTATGCTAACAGCTTTTAACATAATAGCTACCATGGAGAGGGCTGGGAGAGCCGGGGGAGGGGACGGCCTCTTCGGCTGGCTATTCAAACAACCCTGGAGAGACCCAGTGTTCACCGGGCTCATATTAGCATTAATAACATTCGGTAGTGGAGGCATAACTGGGATTATAAACGCTAGCTACCAGTTGAACAACGTAGTCCACAATACTGCATGGGTTGTAGGGCATTTCCACACGACAGTAGGCACAGCTGTAGTCCTAACATTCATGGCTTACACATATTTACTTATAAGAGACTTATATGGGAGAAACGTAATACTTAGAAACGTGAGCCTAGCAGTCCCCATATTATGGTTCGTGGGCATGATGATTTTCAGCATAAGCTACTATACAGCGGGCCTCGCAGGGTCCCCGAGGAGGACTAGCATAGTGACTTATGGGGGGAGCATACCCCCAGAATGGGTCCTACCAATGCAAATAGCTGCTATAGGCGCAATTATATTCTCTCTTGGAGGCCTAATATTCCTAGTTCAATTCTTCGGCTCTCTGGCTAGCGGGGCGAGAATACCGTTAACCCAGCCTACGCTAGTCATAATGAACCCTCATAAGCCTGGCCCGGCAACAATACTAGATAATATCCGCCTAATAATAGTGGCCGCGATAATATTAAATATCATAGCATACTCCGGGGCTCTCATAGAAATCTACTACTTGAGAGGTTTAAGCCCAGTACCCCCCATACACCCCTAAACTTAAATCCTATTAAATATCTTTTTAACTACACTACCAGGCTTTCCATTTAATGGCCCCATTAATTTTTAAAGTTTTCAGCCCCATTCAATATGGGCGTTACGGTTTGGGCCGTCTTTACACTAGGAGCGGCGATAACGGGTACACTTATGGTAAGCCCGGTTTAAGAGTGCCTAAAAGCCACCCCCTCATAGAGTTCTACGGTTCCCTAGACGAGGCTAACTCTATGATAGGGCTCGCTAGGAGCCTCCTTAGGAGCGTTACACCGAGCTATGAGGATGATTTGAGGTGGGTTCAGAAGCTAATTTTCAGGATAGGGTTCAGCGTCACGTCGGGCAATTTAAAGGTCACAGATGAAGATGTTAGAAAGTTAGAGGAAATCACCGATAAATACTATGATAAGCCTTTAGAGAAATTCATACTCCCCGGGGGCCCCCCAGGGGTCGCCGCGCTCCACATTGCTAGAACTGTTGTGAGGAGGGCTGAGAGGAGGCTTGTAGCCTTAAAGCTTGAAGGTGAAAATATAGATGATATCCTAGTGAGGGCTCTCAACAGGCTTGGCGATGCTTTGTTCGCGATGGCTTTGAACGCTTCTAGAAAAACTGGCTACGAGCCTGAGCCTGCCAGCGAGTGATGCGCGTGACGTCGAGTTTAGCCTATTCAATACTAGTATATACTGGTTTAAACAGATAGTTTTAGGGTTTTCTACGTTAGGTTTTCTTTTCAAGGTGTTGCTCTAGTGGATTTCGTGAGGGCTCTTAGGGTTTCCCTAGCTCTCGCCATAGCTGTATACTTGGGGTTTAACTTTGTAGCCATTTATTTGAATTTGCTGCCTGCATTTCTCTATGTTGAGAACTTCTTCTGGGCCCTGGCTTATTCTATAGCTCTCTACGCTTCCTTGAGGGGGGTTTTATGGCTTTCCCTCCTCTTATCTTCTTTTAACGCTGGCAGGGTTTCAGACGCTATTATAACATCTACGGGGTCCCTTCACGTCTCGGCCCTACAGCACATGCCTTTGTTCGCTCTCCTCGCCCTAATAATAGTGTTATCTGTCGCCTCAATGGTGAGGGAGCGTGGCTAAGCCTGGCAGAGTGGAGCTCCTGATAATGGCTTTTGTGGGGTTTACGGGGATACTTGACACTTCATTCATGATACCTATAATAGCGCTTTACGCTGAAAGCTTGGGAGCTAGTAAGGCTGAAGCCGGGTTCATAGCAGGCTTCTACAGCATGATAGCTATACCAGCTAGTATAGCGGCTGGGATCCTAGTAGATAGGCTGGGTAGGAAGAGGATGCTCGTAGTAGGCCTCTTGTGGGACGCTGTCTCCGTGTTCATGTACTCCATAGTAGCTAGTAGCTCCCAACTCCTAGTTGTTAGGGGGCTTCACGCTATAGGTGGGAGCCTCGTCTACCCGGCTTTCATAGCTAGAACTAGGGAGATCAGCGGTGAAAGAGTAGGCTATAGCGTGGGCATGCTTCTAGCCCCGGTAGCTCTAGCCATAGCTTTGGGGACCGCTAGCTCCGGGTTTCTAACATACATGTTAGGCTATAGGATCCCGTTAATAGCCATATCTTTAATAATACTGTTAGCTGGCATTCTAGCTTTAACGCTCCCGGAGAGGCCTGAAGAGAGGAGCTGGAGAGGGCTTAGAGGGGTAGTTGAGGGGATTAGAGAAGCCGGCCCCTCGGCAGCTTCGGGCCTATGGCTCATCCTAGTCTTATACATAACCCTGGGGATCATAGTTGGAGGGCTTGCCACTAGCATATCTGGAGTTGTAGTGCCGGGGGAGAGGGAGGCCAGGCTTTTAACAGGCATAGGCGTCGCAGGGTCTTCCCTGGTGGCTGCTGTTTTCCTCGTGTTGAGCGGGCTAGTCTCGGATGTGAGGGGGGTTAGACTCGTAATCTTATATTCTATAGCGGCGTCAACCCTAGGGTTTACGCTTCCAGCGGCTGTCTTAAACCCTCAAACAATATTATTAGGCTTCATAGTGTTTGGAGTAGGACTGGCAGGCTTTCTACTGTCTAGTACTATCCTGGTTACTAACGTCCCCGCTAAGGCTAGGGGCACCTCCGTAGGGCTCCAGCAGGTTCTCAACATAGTTGGTGTAGCGGTCGGAGCCCCCATGGGGGGCTTCCTGGCAGCTATGAGCCCCCAGCATGTTCTAGTAGCCTCTGCTTTAATCCCGCTCCTAGCTCTCCTAGCGCTAGCTTATAGCAGGCGCTAGACACTGGAGAGTCTGGAGTTAGAGGTGAGGGTTTTGAGGGCCCCAGTGCACCTTAGGGAAGCTAGGCTCGGCGATGTAGCTCCCAGGGTTATAGTGTCTGGAGACCCTAGTAGGGTTGACTACTTAGCCGGGCTCCTGGAGGATGCGAGGCTTATAAACGCCCATAGGGGGCTTAGAGTTTACACTGGCAATTTTAAGGGTGAAACTTACACTATAGCCTCCCACGGGATTGGAGCCCCCTCAGCTTCCATAGTTATAGAGGAGCTCATAATGTTAGGGGCTAAGATAATAGTGAGGCTTGGAACTTGCGGGTCTCTAAAAGCTGAGGTTAAACTAGGAGACACAGTAATACCTACTGTAGCAGCACACTATCCCGGGGGCTTATACTACCAGTACATAGGGGAGACCGCCTGCACCCCCGCAGCCCCAAGTTTCGATGTTTTAAAGGCTCTCGTAGACGAGGCCTCCTCGAGGGGGGCTAAATTCCACCTAGGCCCCATAGTGTCTAGTGACGCTTTCTACGCCGAAGATCCGGGGTTTGTGAAGAGATGGGGGGAGAGGGGGGTTTTAGCTGTGGAGATGGAGTGTTCAGCCCTCTTCACCCTAGGCCATATGAGGGGCGTCAAGACCGGGGCTATACTAGTTGTTAGCAACAACCTAGTGGATGGCGCCCACGCTGTAAACGAGGAGTTGAAAGGCCCTATTAGAGATTCCGCCCTCATAGCTTTAAACGCTATGGCTAAGATAAAAGTTTAAGGTCACTTTTTACCTGCAAACCTCTTCTTAACCCTTAGATCTCTACTTCTACACCTCCTACACTTAACAGCGTTTATGGGGTTTAAAGCCCCACACTTCCTGCAAACTTTCTTTAACACAACCCTCCTTTCAAATATTGCCAGCAGCTCCGGGTCCTTGAGAGACACTCTCAAACCCTAAATCATACACTATTCAATCTCAGGCTTAAATACTCTAAACAATAGAACATCCAAGGCTGATTTGAAGTTTAAACGCTCAGCACTAAGTCTCCTGGAAAGTTTAAAACCTAGAAAAACATTTAAGTAAAAGGGATAAGAAGAGTTGGCTGGTCTCAAACTACCACTCCACGAAAGCTGCCTAGACTCCGGTAAGTTATGCGGCTCCTGCAAGCTTAGAATAGAGAAAGGCCAGCTTGAATATTGGGAGGTTAAAGTTCTTAAAGCACTCCTAGAAGCTTACCGCTCCACAGGATCTAAGAGTAGCCTAGCCTACGAGGCTTCAACCATAGCTGGCTCAACGCTCTACTTAGCCCTAGAGGGGCCCCGGGTAGAGGGCTTAGAAGAAGCTGTCTCCAGGTCTCTTAGGCTCCGGGGGGTCGCCAGGGTTAAGATCATATATTTCACTGGAGGCCCGATAGGCCTCCTCGAGAAAATATTCAACCAGAAAATAATAGCTGTAAACAGAGTCTACTCTATAGATGGAACATCAACATTAAAAGTAACAGTAGAGAGTAGAGACCCTGGAGCTGAAAAACTAGCGTCATCCCTACTTAAAATCAAAGTAATAGCGGAAGAATCTAAAACCACTAGGGAAAGCAAAGGAAAACCTTTAAAAGTTAAAATAGAAGATGTGAAGAAAACCCTAGACAAGCTATTCTAGACAACCATACCTAGGCCATTGAGAGTTTAAGGCACGCCCGCATAAGCTTAACACCCATTAAGCGTTTAGCGTCAACATCTCTATAAGCGTTAACCATAATAAACTATGAGGATGTGAAGCTAGCTTTCCAGGTAGGTAACCCCCGGAGATAGGTTCCTAAAAGCTGCTATGAGCGCTTCAAGCCCCTATGATCCCCTTATCTAGGAGTTTTCTGAGCGCCCTCTTTACGACGCGCTTTACAGTCATGCGGGCCTCGTCGTTCTTGTATAGTCTTATTGCCGTTCTCCTTATGCTTCCGGCTCTCGCGAGCTCTTCGAGTATTCTAGCTTCCTTCTCTGTTAGGCTGTTTTTGAGGTATTTAAGGGATAGCCGGGCTATATCTACTGGGGTTAAGCCCATGTATGGGTCTCTGCGGTCTAGTTCTGTGAGTTTCTTTGTGACTTTGAGCTCTATTATTGTTACTTCGGCTTCAGGGCTTATATCCCCGTAGTTGGCTTTGAGCTCTTTTATAAGCTTTTCCACGCTGTCGAACCCGTCTATCCTAGCGTCTTCATCGTTCAACTCCGACGCTTTCTTATACCTGACTTTCACTATTCTAGCTTTACATATAGGTCTTCCCCCGCTATGGACTATGACTTCCCCGTATTTTGGGATTACCCTGCCGAGCCTCACTGTAGCTTTCTTATCGCCCCTGAGGAGCATGCTAGCGTATACTTCTTTGAGCATCAAGTGTCTTCCTAGAAACCTTATGTTGGAGCGCAAAACTTCGAGCCCCCCGGAGGGGGTCTGTTTACTCTCCATACTCGCCCATTTGGTCTAGGACTAGCTCGTAGTAAGAGTCTTTGGCTTGCTCTAGTTCCTCCTCCTTCCTAACGTCTAAGCCTTTCCTCCTCGACACTACTTTGGTCGTTAGTATTTTCTGCTCTCCTTTAACAACTGTTTTATATGCTTCTTCCTCTTTTCTCTTGATAGCTTCTTCATACCCGCACCTTGTACATTTAACTATGTGCGCGCCTTCCCTTTTCACCGGCATCATTACGCCTCCGCATTTAGGGCAAAACTTCAATATATTGCACCCCTTAGCCCATTCTAGACTATCAACCGGAGTTTTTAAATTTAACTATAAGTATCGGCCTTCTGTTCCACCTGGTTTTCTAAATACTAGAGGGTTATACCAGAGGGTTCTCCCACCTGTTATCCTAGAGATCCTCTCGGGAGTTCTATTTAGAACAGGGCCCTTAAGCTTTATAGGGGTCTTGCACTTGGAGCATAAGCCTCCAGTCAAGGCTGAAGCTTTAAGAATCCCCGGGCTCCTAGCCATGACTACTGTGCTGCACGATGGACACTTTGTTTCGAGGATACTGTAGGCTTCAGAGTGCACATAGACATAGTTTAACTTCCCCCTCAAACTCTCATAGAGTCTATTAATTAAACTCCAGCTTCTAGGATTCTCTATGAAAACGTGGAGGGGCACTTCGAGATCAGCTAAGACCTCCACAGTATCTTTAAGGCTCTCAACTTCGGGCTCCACCGAATACACTACGTGCTCCACGTGAACCCCAGCCTTAACCATAACACTCACAGCCTTCAAAAGCCTCCCTCCAGCCTCGCTAAACCCCGTTAAGCTCGAATGGTCTTCTGTAACGGAGAAATCTAAAGCTTCAAGCCCAGCTAAATCAGCCACCCCGTGGATCCTAGCTCCCACCATTAAACCTTCTTTCAAAGCTCCCCGGAACTCCTCTATACTTATGGTTCCCAAGGGTTCAAACCCGTCGAGCACAGCAACACTCGGCCTCCACATTTTAACAGTATGCCTTAACACACTAGCATCTAGGGGAACCCCGGGGTAAACCTCAGGCCCTCTCATCCACTCGCAGATTTCAAAAGAAGCTTCACACTCGAGACTCCTCAAAGGCTTAACGAGGATCCTGAGAGCGGAACCTCCAGGCGCCACATGGAATAATGGTATAGCCTCAACAGTCGAATAACCCAGTAAGACAACATTAATAGAGCCCAGAACCCCTCCCCCTAACCTGTGAGGAAGCCTAAAACCCAGAATACTGGAAGGTCCCCCAGTGCTAAGGCTATAGCATAGCCTATAGCGAGGTGAGCCACATAGGGGTGGCCTGGAGAAGCTAATATGTAAGCTTCAGGGTCCCCCTTTGAAGCTTTAGCGATAGCGCTCTTCAAATCCTCATCAATGCTGCACCCATCCTCGACATCTACAAGCCACCATTTAAACTCTTCACCGCCGAGGAGCTTCCCGGCTTTAACCCTATACTTGAGCCTAGCAACACACTTAATATCAAGGGAGCCGCATATTTTAAAACCGGAATAAGCCTGGTAAGCGAGCGCAGGCATTGCGGAATAAAGTATAACTAGATAGATAAAAGGAATAAAAGACCCCGGCCTTATAGGGGCTAGGACAGAGATAAGGGTCAAAGCCAGGACATCGGCGCCCCCAATCATGCAAAACCTGTACATAACGTAAACGATGGCGACAACAATAATAGAGGCGAGATAATAGACAGCTAAAACCTTAAAATCATAGCTTAACAAATGTATTGGAACAGAGATAAGAGCCCCAGGAACCCCAGTTAAAACCCAATAACGTGGAGGCACCTCCCTAAACCTAACATCCAGTAAAGCTGCATAACCTAGAACAGCCAGAGCATAAACCGCTGGAACCCACTCCAAAACATCCACCTAGCTAAACCTTTTAGGCTTATGACCCTTATATGTAAACCTCTTATTCCCATAGCTGGGTTTCATTAGTGTGGGAGAGCTTAGATCAGCGTTCAGGGTTCAGCGTCTCTCACTCCATACTCGGATATCGCGAATACGGTTTCTCCCTCCGGTAGGTGTGGAGCGTCCACTATTCTGGCTATTCTCTTATTTCCCCTGCTTTTCCTCAGTTGTACCCTGACTCCTGGAGCGTGGGCTACTACATGGCCTCCTACGGCTGCTGTCGGGTCTCCGAAGAATATGTCTGGCCTCGCCATGACCTGGTTTGTCACCACTACTGCTACGTTATATACTTCCGCTATTCTCATTAGCTGGTGTAAGTGTTTGTTGAGTAGTTGTTGTCTCATGGCCAGGCTTTCCCTGCCTGGGAATTCCGCTCTGAAGTGTCCTGTGAGGGAGTCTACTACTATTAGTTTTATGTTCTCCCTAGCTATTAGCTCGAATAGCTTCTCTACTACAGCCATCTGGTGGTGGCTGTTTATAGCTCTCACCCAGTAAATATTCTCCATGACCTTGTCCGGGTCTAAGCCCACCCCATGAGCCATCTGCTCAATCCTCTCCCACCTGAATGTTCCTTCGCTGTCAATGTAGACGGCTTTAGCTTCTAAGCCCCCTTTATCCTCGGGTAGTTGCACGTTGACAGCTAGCTGGTGGCAGAGTTGTGTTTTCCCCGTCCCGTATTCTCCGAAGAACTCTGTTATGTTTTTAGTCTCCACGCCCCCTCCTAGGAGCTCGTCTAGGTTCCTGCTCCCCGTTGTTATCTTTTTTCTAACTAAGCTCTCTTTCTTGAGGTCTATTGCTGTCTTTATCTTAATATCCAGGGCTTCCCTAGCTGCTTCTATTATCTTCGTAGCCTGGGTTATAGGTAGGTTGGCCACCGCTGATAGCTCGTGGGGTGTAGCTACAGCTACAGCCTCTATAGTAGTGTATCCAGCTTCTACAAGCCTCTGGGCTGTAGCCGGCCCTACCCCGGGAAGGTCTGTCAAGTCTTTGAGAGGCTTCTTCTCCCCCATTATCCCACTCCCCAGCTACATGTAGGGTTCCCAGGGCTAATTAGGTTGTAGGGTTTAACGAGCCCTAAACCCCCCCTACTCTGAAACTAAACCTTAAACGCTAGAAAGTAACCTCCTACTCTTCCCTACCTAGAATATCGTGAAAAGTGTTCCTACGACAGAACCTGCAATAGTGGTAGAGCCTCCTCATCTCGGAGAGGTCGTAGCTAGCCTCTAAAAACCACTCCCCACCACACTCCGAGCATGCTAGACGCCACCTAGTCAACCTTGAGCCCCAGCTACGAGTCTAACCTCTTCAGACTTCTTAAGCTCAGCTGTTAACCTAACCTTCTCTAGGAATATCTTAACAGTAGGGTGGAACATGTGCCTTATAGAATATAAAGCGTTAAGGGGGAAAACCATGTTCTTAGACTCTTTAAAACCACAAACCCCACAGTCCACACTTAGAAAAATCCTAACACTACCCCCATCTTCAGGACCTGAGAGATTATAAGAATACTCTAAAGGGGCCGAACACCTCGGACACAGCCCCAACTCCCTAAACTCAAGCTTAAGACTCAAACCCTAAACCCCGCCCCTGAAATTTGCACGAGAAGCTTAAGAGGTATAAACCCCCCCTAGACTATGGAAAACAAGCCATGCCCCCAACCAAACACTTATGAAGGGCCGCTCCTAGGCTTAGTAAGCTCCGCAATCTCCTCTAAAACCTCTCTCCCCGGAACTTCAACATAAACATTACCTTCCCTAGCCTCTACTCTAAGCTTAATCAAAGGCGTTCTCGCCAAGCCCATAGTAGGCTCTCCAGTCTCTATTTTAAAGAGCTCGCCATGGCAAACGCAGTGTATCATGGGGGCTTTAACGTCGAAAAGCACGCAATAAGCGTGAGGACATACAGCTACGTAAGCGTAAAGCTCCCCATTATGCCTTAAAACTATTACTGGAACACCATTAATTACCTTAACCCTCCCAGTTCCCTCCCTAATAGTAGTGTCTTTGGCGAAACGTGCCATCTCCATAATGCAATACCTGGAATAAGTGGAGAAAATGGAAGCTTAAATGTATAGTATTTCGTAACCTAGAATATTGTGTGTTAACGCTTAGCTTAGGGGGAGCATTCAAATACTGTGGGAAGGCAAGTCACCAGGTGTTTGAAATATTCTTTGATGAGATTCTAGATGATTAAAGTTTATTAGTGATAGGAGCGAGCCTATTTTATGGTGTCTTAGTTGAGGGTTTTACTGTTACATGCTACGAGAATATCTTTTAGGACTATGGAGAAGGCTGTAAGGGATCCTCCCGACCCGCCGTCTTCAGGCGTTTACTCTAACTGTCTCGTAGCTTTCGTCACGGTGGAGGATGGAGATAGCGTGGAGGAGGCTGAGAGAGCTGCTGGGGACGCTATCCTCCAAGCTGGCAGGCTGGGTCTCAAGACTATACTCATATACCCTTATGCTCATCTTTCAAGCAACCTGGCACCCCCCTCGGAGGCTTATAGGGTTCTAGTAGCTATGGAGCAAGCTATTAGGAGCAGGTGGGACGGCGAGGTTTACAGGGCTCCTTTCGGCTGGTATAAGGCGTTCGAGCTCTCATGCCCGGGTCACCCCCTAGCAGAGCTTTCAAGGCTGTTCAAGGCTGGTTTAACCCCCAAATATTCGGGGGCTCCGCTCGAAGAGGCTTCCCATAAGGGTCTAGTGGAAAAATGGCTATTAGAGAGGGACCCGTGGAGTTTAGAGACTAAGGATCTAGTCTCTAGGTTTGACGTTGAAGGCCCCCAGGGTATTATAATGTTGTGGAAGCTCGAATCTAGGCTTTTAAGAGAGTTCGGGGTTAAACGTAGGGTTAAAGTGCCTCCACCTGAAACTGTTTACGGGCTACTAGGCGCAACTCATATAGCGTACACGTGTAGCAAGTGGGGCGGCGAGGGCCTCACATTGTTCTGGGGAGGTTTAGGGGATTCCCTCATATCTTCTAGGAGCCCGCCCACTAGTTTCCTTGAAACACTTAACAAGAGGCTCCTAGAGGATAGCATTACCGTCAACCTGGGATCTGAGGGTCTCGAAGCCGGCGATGTTAAAGGCAGGGTTACCCTTTATAAGGCTAGGAAGGGGGGCGCTGTTCCCCTCATAGTTGAGGTTGAAAAACCCGACGGCATATTATACTGTTTAGGCCCGGTAAGAAGCATAGCCATAGCCCTACTAGACGCGGGCCTTAAAGATGCTGATGCTGGGATAACCCCGCAAATACCTTTCTGGCTCGCCCCAATACAAGTAGCTTTAATACCAGTTAGTGAAGCTCAGACAGCCTACGCTGACTCCATAGCCTCAAGGCTTTCAACAATGAAAGTTAGAGTTAGGATCATGGGAGAAGGGGGCCTCGGAGCTAGAATAAGAGAAGCTGGAAGACTCTGGATCCCCCTAGTTGTAGTGCTAGGCGAGAGGGAAGCCTCAACTAACACTATAACACTTAGGAGGAGATGGGAGCCCGGCAAGCAGGAAGTCGTAAGCCTGGAAGATTTCATAGGAGAAGTTTCCAAGCTCAATATTTAAAATATTTATAACTAGAATATAATAACCCTTAGAAGACACCAGCCTCTAGGGGCTAAAGTGGGAAGTGCTCTTAAGCTCGTGATGGCCATAGGCTCTGCTTTCGCCTTAAGCATAGCTATAGCCTTAGTTATAGGTTATATTGTAGGGAGCGTAATAGTACCATATATAGCTGGGGAACCTTCTTACACTAGAAACCCTTACGTTATCATAACAGAGCCTAATATCCCCGTTAAAAGCTTCACCCTAAACTCTACTTATGGGCCTCTAAAAATACCAGTTGATGGTAAAGTTAACGTGGTCACACCACAATATGTAAGGTGCCCCGATATATGCCATTGGGAAACAGCCATATTACTAGGTTTATTCGAGTACGCCTACGAGGAGAATGCTCTCGACAAGATAGTTTTCATAACAATAGGGGTAGACCCTTGGAATGAAAGCCTAGAATTAGCTAGGACATACCAGAATATCAAGGCGGGGAAATGGTTTGAGAAGGGAGTCTACTGGATATGGGTCTACGACGATCCAAGTATAATGGGGGAAGTGTGGAAAGAATACAGGATATACGTGGAGAAGAACTGGACAAACTACCTAGTGACGCACTGGGGAGGCTTCTTAATAGTCAAGGATGGAGTCATAAGATATGTAGCATCACCCACTCTAGATGGGTGGGCTAGCCCCGCTAAAACAGCGGAATACATATGGGTAATCCTGAGAGAAGAACTAAAAAAGTAAAAATTTAAAGGTCTTAGAATATGTTTTTGAAAAGAATGGTGTTAAAAGTGGCCATTATCGTTACACCTAGAACTTTACTAATAGTAGGAGCCCTCATAATAGCCGCCCTAATACTAGTAGCAGCCTACACAGCCATAGCTGGGGTTAAAGTAGAAAACGCTAGATATACAGAGTCCCCCAAAGCCGTAGGAGTCTTCATGACTATTAAAAACTACAAGCTAACACAAACATGTGTTATTGGAGCTATCGTTCTAGAACAAGCACGGGTAACCGTAGAACTCCACGAGACAATCTATGAAGAGGGGGCTTACAAGATGAAGCATGTAGAGAAACTCTGCATAAGCCCCTTAGGCTCTTTAGAATTGAGGCCCGCAGGGCCCCACATTATGATTATGGGGGGGCATGAAGAGTTAGTGAAGTTAACCAAAGATGGTATTATTAGATTAAATCTTATACTTGATGATGGGTCCAAGGTTTACGTTGAGGCTAAGCCTGCTGAGATATCGGGCGGTCACGGGCACGGTTAACATCGTAGCTGTATGAGAGAGTTAAAAGATTTCACCCATAAACTTCTTAATAAGGGATTAAACCGTGACGAGGTATGTGAAAGCTGGAGTGGCTATACCTAGGAAACTGGTCGCAGAGCTCGACGTGATCCTTGAGAGTCTAGGCGTTACTTCGAGGTCTCAAGGTGTGAGGATGGCTATAAGGGATTTTATAGCTTTAAACTCTTGGAGGGCTAAGAGTGATGCTATAGTTGCAGGGGCTATTCTAGTCCACTATAATCATGAGGAGCGCGGGGTTGAAGACAAGTTAACGGATATACAGCATGAGTACATGAATGTTATAGTGTCGGCGTTGCACGTGCATATAACTGAGAAAGAGTGCATTCAAATAATCACTGTTAAGGGCCCAGTAGAGTCTATTAAGAGCCTTGTATCTCGTCTCGCGCCAGTCAGAGGCGTGATGAACGTAGTCCCTACAATAATAACAACTTTATAAAGTATTAGGGGCCTGCGTAGAAGTGTTAACACTTATTAACGTTCAGCCCCTTTATAAGTTTTTGGATGATGTGTGCGCCATCGTCTGAACTGTGAAGAGACCGCCCCTCTGAGGTGTCCGAGTGTTGGCTGGAAGACTCTACACTGTAGAGGAGGTCGCTAGGCTTTTCGGCGTTAGCCCTGTAGCTGTACGAAAGTGGATCAGGTCTGGGAGGCTTAGGGGGTTTAAGAATGAGGTTAGCGTCTATGTTATCCCTGAGGAGGAGGTTGAGAGGTTTAAGAATGAGGAGATGGGGAGGGTTAGGGTTTACACTATAGATCTTGAGGAGCTCGGTGTGAGCGGTAAGAGTAGGAGGTCGGCTAGAAAGTGAAATCGTGGCCTAAGGGTTGGCTTTCAATTCTCTGGGCTCCCTGGAGGATGGCTTACCTTTCAAATATAACGTCTACCGGAGAGCCTGGAGCCTGCGTGCTTTGTGAGGCTTTGAAGCTCGGCGATGATGAGGCTCTCATAGTTTATAGGGGTTCTAGGGCTTACGTTATACTTAACAGGTATCCTTATAATACTGGGCACCTTATGATAGTCCCTTACAGGCATGTTTCCAGTATTGAGGATCTAGATGAGGAGGAAATAGTTGAGATGGGGAGGCTGCTTAAAGCTTCCCTAAAGGCTTTGAGGGAGGCCTACTCTCCTCAAGGCTTCAACATAGGGATCAATATTGGAGAGGCTGCCGGCGCCGGGATACCCGGGCATGTACACTTGCACGTTGTACCCAGGTGGTTTGGAGACACCAACTACATGGTTGTAACTGGGGGTGTTAAGGTTATACCCCAACTCCTCGAAGATACTCTCAAGACCCTTAAACCCCTCATGGTTAAGGCTTTGAAAGGCTGATGACACCTTGGATTATAAACACGTCTACATTGTAACACACACAGACTTAGATGGTGTGGGGGCTGCTGCAGCCTTCCTAAGGATCTTGGGCGTGAAGCCTGGGAGGGGGGCTACCATAATTTATTCCGAGCCTTACAATATAGATGAAACCCTGGAGGCCCTAGAAGAATATGTTGAGGGGGGAGACATACTCGCCATAACAGATTTAGGCCTCAACGAAGATGTGAGGGAGAAAACTATCTCCATAATAGGGAAGCTTACAGGGAAAGGTGTGAGAGTCGAATGGTATGACCATCACGTGTGGAGGGAGGATGAGTTAAACTCTTTAAAGGAAACAGGAGCCCTAGTCTTCATTGATAGGAGTACTTGCGCCACAGGGGTCGTAGTTAAATATGCTAGTAGCGTTAGAGGCGTTAAGCCTGAAAGTTTCCTAGTAGAGCTTGAAAGCATAGTTTGCTCAGCCGACCTTTGGAGGTGGGATAACAGTTTATCACCTAAACTTTTTAGAGCCGTAGGCTCGAGAGAGGAAGCTAGAGAGTGGAGGGATAAAGTGCTAGATAAACTCGTAGAAGGCATAGTGTGGGATGAGGAGCTTGAAGCTAGACTCCAACAGTATATTAGCGAAGAGCTTAAGAACATGGAGAATATATTGAAGACTGTCCACCTAGAGAAAACAGGCAAATTTAACATAGCAGTAGTCTATAAGACAGAAGGGCCCCCAGCAAACAGCATAATAGGGGCACTCCTAGAATCTAGATATGAAGCACACATAGCCGGGATATTAAGGCCCAACGGAGGCCTCTCCCTAAGAAGTAAAACAGTAAACGTGCAAGCGATAGCGGCGAAACTCGGGGGAGGAGGGCATTATAGGGCCGCCGGGGCCAAGATAGATATACCATTATGGGTTAAAACACTTTCAAAAATATACCCCAAGATAGCCTCGCGGCACGCGGCTAAAACCATAGCTGGGGCTTTGAAGAACATGAGCCCGGAAAGCCTCGAAGTCAGAGCCGAAGAGCTTGGATACTAGTAAACATTTAAACCCCTAATAGCTAATTCTTAGAATAATGGCGCGGGGGTGCCCGAGCCTGGTCAAAGGGGTCGGGCTTAGGACCCGATGGCGTAGGCCTGCGTGGGTTCAAATCCCACCCCCCGCACTATCCTCGTTTATTATCTGGATTAGCTCTTCGATCCTCCTATAAGCTAGTTCTGTTAGGGCTCTTTCTAGCTCTTCAGGCTCCACGTTTACCCCTAGGGTTTTTAAGTGTGCTATTAAACTTATTATTGGGTCTTCGCGTGCTGGTTTCGCTATTAGTTTAACTTCCTTAGCTACATGCTCTATAGCCTTCACGTTGCCTATATCGGCTTCATCTATTACTGTAATGTTCTCTGCTTCAAGCTCGTTCTTCGTCTTCTCATCTACTTTGAACCTTGAAACTACTATTAGCTTGTTGGGGTTGAAAGTTTTCCTGTACATGTTTAGGAGGTCTATTTCTGTAACTCTAACACCCCCCTTAGCCCCTGTTAGGAGTTCCCCCAGTTGTTCTCTCGATACTCCTAGGGCTTCGCCGAGACCCTCCCATAAGCCTGCTATCCACCTAGACATCCACTCTTCTGCTGTTAATGGTTTAGCTCTTGGCCCCCTTATAGTTCTAGATCTGAAGTGCCAGTCTTTCAATTCTTTACACTCAACTATTATGTCAGGCTTTATTATGGGGATCTCCGGGTTTGAGAGGTCAACTATGTTGAGGACCCTGCCAGAGTAAATCATTATGTCAGGCCTCAAACTCACATAGAGTTTCCAGACTCTCTTAAGGTCGCTCGTATCTTCCCAGCCTAGAGGCCTGGGAGCTTCAAAGTAGAAGCTAACTTCACCCCCACCATGTAGTCTGAGGACTAGATTTGGGGGTATAACGCCGGTTTTCTGTTTCCCACTCCTCTCAAGCATTATTTGACCATGCTCGGGGTAAACGATCCTAGCACCTTCTAAGCCTAGAAGGTATATTGTTGAGGCTAGAACCCAAGACTGGTATAGTGTCCTAATATTAGTCTTGAAGCTAGTTGTTAAAGCCTGCCTCGACTTTTCAATGTAATCGCTTAAGCCTATCTTACCCCTTAAAAGGTCGAAAGTATAGTTGAAAAGCTTCTTCCTCATGTGAGCCCTAGGGTCTGCCATGAAACTTTTAAACTCCTTAGACAAGCTCCACCCTGAACCCCCTACTAGATTGGAACTCTCAACGAGAACACCTTCGAGGATATTAATCCACTCTATAGCCCGAGATATTTCTCCAGTGTTTATGAAAGTTTCAACCATAAGGTCTTTTATAGACTCTACTAGAGCCTCCCCCCGGCCGTCCCTATAGATAACTTTGCCCCTAGAAGTTGAGACATGTCTCCTAGCCTGGGATAGTAGTTTTGAGAGTTTAGCTTCAACATCCCCGCCCTTCAACACTGTTAACCCCCCGGTTTCCCCGTTGAGTCTAACGGTATAAAGCTATAGTCATCGCCGCTAAGAGGTCGGGGTCTTTAACGTTAACTTTAGACTGTACAGGCCTGCTAGTAGTCCAGCTCTCTAGAGCTATGGTGAAAGCTAGGCTTTCCCCAGATAGGGATATAGCTGCCTCCTCGAAGCCCGCACCACCCCCCAGGTTTACCTTATAGCTTTCCGCCTCTACAACTTCAACAAGCCATTTAACTCTAGGACCTACTTTTCTACACTCTACTTTCTCAAGCCACACTAGTATATTGTCAGCGTAAGCTGCTATTGAACACCTAGCCCCGGGGTCTATGCCCACCCTCAAAATCTTGAACACTCCCGGGGCTGATAGGGCTTTGAAAATAGCCCTCCAAGGGTCCGGGTCTCTAATACTCGCTCGGGCTTCAACATGGAACTCTAATGGGGCACCCTCAATCGGCTCCACTACGACGTCGCATTTAACTTTAACCCCGGGGTCTGGGAGCAACACTATTACATCCTGAGCTTCTAAGAGGCTTTTGAGAGACTTAACTACCATGAGAGACTCCGGGTCTCCCCTAAGCCATGCTATTACCCTAGCTAAACCCCCCACCATAAGCTAAATTTAGCCCTATGCCCTTAAAAACTTGTAACCATATAGCGTGCCTTGGGGTCGCCTATTGGGCTTGAAAGGGGTCTTAATAGTTTTTGAAGGCATAGACGGGTCTGGCCTCACTACACACTCGAAACTCTTAGTTGAGAGGCTGAAGAGGGAGGGGTTTAAAACTGGCTATACTAAAGAGCCTACGTGGGGGCCCGTTGGGAGGCTTATAAGGGAGCTCTTACTCGAGCCCAGCTTAGACCATGAAGTTATGGCCCTCCTATATGCTGCAGACAGGTTATGGCATTTGAGGGTTGGCAGTTGCCTTGGCAGGGGGGTTTTAGAGGCTTTAGGGGAGGGTTATGTCGTAGTCGTAGATAGGTATAAGTATTCAAGTATGGCCTACCAAAGCCTCGGGACAGATGTAGAGTGGATTGGGGAAGTTAATAGGGGGGCCCCGGAGGCTGATGTTATAGTCTACATCGACATACCTGTGAGACTAGCGCTCGAAAGGATAACTGCTAGGAGGCTCACTTCCTACTATGAGACTTATGAGAGGCTATCTAGGATAAAAGAAAACTTCGAGAAGATCCTCGAGAACGCTGAGGAGAAAGGGGTCAAAATAGTTAGAGTCTCCGGGGCGGATGAGGAGGGAAAGCCTAGAACCATAGGGGAAGTACATGAGGAGATCTATAAGAGGGTAATAGACTTAATAAGAAAAACTAAACAATAACAACACTACCATCCCCATATACTCTAACGAGAACACCATCCCTCAAAACCTCCAAAGCCTCCCCGGGCAAACTATCAACAAGAACAATATTAGACAAGACAGCCCCGGCAACAAGCACAGGATCGCTGCGGGAAACCAGGAGAATAGCCTTAGGAGCCAACCCCCTCTCCTTTAAAGCATAAAGGATGTAAGGGCCAACAGTACTCCCCCTAGACTTCTCAGCCACAACGACCCTACCAGAAACACTCCTACCATCATAAAGCCTCCCACTCTCAGAGTCAACATCACCATAGAAACTAATAGACTCAACCCTCAAAACAAAACCCTCAACATCACCTGGAACCACAGGCCTACCCCTAAAACCCAACCACAACACCAAAACAAACAGAAAGAAAAAACCTTAAAACAAAAAGACTACGAGAGAGTAGGCCTGAAAACAAACAATGGCACAGTTCTATCCACAAGCTCAGCTTTAATACGGAAAGTCCTAACATACAAGCCATAACTCCCAGTTATACGATCGTAGGACCCGAGCGCTAGATAGAAGTAGCCCAGGTGCTTGTAAGCTTTTTCTGAATGCATTCCAAACTCAACTCCTATACCTAGGAGCCTTAGGATTAAGGCTAATAGAGGATATTTTGCTTTGATGATCCAAGATATGAGAGCCCCCGCCGCAATGGCGATTCCAAAATGTGGTGAGGCCCCGGAATCACTAAATATCTTCTCAAAAAGTAGAGTATATAAGCCCGAAAGTGGTTCTTTTAGACTCTTGTATGTTATGTTTTGTCCTAGTTCTCTTAGAGTGCGCTCTGTTATCCCTATGCCGTCATTAGGGTTGTCGTCGACTTCGACGCCCATGACAATCTTGCCATATTCGTTGAACCTGGGCTCTATCCAGACAGCCACCACGTTATCCTGAATGATGCTCTCGCGGCCGAGCCAATCCACGGAGACATATTTGTATTTCACACTCCACATCATGCCATAGAAGCCTGTAGAAGCTATGACGTCGCCAGTAAACTTGCTGACAGGAAGCGGCGGTGCACTATTGTCATTCCATAGATACGTGCACTTGCTATCCTCTGAGCTCAGCGTTGACTTAATATCACATAAGACCTTGTAGATGGTTTCGGTTCTTAAATCTCTCTTAATGTAGTACTCGTAGCCGGGCCCCGGAACATAGACCGATATCCCTCTACCTGTATTCCACCCTAGGCTTAGGGTGAAGCGCACAAACGCGACATCGGTCCGGTTGAGAGTAATTTCATAATAATGTACTATTTGGCTCGCTTTGCTCCCTATGTTGTTGTCTAGGATTGTTATAGCTACTGGTATATAGTCCCAGCCGATTACCTGCTCGCCAACATATCTAAGCTGTGTCACGTATAGAACTTCGTCGAGCTTCCATAAATAGCAATTTTCATAGTTTGATCCGTAAACGCAGTAATGTGTTATTGTTCTTGGGGGGTCTTGGGGCTGGGCTTCAGACCCTCCCCCGCCTCCAATCTTATGTTTTATTACTGGTTTGAATTTGACGCTTACGACTATGTCTTTTCCTATTGCTTTGCCCGGTATTATTGATGCTGATACCATGTCTGCTGCAGCATAGTGCTCCCCGTTTTCCTCTATGATAGTTGATATTAGTATTAGCATTCCCAGGCCCGATCTCTCAGGGTCTGAGTTGGCTTGTTTCAATGTTTTCCTGACTTCGGCGACATACTTGCCTATGCTCGCAGTAGCCCCGCCTTTGCCTGATACGTGCGCAACCTCTATAACGTTGTCCTTGGTGGGGCCTGAGAGGAGGGCTGCGAATGATATGGGCCTGCCTCGCTCATCATAAACCTCTATTTTAACCCGGGTCTCGTTGGATCTCGTGATTTTGCTTAGAATATTGGGTTTGTAGACTACAGTGTAGCCTGGGCTAGAGTATATGGTTTCAGACCCGCTTTCAACCCAAAATGTTAGAGTTGACATGGGGGTTAAAGCTAGGATTATGGCTGCTATGGAGAGGGCTAGGGCTTTGAAAGGAGCGAAAAGCAGAGCCACCCCACTCACCGTTTTAAAAAAAGCTGAAGTTTAAATAGCTTAGTATATACTCATAACCTGTTTCACGGTTTAGGCTGCAGGCCTGTTGATAGATGCTCAGGTATTTTGGTTAGGTAGGCTTTAACCTCTTTTCTAGCAGCATCTTCACAGCTTCCAAAGGCTCACTAATATTAAAAGGGGAACATTAAAATCACAGTTGTCGCAACAAATATTCCAAGACACTCAAAACCAACAACCCTTACTTTGACACAATCCTTGGAGGCAGGCCCCGAAAGGAGGGCTGTGAACCCCAGAAGCCTCCCAGCCTGATCCTGAGCTTCAACTTCACCCCTAATCTTTGAATATACGCCTCAGACCCTTCCTTAATCCAAGAAGCAGGGAAAGACATAGGGGTCAAAGCTAGTAGAGGGGAAGACATAAACATACCGCTATGCCTTAAAAGACAGCTGAAACCCAAACACTCTAATATATACTTGGGTCACCCGTATAGCCAATATAATTGCCTCTATTCACTCTCTAAGTCTGGATTTAAACTCAAGCATCAGCAGGCTTCCCAGTTTTCATTGAAGTTTACAAGCTCATGCTTCCGAATACTAGAGTTAGGAATTCCAGGAGGTTTGCTGACTCGCACATAAGCGTTTTAAAGCCATCAACCCCATAGGCGGGAAGAAGGGCTAAGCGAGGGCTGTAAGGGCTACATACGAAGTTGAGCGCATCATACAACTAGATAGGTTGAAAGCCCCTTTGGGATGCAGTGTAGCGGGCTACCTTATTAGCCCTAGAACCCTCAATATTAAAGGCACGATTATTGTGGCTAATAGTGTCATTAGTATTGCTATTAAAGTCGCCCTAACATTCCTGTTAACATCATCTATCCTCTTATTTAAATCATCTATCCTCTTATTTAAACTCCTATCAAGGTCGTCTATCCTCTTATTTAGGCTTCTATCAAGGTCGTCTATCCTCTTATTTAAACTCCTATCAAGACCGTCTATCCTCCCGTTCAAATCATCTATCCTCCCGTTCAGGCTTCTATCAAGGTCGTCTATCCTCTTATTGATGTCGTCCATTCTCCTGTTTATATCGTCCATCCTCTTATTGATATCGTCTATTCTCTTGTTTATGTCGTCTATTCTCTTGTCTACGTATTCTTTTAGGTTTCTTTCGAGCTCTTTCAAGTCTTCTTTAGTTGCAACCTCGCCGGCTATAGCTCTTAAGAGTGACATCCTAAAGTCTTTGTCTAGCGCTAGTTTCAACATGATGTCAGGCATAATCTCGGAAATAAGCTCCTCCCTGGCTTTAGCGTCCTTCCGCAGCTCCTCAATGATCGACGCTAGAGACAAGAGTAGAGAACACCAGATAGTAAAATATATTTTGAAGCCTAAAAACATTACAGGAGAACCTTAAGGCACTAACTTGAATACTTTTCAGGTTTACACAGTTAACATGAGCTTGAACATCATAGGAGCAGCTCTAACCCCCGCCACACATTAAAACTAGCAAGCACATCCTACACTACAACCATTAAATCCTCCAGCTTAACCATAAGACCCTCCCCCAGTATTCCACCGTTCTAAAGCTTCCCATAGAGAAGGAGGGCCTGATAGGGCTAAGCGAGCCCTCATTCAAAACCACATCCTACCCCCATAGAGTTCAAGGAGCCTATATTTAAATTCTCCCCAACACTACTCCGTTCGACTCAACCCTAATAACAGCTATTGCCAGGTGTATAAGAGAAAAAGATAAAAGAGGGAAACAAGTTAGGAGGGGCGGGCTACAGGCTTGAAAATTATTAGGGGCACTATTTTCTGAACGTCTCCAATCGTATAGTAATGTATTATCTCAGCATAATATATATCCATCAACCTATCCATTATAAGAAGATTTATCTTTAGGAAGCCGAGAGTTTCGTAGAGTTTTATTGTTATATTTTTAGCGATAATGCCAATAGCTAAGCTCGCAATAATACCTAAGATTATCGTAGGTAGGGAAGGCACCATTCCTAAAGCCCTTAAAATAGCAAGTATTATAGCCCCCGCTGGGATGCCAGCCCCAAAATTAGGGGATGCTTGAGAATAGTCGTAGATCGTTTTAATATATAACGTGTGCCATCCTCGGGTTGAATTTATGTGTTTGTATGTGTAATGGTTTTTTAGTTCGTTTAGGAGTAGCTCTGCAGACCCCCAGCCCCCGTCCTCGCCTGGATAGCCCGGGTTATCGTCAACCTCCCAGTAAGCCCTTATCTTACCATACTCGTTGAATGCCGGTGCAACCCACACTAAGAAATTATGATCGTTAATGATCACTCTATATATGAGATTTCCATAGTAGTCATAGTAATCCTTAACATGCCTGTATCTTGCGAGCCACATCTTCCCCAAGAACCCCGTTGAGAACAGCACATCACCATAGAAACTCGGAATTCCGACAGGGGAGCTCCAGCCCTCATCGCCGGGTCCAATAAGATGTTTACATCCACTTACACCGGGTGACGGCACGAGATCGCAGTCGATACCATAAATTCTCTCCGTTGCCACATTACTCCTTATGTCGCGCGTGAAGCCCTCCCCCGTAACATAGAATACGGGTGTACCCGTTCTAGGATGTGGGAAGCCGAGGCTCGCTGTGAGACTTAAACGCCAAACATCACCCCGTGTGAGGGTGACGATAAGAGAGTGTATAATATATTTGGTTAGGCTTCCAGTCCCAGAGTCTATGACTGATATAGCTACTGGGACGAAGTCTAGTGCATAGCGTGGAGTTCCATATATTGTTTCGACTAACTCCCAGTAAGTACATATATAATATTCTCCAATATAGTCGCATGAGTGGTCTACTATACGTGGCGGTGTGGCTTGGCTTTGCGGCTGCTCATAGTTTTTCGTGGACGAGTTTTCCATAGTTATCTTGTATTTCATTATGGGTTTGAATTTAACCTCGACTACTATCTCTTTACCTATTGCTTTGCCAGGTATTATTGGTATTGTTATTGCGTCCGCCGCAGCATAGTGTTCTCCGTTCTCCTCTATTATTGTTGATATTAGTATTGACATTCCAAGCCCTGTGATTGCTGGGTCTGCGTTTAGCTCCCTCAAAACCCTTTTAACCTCGGAGACATACCTGCCTATGTTTTTAACGGCGTAACCTTTACCAGCTACACTACCAACATCAACTACTCCTTCAACCCCGGGCCCAGATAGTAGAGCTTTAAAATTCATAGGCCTGCCAGCGTGATCTTTAACCTCTATCTTGACGCGGGTTTCATTAGACCTGGTGAGGGCTTCTAGAATGCTAGGCTTATACGTTACTGTGAAACCAGGACTAGAGTATATGGTTTCAGACCCGCCTTCAACCCAGAAAGTTAGCGAAGACATGGGGGTCAAAGCTAGAAACATGAAAACTACGGGCAGAGCCAGAACCCTAATAGAAGGGAGGGGCATAGACACACCGCTACACCTTAAAAAAAAGGCGGGCAAAACCTAAATACTTTAATATATACTTGGCTGTCTTCGCTGTCGAGACGCTGGATTGTGGCTTGTGTGTTTTCGGCTGTTTATTATTCTGGGTGTGCGGGTTTGCTGGGGGGTGTTTAGGGTATTTTGGTTAGGTATGCTTTTACTCCTTTTCTTTTTAGGTAGTGGTATGCTTTGTAGCTGTTTGTTGCTATTTTCATGTTTTTGTTTTGTTTTGCGAAGGGGCTTACTATTAGGCATGTGTCTTTTGCTATTATGACCCCTAGGCTTTTTAGTTTTGCTGCTAGTCCTGTTGTTAGGAGTTTTGTGTGTACGCTTCTCGAGGTTGATAGTATTATTGGTGTTTTTGGTTTTCCTGTTTTCTCTAGGGTTTTGGCTAGGTGTTCTAGTTCTTCTAGGCTTGCGTGGGGGCATCCTATGTATATAATGTCTACTGGGCCTTCTGGCGCCATGGCTTCTAGTTTGCTGCTTATATCTTTATAGGTTATCTTTACTGCCTCCTCTATGCTGTCCCCGGGGTTTTCGGGGGTTATTCCTTCTATGTGAGCCATGGGCATGTCTGAGGCTGTCCCTATGGCTGCTAGGAATTCTCTTATGCTAGAGTCTCCCTGGAATCTAGTTTTGACCATTGGGGGTTTCCCGTCTACATGTATAGAGGCTATTATTTCTCCTAGTGCTCCAGCTTCAGCCTCATCTAGGGGGTTTGGGCTTTCAACATCATAGGCTACCCTGGGCTTCCTCTCCTCGTCAATGTGCATTCCGTAATAATATGTTCTACCAGCTATGGCAGCCATCAAAGCTAGGGGCCCCCCTTCCCTGTTAGTTTTCAAGCCTAGAACGCTGTTAGCGTAAGCCACAGCGCTAGACTCTCCCCACGCGACATTGTCTCCTCTGGAGAGATTGTATCTCTCAATTACACCAGCATAGTAGGGGGTGCATGTCAGCTCAAGCTCGGCCCCCATGGCTGAGAGTGCTCTAACAATACTCTCCTGAGCTCTAACATAGTTAGGGTCGAGATTCAAGCCCGGTATAGAGTTTGGGTCTTCAAGATCATAGCTTACAGGGTTGAAAGTAGCGGGCACGGAGAACTTAGCCCCGGCAGTGTAGAGTCTTTCAATAAACTTCCTCCCAGGCTCCCCAATATTATCATATGAAACCCCTGAAACATGAGCATGCTTTATCCCTACAAGCCTCTCAGCACCTAGAGCCTCGCCAACCCTAACAATAACAGTTAAAGCTTCAGCCATAACACTCCCATATTCTCCAGATAGAATCCTCTCCTCATCCCTACTCAAGTGCAACAGTGAACTCCCGAGGCGGTGAGAGGCTTTAAACCTTAATAATAACGCATCTAAACGCTCAACAAGCCGAGACCGAGGACTCCCTATATAAGCTTTCCAAAACCCTAAACGTTGGAGGCTGAGGATTCAACTAGGTGAGGGGGTGTTTTGAAGTTAAAAGAAAAGCTGAGGGAGGCTGTGCGTGGGAGGGCTGATGTTTCGATAGGTAAAAGTGGGGCTAGTGAGAGCGTTCTGAGGGAGATTGAGGCTAGGCTTAAAGTTAAGAGTATAGTTAAAGTTAAAGTTTTAAAGTCCGGGCTTGAAGTTTCAGGCTCCGATAGGAAGTCTCTAGCTTCAGAGGTTGCTGGGAAGCTTGGAGCTAAGCTTGTTGAAGTTAGAGGTAGGACTTTCATACTCTATAAGCCTAAAAGGCGTGGCTCACCCTCTCAAGCTTTAGGATAGTAGTGGAGGCTGTGTGTGATGGTTAACGCTCTAGAAGTCCCGGCTGGCTTGCTGTTGAGGAGGCTTGCTGAGAAGCTTAGGAGCGATTATGGTAATGTGGTTAGGCCGCCCCACTGGGCTTACTTCGCTAAGACCGGGGTTTACAAGGAGAAGCCTCCTAGGGATGAGGGCTGGTGGTATGTTAGGGCTGCCTCTGTTATGAGGAAACTCTATAAGGCTGGCGAGCCTGTAGGTGTAGAGACTTTTAGAGTTATCTATGGCGGTAGGGAGAGGAGGGGTTCTAGCCCCCCTCATTTCAGGAGAGGGTCTGGGAGCATAGTTAGAGAGATACTACAGCAGCTTGAGGAGGCGGGCCTCGTATCTAAGGTTCCCGGGGCTGGCAGGGTTTTAAGCCCTAAGGGTAGGAGCCTCCTAGACATTACAGCTAGAGAGGTAATGATGGAGCTTGTTAAGGTTAAGCCTGAACTCTCAAAATACATTTAAATTTAAACTCTATTAAAGCCAAAATCATGGGAGAGTTTGGGTGGCTGGAAGTGAGCGAAGACATATATGAAGATGAGGAGCTCGAAGCTATAAGAGAGAGGAGGCTGCAAGAGCTCCAGAGGAGGCTTGAAGAAGAGCGTAAAAGGAAAGAGGTTGAGGCTCAGAGGGAGAACGTGCTGAGGAGCATACTAACGAGTGAAGCTAGGAGCAGGCTCAACAATATTAAACTCGTTAAACCAGAAATAGCTAGGGCCGTGGAAGACTACATAATACAACTCGTAAACGCCGGGAGACTCTCACCCCCCATAGATGAAAATGTGGTTAAGAAGCTCCTAGTAGAGATAAGTGAGAGGACGAGGCGAGATTATAAGATATCGTTTAGGAGGAAATAGGTGGCTGGCAATGGCTAGAAACAAGCCCCTAGCTAGGAAACTCAGGCTAGCCCGAGCCCTCAAGAGTAGGAGGGCCCTCCCAGCATGGGTCATGATTAGGACTCTGAGGAAAGTAAGGTTTAGCCCTGTAAGGAGGCATTGGAGGATTAGTAAACTTAAAGTATAGAGGGGGTGGTGGGGGTGCCAGGTGAAGGTAGGTGGGTTTACACTATACCTTTAAGGAGGGTCTATTGGGGTAGGAGGTCTAATAGGGCTGATAGGGCTGTGAGGCTATTGAGGGCTTTCGTTAAGAGGCACACTAAGGTTGACGAAGTCATAATATTAAACGATGTGAACAACCTGATATGGGAGAGGGGGAGGGAGAAGCCTCCTGCAAGGGTTAAAGTACTTGTAGATATTAAAGAGGAGAAGGGGGAGGAGGGTTCTAGGAAAATAGCCCTGGTTAGGCTTGCCTCCGAGAAGTTTAAACCAGGCCGCCTAGAAGTGAGGAGCGGGGCTCGAAGTGTTGAGGGCTAAAGGTAGGTTTGAAGTTGCAAAGTTCAGTGTTAACGGGAACCCTAATATAGGGGTTTATATGCATGCTTCTGACAGTTACGCGTTAATACCCCCAGGGTTGCCCCAAAAGAATATTAATGTGTTGAGGGAAACCCTGGGCGTTGATAGGATTATTGAGACTACTATATTCGGTATGAACATAGTGGGGGTGCTCGTTGCCGGGAATAATTACGGGGTATTGCTTCCCAAGACTGTGGCTGAAAGTGAATATGAGAGGATTAAGAGGGGTCTCGGGGATTTGAACGTGGCTGTCCTCGATGTTATGGAGAACGCTCTCGGCAACCTTATAACTGCTAATAGTAAGGCTGCCCTTGTTTATCCTCATTTCGACCCGAGAGTTGAGAGTGTTATAGCTGACACTTTGGGTGTTGAGGTTCACAAGATGAGCGTGGGGGGCGTTAATGTTGTAGGCTCTGTTCTAGTAGTGACGGATCGGGGGGGTGTTGTTTGCCCCGAAGCTCGGGATGAGGAGGTTAAAGTTTTATCTTCAATATTTAAAGTCCCAGTGCTCCAGGCTACTGTGAATTTTGGAGTGTCTTTCATAAGGGTTGGCCTTATAGCTAACTCTTTTGGGGCCCTAGCGGGGGAGGATACTACTGGCCCCGAGCTTGCGAGGATTCAAATGGCTTTGGGTGGTGGGGTTGGAGGTTAAGGTTTATAGTGTTGAGGGTGTGATGTTAATAGGCCATGATAGGAAGCCTGAGTGGAGGAAGTTTAAGGTGTATGTTAGGGCTTTGAAGCCTGAACACGCTCTCGAGAGAGTATACTCGGAACTAGGCAGTAGGCATAAACTTAAGAGGGCACATATAAGGGTTGAGAGCATAGTAGAGGTTCCCCTCGAGGAGGTTGGAGACGCTAGGATAATTAAACTAGCTAACCTAGATAAGATAGCTAGGTGAGAGGGTTTTGGCTAAACAGCCTAGACAGCAGAAAGTTGACGTGGCAGCTTTAGCGGCTCAAGTTCAGGTTTTAAGGGATCAGATTGAAGCCTTACAGGACTACCTGCGGGGGCTTGTCCAGGCTAGGGATAATGTTGTGAGGTCTATAGAGGGGCTTAAAGCCCTTAAAGGGTCTCCCGAGAGTTTTATAGTGCATTTAGACCCTAACATGAACGCTGCTGTGACAGTCAACCTTGTCGATAGGGAGCATGTTATAGTTCATATGGGGCTTAACGTTTACGCTAAGATGGGCTTCAACGAAGCTATCAAGATGCTAGAAGAGAGGAGGGGGAAACTTGAGAAAGCCATAGAAGAGACTAGGAAAGCTATAGGCAGCATAGCCAGCCTCCACGACCAGTATCAAGCCCTCCTACAGAGGACCCTGGCGGAAGCTGAGAAGAGAGGCTAGAAGCTTTGGTTTTCGAAGCCTTCAGGTCAGCCTTAAACAGTCTAGTTGACAAGGTTAAATATAGGACGCTATCGGAGAAGGAGATTTCGAGTTTAACAGATGAAATACTCTTAGAACTCCTTTCAGCCGACGTAGCCTATGAGGCCGCCCTCGAAATGCTAAACACTGTGAAGGATAGTCTCACAGGTAAAACTGTATCTAGAGGCTCTAACGTGGAGGAGATAGTGAGGTCCACTGTTAGAGATTATATGTTGAAAACCCTCAACACCCCCCAGCTAGACATAATAGAGGCTGCTAGAGCGAGGTGCGGGAGCCAGAAGCCCTATGTGATAGTGTTCTTCGGGGTCAACGGTGTAGGTAAAACTACTACTATAGCGAAAGTAGCTTATGCTATGAAGAAGAAGGGGCTTACAGTAGTCCTAGCAGCCTCAGACACTTTCAGGGCGGGAGCCCAGGAACAGCTAGAGATACACGCTGAAAGACTGGGAATCCCAATAGTTAAAGGAAAATACGGCTCAGACCCGGCTAGCGTGGCCCACGACGCTATAGAATACGCTAGGAAGAGAGGCTACTGCGCAGTCCTCATAGACACTGCTGGGAGAATGCATGTAGATGCTGATTTAATGGATGAAATGAAGAAAATAGTTAGGGTAGCTAAGCCAGACATGAAAATAATGGTTGTAGACGCTCTAACAGGGAACGACGCCAAACAACAAGCAGAAGAGTTCAACAATAAAATAGGGATAGACGCTGTAATAGTAACCAAAACAGACTCAGACGCTAAAGGAGGCTCAATACTATCAATAGTAGCAGCAACAGGAAAACCAGTAATATATGTGGGAACAGGACAGTCATACGAAGACCTAGAAGCCTTCAACCCAATAAAATACATAAACACAATATTAGGCTCCACAGGAAACTAAAACAAGAGGGGATGAAGAGTTTGCCGAGAACGGCTCAAATGACGAACAGGACCCTACAGACCCCTCGAGATATATAAACCCTCTAGAAACCATCAAATGCTAGGGACTTAAAAGGGGCCGTCGTCTAGCCTGGCTAGGATGCCAGCCTGGGGAGCTAACCCCCAAGCCCGGAACGCTGGTGGTCCCGGGTTCAAATCCCGGCGGCCCCACCATCCCTGTTATTGTGTTGAATATATGCTTCAAGTTCTTGGAGGGGGTCCGCTAAACTCTCCTTGAACTCGTGTAGGCCAAGTTTATTAATTTCTCTCCATTTTAGTATGCTGAGGCGAGTGGTTTATGGAGAAAGGTGGGAGTCGGAGAGAGTTAACTCTGCTGGATAAGATTCAGCCTGCGATTTTAATCTCCTCTATTATCGTTGGGCTGCTTATTGCGGAGTATTCTCCTTCTATTGCTGTGTCGCTTGAGTGGCTTATCCCTTTCGGGATGTTCATTATAATCTATAATATCTTTATAAGTGTGGAGTTGAGGGAGCTTCTCTTAGCTGTTAGGAATGTGAAGTCTACCCTTACAGTGTTGATTGTTAACTTTGTTGTAACCCCTGTTTACGCTTGGTTTCTGGGCTATATTTTCCTAAGATCCTACCCGGACGTTTGGGTGGGCCTTATTTTATACTTGGTTGCCCCTTGTATGGGCTGGTTTTTGATTTTCACGAGCCTAGCTGGGGGGAATGTTCCTTTAGGTGTGACTCTCCTGGCGTGGAATACTTTGTTGATGCTTGCCCTAATGCCTTTCTACATGTACATCCTGGTGGGTAAGATCATTATCATAGATGCTGGTCAAATTCTGGGGAGCATAGTGATGTTCCTAGTGCTGCCTTTCCTGCTAGGCAGGCTGACCCAAAAGTTTATAGTGGAGGTGAGGGGGCGCACTTATTTCGATAAGACTGTTAAACCATTCCTATCCCTAGCTAACCTAGTAATCCTGGCCGCTGTGGTGGTCGCAATATTCGCTTCCCAGGGGCGTCTTATCTTCGAAAACCCTCTCGTCATCATACGCTTAATACCTCCAGTGTTAATATTCTTCTCCTCTACCCTCCTATTAGACCTCATAATCGGAAGAATACTCAAGATACCATACGAAGACATAGCCCTAATAGTATTCACCACCACAGCTAGGAATTCTGAAGTGGCACTAGCCATAGCAATCTCAGCGTTCCCCGCAAACCCCCTAATAGCACTAGCCATAGCAATAGGGCCCAGCATTGAACTACCAGTCTTAACAATACTATTACAAATACTCCTATGGATAAGAAAACACTGGAGCTAGAAGGGAAAAACCTAAAATAGCTAGAGCTACTAAGATGCAACTTGAAACTACAAAACTAGGAGAACCGTTTATCCCTGAATATTAGTCTAGAGGCTTTCACCCTGCCCACAGCAATTCACCGCTATAGGTTCACGGGCTGCCGTTAAGCCCAAAGGCATGGAGGCTCTCATAGCCTAACATAGGTTTTAGGAGTATGCATAGCTTTTCAATATTTCTCGGGAACCCTTAGCTTTCTCCACGTTTTAAGGGTTGCTGCTTGTTTCTATTTGGGGCTCAGAGTGGGGGGCGGCTCCGCTGAGTTTATGTTCTTTGAGTTTTCCAGCTTCTATTATGTGGACTATTTTGATAGACTTTTTCGTTAGGTCGTTAGCTATAAACCTTCTATGGCATTTGAACCATAGTTTTTCCCTGCACATTAGGGCTGTGTTTCCGTCTTCCTCTATTATTTTTAGGAGTTTTTCTAGGCCTCTCTTATATTCTTCAGTCTCCATGTGCTTCTTGTAGCCTCCTTTTCTGAGGCCTCCGAGTTCTTGCAGCCACGCGTATTTTATCCCCTTCTCTTGTAGTGTCTTCTCCAGGTTTTCTCTTGTTGCCCAGGGGACTCTCCTGCTCCCGGGGAATCTCCTTATATCTATTATTGTGTTTATTCCATGTGTTTCTAGGATGTTTAGGAACTCTTGGAGGCTCCTATTGCTGTGCCCTATAGTGTAGATTGTTTTGATGTGCTGCCACCTTCCCTATTCTAGGCCTGCGAATAAGCCTCCCCTATCTTCTATTTCTCTAGGCACTTCTTCCAGGTCTTTAGGCGAGTCTATGCTGCGCCAGTAGTATGGGGGTGTCTCGTATTTAACTACTGAGAGCATATTCTTCGAGGCTAGTAGGGGGAACGTGGATACTTCTACATCGCCTTTCTCCGGTAAATACTCTATTATATCCCTAGTTATCCCGTATACTCCAGCGTTTATCCAGTAGTCTTTAAGGATAGGCTTCTCCCTAAACCCTACAATCTTCTCATTCTCAATATCTAGGACGCCATAAGGGCTCCTCAAAGGCACAGCAGCTATACTAGCTATAACGTCGCCCTTAAGAGCTTCTAGGAGTTTCCTAGGATCTATATTAGTCACAATATCCCCGTTAACAGCTATAACCCTCTCAGCCCTCCCAATTATGTGGGCAGCGTTCCTCAAAGCACCCCCAGTCCCTAAAGGCTCATCTTCAACAATATAAGACACGTACACACCATACCTAGCCCCGCTGCCCAAAGCCTCAATAGTCTTCTCCCTGAGATAGCCCACGAGCATGAAAACCTCATTAATACCGTAAAACTTAAGCCACTCAAACAAATACTCAGCCACACTCCTAGAACCCAGAGGAAGCAAAATCTTAGGAAGCTCGAGAGTTAAAGGCCTAAGCCTCTTACCAAGCCCCCCAGCTAAGACTATAGCCACAGTCACAGCCAAACACCCCGAAACCCTCAAGTTCTCACTTACCTATAAGCGTTACCAGGGGTTATTAAAATATCCGCAACTAACACACAGCCCCCCACATGAAACCCCTAGCTATCTGAACCTCGAAAACCTAAGCTTCAACCTCAAGCTCTCAGCCCTCGTAGTGCCAACTGGAACGAGGAGAGCTAAGGCAATGTTAAACCCTAAAACTAGATGTGGGGGAGGGGAAAAGCTTGTGTATATCTTTATATGAGGAGCCTCCTAATAACCCATGGTTAACTATTGTATTGGGGAGCTGTGTTAGGGTAACTGAGACGTCTAGGTTTCGGCTCAAGTGGTTACATATCGTTTATGTGTTGGGGAGTAGGACGGCTGCTCCTTTTATTTTCCCTTGTTTGAGTAGTCTTAGTGCTTTGTTTGCCTCTTCTAGCTTGAATGTTTGATAGTTTATTTTGATTTTGTTTTTGCCAGCTATTTCTAGGTATTCTTTTATGTCGTTGCGGGTTATGTTTGCTACTGTTTTGATTTCTTTTTCCATCCAGAGGTGTTTTGTGTATTCTAGGGTTATTGGTGTTCTTTTCCTTATAACGTTTACTATTAGTTTTCCCCCGGGTTTTAGGAGTTCCATTATTCTAGGTATTGTTTCCCCTATCGGGGTGAAGTCTATTGCTCTATCTATTTTCTCCGGCGGGTTTTCCTGGGGGGTTCCAGCCCAGTCTGCTCCTAGTTCTCTAGCTAGTTCTATGTGCTCCCTGCTCCTGGTTAAAACTATTACTTTAGAGTTTGGGTATAAGTGTTTCACAACCTGTATTATCTGGTGTGCTGAAGCCCCGAACCCTACTAGCCCTAGTGCCATCCCATCTTTTACACTTGCTAGTTTCAGAGCCCTATACCCTATGGCCCCCCCGCATAGTAGGGGGGCTGCCTCCGGATCTTCATAGTTCCAAGGTACACTGTAAACGTAATCCTCGTAGGCTACCATGTACTCAGCATAGCAACCGTCTAAGTCGCACCCTGTAGCTTTAAAGTCACCGCATAAGTTCTCGAGCCCGGAGACGCAGTAGGTGCAAGAGCCGCAGGCCCATCCGACCCATGCGACTCCAACCCTATCCCCAATTTTAACCCTGCTAACGCCATCACCTACTTTAACTATGCGGCCAACAGCCTGGTGGCCTGGGATTACGGGGATCTTAGGCCTCCTCCTACCTTCAATTTCATCTATCTCAGTATGGCATACCCCGCATGCAGATACTTTTATGAGGACTTGACCCGGGCCAGGCTCGGGAACGGGGAGCTCTACAAGCTCTAAAGGGTCTGAGGTAGAAGGGAGCTCGGGATATCTCCTAGGCTCCCCGGGAACCTCAATCTCATAGAACCTCCTTAAAACCATAGCTTTCAAACTCCCACCCTCTATAGGTAGCTCCTGCAGGGGAGCTTAAGTTAACGCTCTATAACTTTAAACTATTAAATGCTCCCCTCCCAGTCTAAAGTATGTCCTTAACTTTTTGGGCTGGATTTTAGTCTAGTGTAAGCTTTATTGTCTCCTGGGCTTATTTTTATTAGTGGTGTTTAAGGGTGGGCGTTGACCTCAGAGATCTTATTCCGAGCGCTGCTAGGAGGGAGGTTGATGTTTCAGCTTTGAAGGGGGAGGTTATAGCTTTAGACGCTTATAATATGCTGCACCAGTTCCTAGCAGCTATTAGGCAGCCTGACGGGACCCCGCTCATGGACCGTGAAGGCAGGGTTACTAGTCATTTGAGCGGCCTCTTCTACAGGACTATTAGTTTTATAGAGGAGGGCGTTAAGCCCGTCTACGTCTTCGACGGTAAGACTCCCGAGATGAAAGCTAGGGAGGTTGAAGAAAGGGCTAGGAGGAGGGAGGAGGCTGAAGCAAAGTATAGAGCGGCGCTAGAGATGGGTTTAAGGGAGGAAGCTAGGAAATACGCCCAGGCAACTGGGAGGCTCACGAGCGAAATGGTTTCAGAGGCTAAAGAGTTGTTGAAAGCTATGGGGATACCATGGGTTCAAGCTGAAGCAGAGGGGGAAGCCCAGGCCGCATATATCTCAGCTAGGGGCGACGCATACGCTACTGGAAGCCAGGACTATGACAGCCTGCTCTTCGGCTCTAAGAGGCTTGTGAGAAACCTAGCTATAACGGGTAAGAGGAAACTCCCGGGGAGGGATGAGTATGTAGAGGTTAAACCTGAAATAATAGAGCTAGACAAACTCCTCAAAACCCTAGACATAACAAGAGAACAGCTCATAGCTATAGGAGTGATAATAGGGACAGACTATAACCCGGACGGGGTCAAAGGCTATGGAGTCCAGAAAGCCCTAAAACACGTTAAAACCATAAAAGACCCGGTAAAAGCACTAACAGCCATACCTAAAGCAGAGTGGGCTGGAGCAGACCCGGTTAAGATATATGAATACTTCCTAAACCCCCCAGTTAACAAAGAATACAAGATAACATATAGAGAGCCCAACGCTGAAGCCATAAAAGAAATACTAGTCTCAAGACACGACTTCAGCCCAGACAGGGTAGAGAAAGGGATAGAGAGGCTAGTCAAAGCATACAAAGAACACGTAAAAGCCAAACAGAAAAAACTGGACGCATGGTTCGGGTAAATCCAGGGTGAAACACGAACATTGATACTAGGGGGTCCCCCGAGCTTACGTTGTGATGGGCTTCCTTTATTCGCGTTGCCCTGGATATTCTCTGGCTTGAGATTTTTATAAGGCTTTATGTCTAGACTTGGGGATGGGGGTTTACTGTTGGTTGTCGTAGTTTCCGGGTCTAGGGTTCATTCTAGTGTTTTAGGTGGTTTGCTTGCTTCCGCTCTAGGTTGTAGGCGTGTTGGTGTTTACTCTAAGAGGTTTCCTGATGGTGAGGTTTATGTTAGGGTTGATGGTGGTGTTAGGGGTGAGGTTGTAGTTTTAGTTCAGTCTATGGAGAGCCCTCAGGTTGAGGGTTTATTTGAGGTTCTCTTGTTGGCTGACGCTCTCTACGAGGCTGGGGCTTCTGACGTTATACTTTATGCTCCTTATCTTCCTTTCGCTAGGCAGGATAGAGTGTTTCTCGACGGTGAGCCTGTTAGTGTTAGGGTTGTTTTGAAGTCTCTCTACTCTATGGGTGTTAGGAGGCTTGTTACTGTTGAGGCTCATAGTGTTAGAGCCCTCTCTTATTACCCTGGGGAGGCTTTGAATTTGAGGCCTCTACCTTACATTGTTAGGTTTTTGGGTTTAAGCTCGGGGGTCTTAGTAGTGTCTCCAGACTTTGGGGGTGTTGAGAGGGCTGATAGTGTGGCTGGAGCTCTAGGGGCTGATAGGGGTTATATGGTTAAGAGGAGGGATAGGGTAACGGGGGAGGTATCCATGGAGCCCGGGGATTTCAACCCTAGGGGGAGGGATGTTATTATAGTTGATGATATTATAAGCACGGGGGACACTATAGCTTTAGCTTCGAGAACACTCTACAATATGGGTGCTAGGAGCGTCTCCGTAATAGCTGTACACCTCCTAGGAATCCCGGGGTCTCTAGAGAAAATTAGAGCCTCAGGGGTTGGGAAGCTAACAGTTTCAAACAGCCTTCCCCCGGCTGGGGGGGACTATGTCTCATATGTAGACTTGAGCCCCCTAGCTGCAGAGGCCGTTTCAAGGTGGACCGGGTGAAAGTCTATTACGCAACACTCTCAGGGGAGAACCTCTCCCTAGCCTTAGAAGAGTTGAAAGCTATACTTGAATCTGAACTACCAGGGTCAACTATAGACTTAGTGTTGGAGGGTGTGGCTTTAATCCGCTCTAGCCCCGAAGCCCCCGAGGCCATACTTGGGAGGTCGAGTTTCGTGAAAGAGATAGGGGAGGTTTTAGGGGTTGCGGAGAGGGGCTCGCTGGGAGAACTTCTCGACAGCCTGCCCCATGTTTTGAAAGGGGAGGGTGTGAAGGTTGAAGTGAGGAGGTTTAAGAGCTACGGCGAGGAGATAAGGGAGGATTTCATTGTTAAAACACTATACTCTAAGGGCGTCAAATGCAGCCTCACAGCTTCCACGAGGCTCAAGCTCATAGCCTCTGAGGGGCTTGTCATAGCTGGGGTTTCAAAAGGTAAAATAGAGTTTAAAGAACTCCTCTCCAGGAAACCTAGCAGGAGGCCTTATTTTAAACCAGGCTCCCTAACCCCCCAGTTCTCAAGGCTCCTAGTAAACTTGTCGAGGCTAAGGAGGGGGTCAACATTCCTAGACCCCTTCTGCGGCACTGGGAGCTTAGCTATAGAAGCTTGCCTCATGGGGGCGGGCACTATAATATGCCAGGACATTGACAGGGAAGCCTCCACAGGATCCCAAAGGAACCTCTCAGCATACGGGTGTAGCGGCAAAGCTTTAACTATTATGGGGGACGCTACTAGAACCCCAATAGCCCCGGGGTCTGTTGACTCTATAGCTACAGACCCCCCATATGGGAGGCTAGCCTCAACCAGGGGGAGAGGTTATAGTGAGATAGTCCTAGGATTCCTAGAGGAGGCTGCTAGGGTTGCCAGGAAGGGCTCATACATAGTGTATGCGGGGCCACACCATTACAACCCCTGGAAACTAGCCCTCGAAGCCGGGTTGAAAATAGTTAGCAGACACCACATGTTTGTACACGGATCCCTAACTAGGGAAATAGTAGTGGCGAGGGTTTGAAATTGCGGTATAAGATTGAAATAGTAATGCTAGGGACTGGAGCCACAATACCGACGAGGGAGAGGCTAACACCATCAATACTAGTGAGGGACTGGCTAGGCAACAAGATACTATTAGATGCTGGCGAAGGAGCGCAAATAAGGCTCTCCCAAGCAAGCTCCTCCCCAGCATCCATAGACCTAATAGCTATAAGCCACGAACACGGAGACCACGTAAACGGCCTCCCAGGACTACTACAATCAATGTACATAGGGGGGAGAAAAACCCCACTAACAATCCTAGCCCCAAAAAACATAGCATGGTATGCTAGGGAAGCATTAGAAGCCACAGAGGAAAAACTAGGATTCAAAATAAACATAGTGGAAATAGAAAACAAGGGATCCATAGAACTAGGGAGAGCTCAAGACAAGCTCGCAATAAAATGGTTCCCCGTATGCCACAACATAGAAACATACGGGTTCAAACTAGAATGGACACTAAGACCCAGAATAGAAGAAGAAAAACTAGAAGCCCTAGGACTAAAACCAGGCCCATGGCTAAGAGAACTAATAGAAAAAGGAGAAACAACAATAGAAAACAAGAAAATAAAACTAGAAGACGTAAAAGCCAGAGAACAAACAAAAATAACAATAACATACACAAGCGACACAAAACCATGCGAAGAAATAATAAAAGACATAGAGGAAACAAAAATACTAATACACGACTCAACATACGCCCAAGACATGGAAAAAGAAGCTGAAGAAAGAGGACACAGCACATCAAAACAAGCAGCACAACAAGCAGTTAAAGCAAAAACAGAAACACTAATACTAACACACATAAGCGCAAGATACAACGGGACAGAAGCGAGAAAACTACAAAAAGAAGCCCAAGAAATATTTAAGAAAACAATACTAGCATGGGACAACATGAAAATAATAATACTCTAAAACCCAGAAACAGAGACCAATAAGCTGAAGTCGAAACTTTATAACAAGAACTATGGAGAGCTACTACACTTAGCTTTATATAGTTTCCCCTAGCTTCATGTTGGGAAGATGTTTTAGCCTATTATTAAGAGGGTCCTAGCCATGGTGCTATTGTTTTATAGTTTCTCTTTTCGCTTAGTTCTCTCCATTTTTCTTCTAGCCACCATGGTATTCTGGGGTTTTTAACTATGTCGTAGTAGTCGTATGGTTTTATGTCTATTACTGGGCTTCCCGTCCAAGCGTCTAGTCCTCTTACTTTTAGTTTGTTTCCTTCTATTGCTATGAGTTCTACTACTGTTAGGGCTATGGGGTTTGGTCTTGGGGGGAATCTTGTTGCTAGTATTCCTACTTCTGGGTATCTTTCTATGTTCCAGGGTTTGATTTTTGGCTTGTATCTTTTCTCTTCATGCATCCAGTATATTACTATGATATGTGAGTATTCTTCTAAACCTTGTAGGGCTTCAGCGTAATCGTCTAGGATCCTTATGGTTGATATTATTTCGTAGCGTGACTCCGGCCTGTAAGGCTCCCCGGGCCTTGGGATTCCTTCTTCAACAATGCCTATTGGCTTAAGGCATATGGGTTCGAGCATTCGCGTGCCACCCTGTTATGGTTTGGAGAGGGGTGGGATTAAGTGTTTTAATGTTGTCGTGTTTTCTTTTTTCGGGGGTGTTTGTTTAATTCCTCTGGTTTTCTATTTGTTTTGTGAGGGTCTGGTTTGAGGCGTGAGCTTTTGGGTTTGTGGAGGTTTAGGGCTGTTGTTCAGGATAGTGTTCACGGTATTATTCCTGTTAACGAGGCTGAGTATTGGCTTCTCCAGACCTCGTTTCTTAGGAGGCTTCACGAGGTTAGGCAGTTGGGTTTGAGCTATCTTGTTTTCCCCTCCGCTACTCATTCTAGGCTTGAGCATTCTCTTGGGGTTATGCATTTAGCTTCTAGGATGGCTTATAGGGTTGTTGAGGCTTCTAGGAGGAGCTCTAAGATTTGTTCAGCTCTTTTCCACGCTTGCAACGATGATGCTTACTCTGCTTTCATCCAGGTTGCTAGGCTTACAGGGCTCCTCCACGATGTTGGGCATCCCCCCTTCAGCCACATGCTCGAGGATAGTGTTGAGGACTTGATATTAAGCCCGAGGGATAGGGGGGTTGAAGATGAGGCGATCCTCAGGGGGCTTGAGGAGGCTCGGAGAGTTGTAGTTGAGAGTGGGGGTTTCGGGAAGATCCATGAGGTTTACACTTTGCATTTCATTGAGAGGCTCTCAGAGCTCTCCGAGGGCTCGGGCTACGATGAACTTGATATACTAGTGAGGCTTGCCCTTGAATCCGTTAAGCCCGGGTCTTCGGGGTTGAAGGATGGGGATCTTGAAGATTTAGGTGTTAGGGTTGAGGCTTGCAGGCTGGTAAACTATATGTTGTCTGGGAGTGTAGTTGATATTGATAGGCTCGACTACCTTGTTAGAGACGCTAAATACACTGGGGTTGTTTACGGGTATATAGATATTGATAGGGTTTTAGAAGGCTTAGACGTGGTGGAGGGCGAGGGGGGAGTAACTATAATAGCTCCCCCTAAGGCCTACCAGCCTATAGAAGATGTTTTCGACGCCAGGTTTAAAATGTATAAGACAGTATACTATCATCATAAGCTCTCAAGCCTACAACTAGCCCTAGACATGGCTTTCACTAGAATAGTCGGGGAATGGTGGAGCCTCCAGCCGGGGATATATAATGGTGTTATTGAGGGGCCTTGGGAGCTCTTAAACCCAAGGAGGCTCTCGGAGATAGTTAAAGATGCTAGAATATACTTCGACGACCCGGAAGTTATGAGCCTCATTAAGACTATGAGAATAAAAGGCAGCAAGAAAGGAGTGAGATGGGCTAAGGCGCTCCTAGAATACAGACCCCTACTACCAATATCCCTAGTTAAGAGGATGGATGAACTCGTATCAGAGATAATTAAGGGGGAAGAGTGGAGGGGGGAGCACGTGGGGAAAGTCCTAGACAACATAGTTCACGACGATGAAACCTTCAAAGGCATAGTGGAGAGGAGCCTTAAAACATGGGGGGCTGACAAGCAGGAAGTGAAAGTAGAGAGAGTTCCAAGGAAGATAGTTAGGGATGTCACTGGAGCCCTCAGGGAAGTAGTTGAGAGATCAGTATACCTGAGGACCCTAATAGAAGCAGCATCAATACCTGTAACCCTAATATACGCATACTCGGAAGACGAAGAAACCCACATGAAACTATACAAGGAAAGAGATAAGATCAGAAAACTATTCACCCAAGAACTCGTAAAAGAAGCGGTAGAGAGGCTTAAATCCTAGACCTTAAAACCCTAAAAGCCAGAGAGAAAACCATTAAGAGAACTAGAAGTATAAGGATAAACACTATAGTTAAAGCTAGCCTAAGAGAGAAAACCGCAACCCTAAACAGTATGAGGGCAAGTATTAAGAGAACTACCAGGGTCAACGTAGACCATAAAACCTTTAAAGGCCCACTCTTCCAAGTCAAAACTCTACACCCTTCAAGGGAGCGGTCACTCTCGAGAGCTCCCGATCACAGTGTCACACGGTTTGCGCGTCATCATCCCGCCTCAATAATGTGGTGCGGTCTTTTAAAGTTATTAAGTTTAACCCTCCCGGGGGGTAGAAGCTTTTAAACAGTAGAGGCGCCTTAGATATGGGGTTTGGAGTGTTGATAGTAACGGCTTTAGGGGTTTTTGTTTTATCTTTGATAGTCACGTTTATTGTTGGCCGTTTTGCTATAGGGTTTTTCAAGTCTTTTGGGCGTGTTGGGGTTGATGTTCATAAGCCTTGTAGGGTTGAAGTTGCTGAGAGTGTGGGTGTTTCTATTTTAGCTGGTTTGCTTGCTGGGTCTGTTTTCTTGTTTTTTAGCGGTTATAGGGTTGAGGCTTTGGCTTTCTCTCTATCTATACTTGTAGCTGGCTTTATAGGTATTGTTGATGATTTTCTAGTTTTAAACGCTAGGCTTAAGATTTTGCTCGGCGTTCTACCAGCTGTTCCAGTGTTTCTCCTCGGGGTTTACGAGCCTAGGCCCCTGATACCTATGGATGGGTTTGCTAGGCTTACTATAGTTTACCCTTTAATGCTCCCCATAGTTTATACTGTTGCTACTAATGGTTTCAACATGTATGATACTCATAACGGGGTCATGTTATCGTCGACGCTCATAATGTCTCTCACTATGGCTGTAGCCGGGTATATGCAGTATAGTGCTGGCGTTGAAAACTCAGAGCTAGCTTTAATACTCGGCCTCTCCATAGCTGGAGCATCCCTGGGAATGTTATACTATAATTTCTACCCCTCGAAAGCCTTTAACGGAGATGTGGGGAGCTTCACTGTTGGGGCGGCGGTAGCTTCAGCAGCTATAATGGGTAGGGTTGAGGCTGTAGCTTTAATAGCGGGGCTGCCTATAGCTTTAAACGGTTTCCTTAAAATATCAAGCATAGGCTTCAAGGAGAGGAGGAGTTTCGAGAGGCCTGTAGAGCTTCGAGGGTGGCTTATAAAATCTAGGTTATCTGAGAGGGCGCCCCTAAGCCTCCCAGCCCTCATAACATCGAGAACCCCCCTCTCAGAGCCTGAGCTCCTAATAGCATCAATAATGATTACTTGGCTTTCATCGGCTGCAGCCCTAGTAACTATATATTTGACTCTAAGGGGGTTAGGCTAGTTGAAGCACGTAATAGTTGGGGGCCTTGGATATTTAGGGGTTAACGTGGCGGAGGAGCTCCACAAGAGGGGCTTCAATGCTATAATAGTTAGTAGGAGGGGCTCCGAAACTAGGAGGCCCCATATAACAGCCCATGTTAAAACAATGGGGCTCCCCCTAGAGCTCTTAGAATCCCTGAGAGCTGAAAAACTGAAAACCCTGGGGGGCGACGTTTACTATTATCTAGTTGGTAGGGTTTCAGGGAGCCTGGAAAAGTTTAGGGAGGCTCACGTAGAACTCCTAGGAGAAACGGTTAAAGCAGCGGGAGAGCTGGGGGCTAGAGTTGTATATGTGAGCGCTATAAGCGCCATAGGTGAAGTAGGGGGCTTAAAGCCTGGAAGCACAGTCTACGAGGAGGAGGAACACTTAAACCCTAAACTCCACAAAAACTACAGCTACCACGGCCTCACAAAGGCTGAAGGCGAGAGGCTGCTTAGAAACTCTAGAGAGCTGAAAGGTAAGTGGAGCATAGTGAGGCCCGGGCTCCTACTAGGCCCCTGGGCCTACCATAGAGAGTGGGCCATGTATAGGAGACTCTTATCTATCAGGGTAGCCCCTAAACTCGGGAGGAGGATAGCGTTAATACATGTTAAAGACACGGCGGAGATCCTGGCGGAAGCTGGCGAGGGGAGATACGACAGCCTCTGGGTTAACGCAGTAGCACACCACCCAGACATGAGCGACATCGTAAGAGAGGGGTGTAAACAGGTTAAAGTGAGATGCGCAACAATACCCTTCAAACCTCTAGTAAGCGCCTCTCTAGCACTTAAACCTCTAATACCAAGAGGCAGCCCTATAGCAATGACGTTCGAACTCCTGAGCCTAAACTACGAGTATAAAAGTAGAATACTCGGAAGGGAGTGGAGGAGCCTAGAGGAAGCTGTAAAAGATTTCCTGGAATGGGCTAGAAGCTATGGTGTGAAATCTTGACGCGGTCAGGGATATTGCATGATTACCCTATGGATCCCGGGTTTCCAGCAAGCCTAGGCTATTGAGGTGTGCTGCTCTCCTCGCTAGTTTTGCCCCCACTGTATAGTGCTAGGTGTTTCCTTATTCTCTCTATTTCCCTCTTGAATATTTCAATGTTTGGGGTTACACTGTCGTATTTGAGTCCTATGACTTGTTTTATGTCTTTCCTTAGATATCTATAGTCTAATAGTATGTATGCTGCTCTATCCTCCGGGGATCTCACAGCCCTGCCTAGGGCTTGCCTTACTTTTATAGCTGTCGCCGTTGCGTAGACTAGGTTTCTCGCTTCTCTACTTCCCATTCTCTTAGCTAGGACTTCTAGGTGTTTCTTTGTATAGTCGTCTGGCTGGGGGAATGGTAGGCCTACTATGGCTACTATGTGTAGCATGTTTCTACCCTCATAGTCTACGAACTCCACCCCCTCCACTAGTTTCCCCCCTGCTACAGCGTTTACAGTTATGTTTTCCTCTTCCATTATTCTCGCTTCTACGTCTCCGAGGTTTGTTGCTGGTGTTTCAACTATTAACTCTATGCTGCTTGGGAGCCTCTCTACTATACTATGCATTACTTCATAGCTCGGATATACTACTAGTTTGACGCCGTTGAAGCCTTTAGATATTTCAGCTACATAGCCCGCTATCCTATGATATGTGTGGGGGCCTCTCTCTTTAAACCTAGTAGTCACATCTGATGCGACTGCAGTATACACGTTGGACTTCGGCATGAAAGCCCCGAAGGAAAGCTCCACGTCGAAAAGCGTGTGGTGTCTTTTAACGCCTAGGTGTGTTCCGAGGAAGTCTCCCGGGGGTATTGTGCCGCTGAGGAGTATTAGGGCTTTAGCTTGCGTTAGGGGCTTATCAACAGCTATATGGGGGTCTAGGGGGGTAGATATTATAGTAGGCTCTTCCCCCTCAGCAGTGGCGAAGAGCTCGTAATTAGGGTCTTCTAGGCTCTCAGCCCACCTCGCTATTTTAGCTGTTTTAAGGCTGACCCTGAAATCTCTCAGCCCCGAGGCTAGAGCTTCAAGGAGTAGTGTTTCCCTTATTTCAGCCTCTACATCCTTGACTTCCCCAACGTCTTCCAAGATTTCCACTACTATATTTTTATCTAGGAGCCTCAAACCCTTCCATTTACGCTTGAGAAAAACACTAAACTCCCCTATTAGTCTTTCAATCCTCTCAGCCACATGCTCCCAGTGTGGCGCGTGCCTTCTAATCTCTTTAACAGAGCCTTCTAAGTCTGACAGGGATACTCTAGACTCTAATAGGCTGTGAGCGTTGAGGAGGCTGTGAGCCTCATCGACAACCACGACGAAATCCCCGTAGCTGAAGCCCTCGAAAACCTCTGTGAAAATATCTTCCCTGAACAGGTAAGGGTATGTTGCAACAGTGAACTCTGAGCCCCCCGAGATCCTTAGGAGGGCGAAGAAAGGACATATTTTAAGCCCCCGGCCCATGTCGAGAGCTAGTTTGAAAGCACTAGGCATAGGATAACTCCTAATGAAAGACTCGACATCACTCAAGGGGGCTTGGGAAAGCCTAGAATAATAGTCGCATAAACCCTTAAACCTTAAGAGAGCACAGTTACTCCAGAAATCCTCATGAGATAAAGGGGGGAGGCCGGGCCTATACATTAGAGGACAAGACCTTCTAGCGGAGAAGAGAAAAGAATACCTAGCACCGAAAACCCTCAACTCCCTCAACACAGGGTCAATCTCGTTAACAGTCCTAACAACATAGAGAACCCTCCCAACACCAGCGAGGAGAAGCCCATACACTACCGCAGCAGTCTTACCATAACCCGTAGGAGCCCTAATAACGAGAACACCACCACTCCTAACAGCATCAGCAACAGCCTCAGCAAGCTCCCTCTGCCCCTTACGGAAACCATCATATGGAAACCTAGGCTGGCCCGACAAGCTAGAGCACCTTAAAGCTAGGGTCCCGCAGCCACCGCATCTTCACACTTCAGAGCCTCCTAAACCTAGACCGGTCATCCCTAAGAAATAGTGTGGCTGGAGGAATTCTTAACCCTTTAGACTGTAAACGCGAATACTCTGGAGGGGATGTTTAAGTTGCGTGCGGGGTCTTATATTATTCTCCTATATATATGAGTTTTACAGTTCTCTCTCTTGGCCCGTCTAGCTCTATTAATAGTATTCTCTGCCATGTTCCTAGGGCTGGTCTTCCTTTAACTATTGGGATTATCCTGTCGTTGCCCACTATTATGTTTGCTAGGTGTGCGTGGGCGTTAACGTCTATAAGGTTGTGTTTCCAGTTTCCTTCTGGCTTTGTTAGTTCTTTGAGGAAGCTTATTATATCTTCTTTTAAGCCTTTTTCATTCTCGTTTAAAGCCAGGGCTGCTGTTGTGTGTGGCGTGTATGCTAGGAGTATACCGTTTTTCAGTTTGTTTGTTTCGATCCATGTTTCAACCTGGCCTGTAATATCTACTATTTCGAAAGTGCTTTTAGTGGACACTTTTATAGAGTCTTCTAGGAACTTCAATTCTCAACCCCTTAGGTTAGCCTCCTCTTATACACTGTTATGTTCCCGGAGTATGTTATTATAGCGTAATAGCCTTTCTCTAGGGGGCCGGCGTTAACGTGAACTATAGATCCTCTAACAGTGTGCCCGGGCGTTTCGTGAACGTGGCCGAAAAGGTGGAGTCTGGGCTTCACCCTCTCAACTATATCCTTAACTTCGGGGAGCCCTATGTGTAGCCCGGGCTTCGCCTCGTCTAACACCCCCGCCGGGGGGTGGTGTGTCATGAGCACGTTTATTGTCTTGAAATCGCTCAACTCTTTTCTAAACTTCTCCATGCTACCTTTAAAGTCTAAGCCCCCCAAACCTCCTATAATTATGTCTTCGAAAAACGTTATCCTCCCATCGAGGAGAATGCCGAGGCTCTTAAGCTTCCTATAAACCCCCGCGTTATCCATGTTCCCCGTTATAGCGTAAACATCCGCTTTAGCCCTAGTGAGAGCCTCTGCAGTATCTATACACTCGAAATCCCCCGTAGCGAGGACTAGATCATAATCCTCTGAATCTAGAACCCTAACAAGCTTCTCAGTAGCACAGTGAATATCGGAAACATGGAGCACCCTAATAACCCTCTCAACCCCCACCCTCTTAGCCCTCTCAACAGTCATAGTCAAAAGAGTTAACCCCCACTAGTTAAGCATGTGGAAGCCTAATATCTCCCCTCATACCAGTGGAAATCAGTCTAGTTATCAAACCCTCAGAAGTCTTGGATACTAGTTTAATGCCCCTAGAAAACCAAATTTCAAGGGGGCGGCGTTTGACGCTAACAGGATTCTACAAGACCATAATAGGGGTTGCTACTACAGTCCTAGTAGTTATTGTGGTTTCCACAGTCTTATACTACTGGCTCCTCACCATCTCCGGATACACGGGTCAAGATCGTGGAGTAGCGGTGTCTATTGAAACAGTATCATACAACGAGGGAGCCCTAGAAGTTACAGTTAGAAACAACGGGAACACAAAAGCTACAGTGAAATATACGCATGTTGAAGCGTACGGAAACACCATATGCTCAACAGGAACACATATAACTCTAGAGCCGGGAGAATCTAACACTATAAAACTAGACTGCAACCTGAAAAAACAGCAAACCTACACTGTAAAAATCGCTGTGGAAGGCGGGGAAGCTAGATATGTTTTCAAACCAGGCTGATCTAAATCAGCACTCAAGACCCTCATCACAGGCTCCAACAGCCTCAAGACACGCCGAGGTCATCACAAGCACACTATCTAAAGGCTTCCTCCAAGGAGATAGATGAGCTCCACCCCTAAAATACTTAACAACTCCTACCAACCGCACCCAGCGATGTTCCTGTAGGAAGTAGACCTGCCACCATCATTTCAAGAATGTGTAGAGTTAAAGAACTCAATGCTGGAGGCTGTGAAATCGTACCTAGCACTTAACTTTGCAAACTCTCATAACTTCAACCTAAAGAAATCGACAGCCCCCGCCTAGGGTAAACCTTGTTAGAACACCCTACTTTAACCACGAGCACCGATAACTAGCACATGTGATGCTTTAAACATAAAGAAATCATTCTTATCAACTGTCACAAGCTCAGAAAATAAATTAAGAGAAAGCACGTGAAAGCCTACAAGGGAAGAGTAGAGAATAGACAAGAATACTTAAGAATAAATAATGCTGGTAAGTTCTTAAATGATTTTGAAAGAGTTTTGTAGAATTAACCTCCAGTTAGCTGATAGGACTGTCAAAAGCCGCATTTAGAAAGTTAACACCTTCTAAAACATGCGTCGATAAAAACAAGAATACCTATGTAAATTTAAAGTCTTCAAGCTCTTCTTAAGATCTCTTAGAAAGGCCAGAACTTGAACCGAGTTTTAAGTTTTCAAGTCTATAATCTTATTCTTCCTCAACCTCCTCTTCAGGAGCTCCACCCTCTTTCAAAATCATTAAGCACTTCTTAATCTCCATTAACTCTTCATCGGTAATCCCGTAGAGTTCAGCAACAGTTTTGTCGATTTCCTCCTCTACGTTCTTTAGTTCTTCTTTTAAGTCTTCCCTATTTTCTTCGTAAATTCTCTTCGCTATCTCATGAGCTTTTTGAGAAAGCTGAGAAATCTTTTGGTGAAGTACATTATTAGGATTAAATGTAGGAATTCTAATTCTTTCAAGCACGTGTGTCGAAATTGCTGTTTCTATAACATAAGAAGCTACTATTAATTGACTAATCGATGAATTTAACACTGCAGAAAGATAATATGCCTCTTCTTTATTCTCTAGCGGGACTAACATTAACTTTTCATTTTGTATTACGATTTTTCTTCCGACAAACCTATCGTAAAGAGGCTCTATAACTGCTGTCGAAAATTCCGCCTTCCCCGAAATCTTACCAGCAACATATTTCCAAACAACTTTATAGGGATAGAAAGTGTAGTCACCTATATCATAAACTGAATAAAATGGATTTCTTTTACCCCAAAGTTTGTGAATTGACCTGTTTTCAAGTTCTTTTTTAAAGTTAATGAAGTATTGATACGTCTTTGGATATTCCACTTTTATCTTATCTTCTT
>CAKZTZ010000004.1 GCA_937921695.1 uncultured Sulfolobales archaeon | reverse complement strand
CGCTTTTGAAGGTTTTAATCTCACGTTAGCCTGAGACTATAGTGTTTTTTGAGGGCTCCAGAAGTCCTCGTTATGAGTGTGGCTCTGGGTTATGGTGTTTCTTCTTCCGACTTCTTTTTGGCTTTCTTTATTTCTTCTTTTACTTTTTCTGGGAGCGCTATGTCTTCTTTTGTTATTCCCGCTGGTCCTTTTATTATCATTCCCGTTCCATCTACTATGTCTATCTCGTACATTCTAGTGTCGTGTGGTGTTTGCCTCATCTTCTCTACTAGGAGGTATCTTCTTAAGACTCCTCCTTTCACGCTCTTCCTGAACCTTATTATCCCGTCTGCTACATGTTCTACTCCGAACCCGAAGGCTTCGCTTGTTGTTATGGCGTATTGGCTTACTAGGAGTGTTGTGAAGTCCCACCTGTATAGTAGTCTTTTAACCATGTAGCTGTATTTTCTAGCCATTGCAGGCTTGTCTAGCCAGAAAGCGCTCATACTGTCTATGACTAGCCTGGCCCTTCCATAGCCTAGTTTCCTCTTAGCCTCTATCACCTTCTCTACTAATGTCTCAACTTCAAGCTCTTCGATGCTCCACTCATCCCCCTTACTCCTCATAAGGGCATCTATTATGATCATCTTCCCATCATTGACAGCCTTCGCGAAATCCATTTTAAACATTTGAGCCTGCCTTATAATACTCTCCCTACTCTCCTCAGTAGTAACATATATTACCCTATCACCTTCTAGGACGCCCTGCCAGGCGAAGTGTAGGGAGAACACAGTCTTACCAGTACCGGGCTCCCCTGTTACCGCTACGAAAAACCCTCTAGGGATACCCCCAGCTATTATACTATCAAACTCCTTAATGCCAACTTTAAGCCTCTCAATACTAACCACTGAGGCCCCCTATTAATATTGGGGGGGCCGGGATTTAAGAATTGATTTTAGAATCACGCTTTAAAGTATACGTTACTCTATTTTAGGCCCATATCTCCTAACCCGTGCTTAGATCATGTTTACCCCCCTTAGGGTTTTACGTTTAAGGCTTCCCCTCTATTCAACTATACTGGTGTAGCTTTTGGAAGCATCTAACATACTGTTAGGCATTATTGGTAAGACTAATGTTGGCAAGTCAACTTTCTTCTCCGCGGCTACAGAGGTTTTAGTCCCCATAGAGAATAGGCCTTTCGTCACTATAGAACCTAATATTGGCGTCGCCTACGTTAAGAGTAGGTGTGCTCATGTAGCTTTAGGGCTTGAGAAGTGTGATGCACTGAATAGTGTTTGTAGGATGGGCTGGAGGTTTATACCTGTTAAGGTTGTCGATGTGGCTGGTCTAGTGCCGGGGGCTCATGCTGGTAGAGGTTTAGGTAACATGTTCCTAGACCATGTTAGGAGGGCTGACGCCCTCCTACTTATTGTTGATGCTAGTGGTTCGACAGACGAGGAGGGTAGGCCTGTTAAGCCCGGGACTTATGATCCTGTTCTTGAAGTTAAACAGATAATATTTGAGTTTGAAGAGTGGATGTACTCTATAATAGCTAGGGACTGGGATAAGCTGGCTAGATACATAGACACTACTGGAGCCCTAGATGCCGCGGGCGCTCTAGCGCAGAGGCTTTCAGGTTTAAGCATAACTAGGTCTCACGTAGTGGAAGCTCTTGAGATCACAAGGCTTGAAGATAGGAAGCTTTCATCATGGGGTAGGGATGATTTAAGGCTTTTCGTATCAACCCTTAGGAGGGTCTCAAAACCAATGGTTATAGTAGCTAATAAGGCTGACATAGGGGTGGCTGAGGATAATGTGAGGAGGCTTAGGGAGGAGTTTAAAGGTGTTCCAGTAGTCCCGGTAAGCTCTATAGCGGAACTTTTATTGAGGAAAGCCGCGTCAAAAGGCCTCATAGAATATATGCCGGGGGATGAGGACTTCATTGAAATTGAAAAGTCTAGGATCCCCCCGGAGACTTTAAAGGCTCTTGATAGGGTTAGAGATGTGATGGGTAAGTGGGGGTCTACCGGGGTTCAGCAAGCCCTTAACGAGGCTGTATTTAACGCGCTCTCCCAAATAACGGTATATCCTGTTGAAGACCACAACAGGTATACTGATAAGAATGGGAGAATACTCCCAGACGTGATCCTAGTGAGGAGGGGCTCAACAGCGAGAGACCTAGCATATAGGGTTCACACCGAGCTGGGGGAAACATTCTTATACGCTATAAACGCTAAGACAAAACAGAGGGTTGGTGAATCCTACATACTCCAGGACGGGGACGTTGTGAAAGTAGTGGCCGCAGCTAGGAGGGGCTAGAGCCCGGCCCTATCAACGATATAGGCTGGCACGCTAGATATCCAGGATATAGCTTTAAGCCTGTCAACACCCATACTAGCCAGTAGCCCTACAATAGAGTGGGGGCTCCACAGTTCCTCGATGGACTCTGCATCACTAACAATTATAAAGTTGACTTTAAACATGTAAGCTCTGGAGGCAGCATCATATAAGGGTTTTAGTCCGAAACCCTTCAAGACAGTTGAAAGAGGGAACTCTAAAGACCCCCACCCCCTCTCCCTGAAAAGCCTGGCTTGCGACTTATCTATGAATTTTATAATGTCAACGTTAACCCTTATAATGTCAACGTCCTTATTAACTGAGGCATACCTTAAAGCCTCTAGACTCGAGGGTTCAACAGCTATTAGAACCCTCCTCTTAAACTTCTCTTTAACAAACCTTATACCCTCCCAAACCTCTCTCCTGGTAGAGCCTTTCACTGTAGCTCTTGGAACGAGCTTCACGCCCTCGAAGCTGGGGGGCTCCCCTAGGCTGGCGGCCTCGTAAGCTATTATTTTATAGTCTAGCCTCCTACAAGCTTCAACCATGATTCTTAAGGTTTCAACGTCGGGGGGCTTTATTGAGAGGTCTGCAAAGCCTATTCTTAAGGCTTAAGCACCCCCCTATAATATGCTATAGCTTTCCTCCTACCCCCCGAGAATCTTACGTGAACCCTCACTACATCATCCCCCTCGTCAACTTCTAGGAAGCCTAGGTATGCTTTCTGCTTGTTAACCCTAAAGTATAGGTCGCCGCTGCTTTCAACTCTATCCTCGAGGGTCTTCTCTAGGGTGTTCCTGCCTTGCTCTCCTATTCTCGACAGTATATAGTTTAGTGTTCTAGCTGCCGCCTGGGGGTCTCTAATGTTAATTGTTAGGACCTCTATGGGGTTGCCGTAGTAGCCTTCATGCGATATAACTTCCAGGGTTATGCTACTCCTTAAATCTCCCGGAACTAGCTCCATTAAAGCCTTGGCTACCCTCTCTCTGACTTCAGTGGCGTGAACGGAGGCTCTAAGGTCTAAGCCTATTATCATGTTTTAATCCTCAAGGCTACTCCTTACTCTCGCCTATAATTCTGGCCCCTCTACTAGCTTCATGCCTAATCTTTAGCTTCCTCTCTTTAGCTTTCCTCTTCCACTTAGCCTTATGAGTCCCCTTAAGCCCTCTAGACTCCACTAGCCCCCTCATTTTCCTACCCGCACTAGTCAAACCTCTGAAAGGCCTACCCCTATGTTTACCGGAGCACACCCAGTTAAGCTCCGGGTCGCTCTTAACAGAGGGGCTGTTAGGGTCTACTAGTATAACCTCATACCACTCATGCCTACCATCCTCCCCCACATAGTAACTGTTGAGCACAACCATGTTAGAATACTTAGCTTGAGCCCTCTCCTCAGCTATTAACCTGAGGCTCTTAGCAGGGGCGAAACCATAGACGCCCATCCTTTTAGGCCTCCTACCCTTATTAGGCCTAGGCTTCCTCATACCACCCTTCCTAACCCTAACCCTAACAACGATAACACCCTGCTTAGCCTTATACCCCAGCTTCCTAGCCCTATCAAGCCTCGTAGGGTTCTCAACCCTAACAATAGTAGGCTGCCTCCTCCACTCTATAAGCCTAGCTCTCATGAGCAGCCCGTGATCCCCATCATAGGGCCTCTTCCACAACAACCCCATATAATGGTATGCAGACCTAGCCAATCTATATACACCCTCGCTTTAAAGGCCTCCCTATAGCTTTTAAGCGATACCCTTAAGGGAACATGTACTGTTATAGGTTTAAATAGCTTACGCCTCCCTTTAAATCTCCTAAAGCGCTCACATTATTTCTGAGGCATTTAAACATAATTTTAAGCTACTCTATCCCCTCATTTGACTCCCTTTCCCGGGAGAACTTTCGGGGGCCCGCCGCGTAGATAATATGGTTAAACACTCATAACCTCCCCTTAAGCTACTGTCTATTGTTGCGGTAATCCTAATATTTTTAAACTGTCTAGTTAAGTGTTTTCTCGGGCTTACAGGTTTGAGTAGTCGTTTTCTCGTGTTGCTTGCCGCCGGGCGCGGCGAGAGGGTTAGGCCTTTGACTGAGACTAGGCCTAAGTCTCTGCTCCCTATTCTTGGGGAGCCTCTCCTCTGTAGGCATTTGAGGCTTTCTCTTTCCAGAGGCTCTTATGATGAGATTATTGTTGTAGCATCTTACATGTTAGACTCTATACGTGATGCTTTACTCAAATGCGGGTTTGGGGATGTTAGGGTTATAGATCAGGGCGGCGAGTTTGGGACGGGGCACGCTATTTTGAAGGCCATGGATTACGGGGGCCCGGGGACTTACACTATTATATACTCAGACATCTACATGGCCCCCGAGAGCTACGATATTTTAAAATCTCTCGAGCCCCCGGGGGTTATTGCTGTGAATGCTGAGAGACCCTGGGAATATGGGGTTCTAGAAGTTGGGGATGGCAAGGTTATGAGGGTTGTCGAGAAACCCCGGCCGGAGGAAGTCTCTCGGGAGGCTCTTGTTTTCGCCGGGGCTTTGAAGCTTAAATGGGATTTCCTCGAGGATTTTAAAGGTTTAAAGCCCTCGCCCCGGGGGGAGATTGAAGCCACTGATGCTTTAAACTCCCTCTCCTCAAGGGTTGACGTTAACGTTGTTGAAGTCCCGAGAGGCTTATGGCTTGATATTGGCAGGCCTTGGGAGCTGCTTTTAGCTAACAGGATAGCTCTTGACAGGGAGCTTGAGGATACTGTTAGGGGGGTTGTTAGTGAGAGCTCAACGCTTGAGGGTAGAGTTTACATTGGTGAAGGCGCTATTGTTAAAGCATACACGGTCATTGAAGGCCCCACTTACATAGGCCCCGGGGTCTCGGTAGGCCCCCACGCTCACATTAGGCCATATACTGTGATCCTCGATAATTCTCATGTCGGGGCTTTCACCCAGATCAAATCATCTATTTTAATGGAGAACTCTAAAGCCCCCCACCTGAACTATGTAGGCGACAGTATTGTCGGGGAGCATGTTAACCTCGGAGCCGGCACTATTACAGCAAACCTCAGGTTCGACGAGGCTACTGTAAAAGTCACAGTCAAAGGAGTTAGAGTTGACAGCGGGCTTAGGAAACTTGGAGCCATAATAGGGGGCTATGCTAAGATTGGAATAAACGTTTCAATATTGCCAGGCGTCAAGATAGGCTCCAGAGCCTGGATATGGCCCGGGTGCCTCGTATATAGAGACGTGGAGCCCGGGGAGAAATTCAACTGCTGGGGAAACCTATGGAGCTTAAACCCTAGAAACGTGGAATATAGACCTGCTAAGCACATTTAGCGGTGCTCGGGCGTAGATTATATTTACATTGTAGGCTTTCAGGATTAAGCTCCTCCTCATGAAACCTTGAACTGTACGGGGGAAACTACTACGGCTCTCTCAGGCCCTGAGGGCCCGGGGATCCATAGGAGTTTAGACTTGGTAACTTCAACTTTCCTGGTTGGGTATATTTTGCGTACTGTAGTGTCTATGAGCTGTGCTATGCTCCCTTCTCTATCCCCGTATATAATCATGTTTATGAGTTCTTCAAGGGTTTTCTCGCTAACAGTCTTAGCTACTATGTCGGTCATAGTCTTCCTTATTTCAGTTTTTTGACTTGTCTTGCACTTGAACTTAGTCCATACTGTGCACGTTAGCCTGAGGCCGTAGCCGTCTTTAGTCCACACATTGAATATCCCGGTTATCTTAGAGCTCTTCCTCCTAGTAAGGCTCCTAACGTAATCCCTGAGGAGCTCGTGGCCTTTAAACCTCGTGTAAGCCTTCTCCCCCTCAACTTTAACAACCTGGAAG
>CAKZTZ010000003.1 GCA_937921695.1 uncultured Sulfolobales archaeon | reverse complement strand
TTGTCCGGATGACTCCATCAACCCCCTCCCCCATCAGTGTTGGCTCGACCTCAGAATAATCCCACCCGTTATTAAAAGTTTTTAAGCCTCTGGGGGGTTAGTTAGAGTCTTAAGCTTTTCTTTGTTTTCTATGTTGGGGGTTGGGGCTGTTTTGAGGGATGCTGCTAGGGTTTTGGTTAGGGTTGCTTCTCCTGTTAGGGGTGGTAGTCCTGGTTATAGTGTTTTCCATGTTGTTAGGGCTTTGGAGATATTGTCTCGGGGTCCTGTTGGTAGGGTTCAGCTTGCTTTGGAGCTTGGTGTTGGTGAGGCTTCTTCTAGGACTATGCTTGAGAGGCTTGAGGGTGAGGGTTTGGTTGGGAAGGGGCGTTGGGGTGCTTTTGTTACTGATAGGGGGCTTGAGGTTTTAAGGGCTTTTAGGGATAGTTTTAGAATATATAGGGTTAACGTTGAAGGTTTAGGGTGGGGGGAGGCTTCCCTCATAGTCTTCAAGGCTATGAAGCCTCCGAGGGATCTAGTCGAAGTATACTCTATTAGAGACTATATAGTGGCTGAGGGGTGTAGAGAGTCTATAATAGGTGGAGTTGTGGGGGGCTCGACAATATATCCTGGGATGCCCCGCGAGCTGAAGCAGCTCCTAGATAAGAGTATTCCGGGGGAAGCTTTAGAAGAGGGGGTCACACACATCATAGTTAAAGCTGGGAACGAGGATAGAGCGATAAGCGCATTAATAAAACTAGCTGGATCCCTCCCTGAGGGGGGAGGAGCTCCTCTAGCTTTGTTTCCCTAGGTCTCCCCCCACCAGTTAACCGGGGGGTTAAATCTAGCATGTAGATTACTACTACTTTTTGTCTTAGGAGTGGCCTTGAGAGGTATATTGTTTCTTGTTTAACTCTTCTCGCTAATACTTTTCACCTTAATACAAACCATTATTATATTAGGTTTTAGGCGGTGCTAGAGGCTCGTGTAATCTAAGCAATAATACTTTTTTGTAGTTGTTGCTAGTGTTAGGTGCAGTTTTCTAGTTGTTGTTTTAGGTTTCTGGAGAACCCTATTCTTATCCCTAGTCTGGGGTCTCTGTATATGTATATGAGGCCTTTGCTTTGGAGGTCTCTCAGTATTTTCATTAGCCATGTATAGTCTGCCCCCATCTTCTCTTGTAGCTGGTCTAGGTACATGTATGTTGTGCCCCATCTTGTGTAGTGTGCTGTTAGGGTCATGATTATTTCGAGTTCTTCATCGCTTATCGAGCCTTTTAAAGTGTTTAGGAGGCATGCTGCCGCTTCTACTTTCTTTTGTAGTTTATTGTCTGTTTTACTTTTTAAGCTGGCAATAAACGGCAAAGGTTGCTCAGGCTTGTTTTCCCTCGCTTGGGCTGTTTTGTCTTTTATTGCCTGTTTTACTTGTTCCGCTAGGATTTTCTGGGCTAGTATTGTGTATTCGTTCGATTCTCTCCTAGTTTCCCTCTCGTATACGCTCCTAGCATAGGCTTCCCCCCTGGGGGTTAAGTACCAGAATCCGGAGTCGTAGTCTACATAGCCCCTGGTTTTCCAGTATGAGAGGTAGCTTGACACATACCTCGTGTTTAAACCTAGGACCCCGGCTATCTCGCTAGCCCTCATGGGCCTAGATATGAGCATGACTAGTATAGCTTCCACTACGCGGCTCCGCGGTCCCACGTTCCGGGTCTCGGAGCTTAGAGCCTCAACTATGCTCCACTCATCCCTCTCCCTCAGTTCAGCCCCTCCCATTATTATGCCCGGCCGGAGTGTTAGGGGGGTAGGGGGAGTATCATCTTAAATAGTCTTCGAGAGTCTTCTCAGCTTTTAAGATTCTAAGTTTCAAGAATAAACTGTTAGGGTCATAGTTTACTTTCTCCCCCAGGAGAGTTAAGAGCTCCCCCATATTAGGGTTAACCGCTAGAGGCTGCCTAGTGAAAGCCCTCCTCACAGTCTCCCTAATATGCCAGTTGCCTAGAGGAGCGTAATAGTTTGGTGTTATCTCCCTAACTATAACCACGTCAGCCCTCCTCCCCCGGGAGGCAAGCCATTCTAGGGCCGCCAGCCTAGCGGCCGAGAAACCCCCATCCATAGATGAAACGTTGCCCCTAGAGTCTTCATATACCCTCCACACTATGGGCTCCCCTACACTCTTAACCCAGAAACTCCTAGGCTGCCATATTTCAAGCCACTCGAACCTCCCAGCTCCTGGTTTAACCACCACTAGGAACTTGTTGCCTAAATACTCATTATAATATACCCTAGTATCCTCTATTTCCCGGGCTCCCTTCAGCTTCTCTCTGAGCCCCCTAGATATAGTGTCGTCCACAGCTGTTATAGCCCAGCGTGTTGGCACAATCCTCCTCCTAGGCTTCTTACCTAGGAAGCCTAGGCTTAGGAGCCTCTGTAACGTGTAAACGTTAACCCCCCGGTTATAGAGTTCAACTATAGCCTCTGAAGCCTTAAAATCATCCCATAGAATTTTCTCAACACTAGGGTTCAGGGAGGCGTTCCCAGTAACCTTGATAAGCCTAGCTGGAGCCCGGGGTCCAATAGGCTTAGTTATCCCGTCAAACTTAAGGCTAGGTATAGGCATCTTCTCCAGGTGAACCTCAGAGTCTACAGGCTTCTCGGAGAGCCCCGCTAGCCCCACTTCCCTCTCATAGAGTGTTTCAGGCCTGTCAACCCTAACAGCTAGTCTAGCTGAGAGGAGCTCCCCCCTAAACTTTATTATATCCCCCAAGCTTACTCTAGATTCACTCCACCCCACAGGGTCATCGTAAACCCTAGCCTCATCCCCGTAAACCTCGGGGGGCACCATGTAATATAGGCTAACTTCAGGATAACCATACTCCCCCACTATCACCGAGGGGGGTGTGGAGCCCTGGGCTTCGAGCCCCCTAAGTTTAATGTAAGCTCTAACCTGGGCCTGGAAAGCCTCAAGTATAGGGCATTTAGGGAGGCTGCAAAGCCTCTTATACCCTTTACACCTAGCACACAGTTCGGGAGGTATCTTCAAGACTTCTCAACTCTCACCCTCTCAAACCCCAGCTGGCGCATCTCCTCTAGGACTTTAGCCCCGGCCTCAACGCTTTCCCTGTAATACTTCAATATAATCTCGTCATTAGGCCTCACTTCATGTGAAGGCGTTAGAGGAGCTATCCAGTCTCCTCCGCTGCGCATAGCTACAGGTATTAAACCTCTATCTTCAAAGTCGAGGTCTCTGAGGGTTGAGGGTTTCAAGCTCTCGGAAGCTCTAACTCTTATGTAAGCCTCCTCCCCCTCTCCCAGAGCTTCACCTATAACTTCAGGGTTCTCCCTATTAACTACAACTCTAGCTATTCTAGTAGCAGCGTCTGAAAGCTCTTCTAGGCTTTTAACGAGTATGAAGAGGGAGACAGCTTCTAGGGGTTCGCCGGGGTGGCTCCAGCTGTGGGCTAGCTCTAGAACCTCATGGTAGAGTTTGTCGGCCCAGCTCTCCATTTCAATCACTGCCTCAGCTATTTCAACATCGTCGTTTAGAATAGAGTAGAAAGCGAGGTCTAACATGCTGAAAGAGAGGCTCTTCAACCTTAAAAGGTTGCTAGCCAAGGGGTCTCCTAAGTGTGTTAGAGCGTCGAACCCCTCAGAGCATCTCGCCTCGTAATGCTCTTCTCCGAGGGCTTTAGCTAGTTGGAGTATCTCGTCTGGGGGCCCCCTAACTACTAGGAGGTCCCCTTCATCTATATAGTCTATTTCAGGGGCTATCTCATACTTCTCCCCCCTCTTCAATATGAGCACGTCAACCCTGGCGGGCACTGTTTTCACACTCTTCCTACTAGTAATTAAGCCTACAGCCTCCCCCCGGCACGCTACAGCTGTTATGTAGGGGTGGGCTTTATAGCCTCTTAGAACAGCCCCAGCTATGTCTGCCGACGCGTCAGTTATCTCATCTATGCTAGAATATACTGTTAAGAGGCTTACTGCTGTTGGGAGGTATGCTGTAGACCTGAGAGCTATTATCATTTTAGCTATTAAACTTCTATAGAGCTCGTCGACAGCATCCTCTATCCTCAAGACTTCCAGGGCGGCGAGTTTATCGTTGAAAGCCATAGAGTAGAGGGATAAGTTAACAGCTATACTAGAGTATTTCCGGAGCTTAACCAGTATATCCCTTATAGAAGCTTCTCTACCCCGCCTCAAACCCTCCTAATCCTCCCCCAATCTCTTCCGGAAAAGCAGGGGATATAAGATTAGCGATGCCTCAGCTATAGCTCCAAGCCTGCCAGAAACCCCCTTAACGTAAACAGGCCTCCCAAAACCAGCTTCCCCAGCAGAGAAATCAGGCTCCCCCCCGTTGAAAACTATTAAAACCCTACCAGGGTAAACTGGGGGGTTAAAAGGGTCAATATACTCAACAGCATACTCGCTAGAAACAATAAGGGTCACATCGGGCTTCAAAAGCTCCAAAACATCCTCCAAGCCAGATAAAACGAGGAGCCCCCTATTAAGCTTGAAAGCAAACCTCATAGCCTCCGGAACCCCAGACTGGGCGGCAGCACCGTAAACCTTACTAGCTACTAGAGTATTCAAGCCTAAACCATAAACTAGCCTCGCGAAATCAAGGAGCCTCTGAACACTACTAACATTATGAACTACAGGCACAACCTCCAAGCCACCACAACCCCAGCTAGAGAGCCCACACCCCTACAAGATTCTTGGAGGCAACCCTTTAAAGATCAGCTCCCCTAGAGTTCCCTCATAGCTTCCGCGATGAAAGCCGCTATAGCCCTAGCTAAGGGTGGGGGGACAGCTTCCCCCACCATGTCGTATTGGGCTTCCCTACTCCCCAGGAATATGTGGTAGTCTGGGAACCCCATGAGCCTGGCTTGCTCCCTCACAGTTAAGAGTCTGGGCTCATAGGGGTGTATTAGTCTTGAGGAGCCCATAACTGTGGGCGCCCTCTTGTGAGGGTTTAGTTTTATATAGTTAGGGTGGCTGGAGCCGTTGGCCCCCTTGAAGGATATTAGGGCTTCACCCCATTTCATCAAAGCTATTCTACTTCTATGTCTCCTAGGCGGCTCCTGGGGGTAGTCGTGGTTCGCCGGGTAATGTGAGCCTGGAGGTGGTAAATCTCTTAAAGCCTCCCACACAGTGGGTCCCGGGGTTTTAGGGGGTTTGAGCTCTATGTTTGAAACGAACACTCTAACTCTTTCGCTCGGCGTTCCATGCTCTTCTGCTTTTAAAACGTTGAAGTAAACGCTATCATATCCGGCCCTGCTTAGTTCAAGTTTTATATGGCGGGCTATAGGGCCCTCCAATATGCCTGGAACATTCTCTATAACGAAAACCTTAGGCTTCAACTCCCCTATAAGCCTTATAGCGTGCAGGAACAATACTCCTATAGGGTCGCTATACAGCCTGTCTAGGGGGTCCCTCAACCTGTAGGGGTTAGCTGATGTGAAAGGCTCGCAAGGGGGGCTCGCTATAACCACGTCAATATCACCTGGGGAGAAGCCTGAAAAACTCTTGAAAGTCTTATATGTAACCTCCTTAATATCCTCAGCTATCAAACACGTGTGGGGGAAGTTGACTTTAAACGTTTTAGCCGCTGGGGGGAAATTGTCTACTCCTGTTAAAACCTTGAAACCAGCATCCTCGAACCCCCTAGAGTATCCTCCTCCCCCAGAGAACAAGTCAACTACTGTAAAGCCTCTTTTCATCCTCGGCTATCTCCTCTTCGAGCCTCCTTATCTCTTTCTCCAAACTCTCTACTAGCTGAGTATTATCTTCAGGCTGTAGTAGGGCCCCACACCTTGGACACCTGAACTCCCCATCGGGCCCGTAGGCTTCGGAGAATGTGAACCTTAAGTTGTCGTTGGGGCACGTGTAGAAAGTGTTGTTAAGCTCGTATTCAAGTTTCATTTTAAGCTTGTTTAGAACCTCCCTCTTCCTCCTTAGGAGGGCTGAGTTCGCGACGTCCCCCTCTATCCTCCAATAGTATCTTGTGGTGTCTAGCTTAGGGTGCTTCCCCTTCCTATAGTATGCTAGCCTAGCGTCATAGAATACTCTGAGTATTCTTCTAATCTCTCCTTGCTTATAGCCTGTGAGCTCTTCGAGGTCCTCGTCGCTTAAACCATTTTTATTGCTGGGATCTGATATTAGCTTGAATATGTGGAGGGCTTTTTTAACGTCGACCTCACTAGTCTCAGCCAGCTTCTCTATAAACCTCTCAAGACCCTTCACATCATAGTTCTTAGAGCTACTCTCCAACATCTATCACCATCTTCCCCCTACTATGGGGTATTATCTTCAGTTTAGCCCCCTCAAATATAATATTAGTCCAGCGACCCCTAAAAAGCCTATCTAAGAACACTGCTAAAGCTGAAACCTCACTGTGAGGCTGGCTCCCCACAGCCACGTTATAGTCTGAAGCCTCATAATAGAATTTCTCAACTTTCTCCGCGCCCACAACTATAAGTTTAGGCTTCGCAGACACTCTAATAACATCTATAACATCATCCACGTTGAGACCGTACATAGTCAAGTGAATAACCTCGCCCCCAGAACCCCTCCACATCTCAACATAGTTCTCCCCTTTAACACCGCATTCCAAGACCATGGACCCGCCCCACACTTTCAAAACTTTCCTGAGAGACTCGAACACAGCCTCGTCGCACACGCCCTCTAGAATGAAGCCGTTAGCTCCGAAAGCTCTCGCAACCAAACCTACGTGAGTTGTTATCCTCTTATCTCTAGCAGGCCTGTGGCCTAGCCTTAAAACATAGACTTTAGAGTACACGCTCCTCAGGTCCACCGAGCTCCACCATTCCCTTCTCCGGAGCCTCGGTACTCCTAATGATCGAAGTTATTGTTGATAGGAGCTCCCCCAACCCCCTATAATCTAAGGCTGACGTGGGCACTACTTTGAACTTAAGCCCGGCGTTGAGGGCGGCGGATTCTAGGAGTTTAATTTTAGAGGCGAGACTCTCGCCGTCAACTTTATCTATCTTGTTAGCAGCTATGACAGTGGGGAGGCCTAGAGCCTCTATTCTAGCTAGGGTTTCTATCCCCGCAGCTATCTTCTCCTTTATAATGTTATCGCTCTCGGAAACGTCGACCACGAACATTATAACGTCCGATATCCTTATCTCCTCTAGGATGCTGTGGAAAGCCTCAACAATCTCCGGGGGCACATCCCTTATGAAGCCCACAGTGTCTATAAACACTATTTTAACCCCATTGACTTGAACAGCTTTATGCTTGGGGTGGAGTGTCGTGAAATACTCTTCGCCAACCCTCCTAGACTCCCCGGTTATAGCGTTGAAAAGCGATGTCTTCCCCGCGGAAGCATAGCCAACTATAGCTACGTGGATCATCCCGGACTCCCTCCTAGCTTTCAACCTTATACTCCTAACTTTCCTGAGCTCCTCCAACTCCCTCCTGAGCTTTGAGAGTCTAGAAGTGAGGTGTCTATAGTAGCTGTCTATAGCGTAACCCCCGGGACCCAGGAACCCGGGGAGCTCCCCCAGCTTGCTCCTCCTAATCCACTCTCTAACTAAGGGGAGCTCGTGTCTAATCTTAGCCATCTCTATTTGTAGTAGAGCCTCCCTGCTCCCAGCGTGCTTAGCGAATATCTCTAGGATTAAAGCCACCCTATCCACTACTCTGACTCTCATGGTTTTAGTTAAAGCGAAGACTGTTGAAGGCTTAGGGTCCCCGTAGAATATTATAGTTGAAGGTTTATCCTTCTCAGCCTCCCTAGCTATAGCCTCCACTAACCCCCTCCCCACCCTCCAAGTATATCTCGTCCTCCAAACCCTCACTATATCGTAGCCTGCTACCCCCGCTAGGACATTAGCTTCCTCAAAATGGTCTAGGAGGCTCCTAGGAATTATCATGTAAGCCTTCTCTCCCAGGCTACTCTTCACCCCTCCTCACTACAACGATATCCCCAAGAGTCACCCCAGCAGACCCTTCCCCATAGTCTCCCTCTTCATGCTCCGTGGGGATTAGGAGTTTAACCTTTAGAACCTCCTCTATAGCTCTAGCTAGGTTTATGGGAGGCTTATATTTCCCAGACTCTATTTTCCTTAGGAGGTCCGCGCTTATCTTAAGTTTCCTCGCCAGAACATCCATATTCCACCCCCTCTCCTCCCTCGCCCTCCTTATCCTAGCCCCGAAATCCTCGACTATATCATAGCTCTCCAGGGAGCCACCCCGCCTCACCGTCTTAGGGCGGGCCTGGGGCTTCGGCTTCACAGGCTCCCGCTCCACGGGAGAGGCTCTGGGGCCGAGCTTGCTCGCGCACACAGGGCACACGTTTATTTCTGCTCCTTCAAAACTGACTTTGAAAAGTTTCCCAGCCCTCATACCGCATATTTCACACACGCCGCCCAAAGGCGGGCACCCAGATTATAAGCTGGGTAAAAGTTTTTAAGGATTCCGAGCTATTGTAGGCGAGCATGACTCGATGGCAGCGTAGTTATTAGGGGTGGGGGTGAGCCTGCAGGGTCCTAGCGGCGGTCGCCTATGAAGCCCCCAGCAAATCCACTATGTGTGGGCAGACTGAGAAGGCCTTAAGATGGGTTAAGCATTAGGTTTTACCCGTCATTACCAGGGTATTAACTAGTCTTCCCGGTTTATATTCCTAGTCGGCTAATTAATAGTGGTGGAGCCAGGTTTGTCTTCAGGGGGGAGGCAGGACGCAGAGTCTGAGAGCTTGGAGGTTAAAATACTCAGGGAGAAGGTTAAACTATTAACCCAGGCTAAGGTTAGCCTGGAGAGGGACCTCGAGTATTACAGGGGGGAGCTCGCCAAGCTACTATCCCCCCCTTACATTGAAGCTATAGTAGTTGAGGAGGTGGGGGAAGGTAAGTATCTCGTTAGGAGTAGTTCAGGCCCGAACCTCATAGTTGGGGTTTCCGAGAACGTTGACAAGTCTAAGATAAAGCCCGGGGCTACAGTAGCGTTAAACAGTAGGGGTTCAGCAATAGTGGGGGTGCTCCACCAACGCTACGACCCCCTAGTTAAAACTATGATAGTTGAAGAAAAGCCTAACGTAACTTTCGACGACGTCGGGGGCCTCGAGAGCCAGATAAGGGAGCTCTACGAGGTTGTGATCCTACCTTTAAAGGAGCCTCATAAGTTCGCGGAGCTAGGCATAGAGCCCCCTAAAGCGGTCCTACTACACGGGCCCCCGGGCACTGGAAAGACTCTGCTAGCTAGGTGTGTCGCGGGGGTCGCCGGTGTGGCTTTCATAAGGCTCGTGGCGAGCGAGCTTGTAAACAAGTATGTAGGTGAGGGGGCGAGGCTTGTGAGGGAGGTTTTTAAGCTTGCGAGGGAGAAGGCTCCCTCTATAATATTCATAGATGAGATAGACGCTATAGGAGCTAGGAGGTTAGACCTGGGAACTAGCGGGGATAGAGAAGTTCAAAGGACCCTAATGCAGCTTCTCGCAGAGCTAGACGGCTTCAACCCCCTTCAAAACGTTAAAATAATAGCTGCCACTAACAGGCTAGACATTCTAGACCCGGCACTCCTGAGGCCCGGCAGGCTAGACAGGCTGATAGAACTACCACTACCAGACACTAAAGGGAGGCTCGAAATCCTAAGAATACACACTAGAAAAACACCCCTCAACCACGACGTAGACCTCAGGGAGATAGCGGTTATAACAGAAGGGTTCAGCGGGGCTGAAATCAAAGCCACAGTAACGGAGGCAGCATACCTAGCACTAAGGAGGGGGTCCAAAACGATAAGCAGAGAAGACTTCATACAAGCAGCGGCTAAGGTTAAAAACAGGGCTAAAAGCCCGAAAACAATAACAGCACACATATAAATTAACCCTTAAGCTGGAGGCCAGTCTTCCTAAAAGGGCAAGCAAGCCAAAACCTCTCACATTTAACAACACTATCCTTAACAAGAGCCCTCTCAAGAACACGACACCACCCAACAAAATAACCCTCCCTCTCCAGAACCCTGAAAAACTCGCAGCCCGAAATAGGCTTATAATGCAACATGTATATTACAGGGAAAATAATCTTCTCCCTCTGAGCCAAACAACAACCCCCAAACAAACACTAACCCTCTCAAACCTTTAAAACCCTACCTCAAACCCCCAACTAGGAAAACGTGGAGGGTTAACATGTACCAGGTAAGACTCTATTAGAAAACCTGGGCTGGCGCGAGCATTCTAAGCTTATAACCCTAGAACCTTGCGCCTTCCCGGGTGTAAGCCTTCCAGGCTCCTTTTTAGGCTTCTATTAGTGTTCCGGATTCTCCTCTAATCACTTTAAAGGCTTCTTCCAAGAGGCCTATGGAGGCTTTTCTCCCCGTTTTCTCTACGAACTCTATGGATGCAAGTACTTTCGGGCCCATAGAACCTGGGGGGAACTCTCCTCTCTCATAGTATTTCTTTAGCTCCCATGTTTTAACTCTTCTGAGCCATAGTCTTTTGGGCGTGTTATAGTTTATGGCTACCCCGGGCACGTCTGTTAATATTGTTAGCATGTCCGCTTCTAGCTCTACAGCTAGGAGGCTTGAAGCTAGGTCTTTATCTATTACCGCCTCTACAGGTTTTAAGGTGCCGTCTACGCTAGCTACCGGTATCCCCCCGCCTCCAGCCGCTATGGGTATTATTTTTTCCTCTAAGAGACTCTTCAGAATAGGGGTTTCAAGTATTTTGAGGGGTTTGGGGCTTGGCACTACCCTCCTATAGCCCCCTCTAGGGTCCTCCCTGAAAACCCATCCTAGAGTCTTGTGTAAGACTTCAGCATCCTCCCTCCCATAGTAGCCTCCTACGGGCTTTGAGGGGTTTGAGAATTCGGGATCATCGAGGGATACTAAGACCCTAGTGGGTATCACGGCAACCCTCCTCGCAACCCCTAGTCTTGCGAGCTCCTCTTCTAGGCTGTGCGCTATGAGAAACCCGAGCCATCCCTGTGTCATGGCTACTGCTAGGTCTAGAGTTTGCCTGGGCGTTTTCAGGGGTAGGTTCTCCATAGCCTCTAACAGGTAGCCTACTTGTGGTCCATTGCCGTGTGTCACTACTATTTCGAACCCTTCACTAACAATTTCAGCTAGGGCTCTCGCCACTCTCCTTACAGCTGCCCACTGCTCCTCCGGGTATCCTTTACTCTCTTTGGGTTGTATCGCGTTGCCTCCCAAGGCTACTACTACGAGCACTATTTACACCCCCATCTTATACTTGCTCTTCTCTAGGAACTCTTCGACAACCTCCTCTAGTGTTGGCCCCTCTACGATCTCAACTTCATAGTATGCTCTAACTATGGGCTTACCAGCTTCTACAAGCCTGGCTAGGTCTATGGGGCTCCCCGACACTATTATATCCGCGGGGATCCTCCTGAGGGTTTCCTCTAGATCCCTCAGCTGACCCTCATTATAGCCTGTACTTGGAACCACCCTCTCCATGTGCGGGTATGCCTTATACATTTCAGCTATGACCCCTACAGCGTAAGGCCTTGGATCCACGATCTCGCTAGCCCCATACTTTAGGGCTGCAACATAGCCGGCTCCATAAGCGGCCTCCCCATGGGTTACTGTTGGGGAGTCTTCAACTATGACAACCCTCCTGCCTCTAATAGCTTCGGGTTCTTTAACGAAAACGTTGCTCCGCGCCACGGATATTTTAGCCTTCTCGTTTACTGATTTAATATTCTTCTTAATAGCCTCTATAGACTCTCTAGGAGCCTGGTCGGACTTGTTTATAATAACTATATCCGCCATCCTAACGTTAACCTCCCCGGGGAAACTCTGGACTTCCTGGCCGGGTCTCATAGCATCTGTAACTGTTATCATGTAGTCAGGCTCTATGAAGGGCCAGTCATTGTTACCCCCATCCCAAAGTATTATATCCGCCTCGCTCTCAGCCATGCTCAAAACAGCCCTATAGTCTACTCCAGAATAAACTTTCAACCCCATGTTTACATAATGCTCGTACTCCTCCCTCTCCTCTACAGTCACGTTTTTCAAGTCTAAGTCTTCAATAGTCTCAAACTTCTCGGCAACACTAGACTTTAAATCCCTATAAGCCATAGGGTGCCTTATAGGGGCTACTTTAAACCCTTTAGATAAGAGTATCCTGGCAACTTTCCTAGACACGCTACTCTTACCAGCCCCAGTCCTAGTGGCTGTTACAGCTATAACGGGCTTTCTAGACTTCAACATTGTATCCTTAGGGCCTAATATCATGAAGGAGGCCCCGCTCGCTAAGACCCTACTAATAACGGTCCCCACATAGTTATAGGTTAAGTCGCTATAGGATAAAACTGCTACATCCACGTGATGCTCTCTTATAAGATTCTCAAGGTAATCCTCAGGCACTATAGGGATCCCCTTAGGGTAAAGGCTCCCCGCAAGCTCCGGGGGGTAAACCCTACCCTCCATGCCTGGAATTTGAGTTGAAGTAAAAGCCACTACTTTAAAGTCAGGGTTATCCTTGAAAACCATGTTAAAATTATGGAAATCCCTCCCCCCAGCTCCGAGCACTACAACTCTTATAGGCTTCTTCATAGGTTAACCCTCCTTTCTATCCCCTTTAAAGCCTTAATATTCAGAACTTTTATATAAAATAAATCTTCCAAATGTAACTTAAACAGAATGCTTAAAATTGAACCCCAGCCAGATAGTGGAGGCAGAGTCTCATAAAAGGAAACCTTATAAGGCTCCTAAAACCCCGCTAGGAAGGGTTAAGTCTCAAGGTGGCATAGGTTGAGCGAAGTATTGACTAAGATTGTAAGTGTGACGTCCCGATTATCCACATATGTGATCGTTCTAGGGCTAATTACAGTGCTAGCTATTGGAGCATATGTGAGGATGCTTCCAGCCATAAATTATGGGTTGGAGCTTGACGAGGCCGACCCTTTCTCAATGTACTGGATGGCGGAGCAGCTTAGAGAGCACGGCTTATTCAACTTAAAAGCTTTAACCAGGAACACTCTATTCTGGTACCCCTATGGAAGGGATTTCTTGAGGCAAGAGTATATAGGGACTTCATGGCTGGCCGCAGCAACATACCCCGTTGGGGGCGTATTCGGGCTCACGTTGAGGGAGTGGGTAGCATTATTCCCGGTTTTCGCCGGCGTTTTAACAGCCCTCCTCGCCTTCATACTAGTATACCTTTACACAGGATCTAAGCTTGGAGGCTTACTATCAGCAGCTATATTCTCTGTGACGCCAGGCGCTATAGCTAGGAGTACTGTGGGTTTCGTGGAGAAAATGGTTGTGGCCGGGGTTTTCATAACCCTATTCTACATATTCCTAGCCCTAGCATTCAAGGCTCGCGGGAGGGCTAGGCTAGCCTACTCTATAGCTGCCGGGGTTTTCGGGGGGCTAGTAGCATTCACCTGGGGAGGCTACCATTTCATTATAGTATCCCTATCACTAATAATCCTAGTAGACCCCCTAATCTTCGGAGGCGCTAGTAGGGGAAGGTTAACAGTTTACTTAGCAATCTCAGCCCCCTTCGCACTTTTAACATCAGCTTATCCAGGGGTAGGCTATCGTTATTTCGCCGGGGGCCTAGGCACGGGGCTAATAGCAGCTCTAGCCCTCTACGCCCTCGCATCCTACTGGGATGCACTGAAGCTTGGAGGGAGGCTCTTCCCCTACACGAGACTCCTACATTTATGGCTCACAGCCTCAGCTTTGATAGCGGCCCTAGTATTAGTAGTTACTGGGACCCTGAAAGTTCCGGGTAGAATACTATTAGCTTTAGGGGTTAGAGAGTTCAGCCCCCTAGCTGAGAGTGTAGCTGAGCACACATCCCTAGCCTGGGGTGAAGTGGGGAGGGAGCTTGGCGTGCCACTATTATTCTCGTTCCTAGGCCTCGCATACTACGTTTACAAACTATACTCTGGTAGGAGGAGCTCTATAGATCATGTTTTAGCAGGCATGTTCATAATGACTATTATCATGGCTTACGCCGCTAAGAACATGGCCTACTTCCTCCACATGGCCTCCTACTATGCCTCGATAACGGCGGGGCTAGCGGTAGGCCTCTGGATGTCCGGGGAGAAGATAGTAGAGGAGGGTAAGCGTAGGGGCTCTATAAAAGTTGACGACCTAAGGCTTTTCATAGCTTTAACTATTATAGGCCTCATAGTCTTCAGCTCAGCCTACTATGCAAGGTCAAGCTATGAAACTAATGTTGTGAGGGCACCTCAAATACTGACTTCAGGACTGGGAGTATTCCAGCTGGGGGGGCAGAGGGTAGTCCCGCTGAATGACGCTTGGATCAGAGCTTTAGAGTATATAAGGGCTAACACGAGCGAGGACTCTCTCATAGTGAGCTGGTGGGACTATGGCTACTGGATATCTGTTGATGGTGGGAGACGCTCTGTAGCCGACGGCTCCACGTATAACGAGACCCAGATTAGGATACTTGCGAGGATACTAACAGGGAACGAGGATGAGGCTTCATACCTTCTAAGGTTCTTCAACGCCCAGCCTAATAACACATACATAGTTTTCTATGAGGCGTATGTAATGTACAGGCCCGAGAACTCCACGACAGTCTATGTATTCCCCATTTTCAGCGCCCCTCCAGGCGCGAACTCAGTCATATATGGGGCTGCAGATTTCCCCAAATCATTCCAGATGCTCAGGATAGGCTATAGGATAGACCCCTTCGCCCCCTCACCCTTCGGAACAGGATACTCCACACAGAGGATTATGGGTGGAACCATATACTACTATTTCCCAGGCTTCATTGGAGAGCCCCGGTCTAGAGTTGAAAACGTCCTAAACTCCCTAATATACAGGCTTAGCGTAGAAGGCTTAAAACACATACCATCGAAGGGGATCGTGACAGGCCATTGTAACACCCTAGCAAACACAACGACAACAATACCAGCATTCTACGACCCCGCAACACGCTCTATACTAGAAATTAGACTCCAAGGCGAAACTAGAAGATTCACCCCAGAAGCCATCTTCACATCATGCTTCCACAGCGAAACAGGACTAGGCTACACCCAAGACCTGGCAGTCATAGTATTCATGTTTAAATGGACCGGGTGAAACTTTCATTTCTAATCCCTTTAAACAAGACCCCCACAAGAAGGAAAGATAAAGACTTCAAACCAAACATTAAAATTAACAGAATACAATCAAAACCCCACCCATAAACAAACCTTAAAACTTTAAACAACGAGTGGGGCACTTCAAAAGGCGAGACAACACTGATGAGGAAGGGGGTTAATGACACTGTCCGGACACCGATGACCATGCGATGATAGGGCTTCAAATTGTCCGAATGAGGAGTTGTGGGAAACCCGATATACAGTCAAATACATAAACCCTCGGGCTCCCATAAAATCTCATGGTTTATACTCTCAAAGGGAATGCTTAACATAGGGCGACGGCAAAACTCTCAAAAGGGATATTAGGTTAAGAAGGAGCCCAAACTATAAAGCGGAAACTCCCACAAGGGAATAGAAAGCTTTTAGGTGTAAGGCTTAAAAGCCTCTCCCGAGCGAAACTCCCACAAGGGAATAGATAAACCAAACTCCCCTTGGAGGCTGAACTAATTGCTACGTCGTAGCTCTGAAAACCCGGGGATGGAACTAATTAGGGCCTTAACAAGTGTCAGAAGGGCGCAGATTAAAGTTAATAGGGCTATAGAGAGGCTTAAAGCTCTCAAAGAGTTTGAAGCAGCTTCTAGGCTGGCTGCTCTAAGCGATATCCTCGAAAGAATATCTCTGAGACTAGAAACCATAATAGTAACTAGGCAGCTCACTGGGGAAGCGGTCAAATCCCTGGTGACGCTGTCAAAAGCTCTGGAAACACTCAAAATACACGCGCCTCCCCACGCGCACTACGCGATAACAGAAGTGCAGGAATCCCTAGAAAACATATATGGGAGCCTCATACTAGAACCATTAAAACTCGACAGGGAAGCATTAAACTCGGAAGTCGAAGAGATAATAAGAGAGGCTCTGAAAATAGCTAATAAAAAGATAAACTCTCAATAGCCGTGACATAAACACTTGTTAAGCTGAATCTTCTCTACATCATAGAGAGCTTTCAGGTGACCTAGAGAAACCTCAACACTCAACTTTCGAAGAGGCTCCTGACGCTATCGTATATCTAAACGAGCTCCGGTGTTCTCTCGCTAACGGTTAGCAGAGCTAGCTCTAGCTCCTTTACTATGTCTGAGGATCGCAAGGACTCTAGGTTCCTTCATATTCTAAGTTCAGAGGCTTTTATCTTAAGAATTAGACTCTATAGTCCCCTTCACCTTCTAGCCATATCCTTGACGAGCTCTGAGTGGGGAGCAAGACTATCATATAACATTTTTATATCGATCCACGTCAAGACTCGGAGCCGCCCGCGTAGCCTTGAAAAGGCTCCCATCAAACGTGGCTCAACAAGGCGTTCAACTCTGTTTTTATCTCTCTCATCGGCAACTATTAAGTACAGCTGCTCAGACCTCCAGATATCGTAGGCGTGCGCTAAGCTTGAAAGAGCGTGGTCAACGTTCCCGGCGAACTCAACCTCGAAAACCTTCATTGGGGCATGGGGTTCATAATCCCGCCACGTCACATCACAGCGGTAAACTCTGCCAGGTGTCCAATCCTCCTTCTTAGACACAAAACCTAAAATCTCCCCTATCTGACGCAGCATTTCAACTAGCTCATCATGGCTTGGGGCTGGGGGCATAGTCTCGCCTCTCACCCTCCTAGGCCTAGTGAGAACCCTAACCACTCCTGGCCTAGGCGCACGTGGTGTTTGTTTGAGTGATACTTTAACTCCTGGCTTCTTTAATTCTGCAAGAATTAGATGGAAATCATCTTCACTTATAGGCCTTCCCATATTAGCAGGTGTTCCCCGCAGATACACGTGCCAGCGATCTTTACTTTTTATGAAAGACAGCCGAGACGCTAGATCCTTAACTTTAGCTGTTCCAAGTTGGACCGGTTTTAGGTCTACTTGCCATGGATAAATTATTCTCCCCCGCTCTCGCTCATCATCCCATACTATTTCCGTTGCTTGACGCCAAGCACTAACTACTTGGAAAGCGCCTACAAAACATGGCGGCCGGCTTCCTTTAACATAGAATATTAAAATGTCGCCCTCCTTAACTTTTGCTGTTACAGAACTTCTCTGGACAGCCCATATATTTCTAGCCTTAACTATGCTCCAGTTTCCAGGTGTTACAGTGAATATCCAAACTTTCCTATCTGGTGAAGTTTCTAATCGTTCTCCTTGCTCAGCCCCAACTATTAACCCTCACCTCTTTAATTATGTTTTCATCTTAAGGGTTTAAAATTTCACTAAAACAGACCATCTTTCCTCGCCGGCTAAACATGGCTTCCCGGATTCTGTGCCACCATAGTGAAAGCCGCAATTTCTAACCAAGTGCTAGCTTCCACCATGGCAAGAGATATGTAGCCTAAAGGCTTAACTCGCCTAAAACTTAAGTTCAAGATCAGCTTCTCCTAGCCGTAATCGGGGAGATAAACCTTCAAAATACTATTAACAGCCCTAGGAGCCTCTAATGTTGCAAAAGTTAAAGCTAAAGTAAACATAACAGTATAGTTAGAGAAGCTAAAACAGCAAACTTCAAATCCACCCTAGCCAACTATACCCGCCATATCTAGGAACGTAAACACTCCCTTGTAAACTCGGCACACTTGAAATAAACACCATTACATTTCCTCTGTCTCTCACAGCTACAGTTTAGAGAATTCGCTCTCACACCACTTCCTCTCATTTTGGGGATCCTGCAGTATCATGTTAAAGTGCTATCACAATATTCCAGGGCAGCCATTATTCAACATTGTATAGATTCTTTCACTCTAGCTTCAAGAGCTCTCAAGCTTGCTAAGAGTTTTCAGTTGTAATCTTTTGGGCTGTTAAGTAGGTTTCTAGTTTAATTGAAGCTTTATCCCCGCTGGTTTTACTTTAATCTTTTATGGGATGAGGTTTCCTAGCCAGGCTGAGAGGGTGATGTGTGGATCACAGTCCGACCGTTCCCCTGGACTGCCTGTTAGTGTTTTTATTTTAGTGGGGGGTGAAGAGATTTAAGGCGGTTTGTTGATTTTAGTGTTAGAGGGTGGTTTATTGGCTGTTTGGAGTGTTTTAGCTCTGTTGAGGGAGAATCCTGAGGAGCTTAAGAGGCATGTGGCTAGGAGGCTTATGGATCCTAGTATAGTGGATTTAGCTTATAGTCTTGATGTTGAGTGGCGTAGGCTTCAAACTGAGATTAACGAGCTTAGGCATAAGCATAACTTGATAACTAGGAGTGTTGCTAAGGCTTCTAGTGGGGAGGAGAGGAGGCTCCTTCTCGAGGAGGCTAAGAGTCTCCTTAAAGTTATAGAGGAGAGGGAGGCTAGGCTGGCGGAGGTTGAAGCTAAGAGGGCTGAAGTTTTGAATTCTCTCCCCAACCTTGTAGATGATGATGTGCCTGTAGGAGATGAGAGTGCTAGCGTCCCCATAGAGTTCTGGGGCATACCTAAGGTTTGGGTTGGCTACTTGGAGCAGTTTAGGGATCAAGTTGAGAGGTATGGCTTTAACGTTAAATATGAGCTTATAGATTGGAAGCCTCGGGGCCATGCGGATATGCTTGAGGAAGTTTTAAGGTTGGGGGATACTGTTAAGGCTGGGGAGGTTGCCGGTTCTAGGTTCTACTATATATTTGATGATCTTGTGTGGCTTGACTTCGCCCTACTCCTCTATGCCATTGACAAGCTTACTTCTAAAGGTTACACGCTGGTGCTCCCGCCTTACATGCTTAGGTATAGGGTTATGAGCGGGGTTGTAGATTTGGGGGCTTTCAAAGATGCTATATATAAGGTTGAGGGGGAGGACTTATATCTTATAGCTACATCCGAACACTCCCTAGCAGCCTTATATTATGGTGAAGAAATATATGATGATGAGCTACCAATAAAACTCGCAGGCATAAGCCCTTGTTTCAGGAAGGAGGCCGGGGCTGGAAGCAGGGACCTCAAAGGAATATTCAGGGTCCACCAGTTCCATAAAGTAGAGCAGTTCGTATTCTCAAAGCCCGAAGAGAGCAGGAGGATACATGAGGAGATAATAAGTAATGCTAAGGAAATGTTCCAGGAGCTAGGATTACCCTACAGAATAGTAAACATAGCTTCAGGAGACCTGGGAGCCCCCGCAGCCAAGAAATACGACCTAGAAGTTTGGATGCCAGCCCAAGGCAAATACAGGGAAATGGTGAGCGCGAGCAACTGCACAGACTGGCAGTCATACAGGCTAGGCATAAGAATGATTAGGAGGAAAGGAATGACGAGAGAGTACGTTCACACCCTCAACAGCACAGCAATAGCCTCAACAAGAACAATAACAGCAATACTAGAAAACTACCAAGAACCAGACGGGACAGTAGTAATACCTAAAATTCTAAGAAAATACCTAGAACCCTTCGAAAAAGCCCCCAAAGAATACATAAAACCCAGAACTCCAACGCGCAACATGAATAAACGCGAGTAACACGCCTAACTAAACCTTAATATGAACCCTGAGGAGGCATCACGCTAAACCCTCAACAGTAGAGGAGACACCTAACAGGCTCGCGGCCTCCACACTCGTGCAACGCTTTCAAACATTTCAGCCGAGGGGCTACAACCTACAGCTGGGGTTAACTTAGGGCGTTGCTAGGTTGTGGAATCCGTACTTCTATACTTTAGGCTTGCTCCCCCATATTTACGTGGGTGTTGGCTTTTGAGCTCCGAGGTTAGCGGGTTTGTTAAGGTTAGCGGTGATGAGGGGGTTGTGAGGGAGGTTATTGAGGCTTTAAAGGAGGTTTATGACCCGGAGATCCCTGTTAACGTTTACGACCTCGGCTTAATATATGAGATTCACGTGTCTAAGGGTGAAGATGGTAAGCCTGTAGTCACAATATTGATGACTATGACCGCTATAGGGTGCCCTGTTATCGGGCTTCTCGCCGCTTATGTTGAGGAGGCTGTTAGAGATAGGGTTCCAGATGCGGAGGTTAATATTGAGATAACGTTCGACCCCCCATGGACTCCTGAGAGGATAACTAGGGAGGGTAGGGAGCAGTTTAAGGCTATGTACGGATATGATATTGTGGAAGAGTGGATTAGGATTATGAGGGAGAGGGGGTATTAGGGTTTTATAACTATTCTGCCCGTCGAGCCCCCTCTTTCCAGGGTCTTGTGGGCTTCCCTCACTTCTCCTACTTCTAAGCTTATGGGTTTATAGACTGGTTTGACTTCGCCCCTCCTTAGAATATCTATTGCTTCCTCCAGCTCTTTGGGTGTGGAGTTGAGGACTCCCTGGATTTTAACCTCTCTGAGTATTACGAGGCCTAGTAGAACCTGTTGGGGTTTAGGGTCTACGTTACCTATAACCATGATCCTCCCACCCCTCGCTACAGATCTTAGGCTCTGGTCTAGTGTGGGGCCTCCCACAACTTCTAATATAATATCTGGGCCTTTACCGTCAGTCAGCCTCCTAGCCTCCTCGGAGAACTTGTCTTTATACACTATAACGTGGTCTACCCCATACTTCTCTATAAACCTCGCCTTCTCCTCACTCCTAGTAACGCCTATCACTTTCAAGCCTAGACTCTTAGCTACCTGAACAGCATGGATACCCACGCCCCCAGAAGCTCCGGTAACTAGAGCGTACTCCCCTTTCCTAGCCCCTCCAAGGGTCTTCAAAGCCCTCACAGCTGTTCCAACTATGCAGGCGGCGAAACTATAGGCTTCGGGGAGCGCCTCCCCAGGGTCTCCTATCTTCTTTAGAATCCAGTAGGGTAGTTTGATGTATTCAGCGTAGCAGCCGTCCATATCTTCTCCCAGCCACCTAGTACTCCTACATATGTTCTCTCTGCCTTCGCCGCACTCGGGGTCTCTAGCGTCAAAAGAGTATATTAGTGATGCTGCTAGATCCCCTTTCTTCAGGGTGTTTACGCCCTCTCCAACCTCTACTATATAGCCTGAAACCTCATGGCCCGGGATCACTGGAGTTTTAGGCCTCATAAATCCTTTCCTTGCTAGCACATCTCTATAGCATATTCCGCAACCAGCTACTTTCAATAGAACCTCCCCGGGGCCGGGCTTGGGGGTTTCCACCTCCCTCTCAACTAGGAGGTCTACTTCCCCTATTCCCTCTAAGACTATAGCTTTCAAGTGGGCGCTCACCCTTGGAGTGTTCTTCTATGAGAGTTTAAATTAAACCAGGGTGAATCCCGGGCTTCACGGGGTTTAATTAAGCTAAATAAGGTTTAGACTACGCTCTAGCCTACTGGTGGAGGCTAAGATCTTATGGATAGTGAGGGGGAGGACTCTAGCGATAGTAGTTCAAGTATATTTATTAGGAAAGCCCGCATTAGGGACTCCCAAGCCATATATGATATACATTTGAAGAGCCTAGCTGGAGTAGACAGGGAAAGTAAAGGGTGGTTTTCAAGCATAATAGGGCTTAGATCTAGGAGAGTGAAAATCTTAGTAGCTGAGATTCAAAACAGAGTAGCGGGTTTCATAATAGCTTACAAGGCTAGAAACAAAGCCTACATAGACTATCTAGCAGTAGACCCCCAGTATAGGGGTTTAGGTGTGGGGAGCAAACTATTGCAAGCCCTAGAGGAAACCTTGAAGTCTAAAGGCGTGGAGGAGATAGGCTTAAGTGTGAAAAGAAACAACCACGGAGCCCTCCAATTCTACATAAAGAACGGCTACTTGGTGAAAGGAGTTGTACTCATATTAGCTTTGAAGAGGGAGAACGGGCAGAACACGGCTATAAACGGGTTCAGGCACATTACAGTTAACGGGGGCATCAGGAAGCTAAAGATCAAAGTCCTCCCAACAACATGGTGGAGCAGCCTAACAGAATACGTAGATAGAAGGGCTTACGACAAGTTGAAAGACGAGCTAACAATACTAGTCTACGAAGGCTCGAAACTCAGAGGCCTAGCAGAATTCTCCCCCGGAAAGAAAATACTAGTAGACTACATGGCAGTATCCTACGGCAAACCCCTCGAATCAATAAAAGCACTAGTAGAAGCCCTAAAAAGAGAAGCGGCGAAAACAAACGTCAAAGAAATAATAATACCCGTAGATGGAAGCAAAGGAAGCATAATAAGGGAATTATTAAACCTCGGCTTCACAGTAGCAGGAGCAGAATACAGATTATACAAGAAACTATCACCCTAGCGTGTTATCCCCGTTATGCTCTCAACTTCCGTGAAGCCCCGCCCAAAGAGCTCCTAGACCTGTTAACGTGAAAGAGCCACACCTATATTATCCACGCATAGCAAACCATGATTGAAGGTTATTAGCGTTGTTAAGGCTAACGAGCTTTACTATAAGGGCGTGTTTACAGGTCTTAGAGTCCTTCCTACTATTGAAGTTACAAACTGAACGCTGGGGGGCGGTTTTAAATATTGCTCTAATTAAGGGTGACGTTAATAGTGGCGTTTTCAGATTTGGGTTTTGAGCTTTTGGCTCTTAGAGTTTAAACGTCCATTTCTCCGTATAGGATTTTTAGCTCGTCTAGTGTTAGGGGTTCGCCTTTTTCCGCTTTTTCTTTTACTTCTCTCTTCTTCTTTTCTAGCATTTCTAGTTGTACTCCTAGTCTCATGGCTTCTCTTGCTTCCTTCATTTTTACTAGGTTGTCTCTGTATTCGTTGTAGAGGTTGTCGAGAGTCTTTGTTAGCTCGTCTATTCTGTTGCTGTTCTCGTCTATTGTTTTTGAGAGGGCTCCTATCTTGGTGTTGAGCTCTTCAAGCCTTTTGATGACAGCTTCTAGGTGGGATCTTATGTTTTCTATTTCAGACTTTTTCTCTGCGGCTTTAGCGTTTAGGTCTTTGAGCTTCAATAATATGGATTTATATTCTGCTTCGAGCTCTAGGACGGAGATGACGTGTCTTCTCGCTTCTTTAACCCTCATTATCATGCTTTCAAGCCTGGCTATTTCCTCTATAATTTTCCTTTCTTCTTCGGGCCTCATTACTGTCGTCATTTGCCTCCATTCTAGTTCTTCCAGCCTCCTCTGGAGTCTTTTTAGGCTGACTCTCGCTACTTCTCCTTCTTTTTCCGCTAGTTGTCTTGTTATTCTTAGGTCTTCTCTCTTGTTTAGGGCTTCCGCTCTCACTTTATCCCTCTCTTCTCTTATTTTTGCTAGTTCTTCTCTTAGTGTTTTGATTTCCTCTCTTAGTTTTCTTAGCGTTTCTACATGTTTCCTCCTTTCTTCTACGAGTTTTCTCCTCTCCTCTCTTAGTTTTCTTATAGTATCTATTAGTTTTCTCCTCTCTTCTTTTACTTCGATTATCTTCTCCCTGAGGTCTTCCACCTTTGTTAGCAAGTCGTGTTCCCTAGTGTTGCTCCTCTCAGTCAATAATCTTGCACCTTGTCTTGTAATAATCCTATTTTCAACTTTAGGTTTTAAGCTTATAAGTTTATATGTTAAGACTTTTCAATCTTAAAGTCATAATACTTGTATTCCTCCCCTCCACTAAATATCTGTTGTATCTTCCCATAGAGGGCGTCGAGAGTCTCGGGGGAGTTCACAGATACGGGGATAACCTCGCCTATGAACCCCGACTCGTAAAGCGCTGAGGCAAGGCTCGCCATGAGAGACCTGGTGAACGGGTCTATCTTCTCGTCGCTCTCGATAAAACTTTCAAGAAACCCCTTCTCCCCCAGCCTCTCCACAATGTTTTCTATAACCTCAGGCATTAGGAGGTCTGCTTTGCTAACAATGTTTATCTGAGGCCTCCTCAGCCTAATAGCGACGCTAGACGCTAGAGTCAGTATTGAGACTATGCTTGAAGGATTCTCTAGAAACATGGGGTCCATGAGGAAAACTGTGAGGGAAGGATATCCATAGGTTAAAGCATCTAAGACTATGGGGCCCCCGTGCCTGTAGGCGAAAAGCTCCATCTGGCCTGGAGTATCTACTATTACATAGTCGGGCTTAATATCCTCTATGTGCTCCCTAATGTTAAACACATGGTTTATAAGGGAGTCTACAGCAGATATTAGAGCGCCGTTAGGGCCGAGACCCTTAGCCATAAACTCCTGAGCTGTCACATACCTCCTCGCATCAACATCTACATCGTAAGGAATTGTTTCCGCAGCAGGGTCGAAGTTGAGCCTAACCACTACAGGCCCGAAAGACTCTATATGAGAAGCTAGCTCCCCCGTTAAAGTACTCTTACCAGACCCTGCAGGCCCGACTACTATTATAAACTTCACTAGAACAATCCCGGGAAATTAATGGGTTGAACAGGGTTATTAAACGTGTTTCATAGGCTTCCTCCCAAAAGCTAGGGCCGCTAAAACCTCTATCTTAGTTAAAATCCCCCTAAGTACTCCATTCTCGTCAACCACTGGAAGGCATCCTATGGAGTTGCTAACCATCCTAGAGACTGCTTCAGCCGCATCTTCCCTCGTATAAGCTGTTATAGGGTTGGGGGTCATTACATCTTCAGCTACCGGTATCATGTAAGCTCTTGTAGTCACTGTTCTCCCTTCAACTCTAGGGGTTTCAGCTTTATATTTTCTATAAGATTCTTTACCTTTCCTCGAGATCATGAGGGGTTCTAGGAGCGCTATATCCCTCTTCGCTATAACTCCTACAGGCTTCATATTCTCATCTACTATAACTACTTTACCTGAGGGGTCGGCGTTTACGAGCTTGACTATGTAGGATATACTGTGGCTCCTCCTAGCTATGGAGACTTCCCTCCTGGCTATGTCTTCTACAGTGTATACTCCCTTATACCTTTCTGAGAACGCTCTTGCTATGTCCGTCCTCGTTATTACCCCTGTTAGGCGTCCCTCCTCATCTACTACAGGCAACCCTCCTATCTTGTTCTTTAAAAGTATGTATGCCGCCTTCTTTATAGTTTTATTCTCTCCTATCACTATAGGGTTTCTAGTCATAACCTCCCTGACTAGTATATCGTCTAGGGTGTTCTCATCCCTCCTAGATATGACGTCGGCTATATCGGAAACTGTAACTACGCCCACAGGCCTCCCATTATCGTCTACAACAACTAGCCTGCTAACGTTCTTGCTCAACATGAGGTTCCTCGCGTAGCTTAGAGTGTCTTGGGGTCTTAAAACGTAAACGGGTGAGACCATGTATGTTGAGACCCTAGCTGACATTTCAACCACGCTCTAAAGCTAGAGCCACCAAGATATCCCTCTCCGTTATTATACCTTCAGCCTCCCCATCTCCAACTACTAGAAGCCAGTTAACCCCACTCTCAAGCATAATGTTGCAAGCCTCGCCCACATCAGCCTCCCCACTGATTACCGCGAACTTATCCTCCATTATTATTGAAGCGGGGAGGATTAAAATCTCATCTATACTAGTCCCTGAGAGGTGTTTGAAAGCTCTGTGCGAGCCGAAGAAAGAAGCGTAGCCCTTAGCAGACACGAAACCTTGAACTTCATCGTTAAACGTTACAGGCAGCCTCCTAAAACCGTGCCTCACCATAGTCTCGGCAACTTTAGCTAAACTATCTTCAAGACCTACAGTGACTATTGTTGAGGTCATGACTTCAGAGACTTTAACCCCCACTTTCTTCTCTGCGAGCAACCTAACCACATCATGCTCTGTTAGCACACCATAAGCTTCCCCATAATCATCCACTACTGGTATGAAGCCAGCGCCCCTACCTATCATTAACTCTAAAGCCCTGTCAAGGTCCTCGTCAACATTAACAACTATAGGTGAGGGGTTCATTATAGTGGAAACTCTCTCATCCCTGAGAGCTTTATAAACGTTACCTTCATGCCTCCTAACTACAACATTGTAATACTCGCCTCCCCCAAGATAGTTTACTATATCCATAGACATGAGGATTCCTACAACCTTGTTAAACTCAGCGACTATAAGGCCTCTAACGTTCTTAGAAGCTATAAGCTCCACAGCCTCTAACACTGTGGAAGACTTACGCACCGTGATAGCAGGCTTACTAGCTACTAGCTCAACACTTCTAACACGCTCCCTAACCCTCTGACTCCAATTAGGCGTCCCATCCGACCTAAGCCACCTCAACCCTTCAGGCCTGCTCCTAGCTAGTATAGCCCCTTCCCGCACTTTCGACCTAGCAGATATAACTGGTTTAAACACGCGCCTAGGCTGCCTGCTCCCCACTATAGGCCACCGCACATTATAGTTTTTAGGTTTCTAGAGCTTTTTAAAGTTGCCGCATCCCATATGAGGGGGGAGGACGCTCCTCATATACATGTAAGCATCTAATACAGTGGCATTAGCTGGTGAGAACACTATAGCTTTAGGAGTTCAAGGCTTCACCTTCTCTACTAGGAAGTCCTTAATAAAAACTATGAGGTGAAACTTCAACCCTAAAACATTAAAATGCGCTTCTCTAGGGGGCGAGCATTTTCCATAGAGAAGTGTTAAAACAAGTAGAAATAAGGAGGGGCACTTCAAGAAGGGTTACTGTGAGGGGGGCCTGCGAGCCTGAAGGTATTCCAATAATGGGTCTGAACCCCTTGTCGGATCCCGCGACTAGCGTTTAGGGCTAACCCTGCTATTGAGATCTTTAAGTGCTGTCAGCGGAGGAATACTTTAACAACATCTTCCCTGTCAACTATGCCTATCAAGTGCCTGTTCTTATCCGAGTCTACTACGGGTATCCTGCCTATGTTTCTCGCTACCATTATCTCTGATGCTTCAAGGAGAGTGCTCCAGGGGTATAGGTATGTGCAGGGCCTCGTCATTACACTGGAGACTTTAGGGCTTTTAGCGTGGCCTCGGGCGGCCTCCAAGTGTATCCTTGAATACCCCTTCTTTAGGAGGTCGTACTGGGTTATTATGCCGGCGAGGGCGCCCCTATCGTCTACTACTGGGAGCCCTGCGTACCTGTATTCTCTCATGAGCCTCCAAATACTGTTAACCCTATCATAGGTCTTCACAGCTATAGGGTTTTTACTCATGACGTTCTCGAGCTTCACAGATTCTAGTAAGCTTCTCTCCTCTATTAGGGCTAGCTCTATTACATCTTCAAGCCCTAGAAAACCCTTGAACACTCCCCCCTCCATTATAGGGGCATACCACTCGTCAACACTAAGCATTTCCCTGACAGCTTTTAATATTGGATAGTCCAGGCTTAGGGTCACCTTAGGCTCTACAGCTAGATCCTTAGCTTTAGCCTCACTCTTAGTCCCTGTCACAGTTAGGATCTCAGACCTAGATATGATGCCTATAAGCTTCCCCCTCTCAGCCACAGCTACAACCCTTAAACCATAGTCTCTCATAATCCTCCTAACATGCTCTACAGGGTCTTCAGGCCTCACTGAAACAAGCCTAGGCTTCGCAGCCTCACCCACAAGCCTACTTGCTAAACCATAAGTTCTACTAGTCAAACCCTAAACCCCAATTATATAATAGCGGTCTACCCTTTAAGCTATCTAAGCATTATAGTCTAATAGTTTTAAAGCAAGCTATCAGGCAGTAGTTGACTTTGATATTTTCAGTTCTCCTCCAGTTTCTTTCAATGTGAAGCCTAGTGTTTTAGAAGTTTCTACTAGTATTTTCCTAGCTAGTTTTAGCTTCAAAACTTTATCTCTATCGTTTAGGATGGCCTCCTTGTGTTTGAATGTGGGTTTTTCGAAGTCGAAGCCTTGGAGTTTAACTTGTGACGCTCCTAGCAGCATTGCTAGTATTGCAGCTCTATCCCCGTCTGTGAAGCCCCCTATGTTTAACGTGCAGTTTACAGTGTGGACTTGAGATGTGAATATAGCGTTCTCAGGGCCCACCGTTTTCACAAGCCAGGAGACTCTCTCTATGTTATCGCCGTGTATGTGGATCACGTAGAACTTTACTAGCCTAAGCCCCATTGTCATGTATTTAAGTTCAACATCTAAATCTCCCGTTACGTAGAGAGGTTTAATGCCACTATTAATTAGCGTGTGGAGCCCTCCTTCAGGCGCCGCTATAACATTACACCCTTCAATGTTTAGAGGCTCCTCTGCTAGGGGCCCTACTATGCATACTGTAGATTCTCTAACCTCGCTTTCAAGCTCTTCTAAGGCTGCGCATTCACTATAACATGTTGGGGGGCCTATGAGGGTTGCAACCCCTTCTCTATGCCTTGAATATTCCATTACAGGCTCTACTAGCCTGTAATATATTCCTATAAGCTTTTCAACCTTCCCCCAGAGCCTTCTCAAGCTCCCGCAGAACGATGTCTGACACCCTAACAATCCTCTCATCACCCGGGGAAGCCCTACCAACACACCAGCGCAGCCACCTAGCATAACTTAGAGAGTCTACGCCGACAACCCCGGCTCTAGCCTTAGAAAGTATTATGAGGAGCTCCACAAAACAACCCATAGCCCTACTATATGGGGGAGGAGACCCCCCAGTATGGGCGAAGGAGGAACACTCATACTCATCATAATCCCCGCTGGAAGCCGAGAGACTGGGAGTACACTTAAACCATGCACCCCTAGACTCGTCAACCGCAGGGCAGCCATCGGGGCCCCATGAAACTTCAGACTCAAGCCTATGAGTCAAGCTAAGATGGAAGTCGAGGGGATCCCTGGGGGCTAGAAGGGTTAAATCCCCCACATTTTCTCTCAAAAAACTCCAGAGGCCGGTGCCCCTATAAACCTTAAACCTAGGCTTCTCACAGTAAAGCAAGCCCAAAGGCATACTATACTTGCGGCCGCACGGAAAAGCTACAAACTCGTAGTAAACCCCCCTAACGAAACAACCACTAAACACCAAGATAATAAAAACACCTACAGGCTATAAACAGGATCCCCAACCTTAACAACATAAGTGCTCCTCCCACATTTCTTGGGAGCCCGCCGGTAAGAGAATTTAGAACTATCCCCGTCTAGTGTAGAGATATTGCAACCATGATGCTTCAACGACTATCGTTGTCAACGTCTAATATGTGGGGCAAGCCGGTTAAGCTTACATAAACTATAGCATTTAGATGCGAAGGCTTAAACTCGCTCGCCCGAACCCCTCTATGGAAAGATAGGGCTTAACGTAAAGTTAAGTCGTAAAGGCGTTTTTATATTAGAATAAGTCTTCTCTGTCTCTTTTACCCTAAAGCTATTCATAGGCTTAGCGTGTTCTACGCTTTCAGAGCTAGGCGGGTGTCATGATAGCATTATGTTGTGTGGGGCTAGGTTTAAATCTCAGGCTTGCGGCTATCACGAGTAAAATATAAACAAGCAAGTTTAAATATAGAGGAGCTAGGGTAAGATTTGAGGGTGGCAGGGCGTGGAGGACTTTCTTCTCACGGAGGAAGAGAGGAGGATTAAGTATGAGGTGCGGAAAGTTGTTAAGGAAGTTCCCTCTGAGCTTATTCGAAACATGGAGTCGGAGAAGGTAGTGTTTCCTAGGGAGTTTATTGATATTATTACGCGTGCCGGCATAGTTGGGCTGCGATTCCCAAGGGAATATGGGGGGCGGGGCGCGAGCTGGGTTGCGGACATGGTTGCGGTAGAAGAGATGGGTAGGCTCGGCTACACGCTCGCCTGCATGTATGCTCTCGGAACTATTGTAGGCGAGGCTATTTATCGTTTCGGGTCGCGGGGGCAGAAGGAGAAATACCTTAGGGGGATTACGAGCGGGAAGCTTTATGGGGCGGAGGCTATAACGGAGCCTTCGGGGGGCTCAGACGTTTTCGGGATGATGAGGACGACGGCGGTGAAGAAGGGTGGCTCATTCATATTGAACGGCCAGAAGAGGTTTATTGTAGGAGGGGTTGGGGCCGATTTCTTCATCGCTTTCGCTATAACAGATCCTTCCGCTCCGAGGAGGAGTGGGGTTAGCGCTTTCATAGTAGATAGGGAGACCCCCGGCCTCAAAGTTGAGACTGTATACGGTCTACTGGGGGCTAAAGGAGGGGGGACAGCTAGGATAGTGTTTAAAGACGCTGTAGTCCCGGAGGAGAACTTGATCGGCGAGCTTAACGGCGGCTACGAGGTTTTCAACAGGATGATGATCCCCGAGCGTCTCACAACAGCAGCAGGATCCCTAGGAGTGGCTAGTGCAGCTATTGAAATAGCGGCACGCTACGCCCTCCGTAGGAAATCTTTCGGCAAACCCTTAATAGAACATCAAGGCGTTAGCTTCAAGATAGCTGAGAGCGTTACAGCTATAGCTCACGCCTCCGCCCTCGTATACATGGCGAGCAGGGCTGCAGACGCTCTAGAACAAGGGAAGGTATCTTACGGTTATGTCCGGAAACTCGTGTCCATGGCTAAGTTAAACGCGACGGAAGCCGCGTGGGAAGTAGTTAACAACGCTATGCAAATATTAGGCGGGATAGGATACACAACAATATATCCCATTGAGAAGTTCCTGCGGGACGCACGCCTAGGAATGATATGGACCGGGACAAACGAGATCATGAAACTAATAATCCAACACGAGTATATAAAGGAAATTTCAGACCCAAACTTCTATAAAGACAAGAGAAACGTCGAACTAGACGCTCTCGACTTCCACCTCGAAGAAGAGAAAGTTACAGAGTAAAAGTTTAAAAGAAAAATCAAACACACAGCTCAAAACAGCCCCATAAATCTCAATGAGAAAACACGAAACCACACAAGGATCTAAACGTTCATCCAAGCACTGCATCATATTTCCATAATGCCGGACCCCTCCCATAAACTCCCTAAACATCACACCAGCTAATAGCGAAACACATAGATAGCCTGTGTTCGCCGGGTTCAAATGAAGGCTTCCAAAACTCCCATGTTTATTTTCTAAGCTCTCAAGAGCTTTCTTTAAGAGTTGAGGGGAGGGTGCTCGAGCTGGGGTGAAGCATGGTCCCGCCGGAGGGACTCGAACCCTCGACCACCCGGTTTCTGCAGTCCGGGTGGTGCCCGTCCCACTACAGCCGGGCGCTCTGCCGCTGAGCTACGGCGGGCTTCCATAAATAACATGCTACCTAGAGGAGCCTAATATTTCTATCCTCCTTGCTTTCTACTAGGTGGTTTCTAGGGTCTTATTGTGGCCTTGTTTTGGGTTTGTGGTTATGTGTGTAGTATTGTGGTTGTGGCGGCGTATGTTATTATTAGTTTTCTTAGTTCTTCAATGTCTATGTGCTCGTCCGGGGCGTGTGCCGTCTTGTATTCTGGGCCGTATGCTAGGGCTTTGCTCCCTCTTATTGTGTAGTACCACATGTCTAGGCCTCCAGGGCATACTATGGGTTCTCCCAGGTTTAGTCCTGCTGTTTTAGCCCCTTCTCTGAGAGCCTGGTATAGTTCTGCGGGCTCGTTTATTGCTGGTTCAGTGGCGTAGTCCATGGTTACTTCATAGTCTGCCCCCACCTGGTATGTTGACCAGGCTATCATTGTTTTAAGCTCTTCTAGGGCTTGGCTTACATTCTCTTCTGGTATGAGCCTCCTGTCAACTGTGAACATGAACTCTCCCGGGACTTGGTTCGTCTTACCCCCTCCGACTACGCCTGCAACCCCTCCTATCATGGCTGTGGGCATTGAAGCTTCAACGGGCACAATCTTATACTTAGACTTTCTCGAGGCGAAAGTTGAGCTCGCTATCCTCTGAAGTTCCAAGGCTACCTGGGCTGCTAGGAGGAAGGCGTTCTTGCCGAACCATGGAGTGCTAGCGTGGGCGCTGACCCCTTTAACCTTAACTGTGACCCACACAATACCCCTATGGCCGTGCCACGGGTTTGAGAGGCCGCTAGGCTCTGGGATTATCACGTAGTCGGGGGCTCCAGCAACCCGCTCCACCAAGTAGCCTGTGCCGCATTTACCTCCAATCTCCTCGTCCGGGACGAAAGCAGCCTCGAGGGTCAAGCTGGGGGAGATCCCGGAGTCTTTAAGTAGCTTGAAAGCTCCTAGGGTCGCCGCTATTCCCCCCTTCATGTCTATAGCCCCTCTCCCATAGAGTTTCCCATCTTTTATTATGGGTTTGAAAGGCTCTGTGACAGTCCAGCCTGTACCTCCCGGTACAACGTCGTAGTGGCCGTTGAAATGAATCCTCTTAGCCCCCCCACTGTGAACCCCGTAGACTATGAATCTAGGGTTTGAACCAGCCTGGGGGCAGTGGGTTTTCTGATAGTCCTCGGGGACTCTGATAACTTCAACTTTGAATTTAAGGTTTTCAAGTTCTCTTGCTAGTAGTTCTGAGGCCTCCTCATAGTGTTCTCCTGCAGGCGACACTGTGGGTATTGCTATTAGCTTTGAGAGAATGTCTATAGAGTATTTTAAAGCGCTATCTACAAGCTCCTCCCTGAACATGGGCTCAACCTCGATAGGGTTAAGGTTTCCCGCAAACCTATTAAGTTTTACTAGGGAAAGACCAGTGAGCTGCGCTAAGATTATAATAGCGGGGACAGGGTCAGCCTTAAACCCGTTTAGAGGCCAGCCCTCTATAATAGTAGACGCTGGAGGCACGATTGTTACCGTGGACATAGGCTGTCAAGCCCCTAATATTGCTGAGAGGCTCGGCGTTAAACTAGATGAGGCTCAGGCTCACATAGTAACCCACGAGCACTATGACCATATATGCGGCCTCCCCATGGTAGCGTTCGTTAAAACTTTTAGGAGCGCGCTCCCAGAGCTTAAAGTCTATGCGCCCCAAACAGCTTCAGAATACCTTAGGAAACTCCTACAGCTAACAGCAGGCGCGTGGAAAATAGGGTTTAACGTTAAACCCGTAAATGCTGGAGGCAGCGTGAAAATCGGAGACGTAGAATTCAAGTTTATTGAAGCTATACATACCGTGGAAGCTCTAAGTGTTATCATAAAATACCGTGACATCAAAATAGTGGTGAGCGGAGACACAAGACCCACAATAGCGTTCAAAAAGGAGGCTGAAAAAGCAGATTTGGCAATACATGAAGCAACATTCCCCTCAAGAATGAGTGTTGAAGCAGCTAACACAGGACACTCTACAGTAAGCGAGGCCTTAAGCCAACTTGAAAACTCGAACCTCGGGGTCCTCTATCATTTAACATGTGAAAGCGAGGAGGAGGCTCTAACAATTCTAGGGGGATATGGCAGGATTATGGTGGCGGGGGATGGGGCGGTTGTAAAGCTATGCTAGTTTATGGGAGAAAGAGTTTTAAACCTAAAACTGGAGCCCCAGGGGCTCCGGCCCCCGGGGCTTAAACCTATTCCAATATCCTTGGGAACTCTCCACGTTCTACTCTTCTAGGTTTTAACACAGACTTTATGTATTCGAAGGCGGCCACAGGGTTTGTATGGTGGCCGCACGTGTAAACATCTATTGTAGCATACTTGAACTCTGGCCATGTGTGTATGGCTATGTGGCTCTCCAGGATTATAGCTACAACACTCGCTCCAAGCCCTATTTTCCATGTTTTAACATCTAATACTGTCATATTGCCTATTTTAGCAGCATCTAGCACTAGGTTTTTAAGGGCTTCCTCATCTTCTAGAATACTGTCATTGTCGCAGTCTATCAGATTCCCGTAGACATGGTATCCATGTACTCTAGGCTTCCTACCGGCGAACCCTAAAGTAACCTCAGCCTTAGACAGCCCCATACCCCTGTCACCCCCTCATAACTTTTTAAAGCCCCCTAGACTATTTAAATTTTACCCCCTACAATTCTCGAGTTGAGGTAATCTCAATGGGTAAAGTTCGAGATTTAATAGACATGATATATGTGAGGCTCGAACTCCTAGAAGGCATGGTGGCAGCATCTTATAGAGGTGAGGAGAGGGGCTTACACTCTATAATGGACATGTTTAACCAAGTCTACGAGCTCCTCTCGGAGCTCAAGAAGGAGAGCGATGTGGAGTGTAAATGCGAGGATGAGCATATTTAAGGACCTTACATTTTCTAGATAGCCAGTTTCATATATTCTCTAGGTGTGGAATGGTTAGTTACAAAATAAATATATGGGCAATAGTTTTCTTGGAGTTGAGGAGAGCTCTATCAACACTCGTAGAGGGAGTGTTTTACTTGGAAGGTGCTTTTCTAATTTTGAGTGTGTGATCCTCTTTCCCTATTACTATTACTTTATCGCCTTTTCTAATCTCTTCTTCCGACGTGGCCTTCCAGTATTCCCCTTCTATTATTATGAATCCAGGTTTTTCAGGCTTTATATCGTCTAGGGCTTCGCCGATAGCTCCTTCAAGCTTCCATATGTATGGTTTAGCCCTGCTGACTTTTAGAACTTTATATACTACGAAAGCTGTGAGGCCGCCAGCCCCTAAGCCTATAATGTATAAGCCTATTAGAATCTGGTTTATATAGCTTTGCGATATTGAGAACCCCTCAACGCCAGGTATTGCGGGCACTAGGGCTATTCCTAAAACCATCATTACAATCCCCACTCCTCCCAGTATGCCGAAGCCTGGGGTGCTCGTGAGCTCTATGAAAACGAGCAGGGCTCCAACAGCTATGAGTATGAGGGAGGCTATGTTGGGGTTAAGCCCGGTCCCTAGGAGGCCTAGGATCACTAGTAGCCCCCCTATAGCCATCCCCGCCAGGTTACCTGAGGCTATGCTGAATATGAGGGCTAGAGCACCTATAGAGAGGAGTATGCCTGAGAGTAGCGGGTCTGATATCACGCTTAGAAGCCTCTCTGAGAAGCTCAAATCCACGAACTCGTAGCTCCCGTCTAGCTCGAGCTTAACCCTCCCACCCTCGTAAACCATGACAGTTAACCCGTTAACTTTACTTATCAAATCCCCCCTGTCTCTAGCGACTAAATCAATGACCTTAAACCTAAGAGCTTCATCAGCTCCATAGTTGTCGTTATGTAGCACGAACCTTACCAGGGCTGTAGCGTTCCTACCTTTAGTGGCGCCATGCTCGCACAATGTCTTTATTATGGGGTTCAATATTTTAGTCTCGTTGACAGGCTTATAAGCGCCCGTTGTTGGATCGTAAGCTACAGGCTGTAGAGACCCTATTATAGTGCCGGGCTGCATGGCAGCTATGTGTGTAGAAACCAGTATCATAGTCCCGGCACTCTCAGCCCACTTGTCTACGACGAAGCCTATAACAGGGACCCTGCTCCTTGTGAGCTCCGCTATCACGTCTATAGTTACATCTGCCAGCCCCCCGGGGGTGTTTAATTCTATAACTAGAGGGGTATTCCTGTTCTCAGCTTCTTTCAAAACCCTCAGTATGTAGGATTTAGTCCAGCTACTTATAACACCTTCAACTCTGATAATTAAAGTCTTCGGCCCCACGACTCTATCGTGCCCTATACCCTCAACGATCCCATACTTCTTTTCGACGACACCGCAATACTGGGATCCTAGATCTTCGCCCTGCACATCTGAAGCTAGAGAGGTATGGGTTAAGCTTATTATGAGGAGTGCGATGAGGAAAAACATGGAAACTCTTATAATCATGAAATTACACCGCGAATGTTAAATCTCACCCTTCAGTCCTTGGAGCAGCCTGTGGAACCCCACCCCTTGATATACCCATTAATAGTCCTAGAGCCTCATTACTACCTAGCATTGTAGGAGTCACTACTACCATGTTCTTCTCCCTAGCGATCTCTATTAGAGTTTGAAGTTCTCTCAGCCTGACAGCTACAAGGTGCTTCTCGTAGAACGTGGCGGCCTCAGCCATTATAGCTGCAGCTTGCCTCTCACCTTCAGCCTCTATGATTCTCGCCCTCCTCCACCTTTCAGCTTCAGCCTGCTTAGCCATAGCTCTCAACATTCCTTCGGGCAGTTTAACCTCCTTGAGAGTGACAGCTGTCACTTTAACGCCCCAGGGGTCTGTGAGCGTGTCTAAGATCTCTTGGAGTCTCTTGTTAATCTCCTCCCTTCTAGTTAGGAGGTCGTCTAGCTCAGCCTGCCCTACTACGTCCCTCAAAGTTGTCTGGCCTAGCATTAAGACTGCATAGTGGAAGTTCTCTATTTTAGTTACAGCCCTCTCAGGGTCGAAGACTTTATAGTATATCACAGCGTCAACCCCTACAGTCACGTTATCCTTAGTTATTATCTTCTGCTCAGGCACATCTGTAGCTACTATCCTCAAGTCTATTTTAACCATAGAGTCTATGAAAGGTATTAGGAAGAAGAGGCCAGGCCCTTTAATCCCTAGAAGCCTCCCAAGCCTAAATACTACGGCCCTCTCATACTCCCTGACTACCCTAACACTCATGAACAGGAGGGTTACTACTATTAAGACTATTAACGCTAACAAAGTTAAAGTGGGACCGTTAACCATCTAGCTCACCTTCCGGTTAATATAGGTTTTGTGAAGCTTAATAAAGCTATGTTTAAACCATGAACTTTGAGAGCTTCTCAGTCTTAGGGAAGAGAGCCTCCTCTAAATCCCTAATCTTCAAGCCCGACTCAGGCCTCTCCAGCTTAAAATTACCTCCCCGCGTAGTTTCAAGGCGCTCCAGAGAGTGAAACCTCCACCCCTCCCCCCTAAGCCTAACAGCTATAAAAGCTAAGCCCCCAGACCTCCTAGAGAACTCTGTTAAACCAAGAACCTGGCTAGACTCAAGGTATACAGGCTCCCCCTCCCTCCCCATTTTAACCTCAAAAACCAGGATCTTACCCTCCTTCAAAGCTACAAGGTCCGGCTGAAACCTCCTCTTAACACCCCCGCCGCTAGACGGGCCTCTAACAGCAGCATATCCCAGACTCCACAGTATAGTGGCCAGCTCGTTCTCCGCCCTAGAGGCTTTCGCTTTAGGATAGCTCATTAGAGCGCCCCTCTGGAGCCTCTAGTAGTTGTAATAGGTGTGGGCTTTATAAGAGAGTATCCTCGAGGCCGGTAATCTTTAATGTTCCCCCTCATGTTAGGGTTATTCCTCCTTATTGCCTACTCAGGTACGAACTTGAGTTCGAGCCCATGGTCTTCAGCTAGTTTCTTTACCCTCTTCACTTTTCTAGCTGTTATCTTCGCCCCATATCTTGGTAGCCTCACTATTAGTGTTTCCCCGGACACTTCCACGTTCGCTTCCGGCATTATTTTCCTAATAATGTCTTCTATGTTCGCCCCCCTCCCTTTCCTAACTGGGACTACCATTGTTTGTTCTCCGAACGTGTATATTTCATATTCAAGCTCTCCTGTTATGAAGTCTTTAACTTCCACTACGGGTCTTGTGAGCTCCGCCTCTCTCAGCCCTGAGGGGAGTTTAACGTTTATTGATAGCTCGTAGACTTTAGTTACCATACCTTTATCTATGAATATTACAGTGTCCACTATGCTGGGTATCATGCCGAGCTCTACTCTCCTTATAAACCTTTGTATAGCATCTATTGGTGAAGTGGCGTGGAGCACCCCAACCATCCCTATTCCAGCTAGTCTCAGGTCTACGTAGAGTTTGAAGTCCTCATCGTTCCTGAGCTCGTCGAACACTGTATAGTCGGGGCGCGATAGGAGGAGTATGTCGTGGAGCTCCCCCATGCTAGCGTATGTTTTAGAATACTGTGTTATTATAGCTGGCAGCCTCATATCCCTCGGGGACTCTACAGTCTTAACAATCTTACCCTGCCTTGAGTAGAACTCTGCGAGGGCCTGGGCGAAAGTAGTTTTACCCATCCCGGGAGCCCCAGCTATCAATATGCCTTCAGCCCTCTCCATAAGCCTTCTAAGGAGCTTCTCCTGGAGATTGTAATCCTCGAGTCTGAGTTTAACAAGGGGTTTAACAGCAGTTATCTCCCACCCATCGCTCAGGGGAGGCCTAGCTATGACTATCCTGTAATCCCCAAGCTGAACTATAGTAGAGCCCACCCTATCTATCTCAACATACCCATAGCCCCCGCGGGAGGCCGCTTCTACGACCTCCCTGGAAATCTCTTCGAGCTCAGCCCTAGTCATGGGGGCTTCTCTAAGTTTTACGAAAACCCACCTACCAGGGCTCCCAACCTTAGCTAGAGGGGGGGCCCCCTCTTTAAGGTGGACACTCATAGTCTTATAGTCGAAGAACGTTTCAAGTTTAAGCTTCTCAGCGGGCTCCTTGGAGAAGTGGAGTACAGGTATCCCTAAGGCCTGGGCTGCCATAGCTTGAACACCATCCGATGTTATTAGTGTAGCTCCAACCCTCCAAGCATAATCCCTCACTATCGCCTTAACACTCTGCCCATCATATTCTCTTAGAAGCCTCTTCTCCTCCTCTACAATAGAAACCTCAACGAAACCCTTGGAGGCTCTAAGGATATTGCTCAGCTCGTTTAACCCTGTGAAGCCTATTGATTTCCCATTTACAGCCTCGCTATGGAGATACTCTACTATAGCCTTGTGTATTAAAATCCTACCTTTAACCTCCCCCCTCTCTATGAGCCTCCTGAGGCTCCCATCGATTATAGAGTCCAGGTCTACCACATATACCCTAGTCTCAGCCCTAGACAATCCTCGCGCCATCCTCTAAGATTAAAGCTTACAATCTAAGAGTTTAAAGCATTCACTTTCAACCGAGCTTTCTGAGAATCTTCTCGCTCAAGCTCCTAGCCTCCTTGAAAGACCTCTCCACAATATAGAGGTGCTCCCCAGTATCTACTAGGACATCCTCCCCCGCTATTAGAGACTCTAACCTAGCCCCACTAGAATACACTTTCAAAATCTCCTTCTCCGAAGCAATATCAAGCATCATAGCCGGGGGCCTGCTAACATCAAACACAGCTATCTCCGCAATCCTCCCCTGCTTTATAGCTGGGGGAGGGAGCATCGCTGCTTTCCTAAGCTCAAGACTCTCCCCGAGAGGGTCTTCAACTCTCGAAGCTGCTAAGAATAGTGAGGCCCCACGGAAAATCCCTAAAACCCTCCTAGAACCCCTAAAACCCCTACCATCAACCTCAACCACATCAGCCTCCCCCTCACACCCCGGGCCTGAAACCCTCAAAGCGGACGCTAGGCCAGGCACATATTTAGGCTCAACACCACTACACACGGGGACAGCAAGCCCATAGAACCCCCCTACAGCTTCTGAAAGGCCCAAAGGCAGCTCCGGGGTTAACCCTTCAACTATTATTGTAGTAACACCGCTCATATGAAGCTCGTAGACAGCGGGGAGCGAGAGAATCATCAGGGTTTTAACGTCGAGACCCCTATAATAGTTAACCCTCTCAGCCATAGAAGCCCCCCTAAACCTCAACGGGTAAGCGGCAGTGCTAGCTAGAGCAGTCAAACCAGGGACAACTATCCTACCAGGACCCCCCAATAGTAGCGTAGCATAACTATAATCTTCTGGGACAGGAGTTTCCCCAACAGAATCCACCTTTCCATCCTTCACGTAAACATAGCCATCCCTTATCAGTCTCTCACCTGTGAACACTACAGACCCTGTCACTAGCACGTCTATCAAACTATTTCAACTCCAATAATAACGTTAAATTCCACCTCTTAAAACTATAAAGGTCCTCAAACATCCTTCTAACCGCTCCTTCATCAGTGTAATTTTTCGCACGCCGGGGGCCCCCTTCATGGGAGGCTTTAGTGTGAATAAATGGGGAACCATACATGTGCATCTTTAACCTGAGCCCGATATGCAGGGGTTAAGCCTAAAGGGGCGTGGGCCTATAAGTAGTTGTTGGTCCTTTTTACCCTAAAAGCCTCTCATGGCGTGGAGATTTCGGGCTTTGTGGGGGGTGCTAAGGGTGGATCTGTTATTTTAATCCTAGTTTTCCCAGGATTTCTTGGAGGCTGCTGTTTTTAAGGTCTATTTCTATGGGGTCGGGTATTATGATGTCGGAGACTTTGTCTAGTTCTTTTTCGAACTTGTCGAGCCTCCCTTTTGGTGTTGGTGTGGCTGCGAGCCCGCATACTTCTATTTGTTTCTTGTTTATTTCGTATGTTCCTATTTTCATTGATGTTTTTATTATCTCGTCTTTGTCGAAGCCTGCTAGGGGCCTTATTATGGGGAGTTTTACGCTCCTCTCTACTAGGTGTATGTTTCTAATAGTTTGGCTGGCGACCTGGCCTATTGATTCTCCCGTGGCTAGAGCTTCTATGCCTAGTTTTTCCGCTAGGCTTTCAGCGTGTTTAACCATGAGCCCTCTCATTACTAGAGTCCTGTAGGGGGGTGATATGAGGCCGTTAACTATTAAAGCTGCTCCTTTAAAGTTCACGATGTACATTCTCATTTTATGCCCGTAGCTCCAGTTGTCTGAGAGGAACTTTGCAGCTTCAAGGGCTACTTTAACAGTCTCCGGGAACCCTAAATCGTAATGTACTAGGTGTACTGGGCACCCCCTCTTCATGAGCATCCAAGAAGCTACTGTTGAGTCGAAGCCCCCGCTGAACAATACGAGGACATTCTCCTCACTACCTAGGGGGAGCCCGCCGGGGCCCTCGTAAATTTTATCATACATGAATAACCTCCTACCCCTGATTTCCACGTAAGCAGTATACTCTGGGTTTTCAAGGTTGACTTTAGAGGCTCCAAGCTCTAAGAGTTTAGCTCCTAAGATTCTCTCAACATCCTTGCTAGTGAAATTGTGACTCCCAACCCTCCTAGCTCTAACCCTGAACACTTTACCTTTAACCTTGTCAGAGAAGAACTCTGAAGCCCTAGCCACGAGATCCTCGAGGTCCGTGAACTCCGTGGCGTATGCTGGGGAGAGGGATTTGACCCCGAAAACCCGGGCTACAGCCCTAACAGCACCCTCTACATCATCAGGATCCCATATGAATATGCGCCCCTCTGAAACATCTATCCTACCCCTAACTTTAAAACTCTCTAGGGCTTCTTTGAGGGCTTTAACGAGTAAGCCCTCCATTCTACGCCTAGTCCTTACTCCTTTAACGCTGATCTCCCCATACCTTACGAGGACTATGTTGAAATAATCTATCACGGCTCCCATCACACGGTTCAAAGACTATCCAGGCGCCTTCTCCTCCACAAGCTTGACTATGTCTAAGGGTATAGTTACTATCATCCTATAATCAGCTTCTAGAAGAGCCACGTCAACCTCCCCCCTAGCCTCGTGAACCTCAATAACCCTACCCTTCATACCCTTAAAAGGCCCACCTATAACCTCTATGAGCTGTCCCTTAGACAGTTTAGGCGCCTCAACTATAGGCCTAGCAAGCCTCACAACCTCCTCCTCCCTAACCATAATAGGCCTCTTCCTCTTAACATACCTAATCCCCCTAGTTATGTGGAAGAGGATTCCTGGATTGTCAACCTCAACTACCAGGAAACCCTTAGAATCTACAGGCACTAGAACACTCTTAACCTTAAGACCCATACTCTTAGCCCTCTCCACAATGATTAAAGCAACCCTCTCCTCCATACCCCCAGTTACCTGGATAGCGTAAAACCTCGACTCACCCGCCGACAAAATAGTTCCCCTCTAATAACATAGAATATCTGAAACTCTTAAAGCTAAATACTTTCTAAAAGGACCTCAGCTCGAATGCCTCCAGTAGTGGCGTGGGGGCCATAGCGTTGGCCTCTAAAAACTCCATGCTTCCCCGATTATAACAGGGGTAGGTTTTACTCTACTAGTGGATATACGAGCGTTAATAGCAGGGGAAACACCTGTTACAGCGTGTTGGACTTCATAAGTTGTTTCTGGCTTTAGTTTCAAGCTAGCTTCCAGGGCTTGTTATCAATATGTATATCATATGTATTATGAATCCTATACCGCCCACGAGGGTGAACCCTATGAGGCTCAACCTTAATAAGAGCATGTATTCTTCTGTGTCAGGCCTGCTCGCTAGCCTCAGTATCCGCCCCCACATTATGGGGAGTGTTTTTATCTTTGAAAGCACTACTCCCGAACCCCTTTCTAGTTTTAATCTTTCTAGGTCTATAAGCCTTCCTATACTCCTCCGCGCGCCTCTTAGCCTCCTCGATAACCCTCCTTATATTATGCCAGTGGCTGCCCTCCCAATAGGCTTTACCACACTTACTACACACGTAGAAAATATCGTAGGAGTTTAGAGCGTTAGGGGGTACCCTGTCTTTAACCAAACTCTTATCTTCAACCCTCTCGAGGACACCATTACACTCAGGACACCTACTCTTCTCAGGATCAACTATAAGATCTATACCAAGCTTAACAGAGACCTCGGCCAGCCTCTCCTCTATAATAGTCGATTCAACTAGAACACTCTTCACACCCATCTTAACAGCCCTACGGTAAAGCCCCCCATCCCTCGTAACCAAAACCCTACCACCGAGAAAAGCCAGCTCGAGAACCTCCCTATCACTATAGATCCTAGAATAGACAGTATCATAGCCTAGAATCCTAAGCCACCTAGCCAAATCCCCCAACATAGTATCAACAATAAACCTATACCCGGACGACATGCTAACCCAATCATCCCCTAGAAACTCCTCTCAACCACACACTTATATCCTCACACCCCACTTCCCCCAGCGTTTCCCTTTCTATTCCCTTTTGAGAGTTATGGTTTGTATAACGGACTCCGGATGGTGTCATCAGAGCCTTGCATATGAAACTCCGGACACTATTTAATAGTTCCCACTCATTATTTAAAGTATTTAAGGTTTTGTTTATGGATTGTGATGGTGATAAATTCTATGGCGTGAATGAATAGCTGATATGTTCTTTATGTTAGGCTGGGGAGTGGTAAGTGTTGGTTGTTATCTCTCTTCCCTGGTGTTATCTGTAGCTGTGGGGTTTTTGGTTTTAATTTATGTCGTGTTTTGAGTAGTGTTTACCCTGATGATAGGGTTGTTCTCGTTAACCCTGAGCCTAGGGAGTCTATTGCTATAGGGTCTATGAGTACACTGTTTTCTAGGCTTAGCGAGCTGGTTTGGAAGGCCTAGCTTGATTCTAGTGTTAGGCTTGAGGTTAATGTTGCTAGGCTTTAGGGTTGTTGTTGGGAGTTTCGCTCCCTGCAATGCCACATTCCTCGTTGGTGTTGGCTTAGGTGGCTGACTGTACTCCTCATAGTCACGGCTATGATTTTAAGCTCTCTAGGCTAGTTCCTTGGCGTCAGAGTTAGGACTTTTTCTTACCCGTGTTTTCTAGTGGAATATTTATAGTTTTGCCCGACTTTATAGCCCATGGGGGAAATGGGAGCCCCCGGGTGTTAGGCTTTACAGCCTAAGACTCGACAGTGGTCGCTGCAGGTGAGACGGAGTCCTTGCAAGGAAGATTAACATTCGGGGGTAAACAGGCTT
>CAKZTZ010000002.1 GCA_937921695.1 uncultured Sulfolobales archaeon | reverse complement strand
GCGTTTTAATACTCCACCTTCACTACGAACACAATTGGAACTGTAGCCGGACGATTACTATTTGGAGGGAAGGTTCTTTTCTAAAATACTGGAGATACCTGAGGGTTATGTACTGAGGATAGCTCCGATCATCTGGTTTTCTTCCCTATAACATCAGTATAGAAGCTTAATAGGGTTGTTTCAAGCTTCCATTTTTCCCTCCTAACAAGCCCCTGCTAACTTAAGCTGAGACTTAAACATAGGCTTTATGGAGGAGCAAGTCATATGAAAGGAGCTTCTTTAACTGTGCGCGTTTTTATATTTTGAGGCATGCGGGTCTCCTATTAGCGCTTACATGTTTTAATGGGGGTTCTTGGGTCCAGCATTCTTTTGTGGCTATGGGGCATCGTGTTACGAATTTGCATCCTTTCGGCGGGTCTATGGGGCTTGGGGGTTCTCCTCTTGCTTTGAATTTTTCATCTACGTACGCTCCTACTAGTCTGGCTGATGGTGATGATGTTAGGAGCATTTTCGTGTATGGGTGTAGGGGGTCTTTGAATGTTTCTTCTACAGGGCTTTCCTCAACTATTTTACCCATGTACATTATGGCTATCCTGTCTGCTATAGCCCATACTAGGCCCATGTCATGTGTTATGAACATTAAAGTGAGCTTATACATTTCTTTAAGGTCCATTAGTAGGTTTAATATGTGGGCTCTAACAGACACGTCTATCGCCGCCACTATCTCGTCGGCCACGAGGATTTCAGGCTCTACTGCTAAGGCTCTCGCTATGGCTACTCTCTGCTTCTCCCCTCCGGAGAGTTCTCCAGGGTATTTTATGAGGTGGTCCTCGCTTAGACCCATTAGTTTTAATAGTCTCACCGTCTCCCCGAGCAGTTGAGAGCCTTCTAGTTTCGGGTTTTTAGCTCTAATAGCTTCACTCAGAGTATCAAATATTGTATGCCTCGGGTTTAAGCTACTGTCTGGGTTTTGGAATACAGCTTGAATCTTATGCCTCACATCTTTCCTGTCTAGTATCTTGAAGAGGTCTTCACCCCTATAAAACACTCTACCCCCATCAGGCTTCAATAGGCCAGCTACTATCTTACCTAGAGTACTCTTGCCCGAGCCGCTTTCACCTACGAGAGCTAGAACTTCGCCCCCATAGATGTCGAGGCTTACACCATCAACAGCCCTCACATACCTCCTCCCAAAGCCTAGAATGCCGGCCCCCGCTGGGAAGTATTTTTTAACATCTACAAGTTTCATAATAACCTCCAACTTTCACCCCTCATAGAGGAGGCATGAAACGATCCTCCCATTAACCTTAATCGTCTTAGGCTCTATACGGCTACATTCAGGCATAGCCATGGGGCATCTAGGGTGGAACCTGCAGCCTTTAGGCGGGTCTATGAGGCTCGGTATAGAGCCTGGGATTGAGGCTAGTTTTTGTTTCCTTTCAGGCTTTAAAACGCTTAGTAACCCTCTAGTGTATGGATGTAAGGGTTTTTCCCTTATTTCACTACTTCTACCGAGCTCTACAATTTTCCCAGCATACATTATCATTATCCTGTCAGCTATTTCAAGGAGTAGGGCTAGATCGTGAGTTATAAATATAATGGAAGATCCTGTCTCGGCTCTAATCTCTCTCAGGAGCTCTATAATCTCAGCTTGAATAGTTACATCTAAGGCTGATGTAGGCTCATCAGCTATTATGAGGTCAGGCTTCTCAGCTATAGCCATCGATATTAACACTCTCTGCTTCATCCCCCCGCTCATCTGGTGAGGGTAGCTGTGCACCCTCCTCTCAGGGTCTGCCATTTTAACCTTCCTATACAAGTCTTTAACGAGATCCATGTACCTTGAGATCCTCCCACCCCTATGAGCCTCATAGACTTCAGCTACTTGAAAGCCTGAAGTGTAGACGGGGTTTAGATAAGTGCTTGGATCCTGGAATACCATCGATATCTTCCTGCCTCTAAGCCTCCTCCACTCGCCCTCACCGAGCCTTGTGAGGTCTAAGCCGTTGAAGATTATCCTACCAGACTCTATAACAGCTGGAGGCCTTAGAAGGCCCGCTAGCGCCAAGGCTAGGGTGCTCTTGCCTGAGCCGCTCTCCCCAGCTACACCTAGAATCTCTCCTCTGTTGAGGCTAAAAGAGACTCCATCAACAGCCTTAACAACACCTTGGGGTAGATGGTAATAGACTCTTAGATCTTCCACTCTTAAAATTTCACTCATAACTCAAAACCTCCTTAACAAAGCTCTAGCTCTAGGGTCTAGAGCGTCTCTAAGCCCGTCTCCTAGGATGTTGAAAGCTATTATCGTAATAGATATGAAGAGCCCCGGAAACACTACTATGTGGGGAGCGCTGAAAAGATAGACCTTGCCAGTCCCTATCATAGAGCCCCACTCGGGGGTCGGCGGGGGCACCCCTAAGCCTAGGAAGCCGAGAGCTGAAGCTACGAGGATAGCTAGCCCCATGTGATATGTGGCTTGGACGATGACTGGGGACATAACGTTAGGTAGAACGTGCCTCAACATTATCCTCCAGGAACCTAAGCCTAGTAGTTTAACTGCTGCAATATAGTCTTCAACAACAACTTGTAACACGGAGGCTCTAACAAGCCTCACATATACGGGCATGAAGCTTACAGCTATAGCTAGAATTAAGCTTGAGACTCCCGGGCCTTTAAAAGCTACTAGAGCTATGGCTAAGAGTATCGTGGGGAACGCTAGAAGGACATCATTAACCCTCTGTATTAAACTATCCGAGAAGCCGCCCTTATACCCTGATATTAATCCTAGCAGGGTTCCCAGAGAGGCGCCTATAGCTATTGAAACTACCGAAATCCCCACAGTATACCTGGCGCCGACCAACAGCCTACTCAATATATCCCTACCGAGCTCGTCAGCACCTAGAATATGTTCCCGTGAGGGAGGCTGTCTCGCCTTGCGCAGGTCGAAATCGTAGGGATCGTAGGGAGTTATATGAGGGCCTATAAGGGTTACTATTATAACGAATACTATTATGCTGAGAGCTACGAGGGCGACCCTGTTAGACTTGAAAGCCTCCCATACTTCCAAGAGCCTTTTCTTCTTAGCTTCCTTTATTCTCCATGCTAGACTGTCTTCCATAATACCTCCCTCACTCTAGGATCTACTAGAGCATAGAGGATGTCCGTAACTATGTTGATCAATATGAAAGCTCCAACAGTGAACATAATAACACCTTGAGCTAGAGGGTAGTCTCTGAAGAATAGAGAATCTATGAGTAAAGAGCCTATACCTGGCCATGCGAACACCGTCTCAGTCACAACTGCCCCGCCGAGGAGGGCGCCCAGCTGAACACTAGCAACTGTTAGTATTGGGATTAGAGAATTCCTTAAAACATGCCTTGTAAGTATCTTTCCGAGACTTAAACCCTTAGCTCGAGCAGTCACAACATGGTTTGAAGCTAGAGACTCCATAACCGCAGCCCTCGTTATCCTAGCTAGGTTACCTATGAGGAAGAAAGCTAGGGTTACAGAAGGAAGTATGAGGTGCTTCGGGCTCCCGGAACCGCTTGAAGGTAGAAGTTTAAGTTCAACGGAGAATATGAATATGAGCATGAGCCCAGTCCAGAACACTGGAAGAGAAGCCCCCACAACAGCCAGGACCGAGACCAGCTGGGAGACTAGAGACCTCGGTTTAAGGGCAGCTAATATGCCTAGAGGGACAGCTGCAGCAACAGCTAACGCTTCAGCAGTAAAAGCTAAAACTAGAGTATACGGTAGCCTCGCCAATATCTCGTCGAGAACAGGGGTACTATACTTTATAGATGTTCCCAGATCGCCTTTAAGGAGGGAAACCATATAAGTGGCGAACTGCTCGTAGAGGGGCCTGTCGAGGCCGAGCTGAGCCCTAATCATCTGAATATCCTCTTCTAAAGCCTCAGGCCCCGCTATCAGCCTCGCAGGATCTCCAGGTAAAAGTCTCACGAACAAAAATATTAATAGGGAGGCGCCTAAAAAAGTTATGAAAGCCTGAGACAGCCTGTAAATAACATAGTTTACGAGGCTCATCTTAGCCTCCTTCAGCCAAAGTAAGCCTTATGGAAGAATATTTGTTCTCCATCTACATACACAGTGAAGCCTTTAAGGTCTGCTGCAGCCCCATAGAACCATTTCTGGACGTAGAGGAAAATCCATGGGGCATCCCGCCATATGATCTCTATAGCCTTCCTGTAGAGCTCAATCCTCTTAGCCTCATTAAGTTCCCTGGCAGCCTGCTCTAGTAGAGCGTCAACCTCAGGGTTAGAATAGTGGGCTGCAGCTAAACCGGCTGGTGGGGCCTGTTTTGAGTGGAACTGCCCGTGTAGTGTGAAGTGGGCGTCTGCTACTAGGGGGCCCCATCCTAGTAGGACCATATCGAAAGTCTTCTCCTCTAGGGGCTTACGTATCTCCGCGACGAAGCTGGGCCAGTCCATGGTTCTAAGCTCTACTTGAACTCCTATCTTTGATAGATATGCTTGCACTGCTTCAGCCACCTGCTTATCCTGGAGGTATCTTCCGGTGGGGTGTAATAGGGTTATCTTGAAGCCTTGCGGGTAGCCGGCTTCGGCTAATAGCTTCTTAGCTTTATCAATGTTGTATTCGTAGGGTGACATCTCAGCGTAGCCGAAGAAGTGAGATGGTAGAGGCGCTTTGGAATCTATCCCTAGACCGTAGAGTACATGGTCTATTATGGCTTTCTTGTCTACAGCATAGTTGAGGGCTTGCCTCACCTTTGGATCGGCGAGAGGACCTTTAGGTAGCATAGCTATGAACATTATCCTGTTACTCGCCGGCATTACTAGCTGGAGCCCGGCCGCCTTAACTCTATCTATGTCGGTGGGCGGAAGGTTGTAGGCGAAGTCCACATCCTTAGCCAGGAGGGCTGCCACCCTTGTCGTAGCATCAGGTATTATAAGCCATTCTATCCTTTTAATATAGGGCTTCTCACCCCAATATCCTTCGTTAACCTCTAATACAACTCTCTTACCCTTCTCCCATGAAACAAACTTGTAAGGCCCTGTCCCGATAGCTTCAGTTATGGTTTTGTTGCCGTACTTCTCAATTATCTTAGAGCTTGTTATTAGGAGATAGGATGCTATAGCCCTCAGGGCCGGTGCGTAAGGCTCCTTGAAGTATATCTTAACAGTATACTTATCCACGACTTCAGCCTTCATTATGGGAAGCTGGCCCCTAAGCGGAACCCTAACAGTGGGGTCCACCCACCTGTCAACATTAGCTTTGACAGTGTAAGCATCAAACTCCGACCCATCATGGAACTTAACCCCCTTCCTCAGATAGAAAGTATATACTAAACCATCAGGAGAAATCTCCCACCTCTCGGCAAGCCACGGTATCACATTACCCTTATCATCATACCATACTAGGGTTTCATAAACGTGCCTCACAACATTGAACACAACTGTAGTCGTCTGACCATGTGGATCCACAGTATCTAAATCTATCCCTATGGCAACTTTAAGCGTGTCCTTCTTAGACACTATCGGAGTCGCTATCGGGGTCGGAGTAGTTTCAATAGGGGTCTGAGGCGTTGTAGGGGTAGCTACTGGAGTGGGAGCTGGAGCTCCAGGTCTTAAAGCGAGGTAAACACCTAGAACTATTATAACTATTAAGATAACGGCGGCGATGATCATAGACCTGGATACCGCTTTCACCAATACCACCCCCCCACTCGTCTCGAAAATTCAATATTAAGGAAGGCTTAAATTTTTTTCCCTATGGTTAGCTTCGATGCACCTTGGTAGCTAGGTTAAGCTAGACCCTGTAGAAATTGTTTAATTCCTCTCCCGTGGAGGTTAGTCTTATTAGCTTTCTTGAGTGTTACATGTTTGGGGTTTACCTGTGCCTGTTGTTTACGATGGGCTTATAGTGATGTTCCGTAATGTTGGCTTTGAGATTTCTAGGCTTCTCTCCGAGTATGGCAGGGTTGAGGTTAGGGGTGGTGAGTGGGTTCCTGTTGAGGGCTCTTCTAGGGGGGTTTATGTTGGTGTTGATAGTAGTAGGCAGAGTGAGCTTTACAGGTTTTTCTTTGTCTACGCTGTTCAAGGTGTGTCTATAGTTTATGATAGTGTTGAGGGTATGCTGTTAAAGGTTTCCGGGGCTGATGTTGATTTTGTCGAGCTGGCGGGCTCTGGTAGGCTTGGGTTTAGTAGTAGGTTTAGGGATGCTATCATATCGAGCACTTCTAGGAATCTCGAAGTGTTCCTGGTGCAAGAGGCTGTTTCAAAGTTTAGAGATATTAGTCTTGTTTTAATGGATGGGTCTTATGCTAGTTTTACCGTCCCAGTTCTAATACCTCCACAAGTTTCCGGGAAGTTTAAGGGTCTCAGTAGGGTGGTAGATAAGCTTAGAGAAGGGTGGTCTCGAAGGGTTAAAATTATGAATTCAATATCTAGAGAGTTTAAAGTAGCCTTCATATCTAAAAGCATTTCTAAAACATACATAGCATCCGAGGAAAACCCCAGAATAGAAGTCACTATAGACAATAGGAGGATCGCAATCCCAGACTTCATGGTAGCAAGCTTCATAGCCCTAAGAGAAGGAGCTAGAAAGCCCGGCTTCCTATGGTATGAAAACCCTTATTTCGAGATTAAAAGCGGAACCATAGAAATGGCCAGGAAAGAAGGGGCAAACATTGAGAAGTGGTACACACTAACATACGTGCTCCTACACCCCACAGGCAGACTCTACCAACTAACAACCCCAGGGAAACTCTCCAAGAGAGAAGTAGAGCAGATAGTGGAGGCACTACTAAGAGTATCCCCCGAAGGCTACCCGCAACCCCTATCAATACCCCACCACACTTCAAGATTGACGAGAAAGGATTTTAAAAGCCTCATAACCCTAGCAGTACCTCAAGCTGAAACGGGGAGGGAGCCCCTAGAGCAAACAATATGACACAGGGAGAAAGCCGGGCACCCTATGAGATCGCTTGTTAAACACTATTTACTATAGGGTTTTACGAACCTGGAGCTGAGATTTTTATCCAGCGCTCTCCTCCATATACCTAGGGTAATTTAAATTCCATTCGATAAATCGTGTTCTGGTGTAGGGGGTTTGGGTGGGAGAGAGGTTTTAGAGACTTATAGGGGTAGGCCTATTTACAGGCTTATCGAGGAGGGCTATTATAGGCCTTGGGAGTCTCTTAGGGTCTCGCATATCAGGGGTTGGGATCTCCATGTTAAGAGTGGTAGCTGGCAGGTTGAGGGGGTTTTGAGGATGCTTTTCCACGTTCTCGACCCTGAAGTTGCTAAAGACCCTGCTAATCTTATTGTATACGGTGGTACTGGGAGGGCTGCTAGAGGTTGGGGGGCTTTTGAGGCTATAGTTGATGCTTTGATGGAGATGGGTGAGGATGAGACTCTTGTAGTTCAAAGCGGTAAGCCTGTAGCTGTTTTTAAGACTCGTAGGGAGGCTCCGAGGGTTGTCATTAGTAATGCTGTTCTAGTTCCTAAATGGGCTGACTGGGAAGTCTTCTGGGATCTTGAGCGTAAAGGTTTAACAATGTTCGGGCAGATGACTGCAGGGTGCTGGAGTTATATAGGGACTCAGGGCATACTCCAGGGTACTTATGAAACTTTCGCTTTCGCTGCTGAGCAGCATTTCCCCGAGGGGGGTTTAGAGGGGAGGCTTGTCCTGACTGCAGGGCTTGGGGAGATGGGCGGGGCTCAGCCCCTAGCTGTTAAAATGAACGGTGGTGTCGCCCTAGTAGTTGAAGTTGACAGGAAAATGATAGATAGGAGGATTAGGCACGGATATTTAGACACCTGGACTGACAGTTTAGATAAAGCTCTAGACATGGCTTTGACAGCTAAAGAGAGGAGGGAGCCTATAAGTATAGGTCTCCTGGGTAATGCAGGTGAAGTTTACAATGAAGTTTTGAAACAAGGTATTATCCCAGATGTTGTCACAGATCAAACCCCGGCTCACGACCCCCTAAGTTACGTCCCGGTAGGGCTCACTGTTGAAGAGGCTGAAAAGTTGAGAGTAGAGGATCCTGAAAAGTATAAGAGGATGGCTTTAGAGAGTATGAAGGAACATGTTAAAGCCATGGTAGAGTTTAAGAGGAGGGGCTCGGTGGTTTTCGAGTATGGGAATAATATTAGGAAAATGGCTTACGAAGCAGGCTATAAGGATGCCTTCGAATTCCCGGGGTTCGTGCAAGCATATATAAGGCCTATGTTCGAGGAGGGCAGAGGCCCCTTCAGATATGCGAGCCTCACAGGAAACCCTAAAGACATTTACAGGCTAGACGATGAGATAATAGCTACATTCAAAGATAACAAGAGGCTCGTAAGGTGGATCGAGAAGGCGAGGCAGCACGTCAAATTCCAAGGTTTACCCGCTAGAGTCGTATGGCTGGGCTACGGGGAGAGGGCTAGGTTCGGGAAGATAATGAACAGCCTGATAAGGCTCGGGGAAATAGGGCCAATGTGGATAGGTAGAGACCACCTAGACTCGGGGAGTGTAGCTAGCCCATATAGGGAGACTGAAGGCATGAAGGACGGGAGCGACGCCATAGGGGATTGGCCAATCCTAAACGCTCTACTAAACGCCTCAGCAGGGGCAACATGGGTATGCTTCCACCACGGGGGAGGAGTGGGGATAGGATACTCTCTCCACGCAGGCTTCGGCCTAGTCTTAGATGGGACTAGAGAGTCTGAAGAGAGGGCTGAGAGAGTCCTAACAGTAGACCCGGGGCTAGGGGTAGTGAGGCATGCTGACGCTGGCTATGAGAAGTCTAAAATGATAGTGTGCGAGAAGGGAATAAAAGCCCCCACAATAAAATGTTAACTCAAGCTAGGGAGTCCCAGAACATGAGCTCATAATATTGTATAGCTCTAGAGATAAACCTATACTTACTCCAATCTAGGTATTTCTCAGCTATCCTCTCAGCCATAACTTCTAGCTCTGTATAAGGGCCTGAGAAAAAGTCCATAAAATCCGTATTCCTAACACCCACGCTCCTAGCCCAAGCAGAGAGCTTCCCACAATTCTCACCCCACACGGGGAGGTTAACAGCGGCCGCGACAGCCAAGTCACCCATGGTTCCATGAAGGGAGAGCCACGAGAGGAAATGAGTATAAGCTACGGCAGCGGGAGATAAAGCATCATAGTTGAATGAAACTTTAAGCTCATCAGCCAGCTTAAGGAGAGCCCTATAAGCATTATAATCCCCCTCTATAAGGTTTTTTACAAACTCATACTCTAATAAGTCTCCAGCTTTCACCATGAAAGTTGAGAGAGCCTTAAGATCATGAGGCACAATGTAGAGCTGGTTAGCGATGAAGCCCCTCAAAACTTCCATAGTAGGGCTTTTAATAGAGCGGGAGTTTAATATTTTCTCGTTGACTTCGCGAAGCTCCTCTCTAAGCCTTTCAATTATCAAGAAGGACACCTCTACACAAGATCTCCTAAAACACTGGCCTAATAAATATTATAATAACAGAGTTTAGTATAACATATAAAAACCCTATCCACCCCTATTTAGATGTTAATGAGGTGACAGTGTTTGACTGTTAAACTCTCAATAAGTCCTGGTAAAATGTGCGCCGACGAGCCCGATAAATGTCACAACAGGTGGCACCCCGATATTAAGCCTGCCCTGGAGGTAGATCCTGGAGATATAGTGGAGGTTGAGACGAGGGATGCTCTAGATGGCCAGATAACTTCGAGCCCCGGTTTTGAAGATGTTTCTAAAGCTGATCTCAGTGTTGTTCACCCTCTTACAGGACCTATTTACATTAGGGGTGCTAAGCCTGGAGACCTTCTAATTGTAGAGGTCTTGGATATTGTTGCTGATAGTTTCGGATTCTCAGTTATAATACCTGGCTTCGGGTTCCTTAGGGATATCTTCCCCAAGCCTTTCAAAGTTAGGTGGGAGATTAAGGGAGGCTATGCTAGTTCGCCCGATCTGCCGAACATTAGAATACCTGGAGACCCCTTCTTCGGAGTTATGGGTGTAGCCCCTTCAAAGGCTCTCTTAGAATCTATTAGGAGGAGGGAAGAGGATCTTAGAGCTAGAGGAGGCTATGTGCTACCCCCTAATCCTCGGGGAGCTGTGCCCTCCAAAGAGCCTATAGCTAGCGAGGGTTTGAGGACTATACCTCCTAGGGAGAATGGGGGTAACCTGGATGTTAGGCATTTGAGCCCAGGCTCTAAAATATATTTCCCAGTGTTCGTTGATGGAGCCCTCTTCTCTGTGGGTGACGCTCACTTCGCCCAGGGGGATGGGGAGGTTTGCGGCACAGCTGTAGAGATGAGAGCTAAGGGTATGTTTAGGTTCTACGTTATAAGGGAGGGGGCTAGGAAGTATGATATAAAATTCCCCGTTTTCAAGCCTTCAGAGCATTCTCTTAGGAGATTTACATGGTCTAGGACTGTAGCTGTCACCGGGGTCGGGGTTATAGATGATAGGAACGAGTCTGAGAACGCTACACTATCCGCGAGGCACGCTTTATTAAACATAGTGAGCCTCCTAGAGAAGGCGGGTTATACGAGGGAGCAGGCTTATGTAATAGCTAGTGTTGCTGTTGATTTAAGGCTTAGCCAGCTTGTTGATGTCCCCAACTTTACAGTGTCAGCGTTCCTCCCCTTAGATATATTTGTCGAGCCTCCTAGGGAGCTTTTAGACCTAGCCCTCTAAAACCTTGAACGGGCTTTTCTCTTTTTAGCTTTAACTCTTCTAGTCTCCAGTATCTCTATAGTTTCATCTATAACATCCTTAGTGCTTCTAAGCGCGCTGAAGACTTTCCTATAATCGCCTAACACGCTAGCCTCCATGGCCATGTCGAGTAGGGAGCCTAGAATCTCCTTCAACTCGTAAACATCTTGATAAGCACTCGTAGACAATTCCAACCTCTCATCCTCCTTCCTATAGTATTCGTAAATATGTTTCAACTATCCGCATCCTCCGAGTTTAAAGGGTTAGGGGGTCTAGCATTTAATATTATATCAAAATAAAATATTCCACCCTTTAATAGAAGTTTAAATACTCCTACTCAAGCCAGCTTATTAATCCCCTGTTCTTAAGATCGTAAACGCCCCAGTTAATGTAAAGTTCGCCAAATGTTTTTAGTAACATGAAACCTAGAAGCTGCATCTACATTATATCTGGTAGAGCTCAGGGCGTGGGGCTAAGATGCTTTTCTAGTAGTAAAAGTTTAAAAGCTTATATTGTTAAACCCAGTTTTCTAGAAGGCTTTAGGTGGTTTGATTGGGAAGTTTTAGAAGACTCGTATTACTTACTCTAGCTATTACGCCCAGCGGCGCTCTAAGCCCTGGGCCTCTCTCAGCTTCAGCCGTAGCTATAGGGGGTTTCCTAGGGCCCCTAGGGGGTGTTCTCATAGCTTTAGGACACACTATTGTCGAGCTTCCTTATGCTGCGGGCCTCTATAAGTTCATGGGGTCTATGAGGGCGGTTATTGAAAAAGTTAGGATACCTATGAATGTTTTCATAGTAGCGTTCCTCCTATACTTCTCATACCTCCTATTCAAAGACTCTATAGGGGTATTAGAAGGTAGAGTGGGAACTTTAAGTGGAAGCTTCTCGGTTTCAGGGAGTTTAGAAGCTGTAGCTGTTGGAGTAGCACTCACAGGGTTCAACGCTTACTTCCTAGCATGGTGGCTCACAGTAGGATACCCCCTCATAGAAGAGTCTTCAAAACTAGGCGTTAAAGGCTTCACAGCAATGTACATAAGCCACGTCTGGATGGACTATGCATGGCTAACAGTATTAGCAGCTGGGGGAGGAGCGGCAAGGATAATGGGAGAAACACCTTACGCAATACTACTAGCGATTCTAGCCTTCATACTATTAGCGTTCGCCTTCAAAATAGCGGCTGACACGCTCAAAGTAGTCAGGAGAGGCTTGAAGCTCGGTAAACTATAGTGTTTCCCAGCCTTTCACCTTCATACTGCCGACTCTACTTAGCAGACTAGCTTCCAGCCTAGCCTTCAGCTTCATACTTTTAAACCTTAAAACCTAAATTTAAAGGAGGACTCTTAAGAATGGTTGAAAAGTCCGTTAGCATAAGTGAAATTAAAAGCATTATTTTAAGGCTCTTCAAGGAAGATGAAGAATTTAGGCTTGCTATTGCAGGCCTCTTAGGACTAAACACCATACTCGAAGAGCTCAAGAAGCTTAGAGAAGACTTTAACAAATTCGCTAAAATCGAAGAGGAGAGATGGAGACAGGAAGAGGAAAGATGGAAAAGAGAGGAAGAGAGGTGGAGGCGTGAAGAAGAAAGGTGGAGGGAGGCTGAGAAGAGGTTTAACGAGTTCGCTAGAATCCAAGAGGAGAGATGGCAGGAGGCTTTTAAGAGGTTTTCGCGTTTGGAGCTAGAGCTTGGGGCTGTAACTGAGTCCATGTATTCCAGGTATTTCTGGGATGACTTAAGAGAGGAGCTTAAAGCTTCAGGGGAGTCTGTGCTTGAGAAGGTTAGGAATGCTGTCGTGGATGGTGTTGAGGTTGACATGTTGATTGTCACTGATAGGAGCGTCTATGTTGTTGAGGTTAAGGTTAAACTGGATATTGGAGATGTGGAGGCTCTTCTGGCGAGGGCTGAGGTTGTATCTTCTAGGCTGGGTAAGCCTGTTGTCCCGGTGCTCGCCGGCGCTTTAATAGGCGGTGATGTTAGGAGTTATGCTGAGAGTAAGGGGGTCAAAATATACTCGTATTAAGGGTCTCACGTTAACGGTGTAGCCTCGAAACCCCTCCTACACTCGAGCCCGTAATCTACGCATAGCCTTTTAATGGCAGCCTCTATTCTAGCTAGCCACCATCTCGACCTAGCCTTGAGGGCTTCCTTCCTCAGAGGGTAGTCCGTTGAGAGCATGAACGGTTTAACCCTTAAAGGGTCATAGTATAATGTTGCTCCAGTCTCTGCAGAGAGTAAGGCTATATTCTTCATAGTCTCAGCGTCATCGTTAAACCCCGGGATTATAGGCCCGTAGAACACCCACGTCCTAACCCCGGCCTTAGAAAGGCTCTTGAGAGCTCTAAGCCTCGCCAATGGTGGGGGTGCGTGAGGCTCTATAAGTTTAGCTATTTCATCTTTCAAGGTTGTTATTGTGAAGCCTACGTCCACGTTCTCCCTCTTAGCGGCGAGTATATCAAGGTCTCTAAGGACCATGGGGCTCTTCGTCTGTATACTTACGTGAAACTCCCTATTGAATAGTAGCTCCAGGGATTTCCTCGCCAGCTTGAATATAGACTCTACAGTTTGGTAGCCGTCAGTTATAGTCCCCAAGCCCACCACACCCCTAGGTAGTTTCTCAACTTCACGCTCCAAGACTTTAACAATGTTAGATTTAACAACGACAACTTCACCCCACTTTTTAGAAGCCCTCCTATCACTAGTATAGAGCCTGGCATAACAGTATATGCAGCCGAAAGAGCATCCAGCATAGGGGTTGAGAGCATAGTCTAAATCAGGGAGACCGGTTTTGGACAATGCTGTTTTAACGTTGGAAAAATACACTGTGAGCCTTCCAACTTTCATAGAGCTACTTGAAAGCAGAGTCAAGACCCCTCTCACCTATAACCCTCCTAAGTAGTTTCGACTTGCTAAGCCAAACTTTCCAGCCTAGCCTGCTCTCCCTCTCTATAATCTCCTTAACTTCCCTCACATCGTTTGCCACTATAATAGGGCCTTTCCTGAACATTGCTCTCACAGCTTCCCTAACAAACCAGACGCCTACAGGTATGTTAAACCCCGGGTATATCTCCCTAATGATTATGGCTGTAGCCTGCCTCCCCCTAGCCTTTAAATGTTCTAGAGTTGCGAGCATACTAGCATAGTAGCAACCTCCTATACTTGGATAATCTATCCTCCCACTATAGCCTTCATAATCCCCCTCAACCACTACTTCAGAGCTTTCAGGGTTCCAAGTTGACCCCGGCCACCAGGCTTCCATCCACTCGAAACTCCACTTTCTCGGATACAATACCGTTATTATAGTGTTATCGTAACCTCTCCATACATAAACTTCCACCCTATCTATAACACTATAACCCTTAACTTTAGAAGCCAGTCTCCTAGAGATTGTTGAGTCAACAGCAGTTATACTCCACCTCGTAGGCACGAGCCTCCTAAACTTCCCAGTCCCGAGGGCTCCAACGCTCAGAAGCCTCTGAATATAGGATACTGAGACCCCACTCTCATAAAGTGTTAGAATAGCATCTCTAGCTCTAAGATCCCTATCACTATAAACCCTATCAATAACCCTGGGGACGCTGGGGTTCCCTATGACTGATAACTTTTCTAGAGGCGACCTAGGCCCCATAGGGGGGAGTTCTTCGCTCAGGCTAAGCTTAGGCCTTGGAGGCTTTAAGAGCTCCATCCTAACTTCTACAGGTTTAGAGCTTAAGGCTAGAAGTTTCAGCTCCTCTACGAGCCTGTCATCGACCCTCTTAACGTTCACAGAGCCCAAGCCTAAAACCATACTAAGCCTATAGTCTAGAATCTCCTCGAGACTCTTACCAAGCCAAGCCTCGGGAGAGTCGAAGACACTCGTATCTCCAACTTCAGGGGGCGCCGCGGGGCCGGCGCGGACAACAGGGTAGCCAGCTCTACCCACGAAAACTGATGGAGGGCTAGAGCCTTCAACAACACTAGAAGACTTGAGGGGGGCTAGCCTTAGAAAAGCCATCGACCTAGCTATAACAGGGCAGTAGGCGAGCCCGCACCAGCCTCTACCACGACATAATATGCAGAGTCTAGGGTCTACAGCAATACCCACGGCTCCCCACTATTACTATTTAACCCTATAGTTTAAAGCTGAAACCCCCGAATACCCTCAACTAGGGGATTGGAGGGTAACGGGTGGAGGTCATACCGGGGATTTATAGAGGCTAAAGGCTTAAGCATGATCTTTGGCTACGAGTTCTTCAGCCCTTATTTGGGGAGTGTTATGATTATTAATGCTGAAAGCACGTGTGTTATTGCAGCTATTAGGATGATTTTTAGCGCTCTTTTAATGTCGCCCGCCTCAGGATATCTGGCTTCGCTGTTCACAATATAGTGTCCAGGTTTCTCCAGCCTCACTCCGAGAGCCCCGGCTATAGCTGATATCGGGTGGCCTGCGTTTATACTCTCTGTAGCTCTCGAGTATTTTAGCCAAACCCTTAGAGCTTTAGTGGGGCTTCCCCCGAATATTGGTGATAGTGCTATTATTATTGCTGCTGTCAGCCTTGCCGGTATGTAGTTTATGAGGGTGTCCATTCTAGCTGAGAACCATCCCCCTCTCACATATTCAGGTGTTTTATATCCTATAGCTCCGTCTAGAGTGTTAGCTATCCTCTGGGCTAGGGCTCCTAGAGGGCCTAGGAGTGCATAGTATATTAGTGGTGATGTGAACCCGTCTACGAGGCTCTCAGAGAGGCTTTCTATGCAAGCTGAGACTATATGAGGCTTACCCAGTTTATAAACGTCTCTCCTAACGATCATTTGAACCCACTTCCTCCCCTCGTCAAGCCTATATTCCTTCAAGCTTACATAGGCCCTATAACAAATCTCTAGGAGTAGCCTCAGCGATATGGAAAACTTGAGGATCAACGCTGCAACTAGAATCCAGAGGAGCGGGGATAACTTATAAGCCACAAGGAGAGCTAGAGCCGGGGGGAGAATATGGAATGCCATTACAATAAACCATGCTAAAACACCCCTAAGCCTCCCACTATAAGGCTTAACTAGAGCTAGAGCCATGAAGTATGAGGTGTGAACCGGGTGGAGTTTAAGAGTTAAACCCCTATGCCCTGGATACGCAATATCCATAATTAAAGCTAACACTAGGGCGGCAACCATATAGGGTGGTTCAGGCCTCAAAGCTTCAATCAAAGCCCTAATACCACCAGGGAAACCCCTAGAGTAGAGAGTCTGGAGAGCTCGTAAGAGAACCCTGCAACGTCACCGTTAGCATAGCCTATTCTTGAAGCAGAGTCCCTAACAGTATATAAGACTGAGGCGGTCGTGAGAGACGCGGCTGAGATAGTTATCAGGGAGGCTTTTAAAGGGCCCACGTAGATTAATAGGAAAACCGTTGGGATTAAAATCGTTAACGCTAATACTATAATGTTATCTCTGAACCCCCTACGTTTAGCTTCTAAACTAAAAACCCTAGCCATGCCATCGTATGGTTCCACATCAGAGTAGAAGAGGGTGAGATAGAGAGATTCAGCTGACAGTATGTAGCTTAAGATTATTATTGAAGAGGCAACTATACCCCCTTTAAAACCGGGGATCTTGAAGAGACTATAGAGTTGCGTAGCCAGGGCGGTTGTTATTATAAGGTTTAAAGTCAAAGCCATAACACCGAAAGACCCCCTACGCGGGTCTTTCAATATTGATATAGCCCTGTCACCCCTAGCCCTAGCCCCTATAACATCTGAGTAGTCCGAGAAACCGTCAAGGTGGAGACCCCCAGTTATAATTGCATGAGCTAGAGTGAAAGCAGCCCCTGAGACTATAGGGTTTAAACCTAGAACCAGGGATAACATGAGGGTAAATGATACTAGGATACCTTCAAGGAGCCCGATTAAGGGGACTAGGTGGAACGCTCTAGCAGCATCGTCGAGGGTTGAAAACCCTAAAGGTAAAGTAGTTAGCAGGGATGCTAGAGCCTTAAACCTTCTAAGAGCCTCTAACGGCATCTTCAAGAGCCTCCAGGAGCTTTAAATTATCACTTCTAAGCTTGACTGAAACCCTACTATGGTAGGGGCTGAGGTATGCGAATGAGCTTGCATCTCTAACGTAGACACTTCTAGCGGCGAGTTTATTGTTGAACTCCGGGTGGGGCTCAGGGTGTCTTACTAGTAGGAATGGGGCCCTGGAATTGTAGACTTGGAAGCCTAAAGCTCTCATGTTTGAAACTAGGAATCCTCTTTCAGCTTCTATAAACTCTACTGTTTCACGTATAAATTGTTTTAGGTAATTCTTCTCCCGTAAGAGCTCTCCTAAAGCCTCGGAGACTATGATGTTAACATTCCAGGGCTGCCTAATAGAGTCTATGAGAGCGTGTATTCTAGTGTTAGAAGTATACATGAACCCGGCTCTAAGCCCTGGCATAGCTATTATCTTAGTGAAACTCCTCAAAACAACAACATCTTCAAAACCAGACCCTAAGAGGCTTTCAGAGTCCCCGGTGAAGTCTGAGAAAGCCTCGTCAAGAGCTAGGGTAGAGCCTTTATCTAGGCATGAGAGGAGCTCCTCTATAACATTTTTAGGGGTTAAGCTACCTGAGGGGTTGTTAGGGTTGGATAGGATTACTAGAGAGTTCCTCCTCAACCCCCTTGGGAGACTGCAGAGTATGCCGGGGTCTAGTTTATAATCTAGCCCCTCCAAGGCGTATGGAACTGTGACCCAGGGGACTCCCAGGGCTCTAGAAGCTATCTTATGGTCTCCGAAAGTGGGTTCCACTGTTATCAAATATTTTGGTTTCAACGCTAGTATTAGGAGGCTTAAGCCTTCGGCAGCCCCGCTCAGGGGTATCAGGTTTTCAACGTTAAGGTTGTAATATCCGGCTACGGCCTCCCTCAAGCTTCGATAGCTATAATCAGGGTATTTCACGTAAACCTTCTCCCTCACGAGCCTCTCAATAGATTCAACTAAAACCCTCGGAGGGCCTAGGGGGTTAATCGGGCTACTGAAATCTATAACGCCCTCGGGCGCCCTACCACCGTGAGCTCTCAACACCTCCCTATAACCTCCCTATAGTCTTCCCAAGTGTCTACATCCACTAGTGAACTCTCCCCACTCATAGTAATATCAGTCCATGGACCCGTAGTTCGCTTGAAGAGCGACACCCCTATAAGCCCTTTCTCAGTAGTAAGGTTCACTATGGGCTCAGGCTTAAGCATAGCTTTAACAATGAAATCTTCGAGGATAACGGGGCTGAGGAAGGGGATATCGGCTGGCGTTACGAGAGCTGGGAGTGAGACTAGGTTTAACGCCAGCTTCAAATCTTCAACGTAGCTCTCGCCGCCGCCTTCAACGCACATAGCGTTACCGAGGGACCCGCTACAGAGGTCTTTTATGTCTCGGGTCCACTTAGAGTATATAATGTAGATCCTACTACATATTTCTGAGAGGGATCTAGCAACCCTAACTATCATTGGGACCCCGCAAACGTCGAGGAGGGGCTTCGCCACGCCCCCCATTCTAGTAGCCTTACCCCCAGCCATGACTATGCAGTCTAATTTCAACCCCTTAAACCCTCGCATAGCCTTGCTATAGCTGAGCCTATGATAGCTGAGGTAATATCGTCTTCGAACACTGGGAGTTTCAATTCTAGTAACCCTTTCTCTTTAAGCCTCTCTACCCAGTATGTTGCTAGGAGCCCTTTGAACCCTGAAATATATAGTGCTAGGGCTGTTGCTAGGAGCTCGTCGGCAACTATCTTCACGCTATCACTCTCATAGTCTTCAACATTAAACCCCGGGATGGAGCCTATTGAAGCATGTAGATCAAGCTCCCTAGCAGCTATGATGAAGCTGACCACGTTAGGGTCTTTGAGGAATTCTGTAATCAAGGTTCTTAAACGCTCTCTAGCCCCTTTAGAGTCTAAGCCCGGTATAGGCGCCACCTCGTAGACCTTCACTGCAGCCTCGAGGAGCTCGTCGAGGGTTAAGCCTATAAGGTTGTATAAGTAGCCTTCGAGCCCGAGTAGCTCCAGGCCGAAGCTTGTGAGACCCCTATAAACTTCTAAAGCTATAGGACCTCCAATACTCGTGGCCATACCTGAGAAATGCTCTAAACCCTCGAATCTCGCAGGCCTCCCAACAGCTATAGCGTCACTAACAGTCCCGGGAGACCTGAACTTACACCTCAAAAGGAGCTCCGCCATCGCCAGTGTTTTAGCTTCAGAAACAGTCCTTAGAAGATCTACTAGGCCGCTCTCCGATAAAGCTGCATTAGCTAACACTACTATGTTAACTGTAGAGCTATATCTATCCACGCTGCTCCCAGGGCACACTGGAGGCTCTAACCCTACTGTAGCTATTACTGTAGACCCGTCTGGGAGCTCCCTATATAAGTGTCTCTTAATGTTTGCAGCGGTCAAGAAGACTATAGCCTTTTCAAGGCCTATTGAGCTCCTCAACCCTTCATAGTAAGACTTTAAACCCCCCACATCACAGCATTTAAAGTCTTTAGGGACTTTCTTGAAAACTATTGAATCAGCTACCCTAGGCTGATAGGGGAGGCTCGCCAGGAAAACATGGTCTTCCGAGAGCTTCACTATCAAAGCATCACTGTCCTCATCATAGTGAATTGTGCTAACGAGCTTCACAGCCCGTCACCCTCCTATACTCTTCATAAATAGCTTTCTTAACATCACTCTTAGACCAGCCTTTAACTGCTAGGAGCGTTAGGAGCCCCCCGGAGCCCACCCCCTCCTTAACGTAGCCGATATCATAGTATTTTAGGCCTTCGAAAGGCGAGTCTGAGAAATCCATGTGGGCAGCTAGTAGGGGGACTTCAGGGGCAATATCTTTTAGAAGCCCCCTCATGTCAGATTGGCTGTCGTTAACGAGCCAGCTTGTAGTTCCAACTGCAACTTTCCCTTCAAGCTCGACGCCCAGGCTTTTAAGTATTGCTAGGACAGCACACATCTGCGTACCCCCGGCGAGTAGAACCTTAGAGCCCCCTGCGAGAGCTCCTGCAACGAAGCCTGCTATTGACACGTGGAGGGGGTCTCCTATGAGGTCCACTGTTTTGAAGACGTCGCGCTCTGGAGAGGTTATCCTGGACCTTCTAAAGGCTTTTTCAACGACTTTAACCTTAAGATTGTGAGGGTTTGATGGGCTAGCACTACTAACTCTAAATCTAGCCTTAAAGCCTAAAGCCTCCATTATAGAAAGTGCTGTAGTCGTGCCTCCAGGCATGCTCTCCCCAACAATGAAGTCTAAGCCTTTAGAGAGTGTTAGAGCTAGGAGCCTCGAATCTTCAAAAAGCCTCCTTGAAATCCCCTGGGATAAGGCATCCTCAGAATCTATAGAGCCCCCTGTAAACCTACTGGGCAGCCTAATATATGGGATTTTAGGCTCGACGAAAGAGCCTGCATCTACTATGATAGTTGGGAGGTTCAATAATCTCAAAGCAGCCCTCGTTATAAGAGCTGGCGTAGGTATGCCTTCAGGAGTCACAGGGATAACATTAAACGTTATAGGCCCCCCAGCTATCAAATACTCGACATCAAGGGCTGGAGTATAAAGAGTAGCCTCGGGGCTCGGGCCAGCTATACTTATACCGGGTATTGTCGAGGTTCTCGTAGAAGCTATGAAGACTACAAACATGATCCTGCCTCCAGAGAGGAGGTCTGAACCTGGCGAGCCGTAAACGTTAAGCCACATCATAAAGGATACCGTATCCAAACAAGAACCTTAAACCTTAAAAATTTAACAGTTCCAACTGTTAAATAGCTACAAGGTAAATCCAGGTTAAACAAAGCAATCCCCACAATAATCTTAACTTGTTTTAAGATTCCTTCAACGTATTTTAATAGTGACACTATTAGCGCCCCGGCAACAGCCCTTCCCGTTATTGCTAGACAGTCCTTACTAATTTTAAGACTAGGGGCTATTGGCCTGGGAAAAATTTAAAGTATAATTATGGTCTGCCCCGGGTTTAAAAATTATCTAGTTCAGCTTTTTCATTAATGCATCTTCCCTCTATTAATAATATTTAAAGTTCTTTTACATACATTACCTTCCCCAATGTCCCCATTACATTTTAGATATGTGGACATCACGACATCATATGAACTCCACATATTTACCGGCTTACTTTCAAATTAGCATATTAAACGTTTAACTGCTACCTAAACTCTTTCCCTACCTCCACTCCATTATTTTCACATATTCACTCTACTTCTATAGGCACAATAGCAAAACATCAAAACTTTAAATAGAGTGGGGTGGGTGCAAATGGAAACCGTTATCTATGATATTCGATGTAAGGATACCGCTAGGATATTAGCTACAGGCCCCAAGAAGTTAAATGAGATTGGTGAGGAAATACACAAGCTTTACCCCGGTATTAACCCGAAAGGGACATGGCTGAGGCAAGTGCTTGTAGAATGGAATCCGCTCGTTAAGAAAGTAGGTGATAAATATGAGTTATCGGATTTGGGTAAGGTATTTATATCGTTGCCGGGTAGAATAGGAGAGAAGCCTACCGGTGAAGAGAAGGCGTTTTTAACCTGGATCATAATGCTCTCCCCGAAACAAAGACAGGTCATATGCAAGTTATTACTAATGAAGGACTCTAGGGATCAACAGCTAATCCGGAGGATAAAGGAGAGTCTTGAGCGGGATAACAGATTTGTAGTTCAACGCACGGGAAGGTGCCTTAAGGAATTAGGATTTTAACCATGCGCCCCACATTGCGGCTGAAGCTAACACTATACAGACCTTAGAAATGTAAGTTAGGTGGCTGCCTTGCCCAGCTTACTTTGAGGCTTTTTTCTTCTCCTTTACGATCATTTTAAGGTATGAGTTGCTCTGGAGCTCCTCTTTGAGGGTTGTTGGGGGCCCGTGGCCCGGGTATATTATGGTTTCTGGGGGTAGCATTATCAGTTTTCTCAAGCTTACCATCATGTCTGAGGGTGATGAGCCTGGGAGGTCTACTCTACCTATGGTGCCCTTGAAGAGTGTGTCTCCTGTCAGCGCTACGGGTGTTTTAAATGCTAATGCTGTAAGTGAGGCCATCCTGGCTGCTTCGAGTAGCAGGTCTCCAACGAGGATTTCCCCCGGGGCTATTAGAGTCACGCTTCCGGGCGTGTGGCCCGGCGTTTCCATAACTCTGAGTTCGACACTGCCAACTTTAATGGTCACATCTTCTTTCAATATACCCTCGGGCTCGGGGGTTTCAGGAGGCTCCACACCTAGATACCTGTAGGCTGACTTGTGAGCCCTCCTAGCCATCTCAACATCAGCGGGATGCATTAGGAACGGGGCGTTTAAAACATTTTTAATAGCTGAAACCCCTGAAACATGGTCGAAATGGCCGTGGGTAGCTATTATAGCTTTAACCTTCAAATTACTAGCCTCAACGAACCTAATAATCTCATCAACACCCTCATGCCACCCCGGGTCTATAATAACAGCCTCCCCACTATTCGCAAATAAATAACAGTTCGAACGTAGAGGGCCTAAGACCCACCTATAAACCTCCAATCTAACCTACCCATAATAGTTAATTGTGTGGAGGTTGATAAGTGTTTTGAGCATTATCGTGCTCTCTCACTCTCATATTCATGTTTCCATGAATTTTAAAACCCTTAAACTTTAAAACATTGTTAAAGGGTTACATAACCTTTTTGACTCTTAAGTTCCTTTCCACGGATAAAGCTATTAAAGTAAATGCTAAAATTAAAAGCATTATGAGAAGGCCCGGAAAAATGATAAGCCAATAAGCCCCACTTGCAAGAGCTCCAGATCTCCTTGCATAGAAGAGGATAGTCCCCAGACTAATGTGAGTGGGGTCTCCTAAACCTAGAAAACTTAGCCCCGATTCCAGGAGTACAGCAGCCCTCGCACTCACTAGGGCGCTAGCTATAACAACTGGGGCTAATCCTGGAACCACGTGTTTAACCAGAATGTGGATTAAGCTGGCCCCAACGGCTCTCGAAGCTTCTACATAAGGCATCTCTATTAAAGACATAGTATAGGCTCTCACAAGCCTCGATGCTGAGGGCCAGCCGATTACAACCAATATTATAATCACGTTAAAAATGCTTGGACCTAGAAACGCTATAAGTATGAGAGCTAGAACTAGGGATGGTATAGCTAAAAGGAAGTCAACAATCCTCATAAGAACAGCATCAACATAGCTTCTCCAGACGGCACTAATAACCCCCACAGTAAGCCCTACAAATGAAACCATTAATGAGCTAAAAGTAGCTATAAAAGTAGTTATGAGAACTCCGTTGGCAACCATAACTGACACATCCCTACCCAGATCATCCGTTCCTAGGGGATGAATAATATTGGGGGGCATGAAAGGCTCGCTCACGATTTTATTAAGCTCCCATGGTGCTACTAACCTCCACCAGATAGACAATATTAGAATCAGCCCTAGGATACTGAAACCGCCACGAAAAAGCTTATCTTTAACTATGGCTTTCACCATGCTCAAGACTAGACTCACCTCTCTCTAAGACCTTTAACCCTAATCCTTGGATCAATAATGTAGTAAAGCATGTCAGCAATGAAATTAGCTGACGCAACCACCACTATGGTAATCAAAAAGATACCTTGAAGAACCGGATAATCTGCCGATAATATAGAACTATAAAGAAGCCTACCAATGCCATTCCAACCAAAAATAGTCTCAGTAAAAACAGCACCCACAACCAATAACGCAGACTCGTTAGCTAATATGGTCAAAGTCGCTATGAAGGCAAATCTAAATAATCTTAAAAGGATCCTAAAGTTGCTGAAGCCCATCGCTCTTAAAGCGACTATAAAATCCTCTTCCTTCATATTTGCCGTAACATTTCTGACATAAATATAGTAGAGGGGCGTAAAGAAAGCAACTAATACTATGAAGGGACCTGCCATGTGCCACGTATAGTCCAACAAATATATGTGAAAAGGAACTTCCTCGTAGTAGAAAGAAGTGGTCCCTGCTATTGGAATAAGCCTTAACCTATAACCTAAGTAATACTGTACTAACAATCCAACCCAAAATACGGGAGCTGAAGCGAGAAGATACAGTAAACTTGTAACTAATTTATCAGAAAAATCTGACCTCCACCCAAAAATCACGCCCAAAATTGTCCCCAAAACCGCTGAAAAAAACATACTCAAAGACATTAATACTAAAGTGTTGACCATCCTCTCACCTATTATAATATTTAAAACCGGGGTTCCAATATATACAAAAGAATATCCGAAATCTCCCCTAATAATATTGGTGACATAAAAAAGAAACTGTTCATATAACGGCTTGTCTAGTCCAAATCTCCTGATCAATTCTTCTCTCGCCTCTAGAGGGACTCTAGGGTCTAGAAGAGAAAGTGTAGGATCTCCGGGCAGGAGCCTGAACAGTATGAAAGCAGCTATAAAGCCTAAAATAATTATTAGTACTGCCTGAAAAAACCTTAAAATAAAATA
>CAKZTZ010000001.1 GCA_937921695.1 uncultured Sulfolobales archaeon | reverse complement strand
TAATTTTAGGGTTGCGATTATAGCGATACTTATGACCTTGATAGCTACGATTCTAGTTCCTTTAATATTGAGGGTTTTAGGATTGGTGACTTAAAGTGTTATTTTGGAGTTTCCTTTATTGTTTCCACTATTATGTCTAGTCCTTTGAATAGGAGTTCCTCCTCTATTGTTAGTGGTGGCGCTATTCTCAGCGTAGATATTCCCCCTCCTATAGCTAGGACTCCTTTCTTGAATGTTTCATTTAGGATTTTGACTAGCTCTCCTCTAGCCGGCTCTTTAGATTTTCCGTCTTTTACTAGTTCTATTCCTATCATGAACCCTTTGCCTCTGACCTCTCCCACTATTGGGGTTTCTTTCAGCCTCTCTTCCAGGTATTCTATGGCTTCTTTTCCTAGTTTGTCTACCCTCTCTACTACTCCTTCTTTTAGTATTTCTAGTGTTGCTTTAGCTGCTGCTAGGGCTATGGGGTTTCCCCCGAAAGTATTAGCGTGGCTTCCCGGGGGTAGGCTCATTACTTCTTTTCTCCCCACTATTGCTCCTAGGGGTAGGCCTGAGGCTATCGCCTTAGCTAGGGCCATTAAGTCCGGGGTTATACTCCAATGTTGTACTGCGAACCATTTCCCGCTCCTCCCGAACCCTGTCTGGACCTCGTCTGCTACTAGTAGTATTCCGTGTTTCCTAGCTATTTTCTCGAGCCCTGGGAGGAAATTGTCTGGGGGCACTATGTATCCTCCCTCACCTTGTATAGGCTCGAAGAATATTGCTGAAACCTCCCCTGGGTCCACTAGCCTCCCTAGGATCCAGTCTTCTATATATGCTAGAGTAGCCTCCCCACACTCTTCCGGGCTCCCTGTTTTGAAGGGGCACCTGTAAGGGTATGGGTATGGAACATGTATTATCCCCGGCACTAGGGGGTGGAAGTGCCTCCTATGAGTAGGCTTGCTAGCTGTGAGGCTCATAGCCCCATAAGTCCTCCCGTGGAAAGCCCCTATAAAAGCTATAATGTATGGCCTTGAACCCTTAAAATACCCCCTAGCTATCTTCATAGACCCCTCAATACTCTCAGCACCACTATTAGTGTAGAATACTTTAGCATCGCCTACAGGCGTTATTCTGAGAAGTTCCCTAGCATAGTCAACTGCAAGCTCATAGTAGAAGTCTGTTAGAGAATAGTGGGTGAAAAGCCCAGCCTGCCCCTTAATAGCCTCAACAACCCTAGGATGAGAATGCCCAACATTCAAAACCGCTATCCCAGAGTTAAAGTCAATATAAACATTACCATCAACATCCTCAACAACACTCCCAAACCCACGTTTTATAACAAGAGGATACCATCGAACAAAAGACTGCATAAGAAGCTCAGAGTCACCCTCAACAACAGCCCTAGCCCTAGGCCCCGGAGGCGTAACCCTTATAACAGGAGCCTCCAAAAAGATCACCAAATAGAACAGGAACTAGAGAAACTTAAATAATAAAGCCCACAGAAACAGCCAAATAAAGGGGTAAACACTATGAACGCGGAACTCGAAATAATAGAAGACTACATACAACACGGGACCAGAAGATTCAGAGTAAGAGTAAAAGGAACAAAATACATAATAAACGTGAGAGCCGAAAACGCCGAAGAAGCCATAAACAAAGCAAAGAAAATGGCCGAGAAACTAGGAATACGGAAAGCAACTCAAAAATAAAGCTACAAACAGCTAACAATAAACCCCTAAACTAACATAAAAAGGAAAACCTAGTCCTAAAAGCTAGAACCCAGAGTCCAGCTTATAGAGCATATAGAACCCCGAAAAACCTACACTAAAGGCATGTACTTTTAGATCGTAACTCTCAGGCCAACGCAACATATACGTACTTAGAGGACTCTTAGCGATTCTATTATGTGAGAAGGTTGTGTGGAAAGCTGCAGGGCTTGTGGGTGACACCGGGGGGTAGGGTTAATCTCGCTATTTGAATATTGTTAAGTGGCAAACGCTTTTAACGTGTTGGAGGTTTCTATGTTGGCTTTTATGTTGTGTTATGTAGGTTCTATTTTGATTATTTTATCTCCTAGTATGTATACTTTCCCTTTTTCTCTATGTTCTATTTTCCATATTGGGGCTTCTCTCTTAACCCTCTCTACTGTTTCTGCTAGTGCTGGGAATACTGTTTTTCTCGATTCTCCTGAGACTGCTACTATTATTGTTTTCTCTCCTACTTTCCTAGAGCCTACGTAATGGTATATTGCTATGCTTTTCAACTTCCATTTTGAAGCTTCTTCTTCAGCTATTTTCCTTAGGGTTTTAACTGTTAGTTCTCCAGCGTGCTCGTAGTTTAGTTCTAAAACTTTCTCACCTTCATTTAAGCCTTTAACATAGCCTATGAATATTGCTGTGGCCCCCTCTATGGGGAGCCTAGCTTCTAATTCTTCAATGTTGAACTCTTCCCCCGGCTCTAGTATGCCCACTTCAATGTGGGAGCCCCCGGCTGGGGGAGGCATTATGTGGATTACGCTAGACTTGAGGGGGCTGTCTTCGGATAGTCTCGAGCCCTCCTCATCTAATATTAGGAGGGAGCCCCCAATAGTTTCGAGAGCTCTCTTGAACCCACTATGTTTCTCGAGGGTTTTGAGGAGTTCTGAGACCCTAGAGCCGTCGGGGAGCTCTATGAGGAGCTCTTGGGAGCCTATAGAGTCTCTGAGGAGAGAGTATAGTTTAACTTTCACGATCAAACCCCAACACCTCGGAGAGTATGATAGGGTCTAGGTTTAAAACTTTAAGCTCATATCTTCTTAGCGCGCTCTCTGGACTTAAGCCTTGTTTTGAGGTTTTCTATTAGTTCTTTTGAAGGTGTTTCGAGGCATTCTAGGCTTACTCTCTCGAATAGTAGTTTGAAGAACTTGTAGGCGCATCTCCCACTGTGGAATGTTAGGGTGAGGCCTCCCCGCCTTAATATGACTCCTTGACCTTCAGGTATGCTCCTGCCGCACACTATGCATTTATAGGCTGCAGGCACTTCTAACACCTTAACTTTCTTCCTATTAAGTATATTAAACTATTTTCTTTATAAACTCCAACATGCTTAATTATAGTTTATTGGGAGCGTTTTGAGGGAGAAGTTTAGGAAGATCGTGGTGCTATCAGGGGTTACTGGGATAGAAGTGGGTAGCCTCCTCGAAATAGCTGGGAGAGAGTTTAAAGTCCCCGTTGTTAAGTTTGAGGAGTTCCTCGAAGAGGCTTTCCACGCCCCTACTTATGAAGCTGTAGAGATGCTCCTAGTATCTAGGTCTACTGCCCTAGCTAGGTTTAAGGCCGCCCTTGATAGGATGCTCAGATATCTAGAAGCTACTAAGGCTGTTGTAGGGGTGCACCTCACATATTATAGGAGGAGGCACATAATACCTAACCCAGCAATATTAGACCTAGTGTCTGCCGCCGGGGAAGTTCACGTAATACTCTATGTTGAAGACTATTACCACGCCCTACACAGGCTGGCTGAGAGGGTTAGGAGGGGGAGGACTCCTGGAGCCTTCACAGGGCAGCCCCTAGACCCCCTAGGATACCTCTACTGGAGAGCTTCAGACTTCAACATGGCTTCCCTCCTCGAGTATAGGGGTAATGTGAGTGTAGTAGTTTACGGTTTAAAGCATACGCTAGAGGGGCATAAGAGGCTCCTAGCCCACGCCCTCGGAGAGCCTTACGGGGGCGTGGGGAGGTTTAGGTCTGCCTACATCTCCCACCCTATAACTAAGGTTAGGGCTAGAGCCTCGGAGGCTGGGGAGAGCGTGTGGGGGTTTCCGGATAGTGTTGATGTTGAAAAGTTTAAAGAGAGGCTTGAAGCTAGGTGTAGGAACCTCATAGTTTACAGCCCCACGACAATAGACGAGCTGATAACAGATGCTGAGGGGGAGCTTAAAACTATTATAGAGAAGAGAGACAGGTGGCCCCACCCCTCAGAGACCCCTCACAGCTACGAATACCCTATAAACCTGGCCTCCCAAGTTTTCAACGAAATACTATACCCTGTAGATAAGACTGTGCTAAACAAAGGCTACATGGAAGCCCTCAAGTCAGCAGTAGAGACGCAGATAGAAAGCAGGGACTTAGCATACGTAAACCAGGCAGACCTCCTAGTAGCGTATAAGCCTACAATGTACGGTGAACAACACATAGGTGTTGAGACGGAGATAGATATGGCCCACGCCCTCTCGAAAACAGTATACTCTATAATACCCGAGGAGAAAGGCATGCCAGCCCACCCAATGAAAAGATATGGGCTAAAACTAGGGGATGAAGACGCTCTATACTCAGCCCTAAAATGCGGATAAAAAAGTAGGGGAGGAGTTAGAGTTTGCGGAGGCCCCAGAGTTTCCTAGCTAGAACTTTAACCCCGGCGCTTACACCATCAAGTATCTTCGGGTTGAGCTTCATCCTAACCCTCTTGGGTGGAGGGCTTATTTTACTTAAATCCTCGCTGAGGCTGAGGAGGTGGCTTAGCACGGTCTTAGCCCCAACATGCTTCTCAGTTATGAAATCTTCGAAGAGAGGCTTCCAAGCGGAGGGGTCTCTAGCTCTCCTAACAAGTATTATGTAGCCGCCCACTACAGGGCCTATCTCAGGCTTAACCCTGTAAGCTGTCATGACAGCTCTCTTAGTTTCAGCCTCCACATAGCCATGCCTCTTCAAAACGTCAACCATAGTTTCAAACAACTCCCCAACGCCGCCCCCGCCAACCCTCACCAGGGTAGCCTCCCTAGCCTCAGGAGTTGAAACCCTCAACTGCAGCGAAGGCCCCCTAGCAGTTCTCCTTAACACAAGCCTGTATTGTCTAGCCTCAGACACCAGAGGTCACCAGGAAATTCAGGACTAAAACAAGCTTAAATATCTCTATTAAAACCTACCCATCAAAACGAGGGGAGATGCTTAAAAGGGGGTCGCGAAGCATGTGAAAAGTTAAACCCCACTTTAATAAACCCTGAGAGACCCTTGAACCATGAGGGTTCAGCCATGGTGTCGGCAAAGCTACTAGGCCTAACCCTCACCATAACAGGGACCCTGGGGGGAGTCGCATATGCGTACTTAATCCTATACACTAGCCTGGAAACTTCACTATTAATACTAAGGTTGACAGCGGCAGCCCTAGCATTAATAACTGGAGCATTAATAGCTGGGGTAGGCATAGCCTTAATACTAGGCTGGAGAGAGTTTGAAGAGTCGAAAGCGAGGCAAAGAGGGGAGGAAAGATAGCATCTCATTATGCCAGGATTTCCCAGGGCAATATTGCCTTAGCATATTAGGGTTTAGAGGGGCCACTTCTCCATTTTATAAGAATATTCCCAGAATAGGATCTCATATTTCAAAGCTAGTTTGAAGAACGGCCACAAGCTCTCCGGGCTTTTACCTGAAGCGTCTAGAGCTTCTCTCAAAACAGAGACTAGATTCTTATATGGCTCGCTGAGGTATGTTGAAGCCCAGTTCTTATAGACTTCAACAGTGTTCCTTTCCAGCTTATCCTTATGTGCCTCAGCTATATCCATGTAAGTCCACATGCATGGGAGGACGCTCGCTAGACCCTCATAAAACCCCTCCTGGTAGGCTGTGGCTGTTAGGAAGTTCATGTAAGCCACGTTAATAGGGTTAGGCTCAACCTTCTCAGCCTCTGATAGGCTAAGCCCCACCATTGAAAGTAGTTTTTTATAGTTCTCGAGCTCACCAGTTACAGTTCCATATGCAAGTTCTAGGGCGACCCTCGCCAGGTCTAGGTTTGGAGCTTTAGCTGCTAGTATGCTTAAGGCTTTAACCATGCCTACGAGATAGTTATAGTCTTGGAGTAAATAGTATTTAAACTTCTCTAGAGGTAGGGTGCCCGAGTATAGCTCAACTACGAAAGGGTGGTTTAAATCCTTAACCCATAAATCCTCCGCTCTAACCCTAAGAATATCGCTAATCCTCATAGGGGTCACCGTTAAAACTCTATAGTGAACCCCTTAATATACATTTAAATAACCATGTTATTTATAGCATGAGGGGAAGCCAATAACATGCTCGCCTAACGCCCCAAGACTTTCTATGGGTTTAACTCTCCCGGGTTAGGGGTTCCACCTGCTTAGTTGGTAGCTGCTGAGTGTTACGCTTATAGAGCTTAGTGCCATGGCTGCTGCCGCCATTTCCGGTCTTAGTGTTAGCCCTACTGGTGCTAGGATCCCGGCTGCTATGGGGACTAGGGTTATGTTGTATATGAAGGCCCAGAATAGGTTGAAATATATTCTCCTCCTCACTCTCCTAGCTATTTTAAGTATTAAAGGTATCTTCTTCAAGTTGCCGTGTACTAGGATTATGTCTCCCGCTTCTTTGCTCACGTCCGCCCCCGTGCCCATGGCTACTCCCACGTCAGCCTTTGATATGCTTGGAGCATCGTTAACCCCGTCGCCTACCATCATTACTTTGAACCCTTTCTTCTGTATTTCCCTTATTATGTCGCTTTTAGCTTCGGGGTCTAGTTCTGCATATACCTCGTCTACGCCTATTCTGGCCGCTATTGCCTTAGCTGTTTCCAGCCTATCTCCTGTTAGCATAATTATTTTCAACCCTAATTTTTTAAGCTCCCCTATAGCTTCAGCGGAGCCTTCTTTAACCTTATCAGCTATACCTATGACCCCGGCTAGTTTCGAGGACCGGGATACATATACTACTGTAACCCCCTCCCCCATTAGTTTTGAAACTTCCCCACTTAAGGGTTCAACATCGACTTCAAGCCCTCTCATAAGCTTAGCGTTACCCACGCCGACAGTCTCCCCTTTGACTGTAGCTATGACTCCCATACCTACTAGGGGCTCGAAATTCTCCGGGTCCCCCGGGTATGAGCCTACCCTAGCCCTGTATTCTTCAACTATAGCTTTAGCTATAGGGTGTTCACTCCACTTCTCAGCAGTAGCCGCTAGCTCTAAGACTTCAACCTCGCTATAGCCCGGGGCCGGCACTATAGATACTACGCTGGGCTTCCCCACAGTTATAGTTCCAGTCTTATCGAGGGCTACAACGTTAACATCCCCAGCCCTCTCTAGGGCTGCAACATTCCTCACTATTACACCCCCTCTGGCTGCAACATTAACCCCCGCTACTACAGCTGTTGGGGTTGCGAGGCCCAGGCCGCAGGGGCACGCTACTAGGAGTACTGAGGCCATGAAAACTAGTGAAGTCTCTAAACTAGCCCCCGCTATTATATACCATGTTGTGAAAGTCGCTAAAGCTATAAATATCATTATCCATGTGAACCACCCAGCTATCCTGTCAACAACCCTCTGTATTCCGAGCTTCCCAGCCTGAGCCTGGGAGACTAGCCTCGCTACTTGGGCTAGAGTAGTCTCACTCCCAACCCTGGTAGCTATTACGTGAAGCCAGCCCCCCGTAACTACTGAGCCTGCGTAGACAGGATCCCTCTCTCCCCTCTCCCTAGGTATAGGCTCTCCCGTGAAAGCACTCTCGTCAACGTAAGCTTTACCCTTAACAACTATACCGTCTACAGGTATTTTCTCGCCCTGCCTCACAACGATAACATCGCCAACCCTCACTTCACTAATCTTAACTTTAACCTCCCTCCCCCCTCTTATCACGCTAGCCTCCTGGGGCTGCATCTCCGCTAGTTTCTTTACAGCTTCCCCGGCCCCGTGTTTAACCCTAGCCTCAATATATCTTCCCGTTAGCACGAAAGCGATTATGAGAACTGCGGCCTCATAGTAAACTTCGCCCCCCACAAGGCCTAGTGTTACGGCGAGGCTGTAAACATATATAGAGCCCGTCCCTAGAGCTACCAGAGTATCCATGTTAGCAACACCGTTCCTCAAAGCCCTATAGGCTCCAATGAAAAACCTCCTCCCAGGTATGGAGAGGACTAGAGTAGACCCTAGAAGCCCTAAAACATTGAAAACACCCTCAGGAACTAGGCGGAGGGTCATATGATCTATGAAAAGAACTAGGAGGGAGAAGCCCACAGCAAGGGATATTATAGACCATTTAAGCATAGAAGATAACTCTACCCTACCGAAATCCTCAAGCTTAACCTCAGAGGTTATAGAGGCTTTATAGCCCGCTTCCCCCAACACTTTAACAATATCAGGGGCGTCCACAGTCTCAGGGTTAACATAAACTATAACCATTTTGTTCAAGTGGGAAGCACTCACATCTATAACCCCGGGGAGGCTTCTAAGCCTAGACTCAACTATAGACTCATCATCTATAGATACCATGTTATCAACACTAAATGTAACCTCCCTCTTATAAACATCATAGCCTACACTCCTAACAGCCCTAACTATATCCCTAAGATGAACCCTAGAAGGATCATAAGAAACAACAGCCTCGCTCGAAGCTAAATTAGCCTGAACACTAGCCACACCCCTAAGACCCTTAACCACATTCTCAATAGTTAACACGCACGTAGCACAATGCATGCCTACTATCTTAAGCCTCTCAGTAACCAGGCTAACGCTCACAACAACCTCCCACTCCATACTAGGGTACTAATAAGATTCTTAACCTTAGGCTCTTTATTAAACACTATTAAATACATAACATGTTTAAATAAGCCGCCACCCTAAATACAGCCTTCACTCGCTCGGATGACGACCTAGGGGCCCGTGAGTTAAATAACGCTCAGGATCCTTCTCGAAACTCCTCCTGCAAGGGTCGCTGCAGAAATAGTAGACTTTGCCTTTATAGACAGTTTTAAACCTTGTAGCTGTTGAAACCTCCATGCCACACACAGGGTCCAAGGGCATTGGAGCCCCCTACCTTCTAATGTTTATGCCCCTCTCTCTTAACGTGCTTCACATAATACTCTGGGTCGCTCTTAAACTCTTCTAGGCAGTCTTCGCAGCAGAAATAATATGTCTCGCCTTTATAATCAACCTTATAGGGGGATGTTTCAGGGACTTCCATGCCACATACAGGGTCTATAGGCATATCTAGCACCTCTATACAGCTCGGCTTCTAAGTTTAAATAAAACATGTATATATGAGTTGTGGGGGTTCGACTTTACTTATCCCTCTTCTTCCTACGGGTAGCACACCAGGGGCAGGTCATATTCAACACCACTATAAAATTAGGAACTCTAGAGTTTAAAAATTCGGTATGTAGGTGTTTTAAGTCTATCTGATTATTCCTGTGAGGTATTTATGTATGCTTTGAGCGGCGTCTAAGCCTGATTTTAACGCTGGGCCTATGAGGCTTGGGCCGTGTTTAACGTCTCCTGCTGCGAACACTTTCGGCCTCGTTGTTCTATGGTGCTCGTCTACTTTTATTGTCCCGTCTGGGTTGAGTTCTATGCCGTGTTCTCCTTTTTCGAAGGGTGGTGTTGGTTCTTCCCCTATTGCTTTAAATACTATGTTGAATTCCTCGTCGAACTCCGAGCCTTCTATGGGGACTGGTTTGGGCCTCTTCTCTCCAGGTGTTTTTTCTAGTTTCATCTTTATGAATCTAACTATTTTCTTGCCTCCTTCCTCGTAGAGTAGTGTTGGCTGTGTTAGTTCCCAGACTTCTACTCCTAGTTTTTCTATCCTATCGAACTCTGAGAGCCTCATTGGGGCTAGTTCTTTCGTCCTCCTATAGCTTAGTATTACTTTTGAGACTTCACCTTTAAACTCTGGGTATGTTAGGGTTACTGTCGCCACGTCTGCTGCTGTGAGGCCAGCCCCTATTATTAAGACTCTCCCCTCTGGTTTCTCTACTTCGCTCCAAGGTATGTAGCCGTAGCGGGCTAGGTGGACTTTAACTATCCAGTGGGCGGCCTCAACAATCCATGGGAGGTCTTCGCCTTTAACGCCGAGACTCTTAGACTTCCAGGTCCCAGTAGCTATTAATATGGCGTCGAAGACCTCTATGATCTTCTCTAGAGTTATATCTTTGCCGACTTTAGTGTTGAAAACGAACCTAACCCCGGCATCCATTAGCTCCCTAACTGAAGCTCTAATCCTATTCTTGTCAATCCTATCATCTGGTATCCCGAAGAACATCATGCCCCCAGCTTCAGGCATCATATCGAATACTACAACATCATGGCCATAGCATTTGAGCACTCCAGCAGCCCCTAGCCCTGCAGGGCCCGCACCTATTATAGCTACTCTCCTACCCGTAGGTGCCGGTATATCTTTACACCTTAGAAACTTCACTTAAAACACCCAGATAATATTTGATAGTGTAGTGTATTATATTTTAATGATCAATAGTTTGAGTATTAATTGTGGGCTTAACAACAATCACAGCAACTTCACACGCTCTAAGTACTCCTCCACTATAGCGGTATATGGCTTCAACATATTTAAAACCTCCACAGCTTCACCCTCACTTAAATCCCTCCTCCCAGACCAGAAGCCCTTCACAGGCCCCCACCTAGGTATAACGTGAACATGGAAATGATATATAGCCTGGCCCGCGGCGCCCCCAGAGTTCGTGACGACATTAACCCCGGGAGCCTTAAGAGCAACCCTATAAACCCTAGCTAGGGATGAGGCTGCAAGCCATACCCTCGCTAAAACATTTGGAGGAGTATCGTGAACCCCAACATAATGCTCCTCGCTCAGAACGAGCAAATGACCCTTACTAACAGGATACTTATCAAGGATAACGGCAACCCCCTTACCCCTATAGAGGATGAAGCCTTCTTCAAGCCCCTGTAGTATCCTGCAAAAGACACACTCCAATATTAAACCCCTTTTTAACATTCGATGATACCCCTTATATATAAAATTTTCTTCAAACCCCCAATTGCTAGCGGGGAACGCGGCCGCCGCTAGGGGGGAGCGTTAGATTGTTTGGCGTGTAAAGTTTAAACTTAGGATTATTCTAGATTACACGGGTTTCCGGTTGAGTTTGTTTTGGAGGGTGTTGTCTGCCTGTGGAGGGGTCTTGGGGTCCTCTAGCTTATGAGGGCCTCTTGTTTTTAGGGTTTAGGGGGCCTGAAGAGGCTTCTTCAATTCATGTTGGAGAGCCTGTGAAGTGTTTTAGGAAGAGTTTCCTATACTCTGTTTACATATGTGTTGGTCCCAGGGGCTTAGTAGCTGTTAAGGATTATAGTGTGTCTTCGTTAAAGTGGCTCCCGGCTTTCATAGCTGCAGCCCCTACAGTAAGGTATAGGAGGGATCCTAAACTTAGGGCTTTCTCCGAGCTCTACTATTCTAGGCTGCTTAGGGGGGTAGTTAACACTCCTAGAATACTCTCAGCACACTTGTGGGAGCGTGGAGCCCTAATAGTTAAAGAGTACATACCTGGGATTCCAGTATTAGACTCTAGAGACCCCGGGGCTTGGAGGATGGCGGGTAAAGCTCTAGCAGATATACACATTAGAGGCTACGCCCTGGGAGACGCGAACCCAGGTAATTTCATAGTAAGCGGTAGCTCTATAACCCTAGTAGACCTGGAGCAGGCCAGGCCTTCAGACCCTGCTAGCATAGCGTGGGATATAATAACAGTAATAGCGTACACGCACTTAACAAGAGCTAGAGGCACGCACTTAAAAGAGCTAATAAAAACATATGTTGAAGAAGGAGCCCCGACAGGGGAGACTATAAGAGAACTGAAGAAACTGAAATACTGGACCCCATACCTCCTAATGCCCCATAAAATAGTGGAAGCCATGAAAATAATAGGGAACCTCGAAAAGTGGAAACACTCTACGCAAACAACATCATAGTCCCAGCTCCTATCGCTTAACCCCCCGCCCCCATAGCTGTAGAGGATCCTCTAGTATATGGTTCCGCGCTATCTTACCCTTCAACACTTCCACCCCCTCCAGTTCTAGGATCCTCTTCTTCACCCATACACCCCCCCTACTGTATCCTTTTAAGTCCCCATTAGAGCCCACTATTCTATGGCATGGTATTATTATCGGTTTTTCGTTTGACGCCAGTATCCTGCCCACGAGCCTCGGGCTCACACCTATTAGTTTAGCTATAGCCCCATATGTTGTAACTTTGCCCGGAGGCACTATGCTCGTTAGCGCGTAGACAGCTTCTACATAATCCTCTAGTTTCGCCCTCCTCACCACACCCCCATCGAAGACTATTAGGGGCACTAGTTTCACCTGTTAAAGTGCCCGAGCCCCAGCTTAGGGGCCCTGCGAGGCCTCGCGGACCCCACGGAGCCCCTAACGCGGCCGGCTTAACTTCCGGGTTCGATATGGGTCCGGGTGTTTCCCGGCCGCTATGGCCGGGCTCGGGCAATTTAATCTATTGTTATCCCAGCCTTATTAGCTTTACAGTCCTAGGGGTTATAGAAAGGGTTCCGTATTAATAAGAGGGGGTAAACCGCCCCTACTTAGCGTAAAACTACACTCTAAACAGCCTCAATATATGAGAGGATACTTTAAGCTCGCGCTGGAAGCCCTCCCATGAGGGTTTAACATGGTTTTGCCGGGGTGGAACGGTCTTATCCGGGTGTTACTTTCTGTTATTCCTCTAACGTTTGGGGCTTCTCTAGATAGTTTCGGGGTTGTAAGGTTAAATACTTTGGGGGGTGTGGTTGGTGGTTGTTGATATAGTTAAGAGGATTGTTTCAGGCGTGTCTTGGGGGGTTAGGCCTAAAGTGTTTCCTGATAATAGTGTTGACTTCGACGATATAGTTGCTAGGCTTCACATGGCTAAGATAGAAGTTGACAGTCTTAAGGAGCATCTTATTAGGGATATTGAGGGTCACTATGACTCTATGCTCTCAGCTGCTAGGAAGGGTGATAGTGAGAGCCTCGAGCTTATGGCTGCCGAGGTTATCCTTAAGAGGAAGATACTGGCTTCAGTCATAACTTATAGTAAACTGTTAGCTCTAGCTATACAGAGGATAAACGATGCTAGGAACATTGAGACCCTAGTTAGGGTGCTCGCACCCCTAGAATATGTTATGAGGGCTGCAGGGGACTATCTCACAGCGGTGAGCCCTGAGACTGCGGCGAGGCTTAATAGTGTTATAGAGGCTACTGAGAAGGTTATAAGGAGCACTGATATAACAGCTTCATATATGCCGGCAGCCAGGCTAGACTTAGACCCTGAGGTTAGACGGGAGATAGCTAGGGTTGTAGCTGAGGCTAATAGGGAGAGCGAAATACTAACTTCTAACAAGGTTAAAACAGTGAGCCTTGAGGAGAAACTATTGGAGCACATAAAGAGTAGCGGGGCTATAATAAACGTGGGGAAAACTGCTAGAGAGCTTAACGTGAGCCCTGAAGAAGTCAGGGAGGCTTTAAAATCCCTGGAGGCTAGGGGGCTGATAAAAGTATATAGGAGGGAGGCTGAGGCCTCAACCTCCTAAATATTTTTTAGAATAAGTTTTTTAAACTGGGAGGTCTTAAACTTTGGGGAGCCCGGCGGTAGCTTACCTTGAGAACGCCGCTAGGAAGTATGCTCTAGCAGCTGCTAAAGCTGAAAGAGAGGGGGACTATGAGAACGCCTTAACAAACTTGAGGAGGGCCGTGGATATCCTGGAGGATATTGTTAAAAACTACCCGGAACACCCTCTCACAAGCTTGTACAAGAGGCTGCTAGCCCAGTATAAGAGGAAGGTGAAAGACCTTGAAGGGAAAGTAAGGCTACAGCCGGCTACCCCGGAGGATGAAGAGTATGTTGTGGAGACCATGGATCAAAACAGGGGGGACGACCTCGACAAAATACTGCCACCTTTCGTAGTCAAAGTCAAGCCTGAGCTAACTTTCGAAGACATAGCGGGTTTAGAGCACGCTAAGAACGCTATGATAGAGGCTATAGTTTACCCGGTAAAGAGGCCAGACCTCTTCCCCCTAGGGTGGCATCGTGGAGTCCTCCTCTTCGGCCCCCCGGGCACAGGTAAGACTATGCTAGCTGGGGCTGTAGCTAGGGAGGCTGGGGCCGAGCTCCTCCATGCGGACGCCGCTAGTATAATGAGTAAGTGGCTTGGGGAGGCTGAGAAGAATGTTAGGAGGCTCTTCACATACGCTAGGGAGAGGGCTTCCAGGGGGGTCCCAGTTATAGTTTTCATAGATGAGGTTGACGCCCTCCTAGGAATATACTCGACTGAAGTAGGTGGGGAGGCTAGAGTTAGAAACCAGTTCCTAAAAGAGATGGACAGCATACTAGATAAGAGCCTCAAAATACACATGTTCGTACTAGGAGCTACTAACAAGCCGTGGAAACTAGACGAGGCTTTCCTCAGAAGATTCCAGAAAAGGATATACGTGCCACTACCAGATAAGAAAGCTAGAAAACAACTCCTAGAACTCCTAACAAAGAAGATAAAATTAGATAGTAACATAAACCTAGAAGAACTCGCAGAAACACTAGAAGGCTACTCGGGGAGCGACATAAAAGACATAGTACAAGACGCTTACATGAAGACAGTAAGAGAAGTCTTCGAGAAAGGAGGCGCGGGAGAGCCCAGGCCAGTATCAATAGAAGACTTCAAAACAGCCATAGCTAAAAGGAGGCCGAGCGTAGACCCAACACTAGTAGCGAAATTCGAAGAATGGGCCTCAAAATTCGGGGCACTGTAAACATGGGAGCCTAAGCTCTGTATAAGTTATATTCTCGGGGTTTCAGCAGACTTATCCTATGTGGGTTTTCCTGGTTTAAACGCTATTACCCCTTGTGTTCTCCGGTTGTAGCCTTTAACTTGGAATCCTGCTTGTTTTAGCCTTGAGGCTATTTTTGCCGGCACGTTTGCCCCCCTTGTTCTCCCCGGCTCTCCTGTGTAATGGTATAGTTTTCCTCCCGGTTTTAGTATTTTGTAGAGTTTCCTGTGTAGTTCTAGGCTGTAGAGTTCCCCTGTTGACTTTGTGAGCCTTGGGGGGTCGTGTATTATGTGTGTGTAGCTCTCCTCCTCTAGTTCCTCTATGACTTCTAGGGCGTCCCCGAGGATTATTTTAATCTTTTCGCTTGAGAGTTCGGAGCTCCAGGGGTTTAACTCCGCTATTGATAAGACGTTCTCGTCAGCCTCTATAGTGTGGACTTCAGAGGCTCCCATGTGGAGGGCGTTTATAGCTGTGTAGCCGAGTCCAGTGCATATATCTAGAACCCTAGAGCCCGGCTTCACTTTTAAAACTCTAACTTTAAACATAGCATCCTCCCAAGGAGTAACATCTTCAACCCTATGCATGTGGACCCCGTCAATCTCAAGGGTTGGAGCACCCCCGGGAACGTTCACAAGCTTATAAAACCTCCCCCACCACATTTCAGCCCTAACAAACCCTAAACCCTCAACATAAACCAGTATACCCCTAGGATCCAACCCCCTAGAAGCCTCTAGGAGCTCTTCAACACTGAAAAACCTAGACCCAACATTGAAACCGCAAACCCCACCCTCAACCCCAACCCTAACCCTGCCAAGACCCAGGTTAACAGTAGCGAGAGAGCCGCAAGCCCCAGCTAAACCCCTAACCTCATCAAGAGACAGTGCAACAACAAACCTAGGCTCGAAAACGTAAAACTCCAAACCCAACCCCGAATCCAGCAAACAATAGCAAGCCCACACCTAAAAACCCTTCAACACAAGGAAACACTCTGGTAACTCGAGAAGGCCCCCCAGGAAACCTGAAACGCTGGAAGGTAGAGTATACCAGAAGCACGTAAATATACCTTCCACAAGCCCCAGCTAATCCCCTAGAGGAGGAGAAGAAACACAAACATTTAAATACCCCCGAAGCCCAGAGCTTAGAAATGGAAAAAGATGGAGGGACCTTAAATGACGGCAAAGAAGAGATGGGAGGAGGAGGAAGAAGAGGAAGAGTGGGAAGAAGAGTTTGACGAAGAAGAGGAGGAATGGGAGGAGGAAGAGGAAGAAGAATTCTGGGAGGAAGAAGAGGAGGAATGGGAGGAGGAAGAGGAGTAGCGGGCTAAACTCTGCTACCCTCTCCAGTATTCAATTAGGGTTTTTGGCGTCGGGGCTGCTTCTCTAAGTGTTCTATGTGGTTTAATTATTTCTACTAGTTCTCCTCTTAGGTCGAAGAATGTGTTTTCTTTTATGGTTACTAGGGCTTTTGAGCCTAGGATTTTTTCATCGTGTTCTATTACTACTGGGGTGTAGTTGTGTGTTCTCGCTGTTAGGCTTCCTTTTTTGAATCCTTCTTCCGTTACTATGACTTCTAGTGTTTTACCTTTATATTTTGACATTATCTCGTACCCTATTTTTTCCACTATTTTGCCTAGTTTCTTGCTTCTTTCTTTTTTAACCCAGTCCGGTATTTGCGGCATTGCTGCTGCTTTTGTGTGCGGTCTTATGCTATATTGTGCTAGGTGGATTTTCTCGAATTTGAGCTCCTCTACTAGTTTTACCGTGTTTTGGAATGCTTCTTCATCTTCTCCAGGGTGGCCTACTATTATGTCTGTGGCTATCATAGCTTCCGGGTATGATGTTTTTATTTTATAATGTATTTTCTTGTATTCGTTTACAGTGTATTTCCTGTTCATTACCCTTAATACTTCGTCGTCACCGCTCTGGACTGGTATGTGGAAATACTTGTAAACCCTGGGGTCCCTGTAGGATTCAATAAGGTCGTCTAGTATTTCCAAGGCTAACTCCGGGGTCATCATCCCGACTCTAACCATGTAATCCCCCTCAACTTTATCCAGTATAGTGTTTAAGAGGTCTGCGAGCGTAGGCCTCCCGGGAAGGTCTACGCCGTAAGCTGCAGTGTCGAGGCCTGTAAGCCTCACCTCCACAACACCCATTGAGACTAGCTTGCCTACAGCTTCAACTATGAGCCTTGGAGGGTAGCTCTTAACATTCCTCCTAGCGATCTTAGTTATGCAGAAACTACAATCCCCAAGACACCCCTCCTGAACCATTATAGTAGCGGTTACACCTGAAGGCCTAGGGGTGGGGAGGGAGCTGGTATCCCTAGAGCCTTCTAGAGCTTTGAGCCTCAAACCCCTCTCGAGGGCTTCGAAAGCCTCTACAACTCTGTGAACGTTCTGCGGAGATAGGAGGCTAGCCTCGGGGGCTAGTTTTGAAACTAGTCCAGGCCTAGCTTTAACTAGGCACCCTGCAACTATAAACCTCCTACTAGGATATTTAGACTTCAACTCTATTAGCCTCTCGCTAATCCTCTGCTCTGTGTCAAGCCTCACAGCGCAAGTATTTATTAAAACATATTCAGCCTCTTCAACACTCCCAACTCTAACATAGCCAGCCTCCGAGAGCCTAGCCTCCATCATTGAACTGTCAAACTCTGCGAGGGAGCAGCCGTAAGTCTCAATATAATACCTGCCCCTCCCCAAGACAACCCCCACTTCTAAGAGGGGGAGTTGAAGCTTAAACCCTTAAAGGCTCAGGTATTTAAATATTTAAAGTGGTTCCACGTGTCGGGCTTCAAAGGCAGGGATGTAATATCAATACTAGACTTCACCAGGGGGGAGCTAGAAGAGCTTTTCGAGGAGGCTGACGAGATCATGGTTAAAGGTGTTAAAGGCAAACCCCTAGAAGGTAAAATACTAGCACTAGCGTTCTTCGAACCCTCAACTAGGACTAGGATGAGCTTCGAATCAGCAATGAAAAGGCTGGGAGGCGAGACAATAGGGTTCACAAGCGAGGAAGCCATAAGCATAGCTAAAGGGGAGAGCTTCAAAGACACCATAATAATGCTAGACTCTTACGCTGACGCAATAGTAGTAAGGCACAAGTATGATGGGGCTGCAAAACTAGCAGCAGACATAGCTGAAAACCCCGTTATAAACGCTGGAGACGGGAAACAACACCACCCAACACAAGCAATGCTAGACATATACACAATAATAAAACTCAAAGGAGGGGTAGACGGGCTAACAATAGGAGTCCTAGGAGACCTAAAATATGGGAGGGCAGCATCAAGCTTCATACTAGCACTAACACACTACAAACCCAAAAAAGTATACCTAATAGCACCACAACAACTAAAAGCAAGAAGAGAAATACTAGAAGAAGCTAGAAAAAGAAACCTACCATACAAAGAAGAAGAAAACCTAGAAGAAACACTACCAGAACTAGACATACTATACGTAACAAGAATACAAAAAGAAAGAATACCAGACCCAGAAGAATACGAGAAAATAAAAGGAAGCTACACAATAACACTAGAACAAATACAGAAAAAAGCAAACAAAAACCTCAAAATACTACACCCCCTACCAAAAACAGAAGAAATAGACCCAAAAATAGACGAAACACCCCACGCAGCATACTACAAACAAGCAAAACTAGGAATACCACTAAGAATGGCATTACTAAAGAAAATCCTAGAACAAAAAGAGGAGAAATGAATAGACCTTTATAAACCTCAATTCAACAAAAAAGAAACAACAAAAACAAGAACTATATTTGAAAAACAAAGAAGCGAAAACTACAAGACAGAAAAAGAGGGAGCCCCATGCAAATGACCATCAAGAGGTGAAAGTAAGATGAAACTCACCCTATACAGGCTAACCCCCATAGCCCTCAGGCTACTACCCATAATACTAGCCCTCATACTATTAACCCTCGGGGCCGCGGAGGCCGACGGGCCTAAGGGACCCCCGGACTTTGACCCGTTCTAAGCATGTTGATACTAAGGCTTTTTCCGCTTTAATATGTCCAGTATTTCCTTAACATAATCCTCACCCATACTCTCCTTCAACCTATCAATATAAGCATTTCTATCCCACTCGTAAATATAGCCTTTATCCGGCGACATGAACCTTGGGCTAGACATTTTCTCTAACGTTATTAGAGCTGCATATTTAAACTCCCACCTCCTATTCTCAGAGTCGAAGTTCCTGTATGGGAAATACTGCCTGATAGTCATACCGTCTAGAGCTACTACTGTTGCTCTGATAGAGTCTACCAGGCACATATCACCTATTAAACTCATTATGTCCGGTAGCCTTGCTTTCAATACCCCTCCTAACACTACGAATAGTTTCCCGTCCCTAGCCTTACCTATGTTTGCCGCGTACGGATATGTTGCTAGTATTCTGGCCATGTGTGCCGCGCAATTCTGGCTTGTTGTTATGGTCATGTATAGGGCTAGAGTATCCTTATCTAGGAACATTACCCTTGAGCCTCTCAGTGCTGGAATTACGTGTTTCAGGTGTAGCTCTGCTTTTCTCTTAGGTTTAGCTACTTTCGCTTTTGATAGTTGTTCTGTTATTACTTGTAGTGCATATACTGCGTGTGCTTCAAACTGGGCTATTAGCTCCGAGTCTATGCTGTCTCTTAATACTTGCCCTTCTCTCTCCGCGAAGGATATTAGTCGTGGTGGTACTTCTGGGTGTTTTTCGTTGTATTTGAATGCTGTTATTGGGTTTAGTTCTTCTTTTATCTCGCAGAAGTAGTATTTTATGCTTGGCTTTGCTAGGAGGGCGTCTTCTATTATCAGTGTTTCAGTAGGCTCTCCTAATATGTTTTTCAATGTTTCCAGAGTATCTTCTACACTATCTTTGGGGACCCTGTATATTATGTTTGCTCCTCTGAAAGTGTTGGCTGCTGAGGATATCCAGTCTACTAGGGGGGGCGTGTTTTTTATCCATTTATCATCGAAGGATAGTATGAGTACTCTGAGGTCTAGCATTCTATGTATATAATCTCCCCTTATCCTGACCTTAGCCTGGTCTCTTAGGGTTGATAGGAGTCTTGATATTGAAGATTGGGGTATGCCGAGGTATTTCTCCATGTCTACTTGGATGTATGGGGGGTTGTTGTACTGGATAGAGTCTAGGAGTTCAGCGTACCTCTCCATGTATAGTGTTCCTCCGGCTCTAAGCGTTTCAACAAACTCGGGGTTTACCCCTTCAAACTTCACGTTTAACCCCCTAGTTTACACTACTCACAGCCCCTGAAAGAGATAGTGTTGAGAAGCTACAATCTTTTATTGAAGTTGTGCCGGCGGGTCTTGGATAAAGGTTTATAAGTGGGGATTCTCCGGGAGGTTCACCTCTCACTATGAGCCCCTTACTGATTTTCTCTTGTTAAGATTTAAATGCCTATTGTCTCTCGTACTCCCCAGTTTAGTTTTTAGTCGGGCTTTCCAGGGTATTACTTATGTTTTGTGTGCTAGGCCTATGAGTTCTCCTATGTTTTTCATCCCTTCTATCCAAACGTATTTCTCTAAGCCTCTAACTATTTCCGTTATTACAGCCTCCCCCCTATCTATTAGTGCTGCCCCTACCTGGACTGCTCTAGCCCCTGCTAGTATCATTTCCACTGCTGTTTCCCAGTCTCTCACCCCCCCAGCCCCTATTATTTCAGCTCTAGTTTCCCTGTAAACATCATATATTGCTCTTACAGCTACCGGGTGTATTGCAGACCCTGCGAGGCCCCCGACTTTGTTGCTTAAGACAGGCTTCTTAGTGTAAACATCTATCTTCATTGCTTTTATAGTGTTTATTAGGGTTAGGGCTTTAGCCCCGGCTTCTAGGGCTTTAACAGAAATATCTACAAGCTTATCAGCTACCCCCAACTTAGCTATAACAGGGATTTTGAGGGATCCAGATACATCCCTAACTATACTGTAGACTGTTTGCGGGTCCTGGCCTAGCTCTATGCCCCCGCCTTTGAAGTGTGGGCAGCTCATGTTCAACTCTACAGCGTCAGCCCCCCCATCTTCGAGGAGGTTTGCGACTTCAAGGAAGTCTTCAGGGCTGAAGCCTGCAGCACTAGCTATTACTGGAGCCCCCCCGGAGGCTTCCTTGAAACCCTTTATCATCCTAGAGACTTCCAGGGCCCCTGGGTTAGCTATGCCTACAGCTATAATATAGCCTCCGAAAGCCCTAACTATTCTAGGCCAGTCATAGCCTCTCCTAGGCTCCCTAGTAGCTGATTTCAATACTACAGCCCCAGCCCCAGCATCTATGAGCCTCCTCGCAGCCTCGGGACTCCACTCTAGGACCCCGCTAGCGTTCATTACTGGTGTTTTAAGATTTAAACCTACAACTTCAACCTTTAAACTCAAACATGTTCACCCCCCAACCCTCCCCTACTAGCACTCTACCTTTAAAATATGATAGTCTACCCCTTATAACCGAGGCTAGGCAGTTTAAAGTTTTAAAGCCTAAGTAGGGCGATATCCTAGCCTTAGAATAGGAGCCCCCGTGAAACTCTAGGGGCTCCGGGGTGAATATTGAAAGGCTAGCTTTAAACCCAGAGTCTAAACCCCCATAGCCCTTCAAGCCTAATATTGAAGAAGGCCCTAGGGAAGTCAGCCTAGCATATAGGCTTTCAACATTCATTAGAGCGAATATCCTCATGAGAGCCCCAGGCCAAAATTCAAGGCTCGGGAAGCCTGGGGAGCATTGTGAAGGGTGGAGCCACAGTTTCTCCCATGAAGCGTGGGGGGCGTGATCACTAGCTATAGCGTCAACATAGCCTTCTAAGAGGAGTTTCCAGAGGAGGCTCTTCTCCACTAAACCCCTAAGCGGGGGGTTTACTTTAGACTCACACCATAAACTGTTGAGGGGCTTGAAAGAATCAACATCTAGGAGGAGGTGGTGCGGCGTCACATCAACGGTGAACCCGTATTTTTTAGCTCTCAATACTGTTGAGGGGCACGAAGCGTGCGTTATGTGAACTCGGGGCTTAAACCCGCACTCTGATATTAGCTTTAAAACCTCATCTACAGCTGCAGCCTCAGCATAGCAGGGCCTACTATTATTCCTGTCGAACCCGTAGTCTGGTGTTTTCAACATTTCAGGGTGTTCGGGGTGCACTATGAAAAGCAGCCCCCTAGACTCTGCGGCTTTCAAAACACTACATAGGACTTTAGAGGGCGACTCTAAATCTTCAGGGTAAGCTTTAAACCCAGCTATAGGCATTGAGGCCATGAGCTGGGGGTCTTCAACACTATATGGTATCCCGGCGTAAACCCCGTAGTCGACGTGGGAGCCCGACTTTAAAGCTCTAAGTTTAGCCTCTAAAGCCTCCGGGGTCTTCAATGGGGGCTTAGTGTTAGGCATGTCGACAACAGCTGTGACGCAGCCAGCTAAAGCTGCTAGGCTCCCGCTAACCTCATCCTCCTTATAAGAAAGTTCTAAGCCCCTAAGGTGTACGTGCATGTCAACTATGCCTGGGAGCCCTATAGAGCCTAAACCCCTAAGGTCTAGGAAGCTCCTAGAGCTCTCGGAGAACCCTTTAACTAGGCCCCCACTAAACTCTAAACAAGAACCCTCTCTAATTCCAGTGCTTGTAGCTAGTTTATCAACGCAAACACCTTTAAGATCCTGTGAGTAGCTTGACAATATCCTCTTCACCTATAATAGTGCCGCAATAGACGCACTGGTAAGTTAGGGGGTCCCTAGAGGAGAGTCTAACCCTTGAAACCACGTATTCACCCCCCTTCCTAGTTATACACGTCGGGTTAGGGCATGAGAGTATGCCTTCAACAACCTCTGGGGGCTCTACTTTACGTTTAACTTTAACCTCACTATCCCTTATAATGTTAAGGGTGGCGTGTGGGGCTACAAGGCTAATCTTATTAATCTGCTCAGCGTCAAGGAAGAGGCCCTCAACCTTAACAATATCCTTACGCCCAAGCTTCCTACTCTCAACATTCATAACAATAGCCATAGTATACCCGGAACCCTCGAGGCCGAGGAGCCTCACAACTTTCAAAGCCCTACCAGCAGTAATATGGTCTATAACAGTGCCCTCACGTATCTTCCTAACTAAGAGGCCCTCACTAGCACTCATCGAGACCACCTAGAGAGAGGGGGTTTCAAAGGTTTAAAATATTTAAAACTCTAGTTTCAGTAGGGCTCTAGCATAATGCTTCACCCAGGCTTTATAGGCTTCGGGTTTCCCGGGAGCTCTCCTTTCTCAGCTATTTCAGGGTTCCTAACTTTAAACCTCTCTTGAGCATCTACAAGGCCTCTTTCATGGTATGCTAGGGCTTCCCAGTATCCATCTATGTATTCTTTTAGGAATATGAGCTCCCTAATCCACTTCGCTGATTTCCACCCGTAGAGTCTTGGGATTAAGAGCCTGGCAGGGTATCCGCTCTCGGGTGTTAGTTTTTCCCCGTTTAGCCCCACAGCTATTATAGAGTCTTCTCTTAGAGCCTCATCTATGGGGATTATTGTTGAGTATCCGGCTACTCCATAGGCTAGGAGCCATTTCGCATCTCCAGAAACCCCCGCCCTGGAGGCTAATTTTCCCAGTCTAACTCCAATCCACTTGTTACCCTTAACACTCCACCCTGTGACGCAGTGGAAGTCTCTCTCGTCAAGCTCTTCACTTGTTTCAACAAGCTCTTCTAGGGTTAATGTGAGCTCTCTTGAAACTTCTCCCTTAACTTTAAGCCTCCAAGTTTTAGGGTCTACGTTTTGCACCCCCTCAGCAGCGTATATCACGTATTTCGGTATGGCTTTCTGCCCTTCAGGCCACGCTCTTCTAGAGGCTTTGAGGAGTGTGACCCCCATGTTATACCCTGTTGTGAGCCTAACCCCGGACTTTAGGGAATCCCAGACGTTTTCATCTGTTAACATAGAAATGCTGGTGGAGAGTGTTCCGGAAACGTTGACGAGAACCCCTCCAGTCTCCACGACTCTAACCTGGCCTATGGGCATTTCTTTAGAAGCTAGGCTGAAAGCGTATAAGTTAAACCTCCCCCCAATATACTCCCAATGTTTTAAACTGTGAACTCTAAGTTCTAAGCCTAGGAGCTCTCCGAGGATTTTTGAAGCCTCAGATGCTATGTTGAGGAAGCTGCTCGGAGACTCTATCTTAGAGCTCCCCGTACACTCGAAAACAACAGGTATCCCAGCATCTTCAAGAAACCTGTCATAGTAAACGCTACAGCCATGGATAAACCCCAAACAATTCACACCACAGCCTGGGGGGAGCTTGAAACTTAAATGTTAGAATCTAAACCAGACATGGGGGTTGTCGGGCTTTAACTTTTAACCTCTTCCTGGAGTTCTTCGGGTTTTAATGGTTCTTTAAGCCTGACTATAGTGTGTTCAGGTCCCGGGAAGACCCCCTCCCTCACTTCTCTCGCATATGTAGATATTGCCTCCATTATTATCTTCCTCAGGTCTACGTATTTCTTGGCGAACGGGGGTGTGTGTTCTGAGAGTCCTAGTATGTCGTGTATAACTAGGACTTGGCCGTCGCAGTCGGGGCCGCTCCCAATGCATATTGTAGGTATTTGGAGCCTCCTAGTTATGAGGCCCGCTATTTCCGCGGCTGTAAACTCTATTACTATGGAGAAAGCCCCTGCTTCTTGGAGGGCTTCAGCATCTAATATTAATTGTCTAGCTTCTTCAACCCTCCTCCCCCTAGGCTTGTAACCCCCATATTTAAGGTATCTCTGCGGGGTGAGCCCTATGTGGCCCATAACGGGGATGCCTGCATTTACTAGAGCCTTAACCCTGTCAGCATACTCGCTGCCCCCCTCAAGTTTAACGGCTTCAGCCCCTGCTTTCACGAACGCTATGGCTGACTTGAGGGCTTTAGATGGGCCCTCCTCATAACTGCCGAAGGGCATATCTCCAACTATTAAAGCCTTAGGTTTAGCCCTCGCCACAGCCTCAGTATGCCTTACCATATCCACCATTGTAGCCCCGTGGGTTGTAGGGTAGCCTAGGACAACCATGGCCAGGCTGTCTCCAACTAGTATAATGTCTACTCCAGCCTCATCAACAATCTTAGAAGTTGGGTAGTCGTAGGCTGTCACCATGACTATCTTCCTCTCACCCTTAAGTTTCACAATATCCCTCACAGTAACCTTATTCAAGCTCCGACACCCCCTTTAAATGCCGGCCTCTAAGGTTTTAACTAGGGAGTATAGAATCTTATTGTATGGGGCTTCTAAACCTAGACTCTCCGCTACCCTAACTATGTATCCGTTTATCTCCTCTATCTCAGTCCTCCTCCCGGTTTCAACGTCAGCTAGCATGGAAGACTTATTGTTCCTAGTCTTAGAAGCTACTTCATACACGTAGCTTAGAGGTTCTAAGGGCATAACTATGCCTAGCTTTGAAGCTATAAGGGTAACCTCTTCGACTAAACCTTCCACTAGGGGCCTCAATCTTTCATCTAAAACAATACTATTAGGCTTCCTAGTAACTGCCGTTATAGGGTTTATAACAGCGTTGACAGCGGCTTTTAGCCACCTCCACGGCTCTATGTCGCCTACAACTCTAACATTAGCCCCTCCCAGCTCCATTATACTGGCTAGGGTTTCAGCGTATATTATAGACTCTCCCGGCGAGCCTCTAGGGGGGCCTATAGTTAGGGATCCCAACCCTCTAACTTCAACCCTATTGTCTGAGGCTCGTGTTACCCCATAATCAACTATGACTCCGAGGGCTGGCTTAGAGAGGCTGGCGGCAGCTTCCAGGGGGCCGAAGCCGTTACAAGCTACTGCTAGGACTTTAGAGTATGGCGCTACAGTTTCTAGGGCTTTAGGGGCGTCATAGGCTTTAGTAGCTATGATAGAGTAGTCGCAGCCTTCCCTCGGAGGCTTTAAGCCAGCCTTAACATTATAGCTCCCCTTAATTAAACCTTCTAAGCTTATGCCTCCAGCGTTTAGTTTCTCAGCATGTTCACTCCTCCTCACAACAGCATATACGGGTTCTCCCAACCCTCTTGAAGAGAAGAAGCCTAGGAGCCCCCCCACAGCCCCCATGCCTACTATGCATATTTTAGCCAAAGATCAGCCCTCTAAACTAAACTCATAGCCCTCTTTGAGGAGGTCTTCGAGTATCTTGTTTGTAGCTTGAATACTGGGGGTTTCAAACATTATAGTGACTTTAGCGTGCCATGCTGGGATCTTAGGGTCGCTCCAGTCGTGCTGCACATCTATAATGTTACCCCTATGGGATGCTATGACCTCTAGAACTCTCTTAAGCTGGCCCGGCCGGTCTAGGACGTAGCCTGTTATCCTAACAACCCTCCCAGCTTTAGAGAGGCCTTTCAGGATAACCTTACTTATAACAGTCATGTCTATGTTGCCCCCGCTGAGTATAGCTACAGTCTTCTTATCTTCAACGTTAACCCTCCCCGATATGAGGGCTGCAACGCTAGCAGCCCCCGCCCCCTCAACTAGGGTCTTCTTCCTCTCAAGTAGCAGGTATATGGCTTCAGAGAGTTCTTCCTCGCTCACAGTAACAATGTCGTCTACGAGCTCTGAAACTATTTGGAACGTGAGCTCCCCAGGCTTCTTAGTTATGAGCCCGTCAGCAATACTATACTTAGGCTCTATTGAGACAGGCCTCCCCGCTTTTAGGGAGTATAGCATTTTGGGGGCTGCTTCAGGCTCCACACCTATAACTTTAACCCCCGGCTTCCTAGCTTTAACAATACTAGCTATTCCAGATATTAAGCCTCCACCGCCCACAGGCACTAGTATAACGTCGAAATCCTGGAGTTGACCCGTGATCTCAAGGCCTAGAGTAGCCTGCCCAGCTATAACGTCTATGTCGTCGAAGGCGTGCACGAACTCGAAGCCCCTAGCTTCAGCTATTTCCAGGGCCTTACTGTAAGCCTCATCATATATTTTACCATAGAGGACTACTTCAGCCCCATAGCTTTTAGTAGCTTCAACTTTAGGTATGCTAGCATACTCAGGCATAACTATGATTGAAGGCATACCCATTATTGAAGCCGCATAAGCAACCCCCTGAGCATGGTTCCCGGCGGAGGCTGCTACGACACCACTAGCCCCCTCTTTAACTTTGAAAACCTTATAGAGAGCACCTCTAACCTTGAAGCTCCCAGTCTTCTGGAGGTTCTCGTATTTCAAGTAGACCCTAGCCCCTGATAGTTTCGAGAGGGTGGCGCTCGGCGATAAAGGCGTTAAATGAGTATACTCTCGGACTACAGTTAAAGCCTCACGGCTCAACTCCACTATTTTAGCCGCGAGCCCCCCAAGGCTCAAGAAGTTTCAGCCTCACGGCACACGTAAGCTACAGCTTCAACTTCTAAGTCCGAGCCTCTCGGGAGATTAGAGACTTCAACTACAGCCCTAGCTGGAGGGTTTTCGGGGAAGTATTGGGAGTATACTTCGTTGAAATCCTGGAACAACCTGATATCTCTAATGTAAACAGTTACTTTAACAACATCCCTTAAGGAGGCGCCGGCAGCCTCAACTATAGCTTTAACATTCTCGAGAACCCTGAGAGCTTTAGCCTTAAAATCCCCCTCAACCATGGATCCTGTAGATGGGTCTAGGGGTATTTGCCCGGAAACGTAGAGGAAGCAGCCTGCAACAACACCCTGACTATAGGGTCCTATAGGCTTGGGGGCGTTTGGAGTATAGATAGTTTTAACCAAGCTGGGACACCCTCCGGGAGATGTTCTCTTTAAAAGGCTTATATTTACACTGGAAGCTTAAAACTCTCCCACATTAATATTTATCCTCGGACCATCATATGATACTATAAGGTATTTGGGGTTTGGACTACCTCGAAGAGACTATGGCGTGGCTAGGGTGGCTTGCTTTGACTGGAGGCGGAGGATCTGTCGTGCCTTTCGTGCCTACACGTAGGGAAGCTATGGATCTCGTGTTGAAAGTTTTGGATTTGAGTGATGACGATGTATTCTATGATCTAGGATGCGGTGATGGAAGGGTTGTTATAGAGGTTTTAAAGAAGTTCCCTATTAGGAGGGGTGTGTGCGTAGAGGTTAGGAAGGATCTCTTGGAGGAAGCTGTTAGGAGGGCTAAAATTGAGGGGGTTTCAAACAGGTTTATAGCTATACACGGCGACTTCTTCGACATCCCCCTGAGAGACGCCACTGTAGTCTACATGTACCTATTAGCCAGCGTTAATGAAGCCCTTAAACCTAAACTCTCCAAGGAGCTAGCCCCGGGGACTAGGATTATATCTCTAGACTTCCAAGTTCCAGGCTGGAAACCCTTGAAAATAGTAGGGTCGAAAAGCGGGTGGCAGAGCACAGTATACTATTATGTTATAGGGGAGTCTGACAGGTAGGAGATCCTTGGAAAACCCTGAGATGGAGAAAGCACGCTTAGCCGACGTTCTAAAACTCCTCTACATGAGGGGCCTAGTCCAGGTTAAAGGAGGGAACGCCAGCATAATAGATAGAGCTAGGGGGTTAATCTATATAACACCCTCAGGAACCCCAAAACACACTGTTAAACCCGAAGAAATAGCTGTGATAGACCTAGAAGGGAACACTATAAACGGTTCCCCAAGCAGCGAGCACATGCTACACTCACAAATATATAAGGCTATAAGAGAAGCTAAAGCAATAGTCCACGCACACCCCCCACATACCCTAGCCCTAGTAGAAGCCGGCATAAACATAGACGCAAACCTACTAGCGGAAGCCCACCACAAGATAAAATGCATAGCAAAAATACCCCCAATAAAACCTGGAACACTAGAACTCGCAGAAACAACAGCTAGAAAAATGAAGGAAACAAACTGCAACATAGCAATACTCGAAAGGCACGGAGTAGTAGCCTACAGTACAAACGACATATACGACGCTCTAGACACTGTAGAAGCCCTCGAAGACCTAGCCAAAATAATCCTCGCCAAAACAATACTCGATAAGCTCACACTTAACACTAAAGACTCTTAAACCAGCCCTGACTATAGTCTTGAGACTATATAACGGCTATATATAAGGTTTGACGCTTAAAATATTATAGGGGAAGCTAATCTATTCAGCTATTCCCTAAGTCATAGTCTAAGTTAGACCTTTGGAGGTGTTATGGGGGTGACGCTTAATGAGCCTATTGAGGATAGGCTACCTGCTCTTGGCGGAGCTTTATTTGGGCGTTGCTTGGGGTGTTATATGGAGTGTCTATGCTAGGAGGCTTGTTGACTCTGGATTTGAAGGGGGCTATTATGGTCTGGCTAGTCTAGTTTTATCTCTAGTCTTCTCCATATCTACACTCCTCGCCGGCCTCAGCTATGATAGGGGTTTAAGGTTCCCTATAGCTTTAGGCTCCGGGGTTGCCCTTGTTATAGGCTTGGCTGCTTTAAAGTCTAACGGTCTCGTCTGGATTTCCCCGGCGATTCTAGGTGTTTCTATGGGTTTCCATACTGTAGTTAGCGTCTATACTATTAGTGCTTGCAGCCGCTTTAAGGCTACGGCCTTCACTTTAGCCTATTCTTCAAGCCTCCTAGGGGTATCTATAGGTGCTATGCTCGTATCTTTAGGTTTAAACGTTGATGATATACGGGTCTACACTGCTGTTTCAGCTTCTCCCATAATCCTGGCTGTATACCCGTTCTTAGAATCTATCAGGGGCGGTAGCGGTTTTAGAGGCTCCTCCCCTAGGGGATTCCATGTAATAGCTTATTTCACTCTCCTAGCCTCCATATTAGGCTTCTCTCTAGGCATGTCTGCTTATAACATGGACTACTACATAGTTACATCCCTCGGGGCTGACGAGAAAGTTGTGGGGACTATGTATTCATATGCTTACATATTCGCGGCTGCCACCGCCTCTATAATAGCCCTTAAACTGAGGGAGCATCTAAACTCGGCCTCAGGCCATGTTTATGCTGTGGCAGCTCAGGCAGCCATATTAATTATAATGGCTACTATGAGCGAAGTAACACTCCTAATACTAGTCTATGCTATAAGAGCCTCCCTCGGAGTCTTAGCGGACTCCCTCTTCGACACTACATACACCAGGCTAGCCCCCGAGAGTGTTAAGGGGCTCACAATATCAATGGTCATTATAGCTTACGAGATCTCCTCAGGCGCCGGGAAACTAGCTGGATCCTTGATAGCTGATGGAAACCTGTGGAAACCTCTAATAACAGCTTCCCTAATAATGGCCATATACACAGTTATAGCACTCAGAATATTCAAAGCCGTGGAGCCTCTAGAAAGACAACGTGAACACTTGGAATCATCTAGATTTAGAAGAGAGAGTAGGCCCCCGAAAACTTGGAGCCCAAGAAGTTTCCCAGAGGCTTTCACGGTAAAGGAGAGTCTCAGATACCACGAGAAGACTATAATAATAAGCCCTCCACCAGCACCCCAGCAACGTAGCTAGTAATATTATAAAGGCGGGGAAACACGGTCCTTGCTAGGAAATCAAAACTCTTCTATCAACCTGTATTTTTCAACCACCCTACCCTTATCTAGAGCGTAGAGTTTAACCTCCAATAGCAGCTTATCGGAAGCTTTCACAGTAGCTATGGCGAATGAGGGCCCGTAACTTGCCCCCGCACCACTATAGGCTCCCGTTATGGAGCCCGGGTTTAAGTGAACGATATCCCCAACCTTTGCGAGTAGAGGTCTATGTGTATGCCCCCATATGAGCATTTTAACTTTTAAGTCTTCAGCTACTCTAGTTAAACCCTTTAAATCACCCCTAGGATACACCAAGTCACCGTGCACGACCCCTATTTTAACACCGTGAACATTGAAAACCTCGGATTCCGGCAGGTCAAGCCAGTCCATGTTACCCTGGACTATGTAGATTTTAGAGCCCAGTCTTGAGAAATAGTCGAGCACATCTCTTGAAGTCAAGTCTCCAGCGTGAACCACTATATCATATGGCCTGCCCTCCTCTATGAAATCCATAATCCCCCTAGGTATCTCGTCAGCCCTGTCCGGTATGTGGGAGTCGCTCACAACTAAAATTCTAACTTTTACCAAAGCCCGGCCCCGGTTAAAGTATCTCTTTGTGGCCGCTTAAATCACGAATTACAGTTCTCGCCTTTACGTTGTTTTAATTTAGGGGTTGAGAATTCAACCCCCCGGTTTAATGGCTCTGAGTAACAGCTAGTTCACGGGCTGGGCCCTCAACTTTAGATTTTGGGCTGTTAAATGTTTATAGAGGGGTTTTAAACTTTAAACTATCCTAGACAGTTTTAGGGATTATATGACTAGAGGTGCTGGGGGGCTGCTGGGGCTTAGGCTTATCGCTGTAATCTTAGCTCTAGATACTCTAGCTATAGCCGCTTACTATACAGCTTCAAGGGCTTACGTTAGAGATGTTCTGGGTGAAGTTGAAGCTTACAGGTATGTAGCTATGCTTGTTGCCGCCGAGACTATCCCCGTTGTCATAGCTGTGGCTTTGGGCGTTTTAGGTGAAGCTTATAGGGGGCGTAGGGTGGTTGCTACTATTAGTGTTTTGAGGGCAGTCTTCTACCCTCTAGTTGTTTTCGTGGACCCTAAGCTTATTGTTATCCCTGTTTTCGCAGGGAGCATATTTGAATACTTGTTCTTCATAAATGCTCTGGGGGCTCTACTAGAGTCTGTTAGGGGCTCAGCTAAGACTTACGCTATTGTTACCCTTGTTTTCCCCATATTCTGGAGTATAGGCTCCCTAGCCCCCGGGGTCCTCGAGCCTGTGGGGGGTTATGTGTTAGTGTTCGCTATCGTGGGCCTCCTAGCGGGCCTCTCGTCGGCACTCCTAGCTTTAGCTTCCGAGGCCGGAGACGCGGGGACCCCATCTTATTCTAGCGTTCTAGATTCCCTTAAACTCTTAAAGCCCCAGCTCATATTAGCACTTCTAGCCGCTGGGGCCGGGCTAAACCTTTTCTGGAATATTATGAGTATTAAACTCTACGAGACTTCGGGCAGCCTCCTCCTCTTCGGCCTAATAGGGGGGGCTTTAACCACAATACTCTCAACAGTAGCACGGCCGGTAGCGGGAATGCTGGCGGATAAAATAGAGCCCATAAAAATGCTCGCAACAGTCTACGCTACATACGCTGTCTACGGGCTGTTAATGTATAAGCTTGAAGGCATCCCCTTCATAATACTCTGGCTCATACCAATATACCCATTCAAGGAAATAGCCCAAACAATGACCATAAGCAGGACCCTACCAAAAGAATCCCAGACAACAGCGGCAAGCATAATAACCCTAACATACAGCCTGCCATCAATAACATACCCCGCACTCTACTTTATAGGGGTCAGTGTTGCCGAGGCTGCAGCCATATATGTGGCGACACTAACAATATCAACCATAATACTAGCATCTGTTAAGGGGGTTCAAAGCAACCGTTAAAGAGTTGGGGATTATTTAAGCTTCGAGGACTGTAGTTTATTAACTCTAAAGTAGACTCAAATATTTTGGTGTTATACCTCTTGAAGCCCGTCATAGACCTCCATGAGGATATATCTACTTATTTTATGCTGCATGGGGGCGGTTATAGGCTTGCTGATTTCAATGTTGATGTTGAGGGTAGGGATGCTGATATTCCTAAATATTTTAAGGGCGGGGTTAAGCTTGTCTTCGCCTCTATATTCACCGGGCTTGAGACTTTCGAGCCCGGGGTCTCTAAAGTTTATGAGAGTATGTATGGCCTCTGGATCCCCGCTACAGTGTTCAGGGGCTCGGACTCTATATTGTTCGAGCAGCTCAGAATATACTATAGGCTCGCCGAGCACTATGGGGAGCTCTATATAGTTGAGGATTACAGTAGTATCGAGAGGGTTATGAGGGGGGAGAATAAGGTTGGCCTACTCCTCCACCTTGAAGGTGCAGAGCCCATCTCAGACCCGTATGACTTGAAACTCTTACATAAGCTAGGATTGAGGAGCTTGGGTATCACATGGAACCCGTGCAATAAATACGGCTGTGGAGCTTCAGCAAAGAAAGATTACGGGTTAACTGATGAGGGCGAAGAGCTTGTAAGAACAGCTAACAAGATAGGAATAATAGTTGACATAGCCCATGCAAGTAAAAAGACAGCCCTAGACGCTCTAGCAATAGCTAAGAAGCCCATACTCATAAGCCACGCCAACCTGAGAAAATACGTTGACACCCCTAGGAACGTGGACGATGAAACCCTGGAAGCCCTCAAGAAAAACGGGGGAGTTATAGGGCTCTCATGCATAGGCCCCATAATAGCCCGGGGTAGGAGGCCCACAATAGAAGACCTAGTAGAACAATACATGTATATACATGAAACATACGGGCCAGACATAGCAGCTATAGGCACAGACTTCCTAGGACTCCTAGGGCTCCCAGCACCACAAGGCTTAGAATCCATAGATAAAGTCCAAGGGCTCCTAGAAAAACTAAAAGAGAGAGGTCTAAGCGACAGGGATGTAGAGAAAATAGCTTACGAGAACGCTTTAAGAGTAATAAGAGAAAATATAATGTGAGAAGCATACATGATTAGCATAAAACATCAAAGCCAATGAACTCATAAAATGGTTCTCCACGAAGATGGAAGTTAAGTTGAATAGAGAGCTCCTCTAGTCTTAGAGTGAGAGTATGTAGTGGCGGGCCCGCCGGGATTTGAACCCGGGGCCTCCGGCTCCGCAGGCCGACGCTCTAGTCCTGGCTGAGCTACGGGCCCCTAGAGTTTTTGGTTTGGCTAAAGCTTATAGAGCCTCTCTAGCTTTTAGTTTTGGGGTGTGTGTTTTGGTTTGGAGTCTTTATTGTCCGAGGTGCGGGTTTTCCGGGGGTCTTGAGTCTTATTATCCTTGGTGTCCGAGGTGTGGGGGTCCTCTGGAGGTTTCAGGCGAGCTTCCTAGTTTTCCTAGGGTTTTGGGTGAGGGTCGTACTCCCATTGTTTTCGAGAGTTTCTATGGGGGTATTGTTGGGTTTAAGCTTGAGTATTTGAATCCTTCTGGTAGTTTTAAGGATAGGGGTGTCTCTTATAGTCTCCAGCTTGCTAGGGGTCTCGGCTATAAGTGTGTTGTCGTAGACTCTAGCGGTAATACTGCATTGTCTCTTGCGACTTTCGCTTCTAGGCTAGGCTTAGAGCCTATAGTTTTCGTTCCTAAGACTGCGGGGGCACCTAAGGTTTCACTGTTGAGAGCTTTAGGAGCTAAAGTATTCATAGCTGAGAGTAGGGTTGAAGCTTCAAACATGGCTGCAGCCTGGGCTGGCGAGTGTTTCCATGTAGCCCACTTGACGAGCCCCATATTCCTCGAGGGTATGAAGAGTATAGGTTTAGAGCTTGCAGAACACTATAAGAGCCCCACTGTTATAGCCCCTGTTTCTAGCGGTAGCCTGCTCTTAGGCTTATATAGGGGGTTGAGGGAGGCTGGGGCTAAGCCCAGGCTCATAGCTGTGCAGGCGAGCGAAGCCTCCCCCCTCTCGAGAGTGCTAGGGGTTTTAGAATCTATTGGGGGCGAGAAGTCGAGCCTCGCAGACGCCCTCGTTATAAAGGAGCCTCCAAGGCTTGGGGAGATTGCGAAGGCTGTGAGAGAGACGGAGGGAGGAGTAGTTAAGGTTGGAAATGGAGCTATAAGGGTGGCGTTGAGGGAGCTACTCTCCATGGGCTTCATAGTTGAACCCTCCTCAGCCGTTGTCTGGGCTGCTTTTAAAGCTATAGCGGGTAAGCTTGAAGATAGGGATGTCGTGCTCATACTCACGGGGAGCGGATTGAAATACGCTAGAGAGCTTGAAAGCCTCACAGGAGCCTCCGAGCGGGCTTAAAAAAGACTCATATTTATTAGGGTGGCGTGATGTAAACAGTTTTGGTGCGCGGAGCTTGGGCATTGTAGAGGTGGCTTTAAAGAATATGATCGTTAAAATAGATGACACACTCCTATACACTCAAACAGACGAGTGGGTTAGAGTTGAAGGCGACACTATAACAATAGGCATATCCGACTACGCTCAGAAAATGCTAAGAGACATTGTAGGCGTAGAACTACCCAAGAAGGGGGCTAGAGCCTCTAAAGGCCAGGCAGTAGCTGTCATAGAATCTATTAAAGCGACAGCCGAAATATACACTCCCGCAGCGGGGGCAGTAGCGGAGGTCAATGAAAGGCTGAGAGAAGAGCCGGAACTATTAAACAAAGACCCCTACGGGGAAGGGTGGATATTAAAGATTAAACTTGAAAACCCGAAAGAGCTGGAAAGCCTACTAAAACCCCAAGACTACATAGCTAAACTACAAACAGCAAAGTAAACCAGATAATTAGCGATTCCTTAAACACTAGAGTTTTTAACTTGGGAACACCCTAGAGTTTCATAGGGTAAACGTCTGCTTTGGAGTCTGGTTTATTTTTCTAGTGTTTTGAGGAGTTCTTCTAGGGAGTTTCTTAGTTTATCAACGTCATCGTGGCAGTTGTATATGTAGAAGCTTGCTCTCACACTCCCCTGGGTTGCCCCTAGTTTGTCGTGGAGTATGTGGGCGCAGTGTAGTCCTGTTCTAACAGCTATGTTGTAGGAGTCTAGCCACGCCCCTATGAGGCTGGGGTCTAGTGTTCCTATAGTGAATGATACTATTCCGAGTTTCTTGTTAGGGTCTTTGGGGCCGAGTATTCTTATAGGGTCTCCTAGTTCTTCCAAGTTTTTCATCGCATATTCTGTGAGTCTCTTTTCATGTGCTTCAACATTATGCATCCCTATATTCTCAAGGTACTCTACAGCTTTAGCTAGGCCTACAGCTTCCACTATGGGCGGGGTTCCAGATTCAAACTTCCAGGGCGGGGTTTCCCAGTCTATCTTAACATCTCCCCCTTCAAGCCTCACCCTCTTAACAGTACCCCCGCCCCCCAGGGGGGGTTCTAGGTTTTCGAGGAAGTCTAGTTTGCCCCAGAGGACTCCTATGCCGCTGGGCCCCAGCATTTTATGGCCGCTGAAAGCTATGAAGTCAGCTTCCAACTCTCTAACGTCTACTTTAACATGGGGTACCGACTGGGCTCCATCTATAACCACTAGGGCCCCAACTTTGCGGGCTTCCCTAGCTATCTTCCTAGCATCGCTGAGATATCCTGTAACGTTGGAGGCATGGCCGAAAGCTACTACTCTAGTTTTCTCGCTCAAGATCTCCTCGAGCATATCCCAGCGGGGGACCCCCTCACTATCTACTGGGACCATTTTAACCTTAGCCCCGGCTATCCTAGCTATCCTAACCCAGGGGAGCATATTGCTATGGTGTTCAGCTTCAGTAACAACTATTTCATCCCCCCTACCTATGAGCTTATTATAGAAGAGTGTTAGGGCTAGGAGCTGGAGGGATTCAGTAGTGTTCTTAGTGAATATAACCTCCTCCAAGCTCCACGCGTTAATAAACTTAGCTACAGCCTCGTGAGCATCCTCGTAGGCCTTAGAAGCTTCAAGGCTAACCCTGTAAGCGCCCCTGTGAACGTTAGCATAACTATTCTCCATGAAAACCCTCATAGAATCTATAACACTCCTAGGCTTGAGGGAGCTCGCAGCACTATCTAGGAAAACGAGGCCCCTCCCAGATATCTCTGGGAAATCCCCCCTGAGACTCTTACAGTCAACCATGGGCCCTAACCCTTAACCTTCCTAACCTTCAAAGTATAAAGGTAGCCGTCACTATCAAAATCTAGAACTTCAATATCCCATCTCCCAACAACTTTCATAACCATAGATGAGGGGGCGAAATCTTCCTCCCCAACAACAACTATAATATCGCCTTCTGAAGCTTCCTCAAGAGTCATCATAAGCTTGACGGAAGGCTTATCCGTGCACGTCTTCCAAGCCTCCTTAGTGAGCTCTATTCTCTTTTCAGCCATACAGAACACCTAATATATCATACTCTAATCTAACGTTATTAAATACATGATTTAAACAAAATAATAGGGATAACTAGCTTAGATATGAATGATAATGTGGAATACTTAAGCTATAAGTGTGCTTGTATGATCTCCTGGGCTAGTATCTTGTTAAGAAAAATTTACATGTAAAAGGTGGGCTTACAGTATTAATAGCTATTTATATCTATAAACCTCTAGCTTAAAAGCTCTAGTTAACACTGTTAAATAGGGAGATCCAGGATGAAAAGCATAATAAACGCGTTAAAGGAAGCGTTAGGGAGAAAAGGGAGTAACATAGGCTTAGATTCCGAAGAATTATTAATGCTACCTACAAGCTTACTCTCTGAGCTAGAAAGCATGATAGGCCTTGAAGGTTTAACTGAAGCTAAGCATTACAAGTTGACATTTAGGGAGATCATTGAATCCCATACTGTTATGAGACGTATATAGGTTAAGGTTTTCCTCGAGAACACGCCAATATTATGATCCTAGATACTAGTACTAGGTTTCTAAAAGGAACCCCTCTAGGTAGGAGGTTTTTATTAGATAGTTTAGCTATTTGCGATATGAGCTCGCCCTCGTTCACGCCCAGTTTCTCCGCGGCGTCGGAAATACTCTCGCAGCTCGCCAGCGTTTCTACTATTTTAATTTCTTCCCCGCTCATCTTATCGCATACTGTAACATAGTATAGTAAGTCGTTTAATGCCGAGTAGACAGCGTCGTAAACAGCTTCCCTCAGCTCGTTAACATCTACTACTATAGTGTCTGGTAGTATGTTAAGCTCGACTCCAAGCTCTCTAGCTACTACTAGAGCCCTCTCATCGGCTAGGCCCCGAGCTACTAGCATGGGCTTCATGCCTGCGAGTTTAGAGTTTACGTAGATTTGCCTTACAGCGTCAACGTCCGCACTACCTGCTTTGACTTCTACAGCGTAGTATTCTCCATTTTTCAACGCGACTATATCTATGTCTGAAACTTCCACCCCGCCCACAGCGATCTTCCTATGCATATCTATTATTTTGAACCCTTGGGATTCCAGGTGCCTTGCTGCTAGGGCTTCGCTAGCCCTCCACACCCTTCTACTATCCAAGCTTCAACCCCTGGTTTCACTGGGTCGACCCGCTATATATAGTAGTTTTATTAAGGTTTAGGGCTTCCCAGCCTTTTAAGGTGTTAGCGGTGTTTGAGGATAAGCGCGTCCTAGAACTTCTAGAGAAGTATAGGGCTCTCTGGGCTTTAGGCTACTCTATGAGCCTCATGGGCTGGGATTCTGAGACTTACATGCCTCGTGAGAGCGTTTTTGAGAGGGCTGTTGCTTCAGCAGAGCTCTCCCTTCTTAGTAGGAGGCTCTTGTTGAACGATATCGCGCCCATGGTTGACATGTTGAGGGATGCTGAAGGGTTGAACGACTATGAGAGGGGTGTTGTCAGGGTTCTCTCGAGGGAGATAGATAGGATTAGGAAGATACCTGAGAGGGTCCAGTATGAGCTTGCGAAGCTTAGACAGGAGGCTTCAAAAGTGTGGAGGGAGGCTAGGCCTCGGGGGGATTTCGGGGCTTTCAAGCCCTACCTCTCTAGAATAGTGGAGCTTACTAGGGAGGTTGCAGAGCATGTGGGCTATGAAGAGCACCCTTACGACGCGCTCCTAGACTTCTACGAGGAGGGGCTGAGGGATAGGGATGTTGACAGCATATTCACATCTATAGTCCCGACTATAAGGAAGGTTTTAGATGAAGCCTTGAGCGTAGGCCGTTTCCCTAAGAGCCACCCTCTAGAGAGTGTAGCCTACACTAGGGAGTCTATGGAGGCTGTTAACAGGGAGATACTCGACATACTGGGATTCCCTTGGAGCAGGGGGAGGCTTGATGTAAGCGCCCACCCATTCACTAGCGGTATAGGGCTCAGAGATGTTAGGATAACAACGAGATATGAAGGTGTAGACTTTAGGAGGAGCATGTTCGCCGTCATACACGAGTTCGGCCACGCCCTCTACGACCTCCAGGTAGATGAGGGCCTCGCCATGACACCCCTAGCTCGGGGCGCGAGCCTGGGGGTCCATGAGAGCCAGAGTAGGTTCTGGGAAAACATTATAGGTAGGAGTCTAGAGTTTACTAGGCTAGTGAAGCCTATATTAGATAAACATTTAGAGTTCACAAGGGGATATAGTGAAGAGGAGCTCTACAAGTATTTCAACATAGTGAGGCCCAGCCTCATAAGAGTTGACGCTGACGAGGTAACATACAACCTACACATATACTTGAGGTATAAGCTTGAAAGGCTAATGGTGGCTGGTGAAGTTAAAGTAGATGAGCTCCCAGAACTCTGGGATAACATGATGGATGAACTACTAGGCTTAAGACCCGGAAACCCCTCTGAGGGCGTGATGCAAGACATACACTGGTCAATAGCTTACATAGGCTACTTCCCCACATACACTTTAGGCAACATAATAGCTGCTCAGATAAAAGCCACTATAGAGAAGAAGCTGGCGAGGCTGAGCGATATAATTGAAGCTAACAAGCTGGGCGACCTAAAAGTGTTCCTAAGAGAGCACATACACAAGTATGGAGCCACATACCCGCCTAAGCAACTCTTAGAGAAAAGCCTTGGAGAGCCTGTGAACACTGAATACTTCAACAAATACCTAGAGGAGAAGATAAGGGGCTAGAACTAGAGGCCCGCCGCCCCCGGCCGGGGAACGCTGAGCTCACGGGGGGTCTACGGGCTCTATCGGGTTCTTGTTACCTATGTTTCTCTTGGGGTCTAGTTCTCCCGGTATTTTCGCCCCCCTGGTTAAATGTTCTACTAGGAGTTCTGCTAGGGCCGGCCCTATTGAGAATCCTACCCCGTCGAGGGCTGTTATAACGTAGACCCCTTCTTTAACCTCACCTACTAGGGGGTATGAGTCTCCCGTCCCTATGCAGGGTGCCGATACTGTGTATGAGATTTTCGGTTTTGATATTATGCCCCTGCTCTCCGCCCTCCTTATGATCTCTTCTACGACACAGTTGTCTGGCTTGAAGGCTTCCTCAGGCTCTTTCACCTCGATCTTTATCCCGTCCCCTAAGGCTATAGTGTTGTCTTCTGTTTTAGAGGCGTAGTAGCCTTTAACATCATCTATTATAGTGTAATCTATTTGAGGCTCTTCCAGCCTCACCGCCTGACACTTATATATTATCGTGTTCTCGAGGTTTACTATTTCTTTACTCCACGGGCCCGCGGCCACTATAACTTCGCCTCTAAGAGTTTCACCCCTCACTGTTACAGTATTCTCTTTAAGGCTCCCCCACCCCTCCACTATTTCAACGTTCACATCTCCAACTATTTTCAGGATACCCTTAAACAGCCTTCCTACAGCTATAGTGTAAAGCTCGGCCATAGCAATTATCTCCCCCTCTACAGTCTTAAAGGGGAGCTCTCTAACCTGATCCGAGTCCAGGATCCTGTATTTTAACCCGGCCTCAGCCACCCTGTTTAGGGTTTTTCTAACGAACGGCTCGCTAGGCGAGAACCATAGGCTGGGGCCAGCCTTCAATATACTTTTGCCGTCTATCCTCTTGTAGAAGTCTAGCGTCCTGAGAGACCAGTCTATGAAAGGCTCATCCATATGATATGTTAGTATGCCCGAGGAGCTCCCCCCAACTAGAACCATAAGCTCTGGAGTCCCCACGAGCGCTACCCTGTAACCCTTCTCCCCCAGCATTAGGGCGGTGGAGAGCCCCGATATTCCGGAGCCTAGTACTATAAAATCGTAGTTCAAAGTTGTGACACCCTCACGTATGTTCTCTTAGAGCATCTAGCTCTGCTCCAGTATTTTATAGGGTTTGCTGTAACTTTTAAGCTTTTTCTTTAGATGTGGCTGGCTTCGCTAATTATAAGTAGGGAAAAATGTAATGTTAATATAAAATTTAAAAGATTAAATATTACGTTAACTTAAAGAATTTAAACTTCCGGCTTACAATATTACATGTATGGTGAAGGGTTTGAGTAAGTTTGAAGGAGAGATTGAAAAACTTAAGAATAAAATAGAGAGCGCGTACAGGGAGGCTGTTAGAGAGCTTGAGGAGCTCGTTGAAGAGACAATGTACTGGAGGGGGCCTTTCAGATTCAAATATCTAGCGAAGAAGCTTGAAGATATAGTGGACGATTTCGGGGAAGAGCTCCTAGAAGCTAAAAGATCATTGAAAGACTTGAAGCGGGAGGCTGAGAGGGCTGGTGACAAAAGCCTCTCCCAGGCGGTTGAGGAAGTCGAGAAGCTTATAGAGAGTAGGGTTGAAGAGTTTACTAGGAAGTATGAAGATGTTATAAAGAAGATTGAGGATCAAGTTCCGGTTATGAAGTTTATAAGGATTAAGAGAGACCCCTACTGGACCGCCATAACAGTTATGCCTCAGAGGCTCACCAGGATCGTGGGCAAGGAAGTTGGGGAGGCTTTAAAGTCCGCGTTAGAGGAGGTTAGGAGGGTTGCTGAGAGTGTTTCAGCAGCTACTGTAGTATCCTCTATAAGGCTTAGAGAGGAGGATGCTAAGGTTGTAGATGAGCTTGTAGATGCCGGTATATTTAAGAGTAGGAGTGAAGCTGTAGCGTTCTTCGTCAGGAAGGGTATAGAAGCTTCAAAGGAATGGCTTGAGAAAGTTAGAGAGAACATTAAGAAGATAAGGGAACTCCAAGAGGAGGTTAAAAAAGAGCTAGAAGAACGTTAAACCCAGGGCCTACACGCCTCCCCTAGGAGGTTCCAATAATTCTTTAACTCCTCTAGGGAGTTCTTATCTCTACAGTTAACTTCTAACCCCAGTTTTTTAATTTTCACCCTACCTCTTCCCAGGTATTCCAGCCCTTCCGGGGGGTTCTTGCCTTTAAAGTCTAGTATTGATATTCCCATGTCTTTGGGTGGGGTTTTAAGTTTCAGAGATATTGAGGCCATTCTAGCCGCTCTAGCTGCTTCCCTAGTGTTCCCCCGGGCTTTGTAGCTTTCCTCCCCCACCATTACTATGGATGCCCCGGCTTCACAGGCTAACATTATTAGTGTGGCTGTTGAGGCGTGCGTGTCTATGTCAGCCATTTCAACAGCGTTGTTAAGCCCGAGCATTATTGGGGCTCCGAGTTTTGAGAGTATCCTGGAGGCTATGAGGGAGTCTAGCGTGCCCCTGTAAACTGGGGGGTTAACTATCGGGTCTAATATCACACTATTATACCCCAGCTCGAGAGCCCTACTATGAGCCCTCTCTAGAATATCAACTCTAGCTTCCCAGTTTGAGGTTTCCCCGGGTATGATGACGTAGGCAGCTTTATCTCTCAATGTTTTAGGTATCCTGTCTAGATCCCCCGGGGTTAGGCTCATAGCTATCTGGGCTCCCATATCTACTGCTTCTACAAGCGTTTCAAGCCGCGCAGGGTCTGCTGCCACAGGCTTCCCCAGGGAGCTCATTACAGCCTCTAAAGTGTCAAGGTATAGCCTACTGTTTAAAGTCGGGTGAGAGCTTAGAACAATTATGTCGGCGCCCTCAGATAACCTGTAGGAGGACTCTTCAACAGCAGCATCGCCAACCCTAGACTCTGTAACGTATATGTCTGAGGCTACTAAGATGGGAGGGGGCTTGCGGGGTACTTTTAAACCTCCAACGGTGAAAGCGGGTTCTAGAGAGGATAATATGTCCATGTAAACTCTCTCAGCAACTTCAGCCATAACGTTGGGCCCTAAAACCTTCTCAGCTTGAACTTTCGGGCTGAGAACCCTTGGGCTCGCGAGCGATAAAATATATGGTAGAGTATATGGTGACACAGAGCCCTTAACAACCTTAAACTCTAGCCCCCCATAGTCGTGGGGTGAAGAACCTGGAACTATAGCGTAGTCGAACTCTAAACCCTCTAAAGCCTCTGACAACGCTTCTGGGCTCAAGCTTACAACTTTAATAACAGTAACGTGGTATCCTAGGGTTTCCAAGTTCCTAATAATGGTCTCGTCAAACTCTTCCAGGGTAGTTATTAATGCTAGCTTCAACTCTAGCCCCCTAGAAGCCGGCTTTGCGCGCGTTTTTAAACGGCAAACTAACAATATTAATAATATGTTAATTTAATCGCTGAACACTTTATAGAGAAGGGGGGTTAAAGTTGCAGAAAGATGCAGATAAAAGTTTGAGGATGGACCATTACAGGAAGAGTGGAGAAACCCAAGCTGGAGGCTATAAGGCTGTAGCTGATAGGATGAAGGAGATAGCCAAACAGCAAGCAATGGCCACAGCTAACATGATGAAGATCAAGTATAAACTCGCGATAATGAGCAGTAAAGGAGGGGTGGGGAAGTCTTTCGTAACATCAAGCCTGGCGGCCGCCCTAGCAGTCTTAGGGAGGAAAGTTGGGGTTTTAGACCTCGACTTCCACGGGCCATCCATACATAAAATGCTTGGGATCCCAACGGGCCACGGCATGCTCGCGAGGATGGATGGGACTGTTGACCCTATAGAGGCTCCTCCAGGTATTAAAGTAGCCTCGATAGGGCTTCTCATACCTAAGGATGACGTGGCGCTCATATGGAGGGGCCCTATTAAAGCTGGAGCTATAAGGGAGCTGCTAGCCTATGTTAACTGGGGCCCCCTGGAATACCTCCTCGTAGACTTACCTCCTGGAACTGGCGATGAACATCTTACAATAGCACAGTCTGTGCCTAAGCTGAGCGGTTTCATCCTAGTAACAATACCGAGCGAAGTCTCCAAGTCTGTAGTTAAGAAAGCTGTAGCTTTCATCGGTAAAATGAAGGTCCCCATAGTAGGTATAATAGAGAACATGAGCTATTTCAGGTGCCCCCACGGAGACACTATACACATATTCGGAAAAGGCGCCGCCAAGGATATAGCTGAAGAATACGATATACCATTCCTAGGAGCAATCCCCATAGATCCCAGGATAAGAGAGTGTAACGATGCAGGCAAAATATTCTTCCTAGAATATCCAGAATCGGAAGCAGCCCAAGCCTTCAGAGACATAGCCAGGAAAATCATGGAGACAGTCGAAGAAGGCAAAGCTAAAATCCCTGAAATAGAGGAAGAGTAACCCCCACATTCATAAACCTCCCAGCCTGGATACTGTGTAAAACTCCAGCACACTTTAGAACAGACTCTATGAAGGTAAATAGTTATAGTAGCAGAGCTTTAGGCGTGTTTAAAACGTGGGTGTTTAGCTTTTGATGGGGCTCTTTTTAAGGTTGCTTACACTATGCCTATCCTTGTAGCTATTTCTCTCGCTTTAACTTCTGGGGAGAGTTTTACGTAGGCTTTCTTCTCCCCCCTGCTTGTTATTAGTGTTCTCACTTCTACTACTTTAACTTTGAACATTTCCTCGAAAGCTCTTTTCACATCGTGTTTTGTGGCTCTCCTGTCTACTGTTAGTGTTATTATGTTCTCGTTGTCCATGAGCCTGCTGGCTTTCTCGCTTGAGTGCACTCTTATTATAACGTTCTTCAAGGCGTTTTCACCTTGAACCTCTCTTCTAAGGCTTTTAGGGCTCCCGTGGTTATGACTGTTAGTCTTCCGGGCTCCCCTCCGGGTGCTAGGTGGAGTATGCTTAGGGTTTTGGGTGTTGCTATGTCGACTCCAGGTATGTTTCTTAAGGATTTTGCTAGGGGGGATTTGTGGTCTTCTATTATGAATAGTATGCTTTTAGGTTCTTTGTATCTCCTACCTCTCCTTTTTCCTTTTCCAGCTTTCCACCTAGTGTTTTCTTTAGCTCTTAAAACATCATCATATAACCCTAGTTTCTTGAGGAGCTCCTCCGCGTCGCTAGTCTTAGATATTTCGCCGAGGACTTTAGAATCTATTATTACTGGGAGCGCTGAGACAGAGAACTTATGGCCTCTCCCCCTCACTATTTCAGTTATAGAAGTGGCTGAGAGGGCGCTCAGCGTTCCAAGGATCTTTTCTTTCCTATTAACCCTCTCCCACAGCCTGGCTTCAACCCTAGGCGGGAATGTTGTCATACCCCCCACAGCCGAGCCTATGAAAGCCGCCCTCCTACTACCTTTAACCCTGGGAACTCTAGCTATCCCATAGCCTATGCCTAGGCTCTCAGCAGTAGTCCTCTTGCCAGCCATGGGGTCTCTGCCTTTAGGCTGTAGTCTTGCAGTGAAAGCGCTTAGGAAGACTCTCCTTATCAAATCTCTCCTGACGGGGAGCCTGAATATTGGGGGGAGCTCTATCTCATCAAGCTGGCTCCCGCTCATATCATATACTGGGACTTTGACGGGGTCTCTCAAGTATAGTGTGAGGCTTGAATGCATGTTTACACACCTCTAGCTACCCTGCTTGCTCCCAACACTGATATATGTGATCTTAGGCTTCAACGCCCCTACCCTAGCGTACCATGTTGGAGGCCTTATAGGCCACCTTAACACCATAGGCCTCTTAACAACCCCAGGTATGCTCCCAGCTATTATGAGGTGCTCGCTCTTAACAACCCCATAGTGGAGGAGCCCCCCTGCAGGGGTTACTAGGGAGCCGTCAACACCTATGGAAAGTATCCTCTTATTATAATCAGTCCTCCTGTGGAACCCCGTCTGGCCAGGCTGAGGCACTTCCCACCAGCTCCCCGCCGCGGAGCCCCTGACCCCAGGCCCGCTCCTACTACCTTTCCTGTGTTTATGCCATCTAGGTAGCTCCTTTACCCCCCACCTTTTTATAACTCCTTGGAATCCTTTACCCTTAGTAACAGCTATAATGTCTACAGGCATGCCTGGCTGGAATACTTCCGAGACCCTCACCTCCTTGCCGAGCTTGCTCACAGCATAGTTGAAGAGGGTTTTAACATCGGGAACCCCCCCTACCTTAACTTCCAGTATGTCGGGCTTCTTCTTACTCAACCCCCCGGCGAGCTTGGGTTGGGAGGCGAGTATTACCCTAACATCTACAGCCTTATCCAGGAGCTTCTCGAGGTTTTTGAGGGAATCCTCTGTATTGGGGGAGCCTAGCGCCTGTATCTTCCTGTGGAGTTCAAGCTCTTGGGGGGGAGCTGTCCAAGCTTCTCCTAGCGTGTATAAGCCCCTGTTAGGGTCGCGGCCGTAGAGCCTCACAGCTAAAACTATCATGGGCGGGGTTTCCACGAGAGTAACCGGGACGAATATCTCCCTCCCGCTCGTGGGGCTGTCTGGAATATCATCTATAATGTAGGCGTGGGTCATTCCAGCCTTGTAGCCTAAGAATGCTAGGAGTGCGGGTTTACCTAGATCTACTTCTGGCCACGATTTTATCCTCGGGACTAGCCTTGAAGCCCTCTTTCTAGGGGAGTATCCGAGGCTCCCTCTTTTAGGGGCACTCTTCTTCCTAGCACCCAATTGCAGACCCTCTAAGGGCTTATGTTAAACCCTAACCTTATAAGTTTACCATATACTATTAACTGGGGCTTACATGTTGAAATATCCGAGTGTATTATCTAGGGCTGAGAGCGTGGCTATCATAGCTTCCTCGGTCCTAACAGTGAGCGCCCCCTGGAGGGGTATAGTGTTAACTATGAAATCATAGAGTTTCCCATTAGTATACTCGTAGAGGCACTTGTAGGGTCCTCCGAAGAGCACTAGGAGGCCTTTAGAATTTAGCAGCCTCGACTTTATGCTATCACGCACTTCATATATCCAGCCCCCATACTTACTCGCTAAAACTATGAGGTAGCCTTCAACCCTTAAACTCTCTATTAAATCTTCAACTTTACGCTTTACTTTAACCTTGAACCCTGTATAAGCCTCCCCCCACGTGGACGGGCTTAAGACAATATTATCCCCCGCAGACTCTACAGTAGCTGTAACCACGTCGCCAGGCTTGAAAAACCCCCTTATAAAGCCGTAGCCCCACCTCCCAATATAAGCCTTGCACTCCAAGCCTCTACAAGACTCTATTAAAACATCAAGTTTAACCCCGGGCCTCAGCTCCTCTGGAATATCATGACTATATATTCTTAAGGGTGGGAGGAGGGCGGCCGCCGAGAGCTCCCTAGTTATGGGGTAGAGTTTCCTCCTTAAATGGGGGGGTGAGACCATGTATTCTAGGAGGAGCTTGAGGAGTTTAAGGTCCCCCTCCCTAGACTCGGGATCCATAAATAGGGCGGCCTGATCGACCCTGTAAACGGCGAGTATCCTGCCTATTATGCCGGTCTTGAGAGTTTTAAGTTCTAGTGTTTCCTCAGTTGCTAAGACGCTGGCTGGTAACGCTACCGCCAGCTTCTTACGCCTTCTCCTGGGGGGCCACTCGAAGGGGCTAGTCACTTCCCAGGCTTACCCTCAGGTTTTCTGGGCTTACTTTTACCTTTACCTTCAGAAGCTTCGGAACCTTTCTCCTTCCCCGTAATGAAGAGGGTGGTCTTCTGCTTACCTCCCAATACTTGCACCCTCTAGACTTACACTTAGCTGGACCTTAAAGGGTTTCCTCAGGCTTGAACATGTTTTTAGCCTTGGATTTCAGGATCTTGTCAACCTGCTCCGATATTTTAGAGTCTCTTGATTCATATTCAGAGTAGCCTATGAGCTTGTAGAACTCGCTCCTAGTCATCATTTTGTCGAGGAGGCTTACTTGTGTTCCCTCCCTCTTTATAATATCTAGTGCTTCCCTAGCCGCTCCTAGGGCTACCCTGAATATTGTCGCCGGGAATATGACTATCTTGTAGCCGGCTTCCCTGAACTCTTGGACTTTAATGTAGGGTGTTTTCCCGAACTCCGTCATGTTAGCGAGTAGTGGAGCCTTAACTTTCCTAGCGAACTCTCTGAACTCCTCTATGCTCCTTAGAGCTTCAGGGAATACTATGTCTGCGCCGGCGTCAACGTATAGCTGGGCCCTCTCAATAGCAGCGTCGAGACCCTCAACATCCCTAGCGTCTGTGCGGGCAACTATAAGAGTGTCTCTCCTCCTAGCCTCTACTGCAGCCCTAACCTTCTTCATCATATCGCCTGCGGGGATGAGGTTCTTGCCCGGCAAGTGTCCACACTTCTTAGGCATAACCTGGTCCTCTATCTGGATAGCTGCAGCCCCCGCTTCTTCAAGCTCCCTAACAGTCCTCACTACATTGATAGCTTCTCCGAAGCCTGTATCAGCATCTACTATTAAAGGTATCCTAGAGACTCTAGCCGTGTACCTGGTCATTGTGGCGAGCTCGCTCAAAGTTATTAAACCTATATCCGGTATAGCGTAGAAGCCTGTGAAAGCAGCCCCCGAGAGGTAGGCGGCCTCGAAACCCATACTCTCAGCTAGGAGGGCGAACACGGGGCCGAAGACTCCCGGGGCAACTATTATATCTCTGCTCTTAATAAGCTCCCTAAGTTTAGCCCCCGGGTCTTCTAAAAGCTCCCCGTAGAGGAAAGCCAAACCTAACACCATACTTTAAATGGAGCTCTAGGGCTAATCTACCCTAGCCTAGCACGGTTTTAGAGCGGGAGCTAGAGAACCCCTATATAGGCTAGGAATAATAGTACTAAAACAGCTATGGCTGCTAGTGAGGTTAGACTTAGAACTGTTATAATGTTGATAGGCCTCTTAAGGGAGGCTAGTTTACCCTCGAAGCTTTCTGTTACAGAAGAGACTTTACCCTCTAAGCCTATTTTAACCTCTTCTATTTTATTAGAGTTTTCTCTCGCTAGCTCTCCTACTCTTTTAATTGACTCTTTCAATTCCTCCATTGAAGACTCTAGGGATGATAGTTTATCTCCTAGCTTGTTCAAGTCTTTAATGCTCTTACCGTAATCTGTTATTAAGGCTTCTAGAGTTTCAACTTTAATGTTGAGGGCTTTAAACTCTCCCTTAGTAACCATTGATGACTCTATTCTGCTCGTTTTCTCCTCTAAGGCTCCCTCGATCTTCTTAGTGAGCTCCGCTAGGTCTGTTTTCGTGGCCGCCTCTCTTATTATTGCGTTTGCGAGAGCCATCCTTATATCTGGTTCTAAAGCTATTTCAGCTAGGATTATTTTGAGGAACCTCCTCCTCAGCTCAGCGTTTTTCTCCATCTCCTCTATCATTTTCGCCGCTAGAGACATCCCCGCCACCTCCACTTATTAGTTGTTTCACAAGCATGGATTTATAATTATATGAGTAAACCCTCACTGGAGGCCTATCGCCTAGTTTTATAAGAGTCTCCCCCACTGGGAGTTTCAATAGGATGTCCGCGTTTTCAAGGCCTAGCCTCCCAGCTAGCTCAACATAGTTCCTAGTGAAGCCCCCGAAAGCTAGTATAGCCCTAGTATTGTCTAGGACAGCCCCGGGCACATCTATGGGCGACTGGGTAGCGTAAACTATGTGGAGCCCCCTACTCCTACCCTCCCTCAGAGCTATCACCATGTGAGTCGCCCGGCCTTGAGCGGCCCTCCAGGCCTCGTCAACTATGAGTGCCATCCTGCCTGGGAGGCCTATTTCAGAAGCTTCTATAACAAGGCTAGACACTATGAGGCTTGCAGCAACGTTCCTATCCTCGTTGGGGAGCTCTGATAAATCGTAAACTATGAGCCCCCTCTCTATTAGGGATCCAAGGCAGGGCTCTACACGGCTCCTACCCCACCCGGTCTCACTACTAGACTTTATAAGCTCGGAAGCTAAGCCGTCGAGCCTGGGCATAGGTATGCAGCCTCCCTTAAACCTGACAATTTTAGAGGCTACCCCTGAAAGCATAGAGGCTAGGTCGCCCTTAGGATCTACTACTAAGACCATGTAGGGGTTTAACGCGCTCTCGCTCAAAATGCCGAGCTGCGCTGCTAGACCTGCGAGGAGCACTGTTTTACCTCTCCCCGTTGGGCCGAATACCCCCATGTGCGCCTCAAAATCCCTGGGCCAATCGAGAATTAAGACTCCCTCCCTCTCAGAGAGCCTCCCTAAGACGACCCCCCTCCCATCAGCTAAATCTTCCTCGCCCACTGTTACAGCTGGGATGTTGAGCGAGCTCTCTATGGACGGCACGCTTGTTATAGCTGAGCTTAAGTCGACTTTACCCGTGAGAATCTTGAATGAAGCACCGGTTTCAGCCTCAGCTATGCTCTTGAAAGCTTCAACAATCTTCTCATGGCTCTCTTCATCATCCGGCACCCAGAGTATTAATGCTAGAGAGCCCAGGTAGGGCCTGTGGTCTCTAGACACAGTCCTGTAAAGGTCTTGGAGTAGTTTGAGCCTCTCCGCGTATCTAACGTGTTTCGTAGCAGCGTAAGCTAGTTCAGCTTTTTTAATCTCCTCCTCTATGAATCCTAGAAGCTTCCCCCCCTCAACTTTAAACATGCTCGATATGAAAGTGACGCTAGACCTCATGGATTTAGCTACTTCAATAAGCCTTGCTGCAGCCTCGCGCCCGCCGGCCGGCGCCTTATCCGCCACTATTATGTAGCCTGAGAAGCTCGATCCTCCAATGGTGACTTTGAGGGTGGAGCTCCCCTTAATCCTTATGGGGAGCTTTAAATCCCTCGACACTATCAAGTTTCTAATTATTAAGGCTATGGAGGCGAAAGCTAGGACTATTATTAAGGCGTCTATAGGGTTCACCATTGCTAGGCCACCTTAACCGGGATCCTATCCCTCCCCCCTAGGACTCTAGCTAGGCTTGCTGTAGCCAGGAAGAGTATGAAAACATATATGAAGGGGACTGTGAGATAGTAGAGGACGAAGGCTCTAATAAGGTTTAAGTCGAGGAAAGCGAAACTCCTAGCTAGGTTGTCAGCATAATCCTTTGAATCTCCATAATGGGGGGTGCTCGTAGGGCTGCAATTATATATAGTCACGTTTATTTCATAATCGCCTTCAGAGGCGGCTGTAACCATGTATGAGGGCCCTGAAACCCCCCTCCACTCCCAGGTGCCCACATTTACACTAGCCCCTATAGCTGTAACGTTTAGGGAGCATGTTGAGGGGGCTCTCACATCAACATAGCTGTCTCCGCCTAGCTTAGTTATTATGGTGAGAGAGCTGCCTGAGTCTTTAAGCTCATAGTTAAGGTTCGATAATAAAACCATTATTAGAGGCTCCCTGAACAGGGCTACATGGGGTGCTCTGAGCTCTACATAGTTCGAGTTTAGAGTGTCGAGCCTGAGGGGGGAGGGGTTTAAAGGTATCATGTAGCCGTCGTATTCTAGTATAGGGTAAAGGTCTATGTTCGATGGTAACAGTATGCCTGAAATCTCCGGGTACAGTGGGGTAGCATAGCCGTTGGAGTCTAGCGGGTGCGCTGCTACAATGTTAGCTTTACTGTCAAGGATCTTTAGGAATCCATAAGAAGCTGGATGACCGTGGTTTGACACTACTTTAACCTTAACTACTGAAAAACTAGGAGCCTCCCCAGGCACGCTGGGCTCAGAGGCTAGGCTTACTATGAAGGTTGGTAGGAGGGGTAGCCCCACGTTGAAAACCAGTATGAAAGCTACGAGCCACGCTCCCGCCCCCCTAGCTAGCTTAAAAGGGATAGCATACAGGGCTACCCCGAGAGCTAGGAGGGCTAGGCCATAGTTTACGACAAGCTCTGTTATCCCTGAAAGGGTTACCATGAAGAGTAGGGCTAGGGTCGCCGCCCTATCTAGGGGGCCCGCTACGGCATAAGCGATCCCGGAGATTTTAGAGAGGACGGGCACAGCCCCCAGGGCTGCTAGGAACATTTTAATGTTAACTATGACCCCCACAGATTTCTTGAACCAAACATCTAGAAGGGCCCAGGAGCCTCCCAGGAGCCCCGCTAAGTTCAAGCTAGCAACGTAGAGGGTGCCGTATATGAGGGCTATGAGTAAAGCTTGAACCCCGTCTGAGAGGAGTTCTGGAGCCCACTTCTTAACAGACCTGAGAGGTAGCGGGAGAGCATATACTAGGACGCCTAGATAGAACGTTAAGACAGCTAGTTTAATAGCTAAGACGCCCAGGTAAACAGGGTCCATAGAGCCACCTCTAAGATCCTAGAGCCTGGGAGATTAGGCTCGCCAAGTATGTTATGAACTTAAACACTGTAACTCCGACAGCAAGCCAGAAAGCAGCCCAGACAGAGTCTTCTACAAGGCCGGACCCAAACCTCTTAATCCTACTGAAAGGTATTGGAGCACCCCTAAGAGCCCAACCTATACTCCACGTTAACAAGAACAGAGCCCACGCTAGCACAGTGACCCTAGTAGTCCAATCCTCTATAACTTGGACAAGGTCAGCCATAAGCCGATCCCACAATAGGTGAAACATAAATGTGAGACCTCCGGAGACTGGCGACAGAAAACTTGAAAACCCGAAAGTTTAAAACAAGACTTACAAAACCAAAGACCCTCCGCGCTCCATAACAGGAGTAGGGGGAAACGTCTAGTGAAAGTTATCTTAAGTTTCACTATATGTGGGTTTCCCCAGGGGCTGAGCCCCTCCTACAGGTGGCTAAGGAAAAGATCCCCCTTGTGGAGGAGGTGGGGATCCTTGTGGGTTTCAAGGGTCTCCAGATGTCAATCTAGATGAGGCTCAACCCTCCTGGAATTCACGGTAAGACTGGGATAAGACCGGGATTTATCCTTAAGATGAGCCGGGCGGGTTAGAGGTAAATGGGGGTACACTCCTTTGACTAGGCATGGCTTGGAGGAGGCTAGAGAACTGTCTAAGGAGGAGGTTCTTGAATGGCTTAGGGAGAAGGTGGAGGGTTTGGAGTTTGAGCTTAAGGTGTATAAGGCGATAATGTTGTTCTTAGAGTCGGGCCAGCAGCCTCTCCTGGGGGAGAAGGTGGAGGAGGTTAAGGTAGGTAGGAGGCGTGTTGCTAGAGTGTTTATCGGTGAGGGGTATGTTAGGCTCTCCTATGATAGCCCAGTAGTGCTCCCTAACGAGATTAAAGAGTATTTGAATAGTGTCAGGGAGGATATTAGAGCCCTCCAAGCCAGGAGTGGAGCTGAGGGAGACCTTGTAAACCTTGTTATAAAGGAGAGGCCTGACGGCGCCGTGGTGGAGGTGAAGTTGGAGAATCTACAGTCTACAGTAGAGGTTATTAAGGCTAAGGCTGCTTTGAAATACGCTGTGGAAGCCACCTACCAGCTTCTTAAAGCTAAAGAGAGGGAGCTCGAGGAGCTTGAAGTATAAATTGGGGCCCGTTTTCCACTTAATAAAGCTATATTGATATAGTCGGGCCCCTCCTCTCTCGTTCCTCCCCTCTCGGCGTTGTTAGGTCTCTCAGCTGGGCTATGACCGGGCTTACGCGCCCCTCCTTTACAGCTTTCTCTATGAGGTTTCTAACTTCCCCAGTGTGTTTTATGTCGAGCTCTAGTAGGGACTCTAGGATCTTTAGGGATGTAGACCATACTTCAAGTAGTAGGTCTCTCGGTATGCTACTTGATATGAAAGGGTCTTGGAGCCAGTCGTCGAACGCTTTTAGTGTTCTAATCATGTGGTTGAAGGCTAGCCTCGTATGTATTATTATATCTAGCCTGTCGGAATCCCTGACTTTAACATCCATATTTTTGAAGTTTTCTAAGACTACCTTCTGTAGAGCTACCCATCTCTCGAGGCTCCTAATGAACTCCGTCACGTCCCTAGTTTGACTCACCTCACTTACCCTCCGTCACTCTTTTAGTGTATCAGTTTAAATCTTTTATCTTAATATCTCAGAGCTTAGCTCACGGCTAATAGTACGTTAAACGCTTTTACTCTCGGCAGTTGAAACTATTATGGTGCCGGGTTTTGGGGAAGCTCTTTGGGACCGACGGGGTTAGAGGCTTAACGGGTTCAGAGCTAACCCCTGAGTTCGCTCTGAGGCTTGGGAGGGCTATTGGAGGCTTCTTCGGCCCGGGTAGCAGGATCCTTACGGGTAGAGATGTTAGGGCTGGGGGCGACATTATATTGTCAGCTATAATCTCCGGGCTCCTCTCAGAGGGGGTTAAGGTTTATAATGCGAACTTAATCCCCACGCCCGCCCTACAGTATTCTGTTAAAAGCATGGGCTACGATGGGGGCGTCATGATCACAGCCAGCCATAACCCTCCAGAGTATAACGGGGTTAAGGTCATAGCTCCTGATGGTGTGGAGGTTGATAGGGAAGATGAGGAGGCTATAGAGGAGCTTTATTTTAGGGGGCACTCTTCTAAGCTTGAATGGCGCTCGCTCACAGAGCCTCCTGAAACCGTTGGGGGGCTTATAGACGCTTATGTGAACGCGATAATAAGCCAGGTGGACCCGGAATCAATAGCTAGGAGGGGGTTTAAAGTTGTAGTTGACTGCGCTAACAGCGTGGGAGCCCTAGCAACCCCCCTGCTCCTCAGGAAGCTTGGGGTTAAAGTCTTCTCCCTAAACTGCCACCTAGACCCGTACTTCCCGGGGAGAGAGCCTGAGCCTACGCCTGCAAACCTCTCGAACGCTGCGAGCCTCGTATTGTCTAGCGGCGCGGATATCGGGGCGGGCCATGACGGGGATGCTGACAGGGCTATAATAATAGATGATAGGGGTGAAATACACTGGGGGGATAAGATGGGGGCAGTCTTATCCCACTATGCTTCTACAAAGTGGAGAGACGTACCTAGGAGGGTGTTCACAGGAGTCTCTAGCAGTATTGTTGTCGAACAGTATCTAAGCAAGCACGGCGTAGAAGTTGTTTGGACCCCGGTAGGCTCTGTAACCATAGCCAGGACTATGGTGAAGTCTGGGGGGGCCATAGCTGGGTTTGAGGAGAACGGGGGCTACATGCACGTGCCACACCAGTATGTGAGGGATGGGGCGATGACTATAGCTTTAGCTTTAGACATGCTAGCATCCTTAAAGTCTAAAATGAGCGACCTCCTCTCAGCTCTCCCAAGATACTACTCGGTAAAGACGAAGATACCTATGAGTAGGGGCGAAGTCCTCTGCTCTCTCGAAGCTGTGAAAGAGTTGTTTGCAGGGCATAGGATTATAACAATTGATGGGGTGAAAGTTCTTGGGGAAGACTTCTGGATACTAGTGAGGCCCAGCGGGACGGAGCCCGTGTTGAGGATAATGGCTGAGGCTAGCTCGAGGGAGAAAGCTGAAAACATTGTGAGCGCCACTAAAAGAGTTATAAGCGGGAAATGCCTAGGGGGGAGGATGGCTTGAAATACTATTTCCACGAGCTCCTCGCATGCCCCATGTGTAAGAACCCCAACCTAATACTCCACAGTATAGTGGAAGAAAAGCGGGAAGCCAGCGTTGACATTGAGAAGATCAAGTGTAGAAAATGGTGCAGCCTATACTCAAGGCCCGCCAGTGAAACCCCCATAGAAGAGTGTAGGAAGTGCGCCGGCATAGATATAGTGGAGGGGGTCCTAGTCTGCAGTAACTGTGGGAGATGGTACCCTATAGTTAACAGTATACCAGTAATGCTAAACGAGAAATACAGGAACCTCAAGGAGGACGAGGAGTTCCTAAGGAAACACTCGGATAAAATACCTTATAAAGTAAAAATTCACATGAAAATACCGTTGAGCCCCCTCTAGGGGCCTCCACAACCTCCACGGCAAACTCTAGGCTGCCACTTTATCGGGGAGCTTTATTTAAAGGTTTCAGACTATGTAAAGTGCTAGAGGGCCTGGAATTATGTGTGCGAACGTCATATGGCTTGACGCCTCTACTGCTAAGAGGAGCCTCTTATCAGCTGTTTTGAGTAGGCTTCTCAGGAGCGAGGGCTATGAGACTATTATAACTGTTAGGAGCTACGACTACTCCATAAAAGTCTTAGAGGATCTTGGAGAATCTTATATTGCCGTAGGGGTTCACGGGGGCGGTAGTTTAAGGGGCAAGCTTATAGCTGATATTGGTAGGATGGTGGACTTGGAAGTTGTTGTTGAAGAGTTTTCCCCGAAGATTTTAATATCCTATCCTTCACCCCCCGCCGCCCGCGTCGCTTTCGGGCTCGGGATACCTTATATAGCTCTGGGCGACACGCCCCACGGGATAGCCATGAACAGGCTTTCTTACCCTCTAGCTTCTGTAGTTATAGCTAGCGAGTTTATAGCTGATGAGATTGAGAGGTTCGTGTTGAAAGACTTCACAGTTATGGAGACTTTTAGGGGGATTGACGAGGTCCTGTGGGTTAGGGAGTATAAGCCTAACCCGGCCAATGTTGAGAAACTCGGCTTGAAACCTTTCACATACATTGTTTTCAGGCCTGAAGAGTTTAAAGCCCACTATTATAGTAACATAGAGTCTAGCCTCGTGCTTAAACTCGCGGAGAAAGCTTCAAGCCTAGGCTACACGCCGGTCATACTACCAAGATATAGGGAGCACGCTATCCAAGCATCTAAAGTTGAAAATGCCGTAGTGCTCGACAAGCCGTTTTACGGGCCCGACCTCGAATACCACTCTGCAGCAGTGGTAACAGGGGGCATAACCATGGCTAGGGAAGCAGCCTTAATGGGCGCCCCGGGGATAACATTGTTCGACAGGGTTATCAGCATAGATGCCGCACTATCAAAGATGGGGTTCCCAATATACTATGCTAGTAGCTATGAGGAGGCGGAGAAACTACTAACATCTATAGCTAGAGACCCTCAAAAGTATAGGGTAGACACTAGAAGACTCCTAGAGAACCTAGAATCCCCATGGCCCTTAATAATTAAATGGGTAAGGAAACTAGTAAAATAGAAGTGCCCCCCGCCAATGGGGCTTTCGAGCTGCCGCGCTTAACAGGGGCTGAATGATGCTTTAGCTCCGGGGCATAGTATTTAATAGCTTTTAAGCATCAACTCTTCCTGGAAACTCTTTAGGTGGCACTTTACGGGGGAGGAGAGTTTCAGGGGGGTTCAACGGGTTTCAATAGGGGTTGACGAGGCTGGGAGGGGTAGCCTTATAGGGGAGCTTTTCGTGGCGGCTTTCGCCCTTGTTGAGGATGATAGGGGTTTCCTCATGGATTTAGGGGTTAGAGATAGTAAGAGGCTTACCCCAAGGAGGAGGGCTGAGCTCTACGCTATCCTTAAATCTAGGCCGTTCGCTGTTTACGCTGTGAGCCCGGGTTTGATCGACAAGTTTAACGTTAACCTGCTCACAGAGATAGCTGCCTACGAGGTTTTAAGGATACTCTCGCGGAGGCTGGGTGAAGGCTTCCGCGATGCTAGGATAGTTGTAGATAGGTTTGGCGATGTTAGAGTATTGCCTCGTAAGCTTAAGAGTATAGGGTTTAGGGGGGAGCTTATAGTTGAGGAGAGGGCTGACGTTAACTATGTCGAGGTTTCAGCGGCTAGCATAATAGCTAAGTACTTAAGAGATAGGAGGTTAATGGTTCTCAAATCAATCTACGGGGTTAAGGGTAGCGGCTACCCTAGCGACCCTAGGACTATAGAGTGGGCTGGGGACGTTTTGAAAGCTGGGCTTAAACCCCCAATCATAAGGTATACGTGGGCTACAATGGGGAGGCTGGGTTTAGGGGCGCGCGGTAGGAGGGGTTTAAGGCATAAAACCTTGGATGAATATTTAGATAAGGGTATTGAAGGGTGAAAACAGCATTCACAGAGCGGCCTGCGATAGCACTCCTAGAAATACTAGCAAATAAAGGAGTATATAAGGTCGGCTATAGACCCTTCCTAGATGTTAGGAGAGCCTCAACATCAAAGTTCCAGCATGTAGCTGTTGAAATGCTTGTTAACGAGTATAACATAGTCTACGACTATGCTTTCACCGGGAGCATTTTAGCTGAAGAGTCTTATAAAGGGTTTAAATTCAAACTCTTAACCCCCGAGGGTAACATTAGGGCAGACGCATCCATATCCTATAGGAGTCAACCCTACAAAGTGTCCGTCTCCTGGAAGGAGGTTTCAGACCTACTACCTTCACCCCCATTCCCTTTATTCGTAGTAGACATAGGGGTCTCTAGTATCCAGGGCCATGAAGACTCTATGACGTTAAGGGTTCAAATAGAAGAGTCTCTCCAGAAGATCAGAGAGTACCTCTGGGACCCGCATTTAGCTGTAACGAGCTCCGATAAGATCATGGCTGAATGGCTTTACAACGTCGCCGGCAAGAATAAAGCTATAGTAACTCAAAGCAGGCCCAGCGAGCTCCTGTGGAGCACGGATGCGGATAAAGTAATAATAATAAGGCAGGACGCCCCCCACACTCTAACCCCTAACGATGTTTTAACTTCCGAAGCCTTCCTGATAGGGTTCCAGGAGAAGGTTCCGAGGCCGGGCCTGGGTAAAATATTGGACAACCTAGTTCCATGGGGCCTCCCTAGGAGGGTGGAGCTTGCAGGCTCCACGGCCGGCGTGCCTTATAGGATTAACAAGATAGTAGAGATAATTCTTAAAGCTAGATATACCTATGAGGGTAACGTTGAGAAAGCTATATTATCAAGCATGACTAAAAAAGATATACTCAGCAGGCTATATTTCGAGATAACTAGGAGGGCTCAAAGAGACTATAGGGGGGAATATATTACCTGGGATTCTTACTATGAAATCTCTAAATGGCTAAACGTGAGCCGGGAAGACTTCCTCAAAGTAGCTGAAAAAGCTAAAATAGAAGTTAGATAGAAACTTCAGAGAAGGCGACGCATGTTGAAGGTTAAAATAGTAGCCGCCGACAGTATGGGTGTAAGGAGCATGGCTACTTTCATTGAAGCCTGCGGGGTAACAGTGGGGTTAGACTTGGGGGCCGCTATAGCCCCTAGACGTTACGGGCTCCCCCCTCACGATGTAGAGTGGAGGAGGCTCTATGAAGCACTTGACAAGGCTGAGAGTCTTGTAAGGGAGAGTGATGTGATAGTTTTGACCCACTATCACTACGACCACTATTTAAGGGATAACCCGGAACTATACTATAATAAGACCCTCATAGTTAAAGACTATTCGAGGAACATAAACGCGAGCCAGAGGTTTAGAGGCTACATGTTCCTTTTAAAGACGGGCTTAAAAGATAGGGCGAGGATACTTATAGGGGATAATAATGTGTTCAAAATAGGGGACCTCACTGTTGAACTTTCAAAGCCAGTATGGCATGGGGAGCCCGGGACTAAAGTGGGTAGGGTTTTAATGGTTAGAGTTACTTGCGAAGGCGAATCCCTAATATTTACGAGCGACGTTCAAGGGCCTGCAGATCCCGAAGCTTTAACGATATTAGAGGGGTGGTCTACTCCAAGGCCATCAATAGCTATAGTTGGGGGGCCTCCAACATATTTCTCAGGTAAAGTGGTGAGCGTGGAGTCTGTAGAGATGGGGCTTAGAGGCCTAGCGTCTTTCATGAGAAAAGCTAAGCCGGAAATGTTAATATTAGACCACCACCTCCTCAGAGACCTAAACTATAAAAGCCACATAAGGGAACACGAGGAGATAGCTAGGGAACTTAACGTGAAACTCCAAACAGCAGCCGAGTATGAAGGGAGGCCTATAGAGCAACTGGAAGCTAGGAGGAGAGAGCTCTGGAGAAAGTGAGAACCACCACTCCAGGGAGCCCGCCGCGAAACTAGTAATAAAGGCTTAAACCCCATCATGGAACTTGAGGCTTTAACACCTCCTCAATAGAGCATAAGAGCCTTGCAGCCACGCCCCACGTTTTAAGCTGGCCTACCCCCTTTATCGAATATTTCTGGTGCGCTATTTTCAAAGTCTCCTCTTCAAAATCCCCCTGGGGGAACGCCCCTACCCCTATGAAACTGTTTACCTTCAACGCCTCTTCCACAACTTGTTTTAGGGTTACAGGCTCTCCTTTCTCCCATAGCAGGATTAGCCTGCTGTCCTCTCTTGAGAGAAACTCGGGCAGGCTATCGGCAACCTTATATATTAGGGGTTTAGGGGAGCTTGGGGGGACTTGGTTGTTCTTGAGGAGGCCTGCCATGACCCCTTTAAACCTCTCTAAATGCCTGGGTAGCCTTGTTTCACTACTTACTTTGAACACCCTACCGTCTAGCAGGTGGAAGTAAACGTCTAGGAGGCCGAGGTTGAATAGGGGCGTGTCTGTTATTACGAGGAGGCTCGTATGTAGAATATCCGGTCTACCCCTCTTCCACTTCTTATCCAGGCTCTCCATAGCCTTATAATGTAAACTCTTATCCAGGACCATTCTGGAGGGGGGTATCTCATATCTACGGGCCGACCTTAAAACCTCAGGGTGGCTTCTAAGAGCGTCTGGAACAAGCTCTAAGGAAGACTCTAAAAATATTATCCTAACCTTAACTATAGCTCACCTCGTGAAAGCCCCATTACATGCTCCGGAGTCTTGGGAGGTTTAAAACTTTCCATTATCGGCATCAAAGTTTATAGGAGCTTTTAGTAGGCCCTGAAAAGAGCTATGGAGTGTAAGCTATAATAAGCTTGTTCTCAATTTTTTAAAGAGAGTGAGATGGTGCGTTAAGGTGGGTAGGTCTATTAAAGGGGACCTCCTTAGAGTTGTGGACGTCTTCGTTAGCCAGAGGCTCGTGAGGGACGCGTATACAGGCTTGAGCGGCTATATAATAGAGCTTAACCTAGCCCTGGAGGATGGGAGGGTTTTCACCATGGTTAATATACCGTCAGATGTGGCGGAAGCGTTGAAAGTGTATACTGAAGCAGCCACTATACCGAGGAGGCAGAGTGTTTTCACTTTCATACTTAATAGTGAAACGTTTAAAGAGGCTTTAGTTAAGGGTTTGAAGAGCGTGGCTATAGATGAGCTGGACACAGCTACCGGCTTATACACTGCTTCCGTGAACCTTGAGGATGAGGGGGTGAACATGAGTATAAAAATGATACCGAGCCACGCAGTATATCTAGCGTTAATTTCCGGTAAAGACATTTATGTTAAGAAGAGCCTGGTAGACCAGCAGGAGAAGTTTGAGGAGAGGGGTTAACTTTAAAGATTATCTCCTAGGTTTCTGTTTCTTACCCTCCCAGAGAGCTTTAAGGGAGACCCCGTTAACTGTAACAACTTTATACCTAACTCCTGGTATGTCGCCGAGGGCCTTACCCCTCGGGCCTCCAATGCCTTCTATTACGACCTCGTCATGCTCGTCTATGTAAAGTATCCCGCCGTCCCACGGGACGAAAGCCGTTACAACCTTCTTATTTTTCACAAGCTGGACCCTAACACATTTTCTAAGAGCTGAGTTGGGCTGCCTCGACTCTATGCCGACTTTCTCAAGTACTATGCCCCTAGCCATGGGGGCTCCTTCTAGAGGGTCGTATTTCTCTTTTAACTTAAGCATTCTTACTCTAAACTCTCTCTGACTCCACCTAAACTTGAGCCTTTTCCTTCTCAGAGCTCTAGCGGCGAAGAGCCCTGCTGGGGCTTTTTTACCCGGCATTTGTCAACCCTTAGCTTAGGTTTTTCATTGTTAAACCTTAAATTTTTAGGTTACTATTTAATTATGATTTTTGTTACCCCGAACATCTTGTTTAACACTAGCCTGGCTCTTTTTACGTTCCTCCCATCTTTTCCTATAGCTTTACCCTTATCTTCCTCTCTCACTTTAACTATCACTATTTTCTCCTCCCCCCTCTCGCTTACATCAACTTTCAGGACGTCGACTCCGGGTAGGAGGTTTCTAACCATCCCAGCTATATCTTCTGAGTACTCGAAAACTTCTAGGGGCTTTTTTAGGAGGTCCCCGAGTATTTTAATGTTTCTCCCGTTCCTCCCTATAGCCTTGCCTAAGTCCCCCTTCTTTACTAGAAACAAGTATTTGCCGCTCTCATTATCCACTATGCACCTGAAAGCTGTAGCCCCGGTTATCTCGTTGAAAACCGAGATATAACGTAGCTCCTCTACTGTTATCCTGTCCTCGCTCATAACTTCATCCCTGTAGTGACGCTACTTCCAGGAGTCTTGCAGTTCCTTCATCTAGCACCGCTACTATGGATACTGTGAAAGGCTTGCCTACAGCTAGGCCTAAGTCCATTGTAGATCCCTTGAACACTATGACTGGAGTTTTTGAAAGCTTAGCGTAGTATAGTGCTCTCTCTCTGATTTCCGGGGGCGCGTTCTCCGCGACTATTAGTAGTTTTGCTTCGCCCCTCTTCACAGCCTCTAAACTCCTCCTAGAGCCCAGATAGTATTTGCCTGTTTTAACCAAATTCTTAAGCTCCCTTTCTATAGACAACTGGATCGAAGACAGCCCCGGTCACCCCTCAACTCTCCTATGTATAGGGCTGATAGTCATTACCACTAACCCCGTACCCACCTTAGGGGGTATGCCTGCTATTATTGCTTCAGTCACCCCTCTTAAGCTTTCCTCCTCACCCCTAATAGCAGCCTCATAGAATTGTTTAACAGTAACCTCGAAAGCAGCCCTGGCGAGGACGCTAGGCTTCTCCCCTGAAACTCCAAGCCTCCCAATCTGCCTCACCACCCCATTCCACGTCATAATATCGGCTACCAGCATACTATGCCTTATATCCACGTCTAGGCCCGATTCTTTGAGGACTTTCGATATCTCCTCTATTATCGCTGTTCTAGCAGCTTCTATCCCTAGGACTTCCGCTATCTCGAAAATATTGTTGGTAGTGGTTCTCGTCCTATCTACTCCCTCGACTTTCAATACTTCCGCTAAGTTGCTCCCTTCAGTGACGATCATGTATTCTCTGACTTTCTTATCTTCAACCACGCTCTCCTCCAGGACTCTTATGCTAGCTCTGTTAATGTTCTTGACCCCTTTAATGTAGAGTTTTTTGATTTTAGACTCTAAGTCCTTGTATATCTTATAGTCGAAGAGGCTCTCTTCGGGGATTGTTTTCTCGCTAACCTCAATTTTTAGAACTAGGGGGTCTTCAGGGTCTTGGCTAACAGACCCTATACCGCTCTCTTCTATAACGCTAATAACTTTCTCTGGAGTCACAGCTTTATCTTCAAGCATTTCAGGGTCTAGCCTCAGCCTAAACACCCTGTCTCCCAGAGAATACTCAAGGCTTGACATAACTTTCTCGACAGTAGTGTATTCGAGGCGCCTGGCTACTTCCTTAGCCTTCTTCTCATCATACCTGTGAGCCTCATCTAGGTAAACCTCCATGAGGGGTGTTGAAGGCTCCCTCTTAGCATCAACTATCTCTATGAGCCTCGGTAGCCCTAGAGTAACATCGAACTCCATTAAACCTGCAAAGTGGAAAGTCCTGAGAGTCATCTGGGTCCCAGGCTCCCCTATAGACTGCGCTGCTACAGTGCCTACAGGCTCGCCCGGCTGCGCCATAGAGCTTATATAGCCCCTAATAACCTCCTCGACAACCCTATATTTCTCCTCAGGAGTGAGATCTGAGGCTTTACCCAGCTCTTCGACAAGCTCGTTGAAAATGCTTTTGGGGAGCATGCTCTCAGCTTCTGCGAGGAGCCTTTTAAGCTTCTCCTCATAATCTCTAGCCATCTCTAGCCACCTGAGCCCCTAACTTTCTCTATAACCCTCTTCACTTCTACGGGCTTACCATGATATGTAGCTTTAGGGTCGACGCCGTCTTCGCCGTATTTGAATTGAACAATGTTACCCCAAGAGTCCCTCACAGTCCCGTCATATGATACTGTTAAATCTTGGAGAGCGTTTATAAGCCTGCGCTGCATGTAGCCGCTCTGCGATGTCTTTACAGCAGTGTCCACGAGGCCCTCCCTGCCCGCTATAGCGTGGAAGAACACTTCTGTGGGTTTAAGGCCTTCTCTGAAGTTGCCTTTAATAAACCCCCTGGCTTCAGGGCTTAACTCGCCTAGTTTGAAGTGGGCTAGAGGCCTCGTCCTGAAGCCTCTCACTATCCTCCTACCTCTTATGGTTTGCTGGCCTAACATAGCGGCCATCTGGGTTAAGTTCACGTCGCTCCCCCTAGCTCCTGTTCTCGTCATTATGAAAATATCGTTGGAAGGTTTCAGGTACTTGATCGCTGTTTCTCCGGCATCTGTTCTAAGCTTCTGTAGCCTCTCTATTATTTTAAGTTCTAAACTCTCCTCGATAGTCCTTCCTGGTATGGGTTCGAGGACTCCTTCCCTATATTGTCTTATTAACTCTTCAACCTCCCTTTTAGCTTCCTCTGTTAACCTTTCAATCTCCTCCTTAGCTTCTTCAGGTATTTCTATGTCGTTGTACGCTATTGTTAGCCCTTTAATCTCGAGAACTCTAATAAAAGCTCTGAAAAGGGTGTCGAAGAGCTCTCTAGCCTTACTCTCTCCATACTCTAAAGCTATCACGTGAGGCAGGTTGTTAGGCTGCTCCGCGCCTATAGCGTTCTTATCCATGACGCCCATGAGGAGCTTACCTTTCCTTATAACTATGTAGGAGTCGTTGAAGCAGTCTTCGCTATCGCATTTGAGAGCCCCAGAGCTGATCTTAGCTCTACCTTTAAAGTTTAAATCCTGGGGTAGGAACATGCTCACTAACTGTTTCCCAGTCCATAAAGGCTTGGGCCTTAGTATTGCAGGCTCAGAGACCATGGTTTTAGCTTCAGCCCTGGAAACTATATTGGACACTTCTTCCAGGGTGAAGAGGGATGTTTTAACAGTCAATAGGTAGGCTCCGCTAATATAGTCTTGTCTCCCCCCAATTATCGGGCCTCCATATCTAGGCGTTAATATATGTTTCTCTACGAGGAGGAGCTCTCTAGCCTCTGCTTGAGCCTCCTCCAGGCGGGGCACGTGCAAGTTCATCTCATCTCCGTCGAAGTCAGCATTGTAGGGTGGGCATACTAGAAGGTTTATTCTGAAGGTTTTACCAGGCATAACCCTTACAATGTGACCCATTATGGACATCCTGTGTAGTGTTGGCTGCCTGTTGAAGAGGACTATGTCACCGTCTATGAGATGCCTCTCCACTATATCTCCGGGCTTTAACTCTTCAGCGAGCTTCCTATAGTCTTTCTGGTATCTCAGGTCTATCTTCCTATCCTGGTCAGCTTTGTAGACGAAGGTAGCTCCGGGCCACTTGTAGGGGCCGTTTAAAACATATTTTCTAACCTCATCTATGTTATAGGGTGTAACTCTAATAGAGACTGTCAGCGTCTTAGCGACCTCTACTGGGACTCCAACCTCGTTAATGCTTATATATGGGTCAGGGCTTACAACAGTTCTCGCTGAGAAGTTAACCCTCTTCCCGGACAGGTTGCCTCTAAGCCTACCCTCCTTCCCTTTAAGCCTCTGGGCCAAGGTTTTCAGGGGCCTCTTCCTCCTATGTGTCAACTGGTATATATTGGGGAACTCGTTATCTATATAGGCTGCAACTACGTGTTGGAGGGTTAACCACGCGTCTTCAATCATAGTCTCCGGGGCGTTCGTGGAGAGGAAGCTTTTAAGCTTCTCATTCTGCCTCACGATCTCCGCTAGAGCGTGGGTTAAATCGTCCTCGGATCTTAAACCAGTCTCGAGAGTTATAGATGGCCTCACAGATAGAGGGGGGACTGGGAGTACTGTGAGGACAGCCCATTCAGGCCTAGCGCTCTTAGGGTCTATTCCTAGTAGCACAGCGTCTTCATCGGGTATTTTCTCAAGCCTATCCCTAATATCTAAGGGGGTTAACCTAACCTCGCCCTCAGGCCTGCGTTCATAGAATATTATGGGTCTAATATATCTAACTTTAAACTGGCTCTCACCACAATGCGGGCACACTGTAGTCTCTGAAGCTTCTTTAATAATGCTTTTAACAACAACATCGGCTAGCCTAGGCCACCTCTCCCTGAGCCGCCTGTAATACAGTCTAGTTAAGTTACTTATTCTCTCGGGGGGGAGTAGGAGTCTTCCACATTTCCTGCACGTGGATTGGAGCATAGCGTGTATGTCATCGCCGAGATGAGGTAGAATCACAGGCCTAGCTAACTCTATCCTACCGAAATGACCCGGACACTCTTCCCTAGTATTCCCACATACAGGGCAAGATTCTCCCGGCTCTACAGCTCCAAGGTGCGGGTCCCTCAACCCCCCTACTACTGGCGACCCGTCAGCCTCGTATATGTCGGACCTCATAATGGATACTTTAGCCATCCTCCTAATTTCTTGGGGTGAGAGTAGGCCGAACTTTATAGACTCTATAACATAAGGCTCCCTGAACTTTTCAAACTTCAAAGCCACAGCTAGCCACCCCCTAACTTTTGCCCTCTAGGTTTTCCGAGCTTTTAAGGTGCTCGCTTGGTTTAGGGGCGCCTTGTTCTCCCAGTATTTTCCTGAGGAGGGATATCTTATCGCTCACTTTGATCTGAGGTTTAATAGCCATACTTTGAAGTTCCTGGAGTAGGAGTTTGAAAGCGTAGGGTACTTTAACCGGTTTAATATCACCTTCAGCACCATGTATGGGGCACTCGTATATTCCTTTCCTCTTATTATACCATCCTATGTGGCCGCACAGGTTGCACACGTATACTATGTGAGAGTCGCTCGCCTCCACCAGCCTATCTCTGACTAGCATGGAGGCTCCATGGCCTACTAGGCTGTCTCTCTCCATTTCCCCAAACCTCAGCCCGCCCTGCCTCGCTTTACCCTCAGTGGGCTGCCTTGTGAGGAGCTGGACTTTACCCGTGGCTCTAGCGTGCATCTTATCCGATACCATGTGGTAGAGCCTCTGGTAGAATGCTATACCTATAACTATGGGCCTCTCTATGATCTCCCCCGTCCTCCCATCATATAGTACTTCTTTAGCGTTGGGGTCGAAGCCTAGTTTTAGGAGTTCAAGCCTTATCTTATCTAGGTCATCCTTATAGGACATGGAGGCGTCTATGAACTCGGCCTTCAAAGCCCCAAGTTTCCCGGCGATTTCTTCGAGGAGCTGGCCCACAGTCATTCTTGAGGGTATAGCATGGGGGTTTAATATTACGTCCGGGGTTATGCCGTCCTCCGTGTAGGGCATGTCATAGTTGGGGTATAGCATTCCTATAACCCCCTTCTGACCATGCCTCGTAGAGAACTTATCCCCTATCTCTGGTATCCTTTGATCTCTAACTCTAACTTTAACCAGCTTGTTCCTCTCGAGGGTCCTCATTATGAGGATGGAGTCCACAATGCCGGCCTCCCCATATCTCAGTTGGACGCTAGTGTCCCTGTTGGAGACTAGGGCTGTAGATATCACCCTCTCCTCGCCTATGAACCTTGGCGGGCTCTCCCTACCTACTAGTATGTCTCCGCCTTCAACTTCAACCTCAGGATATATTATTCCGTCGGGGGCGAGCTTCCTATAGTACTGGTCTCCTTTATGATCATAGAGTTTAGGTGAGGGCACTGTTATCCTATCGCTCAACCCCCCGGGATAGTCCTGCTCCTGGGCTGAGTAAACTCTAAAGAAGTACGCCCTACCCAGGCCATAGTCTATAGAGGTCTTATTGAATATTATAGCGTCTTCCACATTATAACCTGCATAAGCCATTATTGCCACAACCATATTCTGGCCTGAGGGCCTCTCATTATAGCCTATAACGTCTAGAGCCCTAACCTGTACTATGGGCTTCTGAGGGTACTGTAATAGGTATGAATGGCTGTCCATCCTATACTTATAGTTGAGGGCGTAGAGGCCGAGAGCCTGCTTAGCCATAGCGGACTGGTAAGTGTTCCTCGGGCTCTGGTTGTGTTCTATGTAGGGCACTGTACTAGCCGCTACTCCCAGAATGCCTCCAGGCCATATTTCTAGGTGCGTGTGCTCCGGGGTCAGATCCTGGACGAGCTCCGCCACGTAAGCGTTCTCCTCCTCATCAGTGTCTAAGAGTTCTATGATACCATCCTTGACTAAGTCCCAGAAGGTTATCTTGCCGGTCTTAAGCATTTTAATGTGTTCCTCGGTTAGTTTAGGCTTCCCATTCTCAACTATTATGAGGGGTCTCAAGAGCCTGCCCTCGTCAGTGTTAATGTAAACTTCATCTATGTAATCGTCTTTTATCCTAGCTACGTTAACCTCGAAACACCTATGCTCCTCAGGCCTCCCAATGCAGAGGGTGTTACTCCTCCTCCTCTTCCTTATACTTTCAACTAGAGCCTCGCCGTCTGGGTGGTAACCTATAGGTCTGCCGTTCAGGAAGACTTTAGAGCCTTTAAGCATTATATCTGGGGGGGTGCCGCTCCTAATAGCCTCCTCCATCAGCTCGTCTAGACTGTGTACCTCAAACTCTTCATATAGCATCTCCTCTATCTGAGCCTCGTCAACGCCCACGCTAATATAAGCTGATAGGGCTAGATTCTTAACTAAGCCACAGTTAATACCCTCGGGGGTTTCGAAGGGGCATAGCCTACCCCAGTGTGTCCCGTGGAGGTCTCTAGCCTCAAAATGGGCCTGGCCCCTGCTTAGAGGGGATACTATTCTCCTGAGGTGGCTTAGGAGGCTTATCCAGTTAGTCCTATCTAGAGCTTGGCTTATCCCGGTCCTGTCCTGGGTCCAGTTGCCTGTGGCTATAGCTGTTTTGAGCCTCTCAGTTATAATGTCGCTTCTAACAACGTTAGCAAGCCTAATCCTCCTCCTCTGCACGATATACTCTTCAAGCTGGGACCTTATTGTCCTCACTAGCATGTCGAGGGAGTCTCTGAATATCTCAGCTAGCAGGTCTCCCGCGAGCCTAATCCTCTTGTTCGAATAATGGTCTTTATCGTCTTCAGGCCTTTTACCTAGGTAGAGCTGGAGGACCCTACTAGCCATTTCAGCTAGGAAGTATCCTTTCCTCCTCCTATCTTCAGGCCTACTACCTAAGTGTGGCAGTAGCTGGTAATCTAGGAACTCCTCAGCCCTCGCAACTCTTATCTCTACAGGCTGACCGGGAGCCAGCCTGTTGCCCAGGAATTTCAATGCGTCATCTTTCGTCCTAACAACATCAGCCGCTTTCTCGAAGCTCGGGAGGAGCTCCCTCTGAACATCAGGGTCTGGAGATACAGCTAGAGCTATTTCAACCTCCTTCTCAAACCCTAAGGCTCTCATGAGCACGGCGAAGGGGATCCTATAGTTGAGCTTGGAGACTGTAACTTCAATACTCCCATCGTTCATCCTGTCAACTATGACCTGCCTCCTAACACCTAATATCGTGGAAACTACTTTAGCTGAATGGGTTATCCTAGCTGTCCCCGTTATAGCGCGCCCTACTATAATCCTGTTAACCGCTAAGTCTTCCTGGGCAACTATAACTTTCTCGTTACCGTTTATTATGAAGTAGCCTCCAGGATCTTTGGGGTCCTCGCCTACAGCCATAAGCTCCTCCGAGTTCATCCTGCTTAGAGGGTCTATTATGGATTTAACCATTACGGGGAAATCAGCTATCCTAAGCCTTTTCCTCTCAACTTCAACCCCATCCTGTACTAGTGTGAACTCCACGTTCAAGGGCGCCGCATAGGTTATATCCCTAACCCTACACTCATAGGGGGTTATTGGGTGGACGTAGCCGTCAGCCTCTTTGACTTTAGGCTTCTCGAAAAGCTCGTCAAGCTTCTCTGGAGCTCTAACAGTGATCCATATATCTGGGGCCTCCTGGAAAGCTTCTCTCTCAGACTTCCTCCTAATCCTCCAGGAGGGCCTTATCTCCCCTATCGAGTTAACTATATCTCTAAGCCTTTTTGAGACGAAGGCGTTATAAGAGTCTAGGTGCTGCCTCGAAAGGCCTAAGACGTCCAGGTATGACTTGAAAACAAGCCATAAGCTCTCCCTATCTAAAACGTGGGCCGAGTCTCCGGCTTTCATGGCTCCTAAGACCTCCTCTCGAAAGCTACAACAAGCCTATAAGCTATAGCTACACCCCCCGTAGGGGACTTTCTCCTTATCTCAATAATATCTCCCGGCTTAGCGTTTAAAAGCCTAACTACAGGGTCGTTTATACTTATCTGAGGCAACTGCCACGGTTTAACCCCCAGCCTCCTGAGAACCTGAATAGCCTCTTCTAAACTCAAAACCCTATGCTCAGGGACTAGCCTATGCTCGAGGATCCACTTTTCCGGAGCCTTCCCCGACAATGAGAGCCATCCTCTAATACTAGGGTTTACCTACTGCTTATAAAGTTATTCTTCTAAGCTTAAAAAGACCTCACTCTACAAGTAGAGGGTTGTGATGGAGGGGATTCTTGCTCATTATTTTAAAGTTTATAAGAATTGTCTCCTCATAGGATATTTTATAATGGGTGGACCCCTTGGAGGAGGTTAAAGCCATACCTAAAATCGTCAAGAGATCAGTGCACAGCCATATAACAGGTCTAGGCTTAGACAAGAACGGGAAAGCCCTTAGAATAGGAGGGGGCCTCGTAGGCCAGGAAGAGGCCAGGGAAGCTGCCGGTATTGTGGTACAGCTAGTTAAAGAGGGGAAGCTGGGTGGAAGGGGGGTTCTCATGGTTGGGCCCCCGGGCACCGGGAAGACTGCTATTGCTGTCGCCATAGCGAGAGAGTTGGGTGAAGACACTCCCTTCGTGTCTCTTGATGGTAGCGAGATTGTGGGTAGCCAGAGGAAGACTGAGACCTTGTTGCAGGCTCTGAGGAGGGCTATAGGTCTTAGGATTAGAGAGGAGAGGGTTATAGTGGAGGGTGTTGTTGCGGAGCTTAAGTATGTTAAGAGGCAGACCCCCTTCTACCCGTACCCTACAGTGGGAGGCGCGAGGATAACCCTTGAGACTAAGGATGAAACAGCCTCATACACTGTGGGCCCCGAGATCGCCGAGCAGCTTATGGCGTTGAACGTTAGGAAAGGAGATGTCATAATGATCGACACGGAGACGGGGGCTGTGAGGAAGATGGGGAAAGCTAGGGATAAGGGTGAGAAAAGGTTTGATATTGAGATGGAGAGGGAAATAGAAATACCGTCAGGGCCTCTCAAAAAGAAGAAAGAGCTAGTTAGAACTGTGACTCTCCATGATATAGATGTTTCCGTGGCTGCTAGGAGGGTAGCCTTTTCAGGCCTCCTAGCGCTTTTCGAGACTGAGAGGGAGCTGGGGGATGAGGATAGGAAGCAGGCAAACGAGGTCGCCAAGAAACTGATAGACGAGGGTAGGGCGGAGCTCGTGCCGGGGGTAATGTTCATAGACGACGTGCACATGCTAGATTTAGAGTGCTTCTCGTTCCTGACGAGAGCTATGGAGAGCGACTTCTCACCTATAATAGTGATGGCCACGAATAGGGGTGTAACTAAGATAAGAGGGACGGATGTAGAGTCGCCTCACGGGATACCTAGAGACTTGCTCGACAGGCTACTCATAATAACCACAAGGCCCTACACCAGCGAGGAAATAAGGGAGATTATAAAGATTAGAGCCGAAGAGGAAGAGGCGCCCCTGAGCGATGAAGCTCTCGAAGCGCTAACAAAACTAGGAACTGAGAGAAGCCTCAGATATGCGGTTCAACTATTAGAGCCTGCAAGGATAATGGCGATAAGAAGGGGGGCTTTAAAAGTAGAGCGTAGAGACGTAGAGGAAGTAGCTAGAATATTCGCGGACCTCAAGAAGAGCCTGGAGACTGTAGAGAAATTCAAAGACCTAATGATTTACTAATAAACCCTCCCGGCAAGCTCTCCACGCTCAAACTCTGGGAACAGCCCTGCCTAGCATTTAAAATCTTAAGCTCCTACCATGCCATACACTATGTGGGGCCTTTACTTGTGTGAAAGCTCGAGATGGAAGCCTCCTTTCACTAGCTGCGAGATAATAGGGGATTACGAGCCTTTGAAAGTATATTGGGAAGTGTTGAGGAGGAGGAATAGGGAGGATCTCGTGGAAAAATCTATGCTGGCAAACGAGGATTTCGAGAAACTGGAAATAGTGCTATCGAGAGGTAAACATAGTTTGGCAGATCTACTAGATATTTTCAAGGGGCTGTTTAGGGAGAGGGTTGATGGAGAGGCTGCTAGAGAGGCCTTCTCGGAGCTCGGCCTACAGCTTGATGCTGAGAGTGCTAGGGATAGGATAGCTTACATATTAGCCGGGTGGCTCTTGGAGGCCTCGAAGTATTGGAGGATATTGTCGTTCAAGGTAACATAGTTTCCTAGACTATGACTAGTTTACCGCGTCTCGCAACCATTTTCCCCCTGATCTTGTCTAAAGTGTTTTCAGCCCACTCTACGACCTCCTCGTCTATAAGGTTATTGTCGGCCATCCAGTCTATGAGGGATTCGAAGCCTTTCCTCAAATCTTCGAACATTATCTTAGACACTTCCCTAAGCTCCTCCCTGTCTAGGCTAGCTAAGGCCCTCTCTAATGTTGAATCGCTAGGGTGTGTAGCTCCTAGCCTATACTTGCTCACAGCAGCCTGCGTAACCCCCAGAATGCTGGAAGCCTCCCTTAAACCCCTACCTTTGACAATAACATGAATCACACCCCTTCTAGCCTCCTTGCTCAATAAATGCACGAACCTCACAGACAACACCTGGATTAGAGTTAAACACATTAGAGGGTAAAAGGGGAAGAACCTCCCGGGAACAGTGAAAGTAAAAAGTGTCTAGAACTAAAGCCGGCCACTCCAGGGGGCTCTACCGTAACCTAGGAGGGTTAAGGCTGTTTTAGCTTTGTAGAGCTTAAGCCCACGCTATCTTAATAGTTACTTCTGTTACGTTAAGCCTGGAATACGTGTAAGCTTAAAGAGCTAGGTGTGGATTCCACTTCTGAAAACCTCTATTACATGAAGGGGGCTCTCTTAATGTGAAAACCTGGGAGCGGAGTGGTAGCAGCTAGTTTCCTGGGTGTTTGAAGCTGGTGCTTTTAAATGTGTGAGTTGTGAGGGATATAAAGCTCGTAGGTGTTTCTATGTTTTATTAAATTATTGCTGGCTCCTTCTATGCCTCCTCTATTTTAACTACTACTGGGACTGGTGTTTGCTGTGTGTCTTGTTTTTGGGGTTGTTGTTGTTTTTGCTCCTGTTGTGCTATTATTTTCTGGGGTTGTTGTTGTGTTAGTGTGGCTTCTACGGTTTTCTCTAGTTTGTCTAATGTTTTCTTGGCGTCGTTCTTTTCCTCCATTAGTTTCTCTCTGAGTTTCTTTAGGTGGTTCATGCTTTGCGTGTAGCTTTTTTCTCCTACTTCTCCGCTGAAGTATAGGGTTTGTATGTCTACGATGGCTTTGGATATGTGGAGGCTTTCGTCTTCTATTGTTGCTAGCCTGTCTTTGATCATTCTACCGACTTTTTCGGCTCTGATCTTGAGGTTCTTTATCTCCTCGTTTAACACTCTCTTTAGGTTTTCAACTATTTCTGCTGGTATGTCGGAGCTTGAGGTTATTGTTTCCAGGGCTCTTCTCCTCCTGTATGCTCTATCTAGAGCTTCTATGACTTTGAGGGCTTCATACTTCCACTCGGGGAGTATCGTGAGTTTCCCGTCGTTGACTTGAAGCCTGTCCCCTTCTACGCTCTCTAGGCCCTTATCGGCTACTTTAACCTCTATAGACTTAACGTTACCGTTTACATCACTGTTAAAGCTCACTAGGATGCCTAAAACCCTCCCATAAGAATCTTCAACTTCTTGACCGACAAGGTGTGATACAATTTCAACTCTTAAGCTCAAACCATGCACCCCCCAATTCCTGGAATTGTGTGGGTAACACTGTATATATAGGGTGGAAGCCTCTATACTACGAGCCTAACATCTGTTAAGCCTCTCCAAACAGCTACTAGCTTGTGGTGCCTTATATGAGCAAGGCTGAAGAGTGGGCTAGGAAATGGAGCGGGCCCGAAGAGGAGGCTAGCATATCTAGGAGGATAAGGGAGTTCATAAGCCCGCCCCCGCCAGCTAAGCAGCAGATAGTCGGCGCCCTCTACAAGATAGGAGCTCAGATAAACAAGCTAGACTACAGCCTTGCAAGGCTACAGTCTTACGATAAAATGCTCTTCGAGAAAGTAGTTAACTCCCTCGTTGAAGGGGATAAGAACAAGGCCGCCATGTACGCCACTGAAGTCGCGGAAGTCAGAAAGATGGCCAGGGTAATAATGACCGTGAGATACTCTCTTGAGAGGGTTAAGCTTAGGCTCGAGACAGCAGTAATATTCGGGGACGTCCAGGCAAACCTGGCCCCGGCGATAGTAGCTTTAAGACAAGTGACGGGATACATAAAGGGTATGATGCCCGACGTGTTCGCCGAGCTAGTAGAAGTTGACGAGAACCTACAAGTAGCCCTAATGCAGGCAACAACCCAGGCGCCCATAGTCTTAGAGTCGACATACGTAACTGAGGAGGCTCAGAAGATACTGAGAGACGCCAGCATAGTGGCGGAGCAGAGGCTCAAAGAAGCGTTCCCAGAACTACCCAGCTTCGAGAAGATAGCGCCAAGCAAAGCAGCCGCTCCGGGAGAAGAACAGCCCAAATAAAGCTGGAGGCTCACTATACGTAATAATTCCACACACAACTCTAAACTCCTTTTAACCCCCTATTTACTTTAAAGTTTTTCCTTCAAACTCTCTTAAGCTCATATATTCTCACAGCATAGGCTAACCCACTCTATAAGCTTCTCTTTATCGTTGAGATCTATGATGGGGAGCCCGCGAGGACACCTCCCAGGCCTCCCCAGGCAGTCCCAAAGTTTCCTAGCAGCATCTACATCTATCACCACACTAACCTTGTCAATAAAGTCTCTCCTATCCGCCTCGGGGACCCCGAGTTTCTCTAGGGCAGTGTCGAGGACAGCGCTCTTCCAGCAGTGTTCCGCAAGCGTATCTAAGCCCTTCCACGTTAGTATGGCGCCCACTTTAGGCTTAACTCTCAGTAAACCCCTTTCTTCCAGTTTCCTAACCATAATGCTAACTGTAGGGGCGGCCACTCCAAGCACTCTAGATATATCGGAAAACCTCACATAAACACCCTTACCCGGGCATCCCCCGAGCATAAACACTACTCTTAAATATTTAAGTTCAACCTTCTGGCTCACAGCTACAGCTTGACTCAATCAAACCACCGCATGCTCAATATTTAATTTATCTAGTAGGCGATTAAATTTTTATATTTAAAGGATCCTTACAGCTTCTCGCCCAGAAGAGCCTCATAATCTACTAGTTATGGGGTTTAACACTGTTAATCCATTAGTTGGGGACTGGACTCTGTTTTGAAACCTGATTCTTTCCATCCCTTGATCCCGGGAGTGTACCTGTATATGTTCTTGTATCCTGAAGCTGCGAGCTTCCTCGCGGCTATATATGACGCTGTGCATTCTACATTTGTGCAGTAGACTACTATAGTTTTCTCCTTTGACAGTTCTTTCATAGCTTCTTCCAACTTAGCCAGGGGTATGTTTAAGGCTCCAGGTATGTGCTCCTTATAATATGCTTGCTCCGCTCTCACATCTATTACTAGGGCTCCTTCCGAAATTAGCTTAGCCACGTCTTCAGCATTCCATATCTCCTTATATCCTTCCATCTGCTGTCGCCTTTCTTTCATAGGCTTCTTCATGTTTAAATGTTTGAGTATAGACGTTTTGGTTTTCTCGAGTTTAGGCTTGCCTAGCTATGTTCTCCCCCCTATGGGGAACATTAGTGCGGGCATTTCTTCTTCGCAGTCTATTTCTAGGAGTTTGCATAGTTCTTCGTCGTAGTATGCTCCTACAGCTACTGTTGCTAGGTTTAAAGCTTCAGCTACTAGGTATATGTTCTGCGAGGCGAAGCCGGCGTCGAGGTGCGAGTATTTATAACTTCTCAGCCCATATTTTGAGGCTGTCCTCCTATAGACTATGGTTAGTATTATGCACGCTGGGGCTTCCCCCACATGTTCCTGGCCTAGAGCTATTCTGGCTAACTCTAAACTATAGTCTCCCTTCTTTAGAAGCTCGAGAGAATGCTTCCCAGGGTTATAATGGTAGAGCCCCTCTTCCAGCCCGTTAACTCTTGAAGCTGACAAGTAAGCTTCTACAGGCTGGAGGGCGCCGGCACTAGGGTAGACTCTTTTAGGCCCTCCCCACCATGTTCTCCCTACAACTCCAACAGTATAGTATAGTAGGGTTGCAACCTCGCCGAGGCTTAAGGGCCTCCTGGAGTATCTTCTCCTACTCCTCCTAGACTTTATAACCTCGAGTATGTCTACTCCAGCCTTAGCGTGAGGCTCCGGTAGAGCTATACTAGGCTTCCCTTTGTAAGTTTTATAAAAGTCTTCAGCCTCGTATGGGAGGTCGACACCATGATAGTCCTCTGATATCATTGAAATATAATGATAAACCATCGTTAGATCATCCCTATAAACAGACCTTGATAAGCCCTTGAGAATCCTCTCCCTTAAAGCTTCAGGAGCACCCCTAAGTCTCCCAGCTAAAGCAGCCAATATAGAGTCGAGGGACAAAACTAACACCCCCTAGACAGGCTTTTAGCGGGGAGAGGTGAAAAGCTATTGGTGGGCCCGCCGGGATTTGAACCCGGGACCACGGGGACCCGAGTCGGGCGCCCGGGAAGTAGTCCTCGGCGCGTACCCCGCATCCTAGCCAGGCTAGACTACGGGCCCTTCCAAACGGTAAGGCGAAGAGGGATCCTAATAAACCTTAAAAAGAATCCATATTATACTTTGGCCGACCCTTTGACCTTAAAAATTTATATTATCTGGGTTAACCCGGTGACTGGGGGTTTAACTAGGGGGTTTCCTAGTCTTGGAGGATTATATTGTAAAACTTATAGGTAAGAGGATAGCTGGTGACATAGTTCTCAGCGAGAACCCCTCGAATAGTCTTAAGAAGTGGAGGGAGTATTTTGAGGTTAGCCAGGCTGATATGGCTAAGTCTATGGGAGTCTCTCCTAGCGTTATAAGTGACTATGAGAAGGGGCGGAGGATGCCGGGGGTTGGGTTCATGCAAAGATATGTTAAGAGCCTGCTCGAGATAGACAGGCTGAGGGGTTGGAGGAAAGTCTCTTCTATGGCGGCAAGCCTTGGCATAGTGCCGGGGGTTGTCATAGACATGATGGAGTTTGAGAGGCCTCTCACTTTCGAGGAGCTAGTTGAAACTGTGAAGGGGATACATTTAAACCCTGAAGTTAAGAGTAGCAGGCTCGTCTACGGCTACACGATAGTTGACAGTATCAACGCAATACTATCGCTGAGCGGCATACAGTTCTCCATACTATTCGGGGCCACGCCAGAGAGAGCTATAATATTCACTAAAGTCCAGGCTGGGAGAAGCCCAATGGTAGCGGTGAGAGTAGCCCCCGTTAAGCCTAACATAGTTGTAATACATGGGCCTCAAAGCAGCGTAGACCCTCTAGCGGTGGAGCTAGCGAGAAGAGAAGGTATCCCCCTAATACTAAGTTTAGCTAGAGATGTAGGAGAGCTCAAAGACCTGTTAAGAACTGTAGCTAGGAGGCACGCTTCTCAGCTAGCTTAACTATAGCGGCCGCTATATCGCCTCCCGTCTCCTCTAAAGCCTTCCTAGCTTCTTCAAGGCTCACTCCAGCCTGCTCAGCTACAAGCCTAACATCATCCTCAGTGTAGCGGGGAGCCTCCGGGGCCTCGGGCCTCTCAGTCCTATGCTCTCCCATAACCATGATTATTGGGGGCTGATCCTTAGACTTTACGAGGAGGGTTTGAGTAGGGTTATCGATAACTATTTTAGAACCGTCTTCAACCTCGACAGTAACCCTAATAGCGTTAACCTCTTCAATGGAAACCCCAAGCCTTTTAAGCATCTTAGCAGCCTCTTCAGGCTTCAAACCCCAAAACAACCCTTAACACCCTCCGCCACTGAAAATGTAACCGCTAAAGCTAATATCTTAAACCAGTAAAATAAACCATGATAACCATTACATTCCGCAGCTTTCACTTCCAATACTAGAATTAAGCTGACGCCCCCTAAATTATCATGTAAACCGCAACCTCACCTTTCTCACTGAAACTATACACTATGAACGACCCCTGCTTCTGCCCAGGCATGCCAGGCGATCCTAAGGGCATTCCTGGAAGACTTATACCCTTAACGGGAGGCTTCTCCCTCAGCAATTTCTCTATAGCCTCCACCGGGACATGGCCCACAACTATATACTCTCCAACCATCATTATGTGGCAGGACCATAAACTCTCAGGAACCTGGAACTCTCTCAACTTAGACTCAATAGTAGGCACAATGCTCACATCAACGCGAGCCCCTAACCCCCTAATATACCTAGCGTATTCCTCGCAACACCCGCAAAAAGGATCCTTAAACATTACAACATTAACGTCCTCAAGCCTCATCTCAGGCCCCTTAAGCCAAGATTGGACGAATAATATGGTCATGACCGTAATGAGCAGTATAGCAGCAATCGTAATTGTTATAGTCCAGCGCACCATTCTACACTTCCCTAGCGTACACGTTTGAGGACTTTAAAGGAAAAAAGCTTAACTAAATATTTTACTGTAGCAAAACTACGCTAACAGAGGAATTGGAGTTCAAGCATCATGGCAATCCTTTCCCCCTCTTGAGTTCATCGGGGCTTTGTGTCCTCCCCCTTCCGCTAACCCCTCTCGAGGAGCTTTCTCCGCTCTCCAATGGGGTTTTTAACGTGAACCCATTTAAGCTACGGATTTTAAATGCTGTATTTGGGTTGTATTCTTTGAATGAGGCGTTGGCCCCGTTTATGGAGGAGATTAGGAAGCTTAGGGAGATGGCTTCCCACCCGCTGGCTGATGAGGATCATTTGAGGTATATGGCTAAGCTTATTAGCGAGGATTTGAAGCCTCTAGGCTATATTTTAGTTGTGAGGAAGAGGCCTGAATGGTTGGGGGGGCCTAGGTTTGAGGTTATCGTTCAAAAAATCGGTAGTAGGGGTAGGCCCCCTTCTCGTGGAGGTAAATCATTTAGGGTTAGGCCTGTCGAGCTAGTGTTTTATGAGGGGCCTGAAGGGGAGCATGTCTATCATGGTTAGTAGGCCTGGGCCGTAGCTTCCTAGTGTTTCGGCTACGTTGAGCACTACGGATACTGTGCCTGTGTCTCCGGGGGTTCCCGTGCTCTTCCATTTTACTGTGTAGTCTCTGCCTTCTATAGTTATCTCCTCGTAGTCTCCCGCGCCTATGTAGGCTTGGAACTCAACCCTTATTATCTCCCTTTCTCCTAGGTAGCCGGCTCCATACCCCTGGATCCCCTTATTGTATCCTCTAGGCACTTTAATACCCCTGGATTCCACGTCTTCCTCCGCTATTACAGGCTCTTGGGCTTCACGTACTTTAGTGAGCTGGATTCCAGCAGCGTCAGCTATGAGTAGTACTGACTCTGCGTAGCCCACGTGGCCTGTGATCTCTCCTTTCTCAAGCTTATAGGCTACTGTTCTAGGGTCTTCCCCGACGCCTATCTTCTTCCTGAAAGGCTCTCTCCTAGTTGCGGCGTCAAGGCTCCTCACGGCCTTTATACTTTTAACTACGTTGAAGGGGGCTGTGAGAGTTACAATTAGAGTGTCTAAGAGGAACCCCGGGTTTATGCCTGTGCCTATGACGGCGACACTGTTCCTTCTAGCGATCTCATCAAGCCTCCTAGCAAGAACCGGGTACCTATACCATGGGTAGGCTAGGGTCTCGCAAGTGGATACAACGTCAACCCCCAAGTTAACTATGGAGGCTATCTGGTCGTAGACCTTGTCGAGGAAAGAGCCTGTAGCGTGCACGACAACATCACTATCCTTTAAAGCTTCAACATTAGGGGAGACAGCTATCCCGAGCTTCTCGTCGAGACCGAGCACCTCACCAGCATCTAAGCCGAGTATCCTAGGATCTATATCCACAACGCCGGCGATCTCATGACCCCTGTCAAGGGCAACCCTAGCTGCGAGCCTACCAATAGCTCCGAACCCGAAGAAGCCCAGCCTCAAAGGGTACACCAGTATGTTAAGCTAGAGTAGCATATTTATATTATTTACACTCTAGAATAGTATACGGAGACTTTATGTGGGTGAGAGTAAACTAGACTCAGGAGAAGAACTCGGCCATTTAACCCTTAAAATATACGTAGCAATATTAGAGTCCAGGGAGCCTGTAGGAGTTAGAGACATAGCGAGAAACCTAGACATTCCAGTAAGTACAGCGCACTATCACATAAGGAAGCTCGAAGAACTAGACCTCATAAAACCTGTAGGCCTAGGCTACAAGATCAAAAACCCCACACCCATAGAAGGTTACATGATAATAGCCCGCCGCATGATCCCCAAACTCCTCATATACTCTTTCTTCTTCCTAGGAGCATTTCTAGGAGAACTCCTCATAATAGCTTATAGGAAGTGGTTAAACGTAGACTCAATACTAGCTTTAATAATTAGCTTCACAGCTTTCATAGCACTATTCTACGAGGGGGTTAAACTGAGAGCGAAAATATGGAAATAGATGTCGCTTCAGCCTTGAAGTAGGCCCCCATAATAATAGTGAGATTCCTCTAGCCCCCCATAGACATTAAGCTTCTATGGGCTTTCTCAACAGTCACTTTTCTTGTTGTCTCAGGTTTCGAACAATAGTGTTCGGGGATTTGGGTTTTCTATTTTAGAAGCTATCTTTTATCCTGGCTTAGGTGGTAGGTTTGAGAGTGGAGAAGAATAGGGTTTATGTCGCTTTAATGGTTTTCGCTTTAATAGCTGGTATTATGCTCCCTGTGCTGCTCCAGTATTCTGGTGGTTTAGTTGCTCCCAGCTATACCCCTGTTTATACTCCTGTCATTGTCCCCGGCTATGTTGGAGGCGTTGTTAGAGTTGAAGGTGGCGTGTTCAAGAGTTACGAGGAGCTCCTGGAGACGCTTAGGGGTGTTGAGATGAAGTTGAACATTGTAGAGTCTCTTAAGTCATGGCCATGGGTCCCTGTTATAGGTGTTGAGAATGTCCCGGTGGTGCGTCCCGTTCCTGCTAGTGGAGCCCCTAAGAGCGTGGCGCCCAGTGTCCAGGAGTCTAGGGTTTCATGGACTAACGTTCAGGTTCCTGGTGTTGACGAGCCTGACATTGTTAAGACTGATGGGAGGCTAGTGTTCGTGGCCTCCCAGTCTAACTCTAGGGTCTATGTTGTGGATGCTAAGAGCAAAGTTTTACTTTATAGCCTCGACTTTGGAGACGAGATTGTTAAGGGTTTATTCGTTAATGGTGGCAGGCTTGCGGTTATAACAGAGTCTAAGCCTATGCTAGCCCCCTTAACTGTGAGCGTCTCGGAGAACGCTGTTTACAGCTTCCTCATACCCTCAGGCACTTCTAACACTTCACTATACATAGTAGAAGCGCCTACTACGGGGGCGCCCAGTGTTTTATTAAAAATTCCAGTGACGGGCTCTGAGCTAAGCTCTAGGATGTTGGGGGATACTATATACCTTGTAACCACGCAGCCCGCTATAACTTCTGGAGGCTACTCGATACCCGTAGTTGGAGGCACACCTATGAGGCCAGAAAGTATTTACGTAGCAGACGCTGAGCCCACAACTTACGCTACGCTCTTAGCCCTAAACGTTACAAGCCTCGAATATACTGCAGCCTCAATACTTATAGGGGGGGCCGGCAGGCTATACATGAGCCTAGACAGGCTCTATGTCATATCCCAGGTGAAGCCGACTATAGCTGAAGCCGTTTCACTCCTACTAGTTAAAGCTCTAAAGGTAATGCCTGAGGGTGTTTCAAAAACTATAGAATCTAAGATTGCAGAGGGGGACATTATGGGAGGTCTCAACATTATCAACAAGCACCTGTCAGAGGTAGGGCTAGAAGAAGCTTCTAGGATAGTTGAAAAGCTGAGGAGCTCCCTAAAAGGGGAAATCTTAGAAGATAAAACCATAGTATACGTGTTCAACGTAAAAGGCCTAAAACTAAGCTATGCAGGCAGGGCTGAAGCCGAAGGCTCCATACTAGACCAGTTCGCAGTAGAGGAGTACAAGGAGCACCTAATATTAGCCACTACTACCACAAGGTATAAAATAGTCCCTAACTTCATAGAAGTAAGAGCCCTCACGCCACAGACACATAGCCGTGAACCTTCAACAGCTGAGATCGTAGAGTGTAAGGTTATATGCACGACTAGAACCATAACAATAGCCCCCATGCCAGTAGAGCCCCCACCCCGGGAAAAGGGAGTCCTCACAGTTTCCCTAGTTATGGAAGACCCCATGGATAATAACGTTTACATCATAGACTTAAAGGGCTTTAAAATAGTTGGGGAGCTTAAAGGCTTAGCCCCCAATGAAAGGGTTTACGCTGCAAGACTAGTAAAGAACATACTATACCTAGTGACTTTCAGGATAGTCGACCCCCTCTTCGCCATAGACGTTTCAAATGTTGAAAACCCTAAAGTCCTGGGATACCTTAAAATACCGGGGTTCAGCGAGTATCTCCACCCGCTCCCTCACGACATGCTACTAGGTATCGGGTTGGAGGACAACACGCTTAAAATATCCTTATTCGACGTGAGAGACCCAACTGTTATGAGTGAGATATCTAAAGTACTATATACGGGGGCTTGGAGCCCCGCTCTCAGCGATCACCATGCTGTAACTGTTGACCTTGAATATGAAAGCGTCTACATCCCCATCAGGCTATATGTGTCCGGGTTTTTCAGCTATAAGGATGCTGTTGCAGTGATATCTTATAAAGATGGAACCCTCAATGTGAAGGCCTTACTAGGGCATATGAACGTGTTGAGAACACTATATATTGGGGGAGAGCTCTTCACTATATCAGAGAATCTAATCAACGTTTACAATGTTGAAAACTTAAACCTACTAGCTAGTATAGTGTTAGAGTGAGGCTTCGAATAGTGAACTTCTCTTTATACCCTTGTTTTCCTTCTCTTCTATTTCTTCTAAGAGTTCTCTCAGCCTCTTAACGCCTTCCCTGATCCTCTCCGGGGTCTCTGTAGGGAAGCTTAGCCTTATGAAGTTTTTAGTTGATTTTCCAAAGAACTCTCCGGGTAGTACTGCTACTAGTTTCTCTCTTAGTAGTTTTTCGGTTAGGAGGGTGCAGTCGACGTTTAAGGGTTCCACTATGTCTTTGATGTCTACCATTAGGAACATAGCGCCGCCTGGTTTAATGTATCTAGCTCCGCTTATTTTCGAAACTTCTTCCATCATCACGTCTCTCCTCCTCATGTATACGCTTCTAGCATACTCTATGTGCCTTTTCCTCAACTCCCTGTTTCTTAGGTATACTGTTACTAGGTGCTGTGCGACGCTCGGAGGGTTGTATGTTATAGCTTCAGAAACTAGAGCTATCTTCTTCATGACCCATCCCGGACCGTATATGTAGCCTAGCCTCCACCCCGGGATCCCGGGGTCTTTGCTGAAAGCGTTTAATGATATAGTGTTCTCCGGGGCTAGGTTATACATGTATACGTGCTCCCCTTCATATGTTAGAGTCTTATATGGCTCGTCATAGACTATCCAGAGCCCATAGTCTACAGCTATTTCCGAAAGTGACTTAGCAACGTCCAGGTCTAGGAGCCTCCCCGTGGGGTTGTCGGGGCTCACCATTATGATGGCCCTTGTTTTACCTTTAACAATAGATTCTTTAATAGCCTCGACGTCAGGCTGGAAGCCTTTATCTAGAGACGCTACTATAGGCTTAAGCTCCGCTTTAAAATAGGATAACAGGTTCCAGTATCCGAAGTATGTGGGGTCCATGAGGATCACTTCATCCCCCGGGGATAGTATAGTTGCTAGGGTTGAGAACATAGTAGCCTGGCCCCCCGTAGCTACGACAACCTGGTCAACGCTAACGTCGACACCGCCAATGTCTTTTAAATCATCAACTATAGCTTCTCTAAGACTTAGAAAGCCGGGGGATGGTGTGTAGGAGTATAGTCTCATAGACTCTTCTTTCAAAGCCTCGGAAAGCCAGAGCCTAACCTCGAGGGGCGGAGGTATCCCGGGCTCCCCCGTAGATAACATTATGACATCTTTACCCTCCCTCTTAAGCCTCTCAACAATCCTATTCACAGCCCTAGTAGGGCTCTCTCTCAACGAGTCTACATCCACGTTATACGGAGGCTTCAAAGGGGGCACCTCTCAACTCCACTGCAAAAGGGGAACCTTAAATTCATAACGCTCACCTTTTAACCTTCCAGATAATATAGTCAACTATAGCTCCAGCTATGTTAACACCAGTAGCTTTCATTAAAGTCTTAAACTCGGGGACTACGTTAACCTCATTAACATAGAACTCCCCCATACTATCGAATAACAAGTCCACCCCCGCTATTTCAGCATTTAAAGACTCAGCAGCCTTTATAGATGCTTCTTCAACATCATGGTCTGGCTTGTAGGGGCGCGCGGTGCCTCCGAGGGCTGCGTTGCTCCTCCACTCGCCCGGGGGCCCCCTCCTCTCCATGCATGCTATGAGGGAGCCTCCTACTATAAAGCACCTAACGTCTACCCCTAGCATGCCCGGCTCTTGTATCAGCCTTACTTTTAGGTGGGGGGTCTCTAGGAAGCTCACATGGGATAATATAGATTTAAGTGTTTCAGAGCTTCTCGCCATTGAAACAAGCCTCCCCCAACTGCCCATGGGGGGTTTAACTATGACTGGGAACTTGAGTTTTTCTAAAGCTTTATACTCTCTGAAATCCTCGAGGGCTACGAGGCTCCTAGGTATTTTTAAACCTTTCTTGGCGAGAGCTGCGTATGTAAGTATTTTATCATGGCCTATAACTAGGGTTGACGTGGAGTTCACGGGGGTTCCTCCGGAGGCGTCGGCTATGGCTGCCACATATATGCTGTTTACCGCTGAGATATTCCTAACTAGGACTAGTGATCCTTCAAAGTCATAGTATGGTATGGCCTTCAGCTCCCGGCTTCCCGCAATCCCAACTTTTAAACCTCTCCTTGTAAACTCAGCTATTAGGGATTCCTCTTCAACCCTCTCTATGTCGAGGGAGACCCATATCAGGCTTTTATCGTCGGCAACCACTTTAACACCTCCCTATTATAGGTTTCTCTCTAGAAAGCTCCATTATGGATCTAGAGTATACCTCTATCCCTTTGAAATAATCGTTTACATTTATGAACTCGCCGTCTGTGTGGGAGAGTTCCGGCTTTCCAGGCCCGTTTTCAGCTATATTCCCCGTTATTCTTGAGAGTATAGTCATGTCGCTCGTCCCCATCTTAACAGTGATCCTGGGTTTCAACCCTGAAACTACTATGGCTCTCACGAGAGACCTAGCTGCAGGGTTTGAAGGGGAAGTCTTGTAGGGCTCTATGCAGTTTTCAAGCCTCCACGAGCACCCGTTGATCGGGGGGCTCTCTTCAATTATTTTTCCTAGCTCTGACACGCTACTATCTAGGGGGATTCTTATTAGCACAGTAATAGAGCCGTTCCTTGGGATCACATTGCTCATAACCTCCCCGCAAGCTATCCTAGTGATCGTAGCTGTGTATGGGGGGTTTACACGGCTAGATATGAAGCCCCATGCTTCGAGGAGTTTAACGCACGCAGACTCGTAGAGCTCGGGGTTCGCTGTGTGACCCCCAGAGCTTTTACATTCAACTATCAGCCTGCAGCTACCCCTACAGCCTATTGCCACGTTAGACACGTTCGTAGGCTCCCCGACTATTATATAGTCTGCTTTAAAGCCCCTGTTAACGAGGGCCCAAGCTCCATGACTCGACCCTTCCTCACCCACGCTAGCCACAGCTCTAATCTTAACACTATCACCCCCCAGGATGCTTGCCGCCTTGACAGAGGCTATGAACATCGCGGCTAAGGGGCCCTTAGCATCTACAGCCCCCCGCCCCGTCACTATATCCCCGTTAAACGTTACAGGTATGCGGCCTGTTACTGTATCCACGTGACCTATTAAGGCTACAGTTTTATCTCCAGAGCCTGCTTCAGCTATAAGGTTTCCAGCGGAGTCTATATAGACGCTGTCGAAGCCGAGTTTAACCGAGTACTCTTCTAGGACTTTGACAGCCTTCTCCTCCTCATACGTGGGGCTGTAAGCCTGGAGGAGGTCAAGTAGGAGTTTTAAGGCTAAGCTCTTCATATGCGCATCTAGCAACAGCCTCCACCCCCCACTCTACGTCACTCTCAGTTATTAGGTATGGGGGTAGTAGCCTAACCACGGTGCTGCCAGCTTTGAGCGTTAAGACTCTCCTAGACTGGGCGCATTTTATGATGCTCCCAGGGGTTATTCTCAAGTCTATCCCGAGCATTAAACCAAGCCCCCTAATACTCTTAACGAGCCTGTTACCCCTAAGCTTGGAGACTAGCTTGTCATAGAGGAGTTTACCCATGAACTCGGCTTTCCCAGCTACATTATCGCCTAATAAGACTTCAACAGATGCTTTAACGGCGGCGCAGGCTAAAGGATTACCCCCAAATGTTGAACCGTGATCCCCGGGCTCTAATTTCAAAGCTAAATCTTCCGGGAGGGCTATGAGGCTCACTGGAAACCCTCCACCCACAGCCTTACCAGCGACTAGTATGTCGGGCTCTACATTGTAGTGTTGGAAGGCCCAAATGCTGCCGGTCCTCCCGAACCCTGTTTGAACCTCATCTACTATTAGTATAGCGTTTTTCTCTTCAGCTTTCTCTTTGAGAGCTTTAATAAAATCCCTCTCAGCAGGGATAACCCCCCCTTCGCCCTGGACTATTTCAACTATGATCCCCGCAGTTTCAGAGTCTATTTTATCTAAGGCTTCTACATTATTGTAAGGTAGGATGATAGTATCCCCGACTAGGGGCTCGAAAGAACTCCTATACCTGGGGGATCCTGTGACGGAGAGGGCTCCCATTGTTCTCCCGTGGAACGAGCCTGAGAAGCCTACGAGCCTCTTCTTCCCAGTGGTTTTCCTAGCTATTTTGAGAGCTAGCTCCACCGCCTCGCTGCCGCTGTTGAGGAGTGTCACGTGGGATAAGTGTGCTGGGATTACATTCTCTAGAGAAGCTAGCATGTCCTCCCTTATTTTAACCTTGAAAGAGGGGGTTGCCGTGGCCACGTTTTCAAGCTGGCTCACTATAGCCTCTAAAACTTTAGGGTTCCTATGGCCTAGAAAGGCTACCCCGTGCCCTGTGTGGAAGTCTAAGTATATGTTGCCTTCAGGGTCCCAGACGTACTGCCCTTCAGCCTTAGATATCTCCAGCCCCCTGTCCTCATAGAACTTCATGTACTTGAGCCTGGTCACTTCCTAGCTTCCCTCACAAGATACTCTACTATCTTAGCTGGGAAATCATAACCGGTGACTGCTACAGTGTTCCTAAAGTCTGGGACAGCGTTGACCTCGTTTACCAAGTAGCCTCTCTCCGGGTCTTCAAACACGTCTATGCCTGAAACTTCAACCCCTAAAACTTCCGAGGCTTTGAGGGCTAAGTCTCTCAGGCCCTCATCTATAGGGGCCGGCATAGCTACACCTCCCCGGGCAGTGTTTGTTATCCAATGGCTGCTCACCCTATATATAGCTACTGGCACTTCATCCCCTACAACGAAGACCCTTATGTCTCTACCGGGCTTCCTAACATATTCTTGGATCAAATGTATCTTAAACTGGGGGTTGTTTATGAAAGCCTTATGCTCTAAGATTACCCTTAAAGTCTCATCATCCTCGACAAGGCTGACAAGCTTGCCCCAACTCCCGTTAACGGGCTTAACAACAACAGGGTAGCCTAGTATCCTAGCAGCCTCCACAGCGCTCTGCTCGCTAAAAGCTACTACAGTTTTAGGCGTTGGGATCCCGGCCCTGGATAGGAGGGTTAACGTCCACAGCTTGTCTTGAGCCAGGCTTATAGCCTTGGAACTGTTAACAACCCTTAAACCTGAAGCTTCAAAGAGCACAGTAGAGGATACTGCTATAGTGTGGCTTAAACTCCTCTGAAGCCCTATATCAGCATCTTCCCTTAAGCCGTCTACGGGGAACGCCTTAGATTTCACATGTATGATATTAACGTTAACTGAAAGCTTTCTGGAAGCCTCTAGTAGAGCTCTCTCCTCCCACCTCGCAATGTCATAGATTAAAGCTATACTTACCATGGCCCCCTACTCGCCCCAATCCTCCCCTATTTCCAGGGGCTTCAATAGTATCTTGCCATCGCTTATTACAACTTCCAGGCTCACGCCACACTCGTGATCCAATACTTCCCCTGGTAGTACATCCTCAGGTACCTGGACATCCCTACCGCATATAGGGCACCTAGCTCGGGGCATATCTCCTCAGCCTTTACTCTAGATTTTGACCGGGGTATATAAATGTTTCCATCATAATCACAAAAAGTTTCTATTTAAATAGAAGCAGTAACGCTTAAAGGGTATAAAGTTACACTTGTAGTAGGGGCGGGTTTATGGCTAGTGTTAGAGTAGCTGTCATCGGAGCCTCAGGATATACTGGGGGGGAATTATTGAGGATACTAGCTTTACACCCTCATGTTGAAGTTACTATAGCCACATCTAGGGAGCATGCTGGGAAGCCCCTCCACTATGTCCACTTTAACTTGAGAGGATTCTATAAGGGTTTAAGGTTCTCCCAGCTAGATCTAGATAAGATAACTAGGAGTTCCGATGTTGTTTTCACAGCCCTACCCCATGGTGTGAGCGTTAACTATGTCCCTAAACTTCTAGAATTAGGCTTTAAAGTTGTCGATTTAAGCGCCGACTTCAGGCTCAAGAACCCCATAGACTATAAGACCTGGTACGGCTACGAACACCCCTACCCGGACCTCCTCGAGAAAGCCGTATATGGGCTTCCAGAGCTTCACAGGGGCGAGCTAAGGGGGGCACATCTAATAGCCTCTCCAGGCTGTAACGCTACCGCTGCAATAATAGCTCTAGCCCCTCAGGTTAAGGCGGGGTTAATAGATGTTGATAGAATAATCGTTGATATTAAGGCAGGCAGTAGTGAGGGGGGGTCAAACCCGACAATGGGAAGTCATCATCCTGAGAGGGAGGGCGCTATGAGGCCTTACGAGGCTGAAGGCCATAGACACTCTGCTGAGGTTGTACAAGAGCTGAGCTCTATAGCCGGTAGGCATGTTACAGTGTCTCTAATACCTCATTCTGTCGGGGCTGTGAGGGGTGTCTTAGCCTCGGCGCACTCCTGGCTCTCAAGGGATGCAGGGCCGGAGGATGTGATGAGAGCTTACTTAGACTTCTACTCGGGAGAGCCTTTCATAAGGATAGTGAGGGGGGCGCCGCCAGGCTATCCCGACCCTAAATATGTAGTTGGGAGTAATTTCGCTGATGTAGGGTTCGCCTTAGAGGCTAGGGTGAGGAGGATCACAGGGTTCGCAGCTATAGATAATCTTGTTAAGGGTGCTGCAGGCCAGGCTGTTCAGGCTTTCAACATAATGATGGGTTTCGATGAGGCTGAAGGTCTTAAGATGCCGCCCTTCAAGCCGGTGTGAGCTGGAATGATAGTGGTGAAGGTTGGGGGGAGGGTTTTAAAGGCTAACATGAGAGGGGTAGCTGAGGATATTGTGAGCCTGTGGAAGAAAGGCTGTGAAGTTATACTAGTTCATGGAGGGGGGGATATTGTAACAGAGTACTCAACTAAGATGGGGGTTAAACCTACTTTCATATTATCGCCTGAAGGCGTTAGAAGTAGGTATACGAGCGTGGAAGAGCTCGAAGTATACTTAATGGTTATGGCTGGTAAGATAAACAAGAGCATAGTATCAACATTAGAGGGCCTAGGAGGAAAAGCTGTAGGCATATCTGGGGTCGACGGGCCCACATTGATAGCTGAGAGGAAAAAGAAGATAGTCATAGTAGATGAGAGGGGGAGGAAGAGGGTTATAGAGGGGGGCTACACAGGGAGAATAGTAAATGTATATGTAACGCTACTGAAGCTTCTAACAGCAAACAATTACATAACAGTAGTGGCTCCCATAGCACTAGGAGAAGAAGGAACCCCCCTAAACGTAGACGGAGACCAGGCAGCCCTAAAAATAGCTGAAGCCTTAAAAGTAGACAAAGCCATAATCCTGACAGACGTGGAAGGCCTGATAATAGATGGAGAACTAGTCAGAGAAGTAAGGGCTGGAGAACTAAACACTATACTACACAAAGTAGGCGCTGGAATGAATAGGAAACTATTACAAGCAAGAGAAGCGGTTATGAGAGGGGTTAAAGCTATCGCAATATCTTCAGGCCTAAGACCTCAACCCGTAACAAGAGCTATAGAAAACGCTGGAACAATCATAAGACTGTAAAAGCTAGTACGGGAGTGACGGTAATCTCAAATATTCGTAAACACATGTACACTGCAAACACCCACATATACTCTTAAAACCCTCTAAATATGTGCAAAACACTAAGGGAAGCTCCATAAGAGGGGAAAATAGATGGGAGCCCTTGGGATTAGACTCTACAAGAGCCCTATGCCCTCGGAGCATGTGAAGGAGTTAGTGTTTAAATTTGCTAACGGGATTAAAGGTATTTAGAGACCCTGTTAGCGGAGAAACGCCAACATGTGTTTGTAATAAGGGGGAGTTACAAATTTTTACCCTCTGTTCTATATTAATACATGGTGTTAGCATTGGCTCGGATAAGTATAGCTAGCATAGTTAGGGGTATAGTGCTCTCGAAGCCTTTTCTCAAGGAGTGCCTATCTGAAGGTATTATCAATTATAGCGCCCTTTCAAGGGCTATTTCAGAAGACCTCAAGGTTAGGGGGGTTGAAGCTTCCCACGCTGCTATAAAAATGGCGCTAATAAGAGTTAGGAGTGAGATTATTGAGGAATCTAAAAGGCTTGAATGGAAGCTTAAACGCGTCATAGGATCTACAGTGCTCCAACTTCAATCGGACTTGACGGTTTTCACTGTTAAGAAGCACAACGTCATCCCCAAGCTTCCTGAAATTATTAAATCCATGGAGATAGCTAGGTTCTTCCAAGTCCTTCAGGGCATTAACACTTTCACTTTCATAGTATCCAGGGAGGATATTGACAGGTTGACTAGCAATATTAACAAGAGTGATATAATAGAGGTTTTAGAGAACCAGTCTGCCATAGTGCTTGTAAGCCCGAGGGAGATAGTTGAAACCCCCGGGATAGTAGCCTTCATATCATCGATCCTCTACGAGAATGACATAAACATATCTCAGATAGTTTCATGCTACAATGACACAATAATATTAGTGGACTCGGCTAAAGCTTGGGAAGCATATAGGGTCCTTGAGACCTTGATTAAGAGCATGAGAACATAGTTACAAATGTAACTTTTAATATTAAAACTATAATATAAAGTTACATAAAGCTTTTTAACGTTATTTTTAAGGAGTGCTCTCGGTGTTAGGGTTGAGAATAGCGCTCGCCTACTCGGGAGGCTTAGACACGTCTGTAATCTTGAAGTTAATGAGGGAGAAGCTTAACGCTGAAGTCATAACAGTCACTGTTGACGTGGGGCAGCCTGAAGATTTCAGCGGTATAGAGTTTAAAGCTTACAAGCTTGGAGCTATTAAACACTATAATGTAGATGCTAAAGAGGAGTTTGCTAATAACTACGTCTATAAAGCTGTTAAAGCTAACGCCCTCTATGACGGAGAATACCCTCTCTCCACAGCTTTAGCAAGGCCCCTCATAGCTAGTAAAGTTGTTGAAGTAGCTTTAAAGGAGGATGCCGACGCTGTAGCGCACGGATGTACAGGTAAGGGTAATGATCAGATAAGGTTTGACCTAGCTATAAAGGCTTTGGCCCCACATCTTAAGGTAATAGCTCCAGTGAGAGATTGGGGTTTGAGTAGGGACTGGGAGATAGAGTATGCTGTTAAACACGGCATCCCTGTTAAAAGTAAAATTTACAGTATAGATGAGAATCTTTGGGGTAGATCTATAGAGGGTGGGGTTCTAGATGATCCTAGTGTAGAGCCCCCTGAGGAAGTCTTCACTTGGACAGTTTCTCCTTCCAATGCTCCGGGGGATCCAGCTTATATTGATATAGAGTTTGAGAAGGGGGTTCCCACCGCTGTTAACGGTATTAAAATGGGTCCTGTAGAGCTTATAACGTATCTTAACCATGTGGCTGGGGCGCACGGGGTTGGGAGAGTTGATATGATGGAGAACAGGGTTATAGGGTTGAAGAGTAGGGAGGTTTACGAGGTCCCCGCAGCTACTACTATAATAACTGCCCATAGGGATCTTGAGAGGCTCGTCCTCACTAAGAGGACTCTAGACTTTAAATGGTATGTTGACGGAGAGTGGGCTAAACTCGTATATCAGGGTTTATGGTTTGAGCCCCTGAGGGAGGCTCTCGACTCTTTCATAGACTCTGTTGAGAGCATAGTCTCCGGAACTGTTAGGGTTAAACTGTATAAAGGTAAAATATCAGTAGTCGCCAGGAGCTCCCCTTACAGCCTCTACGATAGCGAGCTTATGAAAATGTTAGACCAGAGTATGTCGGTAGGGTTTATAGAACTCTATGGCCTCCAAGCGGTTAAAGCGTACTGGAAGAAGCTTAAAGTTTAGGAGGATTAAAGGATGCTTTATAGGAAGGAGCTCCTGGGAGATGCAAGCCCCTTATCTCTAAAGTATACATCTTCAATGGAGGATGATAAGCTTATAGCATGTGAAGTCTTAGAGGTTATGGAGGCCTATGTTGAAGAGCTTAAAGATCTCAGGGCGGTCCCGGAAGACTCCGCTAACAGGATCCTAAGGGAGCTTGAAAACCTCATTGCTGAACCCGGCAAACTGTTCCATATTGAAGCTGAGGACGTTCACGAGGCCATAGAGATTTATCTTAAGGAGAAATTAGGGGGTGAGGCTGGCTATGTGGGTTTAGGTAGGAGTAGAAACGATCACGTAGCTGCGGCCTTGAGACTTAAAACTTCAAGGCTCCTCTTGAAGCTCTTGAGATCTATAGCGGGTTTTAGGAGGGTGCTCTTATCGAGGGCTTCCATGAGCGTAAACGTTCTAATACCTTTATATACTCACTCTCAGCCAGCACAGCTATCTACTCTAGCTCACTACCTCCTATACCTGGATGAAATGCTGTCAGACTATTCATCGCTCCTTGTTAAAACTCTCGACACGACTGCTAGGTCGCCTCTAGGTTGTGGGCCTGCCGCCGGGGTTATGACGCCCCTGGATAGGGCTAGGATGGCTTCGAAGCTTTTCGGGGGGAGGATTGTTAGCAACTGTCTCTATGCTAGTGGGGGCAGGGAGTTTTCCTTAAATGTTTTAGCTTTAGTTTCGAGCCTCCTAGTATCTCTCTCTAGGGTTGCCGGGGACTTCATACTCTTCTCCCTACCACATATAGGGTATTTCAAGCTTCCAGCAAGCCATCTAGCTACTAGCAGTATTATGCCCCATAAGGTTAACCCTGTTACTATGGAGATTGTGAGGGCTAAGGCGGGGAGTGTCTTGGGGAGGTTTATATCTATAGCTTCTATAGTCAAAGGTTTACCTTCAGGTTATAGTCTCGATCTCCAGGAGGCTAATAAGCCGGTCGTAGAGGCTTTAATAGAAGCTATAGAAACTCTAGAAGTGCTTAGGGATGCTATAGAAAATATTGAAGTTAATGCTGGAGCCGTAGAGAGGGATATTAGAATATACCCCCTACTAGCTTCAGACATAGCTGAACTTATAGCCTTAGAGGCGGGGAAGCCTTTTAGAGAAGCCCACGCGGAACTAGCTAAGCTCGTTAAAGAGGCTGAAAACACTGAAAAACTATATAGTGAGATCAGGGAAGCTTACAATATAAGCCTGGACCCTAAAAATACTGTTAAGAGACCCGTCACCGGCTCCCCCAGCCCTGAGAATGTGAAATCACACATAGAAAAGGCCCTTAAAAACATAGAGGAGTTTGAGGTCGAGCTATCCACATACTCTTTCCTCGAAAAAAGCAGGTGTTAAGGTGGGTTACAATTGAATCTAATAGGTAATACATGGCACTTGCACCCTCTAAAAGTAACTATTGTAAAATATGTAGTAAAGCTTATAAGCCAGACCCGACAAGGGAGAGTGTGGGTTCCTTGACACGTACTCCCACGAGAAGCTTGAAATGCCACACAGGGCTGAGAGCCAGGCTATTAACGGCTGACGGCCTTGCCGTTGAAGGATGTGGTTTCGGCTCCCCAGGCGTGAGGGTTGGAGAGCTAGTGTTCTCGACGGGTATGACAGGCTATACTGAGGCTTTGACAGACCCCAGCTATGCCGGTCAAATCCTAGTATGGGCGCATCCAATGGTTGGGTGTTATGGCGTCCCTAACCCTGAGCATTCCTATTGTGGGGTGCCTTTTAACTACGAGTCTGATAGGGTTCACGTTGAAGGGTTCATAGTGTCTGAGCTACCCCCACACAACCACTATCTTAGTGTTGCGTCGCTCAGTGAATGGCTTAATAGTAGCGGCATCCCGGGGATGTATAGGGTTGACACGAGGTTCATAATTAAGAAAATTAGAGAGGAGGGGGTTGTTATGAGCGTTCTAGCAGTATACCCTGAAAGTGAAGTAGTCGAGTGGGAGAGGCTTAGGGAGGAGCTTCTGAAAAGTGGAGAATACCATTATACGAGCTTCGTTGATAAAGTCTCGCCCGGGAAAGTCTTAGTTCACGAGCCTGAGGGGGTGCCTGAGGCTAAGATTGCCGTCTTAGACTGCGGCCTCAAATACGGCATACTCAGAGAGCTTTTAAAGTTTAAGTTTAAAGTTGCCAGGTTCCCATGCTGGTCTAAGCCTGTAGAGCTGCTGGAGGGCTTTGATGGTATAGTACTCAGCAATGGCCCCGGTAACCCGGAGATGCTGAGGGATCAAGTGAAGACAGTGGAGGAGTTGATATATTCTGGGAAGCCGGTACTAGGGATATGCCTTGGGATGCAGCTAGCATCTCTAGCCTTAGGGGCTAGAGTTTACAAGCTCAAATACGGTCACAGAGGCCCTAATAAGGGCGTCTTAGAAGTTAGTAGTGGCAAGAGCTACATAACAAGCCAGAACCACGGTTACGCTACAGACGTTGAGAGCCTTGAAGGTACAGGTCTTAAGCCTTGGTTTATAAACGTGGACGATGGGACCCTTGAAGGTTTGAGGCACGAGAAACTCAAGGTTATTCTAACGCAATTCCACCCGGAGGGGGGTCCCGGGCCTCACGACACCACATGGATATTCAAGCTTTACAAGAAAATGGTGCTTAGAGATGGAAACCCCTAGAAAAGTCCTTATGATAGGCTCTGGGGCTATAAAGATAGCTGAGGCCGCGGAGTTCGATTATAGTGGGGGCCAAGCCCTAAAAGCTTTGAAAGAAGAGGGCTTAGAAGCTATACTGGTGAACCCTAACATAGCGACAATACAGACAAGCTATAAGTTCGCCGATAAAGTCTACCTGCTACCTTTAAAGCATGAGTATATAGCTGGAGTTATAGAAGTTGAAAGGCCAGACGGTATAATGATAGGTTTTGGGGGGCAAACAGCTCTAAGTTTAGGCGTAAAACTTTATGATGAGGGGGTTCTAGACAAGTATGGAGTTAAAGTTATGGGAACCCCTATCGAAGGGGTTAGAAGGGCCCTTTCAAGGTCTCTGTTTAGAGAGACGATGCGAGCTCACGGGATACCCATACCTCCAAGTATCGCTGTCTCAAGCTTAGAGGAGGCTCTGGAAGCCTCTGAAGTCATAGGATACCCGGTGATGGTTAGGGTGAGCTTCAACCTTGGGGGCGCCGGGAGTTTCATGGCTTGGAGTAGGGATCAGCTTGTAAGGAGGTTCAGGACAGCCATAGCCCAGTCTGAGATCGGGGAGGTTCTAGTTGAAAAGTATCTTCACAATTGGAAAGAGGTTGAGTTTGAGGTTGTGAGGGACTCTATGGATAATGTTGCGGCGGTGGCGTGCATGGAGAACATAGACCCTATGGGGGTGCACACTGGAGAGTCTATAGTTGTAGCCCCATGCCAGACTTTAACAGACTATGAGTACCAGCTTACCAGAAACCTTTCGATAGACGTGGAGAGGGCTATAATGCTCGTGGGGGAGGGGAATGTTCAAGTAGCTTTGAACCCGTCTAACAGCGAAGAGGCTTATGTGATAGAGACTAATCCTAGAATGTCTAGGAGCAGCGCCCTTGCTAGTAAAGCTACCGGGTACCCCCTAGCCTACATAGCTGCTAAACTAGCTTTAGGCTACAAGCTGCACGAGATTGTGAATAGAGTAACTGGGAAGACTAAGGCTAGCTTCGAGCCCAGCTTAGACTATGTAGTAGTTAAAATTCCAAGATGGGATCTCGACAAGTTCGACTATGTAGAGAGGAGTATAGGGACGGAGATGAAGAGTGTGGGGGAGGTTATGGCTATAGGGAGGAATTTCCTTGAAGCCCTACAGAAGGCTATAAGAATGCTCGACATAGGCGAGCCCGGCCTCACAGGCGGCCCTGCATATGAAAGCATAGATTTAACTAAAGAATATGTCATAAAGAAGCTTAAGGATAGGGAGCCCTACTGGCCTATATGGGTTGCTAAAGCTTTCAAGCTCGGGGTTAGCGTTGAAGAAGTCTATGCATACACAGGCATAGACAAGTACTTCCTACTCCAGATTAAGGATGCCGTCTTGTTCTATGAGAACCTTAGAAACATGAAGGGCTCTAGTTTAGAGGAGCTCCTACCCGCTATAGCTGAATCTAAGAGGCTAGGGTTTAGCGACGAGCAGATAGCTAGAGCGCTAACGTTGGAAGTCGATGAAATTAGGAGACTTAGGGGGAAACTGGGCATTAACCCGGTTGTAAAACAAGTGGACACTTTAGCTGCTGAGTGGCCGGCTCAAACAAACTATCTCTACGTCACCTACAACGGTTGGGAGCATGATGTGGATTTTAGGGGCTCGAAGCCTAAGATCATGGTGTTGGGGGCTGGAGGTTTCAGGATTGGGGTTAGCGTCGAGTTTGACTGGAGTACTGTGATCTTCTCTGATGAAGCTAGAGCTTTAGGCTACGAGGTTGTATTAGTCAACTATAACCCTGAGACTGTGTCTACGGATTGGGATGTTAACGAGAAGCTGTATTTCGAGGAGATAAGTGTTGAGAGGGTCATAGACATTTATAATTTAGAGAAGCCGCTGGGCATAATAGCCTTCCTGGGGGGGCAAATCGCCAATAATATAGCGTGGGAGCTTGAGAAGAGGGGGGTTAAACTACTGGGTACCCCGGGCTTTAGCGTCCACAGGGCGGAGAATAGGGCTCTATTCAGTAAGCTCCTCGAGGAGCTCGGCATAAGGCAGCCTCCCTGGTCTGAGGTTTCAAACTTGAGGGATGCCTTGAATTTCGCTGAGAGCATAGGATACCCGGTTTTAGTTAGGCCGAGCTATGTTCTAAGCGGCTCCTCCATGAAAATAGCTTGGAGTGGGGGGGAGCTCTTAGAGTATGTTAACAAGGCGGCTAAAATATCCCCCAAATACCCGGTGGTTGTCTCCAAATTCTTCGAAGATGCTGGCGAGTTCGAGATAGACGCTGTGGGTGATGGAAAGAGTGTTGTCGGAGCTGTTATAGAGCATGTTGAGCCCGCCGGGGTTCACAGCGGGGACTCTACAATGGTGCTCCCACCTAGGAGGTTAAGCCAGGAAGCTATTAGGGAATCCTGTAGGATAGCTGCGGCTCTTAACGAGGCTTTAAACATAAAGGGCCCCTTCAACCTCCAAATGCTCTACAAGAACGGCTCTATATATGTGATAGAGCTGAACCTTAGAGCTAGCAGGTCCATGCCCTTCACAAGTAAAACTACAGGCTACAATTTGATGAGAGCTTCAGTTGAAGCATCACTTAAAGGGGGGATAGAAAACTTAAATGAAGGATTTAACCTCCTACTACCCTCATGGTTTGGCGTTAAAACACCTCAATTCTCTTGGGCAAGGCTTAGAGGCGCCTACCCACACTTAGGTCCCGAGATGAGGAGTGTGGGGGAAGTAGCGGCCCTCAACAAACACTATGAGAGGGCGCTCATATTCAGTTGGCTGAGCGCTTCGGGCAACAAACTACCTCGTAAAGGGGAAGCCATATTAATATATAATCCGGTGGAGAGGAGATTCCCAGAACTAGAGGAGGCAGCCAGAATACTCTTAGACATAGAACATAAGGTTATCACTTTAGAAAGGATGGAAACGGGGAGTCTCGAAACTGTAGGGGAAGAAGAAGCTATAAAGATGATGGTAAAAGGAGAGATAGGCCTAGTAATGACCACAGGATACGCGCCAGAAAGAGATTATAGAGTGAGGAGGGTAGCCGCAGACCTTACAATACCATTAGTATTAAACCATAAGCTCGCATCAGAACTGGCCAGCGCCATCAAAAACTATTACGGGACTAGAGGCGAGGACATAGTCGACATGAAAAAATACTGGGCCCAGGGCGGGGCTGTAATGAAATTTATCTAGACTCTAATGGTTTAATTAACTTAAAACAGAGTTCCACGGCCCCATAGACTCCCAAATATAGGTGTGATGGGCGCAGCCCGGCTCCCTGTCTTATAACTAAGTTAAATGGAGACAGTGGTAGAGCTAGGGCTGCGTGTATACACTATTCTACAAGGTTCTTGAGGACTATGAACGCGCTGTCAGCCTCATGTTTCGATAGCGTGTAAAGGTATTTTATGGGGTCCCATTTAGCCCAGATTATGGTTTCTATTTTCCAGCCAGATTCTCTTATAGCGCTCATTATAACCTCTTTATTGTAGACAGGGTATGCTGTATCCTCCACTCCTACTATGTTGCCTTCATCGTCTACAACTTCTATCCTATACTTGTAGAGTACTCCCCCCACTATGGGTTCCACAGTCTCCCTCTTTAGTAGGGCTCTATAGTTTCTACCTCTTACCTTAACGTTTACCTCTCTGGGTTCATTATATGTAGTGAAGTTGTAGTCGAAGACGAAGGGGCCTCCTTCAACTATTAGTTTTTTAACGTTCTTCAAAGCTTTCACCATGTCCCTGTAGGTGAATATTATCATGAGCCCCAGAGCGTAGCCCCCATCGAAAACCCCTATATCACCCCCCCTCAGCACGTCATACTTTCTGAAGGGGAGATTTCTAGCAACACCAAACCTCCAATCTGCTACATCTGTTAAAAGTATTTCGAACCCCTTCTTATACATGAGATACCCTTGCCTTCCGACGCCGCAACCTAGCTCTATAAGGCGTTTAGCCCCAAACTTCTTGAAAACTTTTTCAAGCACCTCGACCTCTCTATTAACTCGCTTCCAGCTTACGAAGATTCTAGAGTAGAGCCATGGGGGGATTTTTGTTTCCCACATAGGCTTCTCACCTTGCAACCTAGATTTATCCAAGGGGGCGCCTTGGCGGGGGAGCCTTAAATTTAGTTTAGATTTTAAACTTTCCTTACCTTTCCGGCTATTATTTCATATCTTTCCTTTATATGCTTCAAGATTTCAGTGTAAATGTAGTGTGTTGACATTACTATGGTGCTGCTGTGAGATAACTCTCTCAGGTCTTCTATTAGGAGCTCTACTTTCTTCTGGTCTAGGTGGTTGAAAGGCTCGTCTAGCATTATTATTTTCGGCTTTAGTATTAAAGCTCTTAATATTGAGACTATCCTTTTATACCCAGCGCTTAGAGACCTGACGTCGCGCTTCCTAAACTCTGAGAGACCGTATCTCTCAATATAGTAGTCTATAGAGTCGGCGTCTACTTCTAAGTTTTTGAGTCTTAAGCCTAGGGTTATGTTGTAGTCGGCGTCTCCTTTAACTATTAAAGGTTTATCGTGAACGTAACTTATACTGTTCCTTATAGAATCCGTCGGCCCCCGGTCCCAGGGGTTTACACCGTTAACTAGAATTTTACCTTTTGAAGGTTTTAAGAGGAGGGCTAGCACCTTCAGCAGGGTAGTCTTCCCGGAGCCATTAGGCCCTATTACTAGGTATAGGCCGTTACCGTTAAGCTCCATGTTCACGGAGCTCAGGGCGTAGCTAACACCATCATAAGTATACCAGACGTCTTCCAGCTTTACATTCATGGAGTTAGTCAACCCCGGGCTAGGCGGCCTCAACTATTCTAGCCCCCGCAAGCCTTAAGACAAGTATTAGGCTCACAGCTATTAATACTAGTATTATCCCAAGCTTTAAGGCTACCTCATAGTTTCCTAGTGAAGTCTCGAGAGCTATAGCGGTCGTCATAACGTTCGTAACGCCCTCAATGCCACCCCCAACTATTAAGGCAACACCAAGCTCCCCTATAGCCCTAGAAAACGATACGAGGTATGCAGTGAGCAGTATTGGAGGCGACTCTCTCAAAACGAGAGGGACAGCCTTAGACTTAGGGGCCCCCAGAGACTCTACAAGCTCCGTCAAGTCACGCCACAAGCTTTCAAGAGGACGGTGCATGAAGACGACAGCTAGGGGTAGAGCAACTAGAAACTCACCTATTATTATCGCGGTCGGCGTGTAGAGAAGCCTTAAAGGGCCGAGAGGACCGCCAGGGTATAAGAGCATGTACATGAAAACACCAACTACAATAGGTGGAATACCCACTAGACCCTCAAAAACCCCAAGGGCATTACGTGAAACTCTCGCCGGGGCTTTCAAAAGGAAAACGACAATAAACAGTCCGACTATAAAGGCTAGGAGAGCTGCTATAGACGAAATATATATGCTTCTGAAGATTATAGCGTGTAGAGGTTCGGGCACTCTCACGTCACCCGCCGATCTTTGACAGAGACTCCCAAGCTTTCCTTAATTCCTCCTCCCTGCCCTTGGCCGGGTGGAGGAGGCCCTGAGGTGAGTATTTCTCTTCTATTACAGCCTGGCCGGGTCCCATGATGTAATCTCGGAGCTCCAGGATGAAAGTTCTAAGGCCTTTACAGGCATCGTTTTTAGAGGAAACTATTGAAGCTACGTATAAGTTTAGGGGGTCGCTTTTGTTTGTGTAAAGCATTTTAAGATCCCTGATTTTACCCTGAGATTTCAAGGCTATATAAGTACCTTCATCCATTAACAGGTAAGCTTCCATATTGTCTGCTACTAGGGCTGTCTGAACGGGCCCCTGGGCAGTTCTCACATACCACTGTTTACCTTCTGGATTAAGGCCTGTAAAATTCCACACTAACACTTCTCTGACATGTGTGGCTGAAAGGTCTCCTCGGCTGACAAACTTAGCCTCGCCCCTCTCCCCAGCCCTGTAGATCCTCTCGAAAACCTCTGCGAGGCTTCGAGCCCCACTAACATTAGCTGGGTCTCCAGGTGGCCCCGCTACGATGAAATAGCTGTAGGCGAATATACCGTGCCACTCTATAGCGTCCCTAGACATATACAGAGACTCTAGATAGGGAGAGGCTGTAAAGGCGACACATATAGAGCCGTCCGATAGGAGCCTCATAAGGTCCCCGGTGCCTCTAACAACAAATCGAATGTCCACGTTAGAGAAGCTCTTAAACCCTTCCATCAAGTCCTGGCTAACACCCAAGTTATATAAGATTATCACGGAACCCACAGTAACATACTCGTGCTGCGAACCCCACAATAAAGCTGTAGAGAGAAATACTAGAAGCCCTAAGAAGGCTAAAGCTAGAAGAACCTTATAGGGCTCAGCTAGCCTTCTATAAGCTTCAGCCAATAGGGAGCACCAACATAGAAGTTCATGGTGCACCTTAAATATTTTAATTAGATAGATTTAAATTCCCCATAAAACTGTTAGGAGCCCTGAAAGTCGTGTGGCGGGCCCGGGGGGATTTGAACCCCCGACCGCCGGCTTAGGAGGCCGGCGCTCTATCCTGGCTGAGCTACGGGCCCAAACCCGCTCAAGGTTATTGCAGTTCGACCTAATTAATTTTTATCTAGCCTACGAGTATTGTTTTCGAGCTACCAGTATATAGGGATAGGGTATCCTGTTGATTTTCCAATGTAATGGCCTTTTATGTTTATCTTGTGGCCGCATTTGGGGCATTTACCTTCTTTGGTTATCTTGTAGTCTGTTATTGTGAACCCGTATCTTTCTATGAGTTTATAGCCGCAGTTTGGACAGTATGTGTGTTCTAACGGGTGTCCTGGGACGTTACCTATGTATACGTGTTTTAGCCCTTCTTTCATGGCTGTTTTGGCTAGTTTCTCTAGTGTGGCTATTGGGGTCCAGGGGACGTCTGTTAGTTTATAGTCTGGGTGGAATCTTAGGAGGTGGAAGGGTGTTTCGGGGCCTAGGTTTTCCAGTATCCACTTGGCCATTTTCTTTATATGTCCTTCGTCATCCCCGTACTTAGGGACTACTAGGTTTGTTATTTCTATCCACCAGCCTTTATCCCTCATTGCTATTAGTGTCTCATATATGGGCTCAGGGTCTCTCACGTTCATGATTTTATCGTAGAACTCCCTGCTGCCCCCGCCTTTAAAGTCTACAGTGGCGGCGTCCATGAGGCTGCCTAGCTGGTCTACAGCTTCCGGGGTCATGTAGCCGTTTGTTACCATGGTGTTGAATAAGCCTTTCTTATGGGCTAGTTTAGCTGTATCCTCTAGGAACTCGTAGAATATTGTGGGCTCGTTGTAAGTGTATGTTATCCCTTGAGCATCGTAAGCTATAGCGAGATCGACAATCCTTTCGCTAGTGAAGTGGACTCCTGCAAGCCCCTTCTCAAGCCTACTCTGGCTTATCTCCCAGTTTTGGCAGAACCTGCAGAAGAAGTTGCAACCCACAGTAGCTATGCTTAGAACACTACTAGCCGGGTAGAAGTGCATTAGAGGCTTCTTCTCTATAGGGTCTATGTTGACAGCTGTTAAGAGACCGTAAACTAGAGTGTAGAGTTTCCCGTCAACATTAAGCTTAACACCGCAAACCCCATACTTACCTGGAGCTATCAAGCAACGCCTATGGCATAAGTAGCATTCAACCCACCCACCCCTACTTTCAACAGGCCTCCAAAGCCTAGCCTCTCTAACATGAGGCTTTTTCAGAATGTCGAGCCTAACGGTCAAACCTAACTACCAGATTACATAGTGGTTGACATACATTTAAAAACATTAGTCTAAAGAGGGAAACCTGCCTAACTAAGATGCTCATTTAACTAAAAATATATATTTCTGGGGCTATCATAGCTTTAAAGTGGGTATAGAGTGTTGGACGGCGCTAAGTATGCGGAGGTTGCTTTCGATTTCGGAGTTGAAGGTTTAGACGAATACTATCCCAAGATCCTAGTTCCGGGGACTCTGCTCGCTATAGCGGGCCATCCAGGGTCTGGTAAGACCACGTTAGCAGCCCAGGTATGTTATAGCAACGCTATTAAAGGTAGGAAATGCCTAATGGTGAGCACTCAGGAGAACGAGGAGAAGTTCTTGAAGTTCATGAGGACGTTCGGCTTCAACTTTGAGCCTTTAATAGTTTCAGATCACTTCAGGTTCGCTAGGCTACCTCTAATTAGTAGCGAGGAGGCTTTAGACAGTTTCCTTGAGGCTCTCAATAGTTTAATACTCGAGTTTAAACCACAGCTTATCGTTATAGACAGTATAACTCCCATAGCTAAGGTTATAGCGAACGATGCTCGGAGGAGGGCTATGATACAAAACTACTTCTATAACATAGCGTTTGACATTAAGGGAATCATAGTCCTGATAGCTGAGATACCCCTAGGTAAAATGACTATAGAGAACACTGGCGATGTGGAGTTTGTAGCTGACGGCATAATAATATTGAAGCACGAGTCTGAGCACGGGCTACTCTCAAGGAAAATGGAGATTAGGAAACTTAGAGGGGCTCCTCTGGAGTTAGCTGAGGTCCCCTTCACTATAAAAGCTCCCGGGGGCGTAGTAGTCTTAGCGCCTCCAAAGCCTGAGAGCCTCAGAGCTCCATGGAGGTCGAGGAAGCCCTTCAAACTAGCGTGTAAGGCCTTAGAAAATGTCCTTGGAGAAGTATACTCTGGAGACTTAGTCTTGCTAGCTGGCGCGCCCTACAGGTTGTCCCTAGACAGTGTACTCACATGGATCTCAGAAGTAGGTTTAAGGAATAACGCTAGAATATCTATAATAACGTATAAGAGTTTGGAGGACGAAATTAGAGAATCCATAGAGAAGATATCGGAAAAACTCGGCCAGCCAGACTTACCTAGAATGTTTAACGTGCTAGCTTTAAACCCTGCAGAGCTAAGCCCTGAAGCTTTCTTTAGCGTCGAGACGGGGTTCCTAAGCTCTGAGAGCCCTGATATAGCTGTTTTCCACGGGGTTGAAATCCTAAACTACACTTATAGAAAGTATGCGGGGGCTTTGGAGAGATATCTTAAAATAGAGAGTTTAATAATCAAGAAGCTCAACATATTAACGTTTAGGGTAGCCTCGACTGTTAACCTTGAAGAGCTAGGGCTTGAAATGGCCCTAGCTGATGCCGGCATACTCATAGGAGATCCTGTAACGGGGCTCCTCGGCGGCAACATAATCATATACAAGGTTGGGGAGCGGGCTAAAAGGCATATAGGGGCCCTCGCAGACCTCGAAGCCTGCTTCTAAAGTGCTTTCTGCTCTGGCGTTAACTAATTAGGGTTGCGGAGCAAGCCCCGCCCGGTGTGAAGCTTGAGCTGTTGTTTATAATTAAAATATTTATACTCTAATGGTGCACCAGTAACCCGGTAGAGTGTATCAGCTTTGCAGGCCATAGTGAAAGATGCTTATGGCAGGCCTCTTGAAAGCCTTAGAGTACTGGTTACTGCAGAGTGTAATTATAGGTGTTTCTTCTGTCATTTAGAGGGCGACCCTCTCGGGGCTCCTTTGAGGCCGGGTTTGAAGCCCCCTCTTTTATCGCCTGAGGATTATGGTGTTATTGCTGAAGCTGCCTACAAGCTTGGCATATCTGGTTTTAAGATTACTGGGGGCGAGCCCCTAGTTAGGAGGGATATTGTTGACATTGTGGGGTCTATAGGCTCGTCAGCTCCAGCTTCCGATATATCTATGACTACTAACGGGTTCCTCCTCGATGTTTATGCCCGCCAGCTTGCCGATGCGGGCCTTAAGAGGGTTAATGTCTCTATTCACAGCCTTAGGAGAGATAGGTATAAGTTCATAACGGGGGTTGACGGTCTTGAGAGGGGTATTAGAGGTGTTAAGGCTGCTGTGGAATCGGGACTTAAGGTTAAAGTTAACACTCTCATACTTAAAGGTGTTAATGACGACGAGATCCTGGAGTTAGCGGAGTTCGCTAGGAGTATTGGCGCTATCTTACAGTTAATAGAGCTTATCCCTGTTGGTTTAGGCGCTAGGCTCCTCGAAAGCCACAGGTTCCCGCTGGCTGTTGTCGAGGAGAAGTTTAAAGCTATGGGGGCTAAGGTGAAGTTGAGGAGCCTCCATAGGAGGCCTATATACGAACTCCCTAATGGCGCTATTATAGAAGTTGTGAAACCCTACGGGAACCCAGTATTCTGTTCTGGGTGCAACAGGCTGAGACTCGACTCTTCAGGCAACCTAAGCCCATGCATAAACTGGAGAGGTGAGAGGGTAAACATAGTTAAAGCTATTAGGGGGGCTAAGAGTAGAGGTGAAGCTGTAATGAGGGTTATGGAGGCTCTACTAGAAGCTAACACTATGAGGAGACCCTTCTACCTCTACACTAGGAAAGCTGAAGAGCTCGAGACTTTAACCCCTAGGTTTAACAGTGGAGACCTCAGGATAATGGAAACTCCTAAGAGGAAGTTTCACGTGAAAATTCTTGAGACTTCGGGGGGAGCGTGATGTTGGCCCGCGTACCTGTGGGGACTAGGAGGCCTGACACGACTAGGAGGAATCCTAAGAGCCAGTATCCGTGGAATATAGTGGAGTAATCAGCCAGCATAATGATTACTATAGCCACGCTTGCAGTAAGAGCTCCTACATAAGCTAGCCTTGCATCGCTCCTAAAGGGGCATCCAACCCTCTCTATTAGGCCTCCAGCGGCTATGGCTAGAGACGCTACTAGAATAGCTGATGCTAAAGCTGCGAAAGCCCCCCCTAATATGGGGGTTAGAGCTCCCAGGGATAAGACTAGAGAGTGTATTCTCCTAGTTAGCATGGAAGCTAGCAGGGCATACGTTATCATGTGGGCTGAAAGGATTAGGGGCTCCTTAAACCCTAGATATGTGAGGGCTAGGACGAGGCCTAAACCCGCGATTAAGGGTTCGAGGCGCCTGGATTTAGCTGACTCCGCTAGGGCTGGTAAGAGGGCTAATAGGTTTACGGCGGGGGTAAATCCTAGAACGTTCAAAGCGAGGGCTACTAGGACTATTAAAACTGTAAGCAAGCCTGTGAGGGGGCTTGAGAGTATCAGGGGGGCCGGCATTGATATAGCTATGAGCGAGAGAGCTAGGATGGAAATTTTGCCTTCAACGTGTAATAGTGAAGATAAAGCTAGGAGACCCGACACAGCTATGCTCAGACACCCGGCAGCTTTATACCCTTGACACCCATACATTTTAGGCCACCTAGCCTAGAGGGATTCCAACATGGACTTTCACGAGAAACTCTATGGGGAGTAGGATGTAGACTATGGCTAGGACGGGCGTTGCAAACTTGAATATCTTGATAGCCTCCCTTCTAGAGGGCGAATAGGCGAAAGAGAAAACCCTACGTATAGCTAGAGCTATCAACATGATAGAGATGGCAGCACTAACATGGCCATACCTTGTTAAGTATACAAAGGCTAGGACAAAGAAAGCCATGAAGATAAGGGAAAAGGAGACCATAAGGGAAAATACTCGGGGACTGTAATCAAAGGGGGCCATAGGAACCCCAACTCTCCTATAATCATCCTCCAGGAAATAAGCTAGAAACCAAACATGTAGAGGCTGCCAGGCGAAGACTATGCCAGCTAACATAATGCCAGGCAAGCCTATAGAGCCTGATCCTGCAGCCCAGCCCCCGAGAGCGGGCATGGCCCCGGCTATGCTGCCTAAGAATATGTTGAGGGGTGTGAACCTCTTAGTGAGCTCTGTATAGCCTATAATGTCAAAGTATAAGCCAGCTAGGACTGCGAAGAGGACGTAGACGTTTATAGAGGCTGCTACAGTAACACCTACTATAAGCATTATGGCTATTCCTGTTAGGGCTTCCATAGCGGTCAGCCTCCCTGAGGGTATTGGTCTCCTACTAGTCCTCTTCATGAGAGCGTCCACGTCACTGTCAAGGTACATGTTGAGGGCTGTCACTCCACCTAACGAGGCTACCCCCATTATTGTCAGTTTAGCTAGGAGTAGGGGGTCTAGGGGGCCTCCAGCCACTAGGTAAGACCCGTACATGGTGAGGAGTAGGAGAGCTGTCTGCTTGGGCTTAGTAAGCTCTATGAATGCTTTAACCTTGTCAACGCCGCGGTCTAGGCTAGATGTAATGCCGCACACCCTTACATATCGTGTTGGGGTTTTAAGGCTTTAAATCTCTTAATTTATATAGAGTTCGGGTGTTTAGTTTACCATGGGCATACCTATAGGGGATGAGAGTCCTAGGTTTGGAGGCCCGCCTCTAGTTAATTTAACATTCATAGTGTTGAACATAGTGCTCTTCTTTATAAGCGTTTTAACACCATGGATGCTAGCCCCGGGGGCTAGGAGTTTCTACGAAGTTATATGGGCTCTCGGCTTCATACCAGCGTATTTTCTGAGCGGGGAGAGGCTTCACACTCTTATAACCTCTATGTTCCTCCACGGTAGCCTGGCCCACTTGCTCGGTAACATGCTATTCCTATATATTTTCGGGGATAACGTCGAGGTGGTTATGGGGAGGCTTAGGTATGCTGTATTCTACATATTCACCGGCCTAACAGCCTCCTTGATCCACACTCTCTACGCGCTATTATTCGATCCCAGCTCCCTCCTAATACCAGCTGTGGGAGCCTCCGGGGCGATCTCTGGAGTTTTAGGGGCTTACATAGCGCTGTTCCCCTGGGGTAGGGTGCGTGTCGTCGCCTTCTGGGGTTGGATCCCCATGTTTCTAAGCCTCCCAGCTATAGTATACATAGGCTTCTGGTTCCTCTACCAGCTCTTAATGGGGCTAGTGGTTGCAGCGGCGGGGGTGAGTGTGGGCGTAGCTTTCTGGGCTCACATAGGCGGTTTTATCGCGGGGCTACTATTAGCTGGCTTGCTCGTTGATAGGAGGAAACTCGCCATGGCTAGGTATGCTTACATATACTATTATTAAGCTTGCTCCATAACAACGCCCACACCAACACCCTCAAGGGCCCCCATTACTATACTCGCAGCTTTAACAGCATTTGAAGCCTCGGGGCTATCGATAACTATGATAACGGAGCTCTCAATACCAGCCAATATCTCCCTGGGTGCAGGAGCCATGTACATGAAAGCCTTAACTAGAACACTATCCCCACAGCTTGCGAGGATCCAAGAAGGCTTCTCTATCAAAGTGCAGCCTGAAGACTTAAAAGACGCGGCCAGAGCCCTCAACACTGTAGATGTTAACTGAGGCTCTGGAGTTAGAGCTTTTAAAGCAACCCTATACACTTGGAATCCCAGTTAAATTATTAGCTCCAACCCTTAAAATCTGGGGGTCAACAGTTTGCGGGAAACCATGCCTCTCAAAGCCTCGCTAATAGTAACTTTATCGGCTCCCGTGAAACCCGGAGCCTTAACAAGGCTCACGCTAGGTTTCGAGTTTGAAAAAAGGCTTGTAGAGTCCCTCATAATCCTAGATTACGTTGACGAGGCCTACTATAGGGGGAAACTTCTAGCTGACGGTAGGATTATTATCCAGAAGATCGGTTTAGGAGAGCTCGTCTCGGAAGCTCTAAGAGATGCTTACAGGAAAACCGGTTTAAAACCCTTACCGGGGCTCGCAGCGGCCGCCCTAACACTATCAACACTGAAAGGGTTTGCCGACAAGCAAGGCGCAGGGCTCAGGGGGGCCCTTAGGGGTTCTATGAACCTAATACTATATAGGGGCTCCCCAGAAGACACTTTAAAACTATTAGAGGGGCTCGAGGCTATTTCCAGCACCGAGCACTTGAGCCGCCTAGATGTGATGGGAGTGACCAAGGCTAGGGTTAAATTAGAAGCCTTAACCCTAGGAGACCTCTACGAGATCCTGGGGGAAATAGATACAGGGTTCTGGATAAACACTAAGAAGCTCGACAAGCTACTAGAGTACTCCAAGATAGCGGCCGTAGAGAAGAGTATGACGCTGGCTGTCGCAAAATCCTTCGCCGCTATAGCTGTCGAGAAAGGATTAAGAGAGCTGGAGAAACTAGAAGGTACCAGTATGGTTGAAGTCCTAAAAATAGACAGGAGTTTAAGAAGTAGAGGGTATAATTTAGATCATCTGCTAGGTGGAACTTTCATAGCATTAGCTCTAGCGGCTTCCGAGAAGTGGCCTTGGGAAGTTTAAACTCCTCGTTTAGCTGGAGCTAAAGTTGAGGGTGAGGGTCTTTAGGGGTTTATTTATAAAGTTTTTAAAGTTTAGATTTGTTTAAATATAGATTTGGTGTGTCTGCGTGAATGCCACGGACGTGGAGAAGAAGTTTTTTGAGGCTACCGTGAAGCTTATAGAGGCTGCCGCAATATGGCTTCCTGGGGATGTTGAGGAGGCTCTTCTGAGGGCTTACGAGGTTGAGGATAGCCCTGGTACTAGGAGTTTTCTCAGGGCTATGCTGGATAATGTGAGGGTTGCTAAGGAGAAGGGGCTACCTATATGCCAGGATACTGGTGTTGTAATGTTTCATGTCGCTGTTGGGGATAGGTTTCCCTTTGCTGGCCTCCTACCTTCTATTCTTAAAAAGGCTACTGTAGAGGCTACTAGAAGGGTTCCTTTGAGGCCTAACACTATAGATGTTTTTACAGGTAAGAACCCCGGGGATAATACTGGGCGTTACATGCCCTGGATAGACTGGGACCTCGTTGAAGGCAGCGACACTGCTGAGGTCACTGTTCTACTTAAAGGTGGAGGCAGCGAGGTTATTGGGAGGGCTAAGAACCTCATACCAGCTGAGGGGCTTAAAGGTGTTATGAAATATGTTATCGAAGCCGTATACGAGGCCGGGCCGCAGCCCTGCCCCCCGATAGTAGTCAGTGTAGGTATAGGGCCAAACGTGAGCACAGCTATGAAACTCGCCTATAAAGGGCTTTTAAGGCCTATAGGTCGGAGGCATGATGCTCCTGAAGTTGCAAAGTTCGAGGAAGAACTCTTAAAAGCCATAAACGAAATAGGCTATGGAGCCCACGGCATGGGGGGTAAAGTTACTGCCTTAGATGTTCACGTGGACTATGCTCCCAGGCATCCCGCCACTTTGAGCGTTGCTGTAGTTATAAACTGTTGGGCTGCCAGGAGAGCCTCCATGAGAATATATCCTGACGGTAGAATTGAATATTTAACGCATCCACACTTAAACAAGGAGGTGGCTTAACGTGGCAGAATATAGTCTTAAGACCCCCCTATCAGAAGAGGATGTGAGGAAGCTCGACATAGGCGACATCGTATACATTACAGGTACAGTCGTAACCTTGAGAGACGCAGGCCACAGAAGGGCTCTGGAAATTCTAGCTAAAGGAGAGAAACTCCCAGTAGACTTGAAAGACCTAGTACTATACCATGCAGGCCCAGTAGTAAAGAAGGTTAACGAAGAGTGGGAAGTCGTCGTAATAGGGCCGACAACGAGCACTAGAATGGAGGTATATGAGTATGAGATGATAGAGAAGACAGGGCTGAGAATGGTCATAGGAAAAGGAGGCATGGGACCTAAGACTGCTGAAGCCTGCAAGAAACACGGGGCTGTATACACAGTATACCCCGGGGGAGCAGCAGCACTACAAGCGTCCCAAGTTAAGAGAGTAGTAGGCGTACACTGGCTAGACCTTGGAATGCCAGACGCGATGTGGATACTGGAAGTAGAAAACTTGGGACCCCTAACAGTAGTCATAGACTCAAAAGGAAGAAACTTTTACGACGAAATATATAAGGAAGCCAGGAGGAGAATAGATACAGAAATATACCCAAGGCTAGGAATAAAATAATATATTAACAGATTCCCTCTCACCTTTTAATGTTTAGTTTTTACATGTAAAACTAAAGCTTATACTTAATATTTCAGGATAAAGGGGAAAGCGAAGGAAAAAAGAAAAGTTTGGAGGGAAATGTTTCCTTAATTTATTATTTGAATATGAAAAGTCTCTTTGGCTTCTCTCCGGGTAGTAATGGTAATAGTGTTTGGCCGAGAACGTACAGTGACGGCCATAGTATGATGGCTCCAACTATTATTATAGCTTCCCATGATGTTATATGGAAGGCTGCCAGCCTGTAGAGTCCTCCTAAGACCTCAGGTACCTTCGTCTGTGATACTATTATGAGTAAGCTGAGGTTTACAAAGCCGGCTATTAACGTTAAAATTGCCGCTAGTATTAGAGCTGGGGCGTTCCTCTTGAATGTGGCGTATAAGGCTAACACTAGGACTGCTATTATGCCTATCAATACTACTATTATCCAGAACCATGCTGAATACGCGCCAGCAACTATCTCACTATAGACTGCCCACACTCCAGGATTGTACCACGCTGTTATAACGTTCCATACCGTTAAGAACGCTAGTATGAGTACTCCTAGAATCATTATTCGACCATAGAATTGAGTGAGGAACCCTTTAAGCTCCTCGTCCCTCCAGGCATAGGGCATGATGAAGAGCGTTTGGCCGGCAGCCCCTAGAAGGACTACGCCCACTATGAAATATGCTGCTAGGTGCGGCCCGTACCAAGCTGGTATTGCTGCTATAGTGCCATAGACCTGGGCTAGGTTACTGTATAGTGCTACGGCAACTATTATCCCTAGAAATGCCAGAGCGAGCTCCACCTTCTCTAAGCTTCCACTAGCAGCTCTTATAACAACTATCAACTGTATGATTACTATCACAGCGTATATGGCATATAGTAGGACCATCCAGGCTATTCTGGAGGTCACATTAAAGTCTGTGAATATCCTCCAGAAGATCCAAGGCTTAGTTGTCTCTGCCGCTATTAGGAGCCATGCACACACCGCTGTTGCTATAGAGAACCATAAGCCTATCTTGACTATCCTGGCCAGCTCTCCTCTGGGCCCCTTATAGCCGAGTACGGTGTGGGCCCCTTCGAGTATGATCGCACTCCCGGATATGAGGGCGAAAAATGTGTAAGCAGGCACTAACAGCCCCCAGCTTATAACGTGCACTTCCTTTCTAGTAAAACCGTAGACTATCACAGCTAAACCTATGATCACTAAAATTAGTGAAACTATGAAAGCGGTCAGTCTTCCAGGAGCCCCAGTAACTCCTCCCATGCAGGGTCACCCCGTGATTATAAACCATTTAGGCTCCGTGCCTAGATGCTCTAGCATCCTCTCTGTCTTATATTTTCTTAAAACTTCGTTTACCGGCGACTCGGGATCGTCAAGGTCTCCAACCAGCCTAGCCCCTGCCGGGCACACTTCAGCACACACCGCCTTCTTAATCTCAGAGCAGAATGGGCCGGGGCATTTCTCAGGCAGCATGGTTACCGGATGTAACCATCTAGCTCCATAGGGGCATGCTACTACGCACGCCTTACACCCTACGCACTTGCTAGGATCAAGCCTCACGAACCCGGTTCGCTCATCTATATAGCTGGCTCCCGTGGGGCAAGCATGGACGCAGGGCGGGTTATCGCAGTGCTGGCATGATACGAGCCTTAAGACAGGCCTGCCACCAACATCTCTAACGACAACCCTTATGTTGCCACCTAGCCAGTTCCATTGTGGGTTGGGTTTAGCCTCTCTTAAGAGCTCAGGGTGGTTTGCTGAGGCGCACGCTATAACGCAGGCCATACACCCTATACATCTACGGGAATCCCAGACAAACGCGAGCCTCATAGCTTCCTCACCCTCACACTACTATTCGAGGCACCTCCACCCACTATGGGGATCACATAGCCTTTAGCGAACAAGTTGGGGTTTATGCCTTCCATAGCGAAATGACCTTCAGGCAGGAGTTTCGATATTCTACCCCACATCGTGGAATATGTAAAGAGGACCCCCTCTCTAACCCCCTCAGTAACCTTAACTCTCGCCATAGCCTTAAGTCCCATGTCTATGCTTTCTAATTCTATCATGTCGCCATCGCGTATCCCGAGCCTCTCAGCGTCCCTCGGGTTCATCCATACGCTCCTATCTCCAACGAACTTCATGGGCTCCATTAGGCTTGCATGAACACTCGTTAAGGGGCCCTTACCATTAACAAGGTAGAACTCGTTTGGAGCCCTCGGCAGGGTGTATGCTGGCGGGGGAATATAGTCTGGGAGTGGGTCTAAACCTGCACCTAAGGCTGCTAGCGAGTATATCTCAACTTTACCAGAAGGAGTTCCAAGGGCTGTCTTATACGGTCTCACATAGTACTCTTTCCTCTTAAGCACATAGTAGCCCTCCTCCTCTAAAGCCTTCTCCAGCTTCTCCTTATCAATCTTCCATGTTGCAGCAAGCCTGGATATTATCGAGTCGTCAAGCTTATGCAAGAACTCCTCCTCATAAGCCTTATAGTTTGCGTATTTGTCATCCCATCCTAAAGCTTTAGCCCTCTCAGGGAAAGCTCTCCTGGCGATCTCGAACATTATCCAGAGGGCATCCCTAACATCAAACCCTTCAGGCGGATCCACAACTTTAGACTGCTTCTGCACTACAGCGTGGAGAGTCCACTTAGTAGATGTCATCTCATCCCTCTCGAGGAATATAGTATCAGGTAGAACGTAGTCTGCATAGCCGGCATCGTCCGTGGGCAGAATATCTATAACTACTAGGAGCTCGAGCTTCTTATAAGCTTCTATGACCTTCCTAGTATTCATATCTCTCATTAAGGGGCTAGTTCCTATTACGAATAAGGCTTTGACCGGGTAAGGCTTCTCTTCCAGTATAGCGTCTAAGACGGCATCAAATTGTGCTGGAGTTAGCTTATACTTAGCTCTGTCAACTCTAGGCTGGGTCACGTCTCCGAAGAGCTCCTCAGGCATTGTAGCCCCATAAACGGTCTCTGCAACCCTCTTACCTTCAACAGTTTTGACGGTTATGACTGAAGGGAACCTAGCCGATTCCTGGAAGCACAGGCCTCCAGGCTTATCTATATTACCTAGCAGAGCATTAATAATTAGGAGTGCTCTCACATCGTCATAGTCATTTCCATTCCTAGATATATACCATGTATCGTGTACGACTCCGTTCTTTAGGGCTAGTTTCCTGGCAACCCACCTTATGTCGCCAGCTTTAATTCCAGTTATGCGTTCCGCTTCTTCAGGCTTGTATTTTGAAGCCCTCTCTTTGAGTAGTGTTAGCGCCGTTTTAACTTCTATTTTCGTCCCGTCTTTGAGTGTTGCTTCTCCAACATACCAGAGGTCTGGGTCCACTGCTTCCCTATGGTCTTTAAGCTTCTTATCTTTAGCGTCGAAAACAATATACTTCCTCGCATCACCACCCTCAACTATGTCAGCCTCTGTTAAAGGCTTACCATCAGGCTTAATAAGGAATGGAGCATTAGAGTATTTCTTGAGGAAATCAGCGTTGTAAAGACCCTCCTCTAACAAAACATATATAATGCTTAGGGCGAAAGCAGCATCAGTCCCAGGTATTATAGGAATCCATTTAACATTAGCAAAACCTACCTCAGGCATCCTGGGGTCGACGACTACGATCTCCAACCGCTCATTAGTCATGGCCCTATGCACTGCGCCCATACTGGCTGTACTTAAAGTCCTACTTACCAAGAGTAGGAAGCTGGCATTCTCATAGTCGGGGTCTATACTCGGAGGTCCCCCAGCGCTGAAAACGTGACCCCTAGCTACGGTTCCGGCCGCGTGGCACATGCCAACGTGAGATATAACGTTTGAGGTTCCAAATAAGTATGAAAACAGGGACATGTAGTATGTCCACGCGTCATGATGCGTTATAGCTATGGCCTTATACCCGTACTTATCAACTATCTCTTTAAGCTTAGAAGCTATGCTATTAAGGGCTGTGTCCCAGTCAACCTCCCTAAACTTACCCTCGCCCCTCTCACCGACCCTAACCATGGGCTTCTTAAGCCTTAAGGGATTATCCCAAAGCCATGGTGCCGAAGCACACCTACCGCAAAGGCCCTTCTGAGGGTGCTCCTTTATGGGGAACACCACCCTAGGCCTACCATTACCGTCAACACCAACTTGAATACCGCAGAGAGCACCGCACATACCACCAAAAGTTTTAACAAACTTTACACCAGCCACGGGAGCCTCTTCTAAAAGCAGAGACTCTGATAACCTCCTGCTAACAACAAGGTCGTAAGATTTAGCGCCTAGTAATGCCAAAGCAGCTATAGTAGATATTTTAATGAAATCTCTCCTACTCGTTTTCATTAATCTTACACCTAAGAATTATAATATATACCTGAGGTTTTTAAATTTTTAATATTAATTTATAGTTAAGAATATATATTGATATATATACAGAGTTCAATTAGAGAGTTAATACTAAAGCCTCTTTATTTACTTTTTCCTAATTTAAAGGAGTATTAGCCTACTTTAATTTCCTTTTGTCAGCTCTTGAACTCAGCAAACTCCTAAATAATAAGGGATCATGGAGTTAAACTATACTGGCATCCACAATATGTTAAAACTGATGGAACCCTCGAAATCTTGATGTATAATATGCCCGAAAATCCCTCAAGTCTCTCATTTTATACTCTCAAAGCTTGAAATCTGAAGCTGTAGCCTCCCTGAATTCTGGGTACTCAGGATAATATGTTATGCTGAGGAAGGCGCTATAGGGATGACAGTAAGTTGTGGAATGATCCCGTGTAAACGGGCACCTACTAGAGTGAGATTGTGCGGGGGTCATTGATATCAGGTTGGAATATCTAGCTCGGATGGGAGCTCTCGGCTTGGGCTCTACGAAAGCTCCATGCCTCTTAGAGTTAGTGAAGGGGCTAGGGTATAGTCTAGGTAGCGGAATTAAAAGCATTTAGAGGTGATGACAGCTATCATTGGCGGAGGAACGCTAGGCTTCAAGCTAGGAGCCTTATAGAGTCTTGGGATCTCTCATTTGAAAATTAAAAAGAGTGTTTAAAGTTTTATGTGTGGTTTAGGGGGGCTATCTTCTTATGAGGTAGGTTGCTGCTACGCCGATTATAAGTGCTATTATTGCTATGAGTGCTGCTATGCTGGTGCTTACTCCTACTTGTTCTGTTACTGTTTGTGTTGTTGTTGCTGTTAGGGTTTCGAGTTTGGTTGTTGTTTGTGTTACTGTTTGTGTTAGTGTCTGTGTTACTACTAGGGGTTGTGATACTGTTGATACTAGGTATGTGAGGAGGTTTTGGACGAACTTGGGGCCGTCTAGGGGTTTCTTATAGTATTCTGTTATTATCATGTGCTGGTAGCCTCCGTACATAGTCTCGCTCGAAGCCACTATGACCCTGTTGTTGGGGAAGGTTTCTATGAGCATTAGGGGGAAGGGGCCTTTATTGACCTTGTCATCTAGGGGGTCGTAGTAGACTGGGGGTAGGCCTCCTTTCTCCGGGGGCTGGTTCTCCACGATCTTAGAGTTGTCTGTCGTTCTAGCCACTATATACACGTTCTTGGGCTTGAGTTCAGGCTGTTTGACCGGGTTTACGGGTTTTCCTCCTGAGATCACGTAGAGGGCTCCGGGGCCGTGGAATAAGACTCTATAGTGTTGGAGCCCCTCAGCTAGGAATTTAACCTCGGGGCTCGGGTCTATAACGCCCGCTACTCTGTAGGGTGCTCCTCCACAGTTTTCAGTGTATTCTTCGGCGCTGATATAGTCTATTCTAATAGAGCTTCCTAGAGCTTCTAACACCATGTTCATAGACTGTTGTGCCTTCTCGCTGCCCTGGGCGGGGTAGTCGCTGTCACCAGCGATCCATAGGGCCCTGTTAGGCTGGTTGAACCACCTTTTAACAGCTTGAACCTCCTCGGGGCTGGGGAGAGCTTCAGGCTGCCCTATGAGGAGGATGTCTACATCCCTCAAGTTAAAGTCGTTGAGCCCTCCTCTCCTTACCTCGTTGAAGAGGGCTAGGGTTGTATTGGGGATCCTAGCTAAGTCCTCGTCTGTCGACACGATTAAAACCCTATAGTATGCGCGGGTCATGTCTGCTAGGAGCTCTAAGCCTTTAGGGGACTGCCTGTGGCTGGCGTCGAAAGCTATGACGGTCTTCAAGCCCTCGCTGGGCACGGCTGAGCTAAGAGCGAAAGCTATTAGGGCTGCGGCCAAGATTAGGGCTGTAAAGGCTTTCTTCAACGCTGCCACCGCCAATCTTGGGGTTTCTGTTTAGGGGTTATTATTTCTTTTGTTATTAGAGCTCTATAGGCTATATTGATATATGTGTGATAAAGATAAATTAAACCGCAGATCCAACCATAAGTTTAAGGGTGGCGTGGTTTGAGCTCGATCTTTAAGACTAGGCTGGTATTAGGCCTCATAGTCTTAGCCTTTCTCATCATAGCTTTGCTAGCCGCCCCTACGCTCTTCAGAGGCCCCCAAGAGACTACGACAACACCAGTTGTTACTCCGGGAACCACGACCCCTACAGTGACCCTACCTACAGAGACTCCTAGTGGCACGGAAACTACGCCGGTTCAAGTCCCTCCAGTAACCTTACGTGTAATAACGAGGCACCCTGGCGAGATCCAAGTAGCTACTAAAGAAGCTTTCTTAAAGTCTGAAATAGCCAGAGCATACAATATTGTCAACATAGAGTTCTATAGTTTAGACCCTGTAGTGTGGGTTTCATCGATAAAGAGGAGGGGAGACTTCGACGTGGCGTGGGGAGGGGGGCCTACTCTTTTCGATACACTCTACGAGAACAAGCTCCTAGCGCCTCTTGAGGGGAGGCTGTTGAGCGAGGCTATAGCGCAGATTCCGGATACTCTTGCAGGGACTTCTATGAAGAGGGTTGGGCCTGACGGTAAGATTTACTGGGTTGCAGCTAGTGTTGCAAGCTTCGGGTTCACAGTTAACTATGATGTTATTAGAAAGTTCAACCTGCCTGTGCCTTCAAAATGGAGCGACCTAGCATCTCCAGAGCTTGGCAGGCCCCTCGCTAGAGAGTTGAGGCCTATGGTCTCCATAGCTGACCCTACTAGGTCAACAAGCCATACTAGGATGTATGAGATAATACTACAAGCTTACGGCTGGGATTTAGGGTGGGTTAACTTAACGCTCATGGCGGCAAACTCTCTCATAGAGGGTGGTAGCACTGAAGCTAGGGATAACGTGAAAGAGGGGAAAGTAGCTGTGGCTATAACAATAGACTTCTTCGGATACACAGTAATGAAAGCTAACCCCGCTACCGAGTATATAATACCTGAAGGTGAAACTATAGTCAACGGGGACCCCATAGCCCTACTCACTACAAGCAGGAACGTCGAGGCCGCTAAGGCTTTCATAGCCTGGGTTCTCACGGAAGGACAGAAGATATGGTTTAGGGAAGATATAAACAGGCTGCCTGCGAACCCCAAGTCCTTCGAGACCCCTGAAGGGGTTCAAAGGACTGATCTCAAAGCCGTCTATGAGAAGCTCGCTGACATTAGGGGGATTAATTTCGACGATGACAGGGCTTTAAAAATAGAGAGGGCTATGCAGGCATACTTTAAGGCTACCCTCGTAGACTTAGACTCTCTCTTAAAAGAGGTTTGGAGGAAACTACTAATGCTATACTTTGCTGGGAAAATAAGTGAAGCCCAATTCAGAGAATACTGTAGGAGGCTAGGGGAGCCCTTGACCTATGTTGATCCCCTGACGAAGAATGTTGTGAAGTTCACGGAGGACGACGCTATGAGAGTAGTAAATGCTATAAGCAAAGATGCTAGGCTGGAAGACTCCTATATAAGGGCTTGGAGGGCTGCAGCTGAGGATAGATATAGGGGCATTATGGGAGAGCTGGGAAGGCTAGGGTGATCTTTTGACCCGTAATAGTGTAAGCGCGCCTTTGAAGAGACTTTTTTTCCTCTTAGACGCTCCCTTAGCGTTACTGCTCGCCTTCACTATTACAATGTTCATTTTAATACTGGTTACTCCTCTACTATCTGTTCTTCTAGGTCCTTCTCTTAGGGTTTCCCTGGAGGTTTTAGAGGGGTTTCAGAGGTACCCTTATTTAGCCTGGCCTCCTCTCGGAGAATGGGTTATAGTTTCTGATAGGGGGGACTATAAGCTTATCATAGTTAGGCTTAAAGACCTAGGTGTAATACCGAACACTCTAATAGTCGCTACAACTGTAACCTTGCTAGCCACTATTATAGGTGTTTTCATGGCTTCCATAGTGGCTAGATACGATTTCCCGGGCAGGGGCATCTTCAGGGCTTTAGCTGTGATACCATTACTCTACACTCCCTTCGTTAATGCTTTCGTCCTATACAAGGTTTTCGGGGATGGGGGGATACTTGGCCAGGCTATGTTAAGCCTCAGGCTAGGCTATTCTGTGGAGCTAACGCACCTCGCCGGGGTTATAGTTGCTCAGACTTTAATGTTCTGGCCTATAGTCTACTTAAACACTTTAGCCGCAATGCTCCAAGTAGATCCAAGCCTTGAGGAGCAGGCTGAGAATATGGGTGCTAGGGGTTTGAAGCTTTTCACGAGCGTTACTCTACCGCTCAGCCTGCCCGGGGTTTTAGCTGGTTCCGGGCTTGTCTTCTTATTCTCTATGGAGGACCTGGCTGCCCCCTTAGCTTTTAAAGTTAACAATGTAGTCTCCATTAGGATAGTTAACTCGATAATTGGAGCTAGGGATATAGAGCTTTTGGGTGTCGAGGTAGCTATATTGGCTGGGGCCCTCCTACTTGTGGCCCTCACATGGCTCATAGTTATAAGGACTTACCTGAGTTTAAGGCATTACGCTATGATAGTTAGGGGTGGCAGGTGGCAGCCTAGGGTCTTCAAGCCGGGCCCCATAGTGTATGCCCTAATATACCTGGTGGCTGTACCTCTACTCCTCCTCAGTATGTCGCCCCAGATTGGGGTGCTTGCATATGCTTTTTCAAAGTCTTGGCTTGGCGTTCTACCTTCAGGGCTCACCCTGGATAATTTCCAGTATATTTTCAGGGATGATATGGTTGTTAGGGCTATAAGGAATAGCGTGATGTACTCGGCGGCAGCACTAGTTTTCATAGTTTTTATGGGGATCGCTAGTGCCTACTTTGTCAATAGGATTAGAGCTGTAGGCGTTAGCTTTCTAGACTTCCTAGTCATGAGCCCCCTGGTTATCCCGGGGCTCTCCATAGCTATGGGGCTACTACTCTTATACGGCTCCGGACCCCTCAAAGGAACCATAATAGACCCATTCTCGAACCCAATGATATTAATAATATTAGCCTACGCTATTAGGAAAAGCCCCTTCACTACTAGAGCCGTATATGCCGGGCTACAGCAGGTCCACCAAGCTCTAGAAGAAGCTGGGATGAACCTGGGAGCAACTAGAACTAGAGTCCTTCTAGGAATAGTAGTTCCCCTCATAGGCCTTAACGTGCTCGCAGGAGCCCTCATAAGCTTCGTCTACTGTATGACTGAAGTAAGCGTCAGCATAGTCCTCGGGGCTTTGAAGCCAGACCAGGCCCCCATAACTTACGTTATATTCGACTATCTAACAGCAGGCTATGGGGGCGGGGCTTATGTCCACGTGGCAGCCTCCATAGTAGCTTTGATATTGTTCGTCCAGGTTGTGGCTATATTCACTACAAACTACATACTTAAATACAGGTATGCTTTCCTAGGATTATAATGGGGGGGTTAATGTGGAGGAGGTAGTTCTAGAGAATGTTGATAAGGCCTATGGCAAGGTTAAAGCCCTCGACAAGGTATCAATAGAAGTTATGAGGGGGGAGCTTTTCACGCTGTTAGGCCCGAGCGGCTGCGGTAAGACTACAACTCTCAGGGTGATAGCTGGCTTCGAGATCCCTGATAGTGGTAGGGTTTATATTGATGGTGTTGATGTGACTTTTAAGAAGCCTTATGAGAGGAGCACAGCTATGGTTTTCCAGAACTACGCCCTATGGCCTCACATGTCGGTATTTGATAATATAGCTTACGGTCTTAAGTTAAGAGGGTATAGTGAGGCTGAGATTAAGAGGAGGGTAGGCTGGGTCTTAGAGCTCCTAGACCTTAAAGGCTTAGAGAAGAGGTATCCTCTCCAGCTTAGTGGGGGGCAACAGCAGAGGGTGGCCTTGGCTAGGGCTTTAGTTGTTGAGCCCAAGGTACTCCTACTTGATGAGCCTCTGAGTAACCTAGATGCTAGGCTGAGGCTTAGAGTTAGGGAGGAGATAGTCTCGCTTCAGAAGAAGCTTGGGATAACAACTATATATGTGACCCACGACCAGGAAGAGGCTATGAGTATAAGCGATAGAATAGCGGTCATGGATAGGGGGAGGGTAGTCCAGGTAGGGACTCCATGGGAGGTTTACAATAAGCCTGTAAACTATTTCGTGGCCACATTCATGGGCAGAAGCAACACTCTCAACGGCATAGTCTCGGAGAGGGTCTCAGAGGAACTTTACAAGGTCGACGTGAAAGGGCTCAGACTCTATGGAATAGCCCCCGGGGGGAGGAGTTTAAGCGGGGGTCTCCAAGTCGCTGTAGTCGTAAGGCCTGAAAGTTTAAGGAGAGCCGGGGAGGATGAGAAGGTTAATGTTATAGAGGGGTCTGTTGGGAGAGTAAGCCTCCTAGGCTATACTCTACAAGTCAGGGTAGATTTAGGTAACGGGGTTAGCTTGACAGCGTATCTGCCGTCCAGAGATAGTGTGGTGGTTGGGGAGAGGATAAGGCTGTATGTGAGCCCCGAGGAAGTTAAACTCTACCCAGCTAAGGAGGTTGATTTAGAGCTTCAAGATTAATGTGAAAGAGTATTTCAATAGTTGACTATAGAGGCTATTTAGAAAACAATTATAACCCGTGAGGGTCTAAAGCTTTTACGGTGCAACGTAATGGGCTCTAGAGTTGTCTCGAAAGCCGTATTACTATTAGTGGTTGTAGCTCTCAGCGCTCACATAGTGCTTACAGCGTTAGCCTATGTTCCGGGCGTGCCTACAGATTCTACACCCTACATTGCTCTACCCTCATACACTCTACCTTCAGTTGTAAAGCCTGGAGGGTATTTTGAAGTTCTAGTGAGGGCTAGGGAAGAGTTGAAGGTTGAAAACGCTTATATCGTAGGGTTGAAGGGTGCTTATAATCTAGGCTCCGGGGAGGTTTTGGGGTTTAAGAGTTTAAACGTAGACCCCAGATATTCTATGGGGGTTTTCGCCTTAAAGTTTAAGGTTCCCGAGGAGGCTGCTCCAGGCTTATACAACCTCATACTAGTATCTAGTGCAGGCCGTCTCTGGATGCCTAACTCTGTCCTAGTTGATGGGGGTTTAGATTCTAAGAAGTGTATTATGTTAGCTCAATTAACTGATATGCACTTTGGGGCTGAGCAGGGAGGCTATCCTAATAATTTTAAACATACAAGGTATGTAGCGTTAATTAACACGCTCGCCGAACGCCTGGGCTTAGACGTTGTAGTTTACACTGGGGATTTGATAGATGTTGGGAGCGACGTTAGAGCCTACAGGGATTTCTTCAGGGTAACAAGCCAGATACTTGTGCCTCAGCTAGCTTTACCCGGCAACCATGATTGGGCTCAAGTAGATGACACTAGGGGTTTCGTGGAAATGTATTATGGAAGGTATGTGAACCCCCTGAGAGTCTGGAATTTCACCTACGGGCGTTTCACTTTCGTGAGCCTAGATACTAGGATGGCGGGCTACCCGGAAATGTGGCAGCTGGACACTCTTGAAAGCGTAGTTAAGAGTAGCCAAGATAAGCTAGTAGTTCTGGTTTTCCACCATTCCTTCTTCAACACAGCAGGATCTTATAAAGGTGGCATTAGTGATTTCAGAAGTTATGTTCATAGCGCGTGGAGACAGTCGGCTGAGGCTGAGGAGGTTGCTAGGAGGCTCCTCGACATTATAAACAAGTATAGCAATATAGTTGCAGTCCTTTCAGGGCACATACACAGAGATGCAGACTCTATTTATGAGAGGGCGGACGGCTCTAAGGTCTATTTTATAACTACAGTAACATCTAACCACGGTTATCCAGAGGGCTACTATTGGGGTATGAAGGTTGTTGAAGTCTGCGATGACGGCGGCGTTAGAGTGTTGACCCCTGAGGGTAGGAAGTATACTCCAACTTCTGGGAGTATTAATACTGAGGCTTTCAGGGTTTTCGAGGTTACCGATGCATATAATGCTGCTGTCTCATGGGTTTTCAACACTACTGGTTTCACTGAAGTGAACGTTAGGAATACGACTCTAGTCTTCTACCTTAACAAGACTGTGCCCCTGGAATCCTACAAGTTATACGGGGATACTGGTAGGATTCACAAGATATTCTCATACGATCTCGGGCCATACTATCTAGTTAAAGCCTATGTCGACTTGACAGGTTCAGGCTCAATAACTATGGCCTCCTACGAGGATAAAGCACCGCCGAGGATAAGGGTAATCTCAACGTTCCCCAGAGAGCCTGTTTTAGGTAGACCCCTGATACTGGTTTTAGAAGCTTCCGACACAGGATGGGGCATTAAAACCGTAGAGGCCATAGTTAGCTTAAACGGGAAGCCTATAGCTAGAGTTGAAGCCCAGAGAATGATAGAGCCCACTCAGTTCAGGCTAGTCTACAACATAGGGGAACCAGGGAAATATGAAATATCGTTGAGAGCGGTAGATTTCAACGGGAACATCGGGGAAACCAAGCTAGAGTATAGCGTAGAAGCCCCGCGGACTGAAACCCCAACCCCCACAGAAACCCCGACACCAGCGGAGACTACAAAGCCAATAGAAACTCCAAGAGAAACCATAACTACTGGCGAGTTAACCACTACTGAAACACCGGCACCCCCGGCGGCTGAGAAAGCGGGGTTCCCGGCTCAAGCAATACTCTTAGCCCTCATAATCATGTTAATAGTCCTGGCGGCCGCTCTAGCTCTCAAGAGGAGAAGTTAAAGCTCCCAGTTTAAGTTTAAAAACCTGTTTTACCTCTTTCTATTTTGGTGTTTAGGTTGACCTATAGGTTGTCTTCTGAAGATGTTGATAGGATTGTTGATCCTAAGGGTCTCGTGGAGCTCCTTGAGAAAGTTCTTGTTGATGCTCCTAAGCCTCCTAAGAGGGTTTCCCTTGAATATGAGGGGTCCTGGTTTGGGGTTATGCCCGCTTATGGTCCTGGTTATTATTCTGTTAAAATCGTTGGTGTTTACCCTGAGAATCCTTCTAGGGGTCTCCCCTTAGTTAGGGGTCTCTTGCTCCTGGTTAACTCTAGGTCTGGCGATGTTTTATTGGAGGCTGACGCGGGCCCCGCTACTGGCTGGAGGACTGCCGCGGCTACTGTTGCGGCTTTGAAACTTATGGGTTATAGTGGGGGCGTCCTCGGCGTTATAGGTGCCGGGGTTCAAGCTGGTTATCATGTTAGGGTTATAAGGGATGTTCTAGGCTTTGACAAGCTTCTCGTGCACGATAAGGTTGAAGTGAAAGCTGAATCGCTAGCCCTCAAATACGGGGGCTCCAAGGTTGATTTGAGGAGGCTTCTTGAGAGCTCAGACGTTATAGTGGCCGCCACCACTAGTAGGGATCCTGTGGTTCTAGGTAATTTTGTCAAGAGCGGGACTCTAATAGCTAGTATAGGGGCGCCTAAGCCTGTGAGGGAGCTTGATGAGGAGGTTGTGAGGAGGAGCAGGTGTCTCCTCGTGGATAGCGTTGAGGGTGTTAAGGCTGAGAGTGAAGAGTGGGGCCCTGCGAGCCAGCTTATCGAGCTTGCGGAGGCTCTTAGAGGCGTTAAGTGTGAATGGGGGGATGTTAGGGTTTATAAGAGTGTCGGCTACTCCCTCCTAGACTTGGCTATAGCCCTCCACCTTTATGAGAGGGCTAGGGGGGCAGGCTAGGGTTTCTCTCATAGTTATGGGCTTGTAGCCTAGGCTCTTCAAATATTTTATAGTCTCCTCTAGGTTTCTGAGAACTCTCAGGCCCACTCCTAGTGTGAGGTCTGGCCTCGGGGCTTTGATTTCTACGAGCTCCCAGGGGTGTAGGAGCATTACTTTATCCCCATCTCCAGCAATGATTCTCCCTAGGAGACTCCAGGGTAGTCTTAGGAGGCTGCTTGGATAGCTTACTGGCACCCTTAGAACCCCATATTCTACTGTGGGGTTTAAGTATATTGGGGGCTTATACTTGGCTACGCTTGAATCCACTAGGACCCCCTGTGAGGCTAGGTGGGGGAGGAGGCCTCTAGGCAGTTTCAGGTTGGGGGCTCTGAAAGAGACTATATCATAGTATTCTCTGAGGAGTTTAAGCGAGGCTTTCACATTCTCCACAGCCTCCCTTAAGGGTATCCTGTCAAGCCTCTTATGGTCTAAGCCGTGGCTCCCCAGCTCGTGCCCAGCCTCCACTATAGCTTCAACAACCCTAGGCCTAAGCCTGGCTAGAATACCTATTGTGAAGAAAGTAGCCTTAACCCCCTGTCTCTCGAGCATTTCAAGTGTAGGGTCTAGAGCCCCATCTACCCCCCTGAAACTCGACATGTAGGGTGGGGCGTCCATCTCCACATCAAAAGACAATATGAAACTCCTCCCCCAGGGGCATGAGAGCTTCAAGGAGCCCCGCCCTCACATATCCTGGATGCTAGCTTGTAGACCGCCATGTATCTCGGTATCATTTTTTTGCAATCGAATTCTAAGGCTTTCACCATAGCCTGGAATCCCATTTTCCTCGCGAGGCTAGGGTCGCTAGCTAGTTTCACGGTTAGCTTTACGAGCTCCTCCTCGCTGGAAGCTAGATAGCCTGTAACCCCGTGTGAGATTAGTTCAGGCAAGCCTCCAACCCTTAAGGCAACTACTGGAACACTCGAGGTCATAGCTTCTAAAGCCGACATCCCGAAAGCCTCGATCTTGCTGGGTAGGACGAAAACGTCTGAGGCCCAGAGGAGTCTTTTAATATCATCTCTACCGAGAGCCCCCAGGAATACTATGTTGTTTAAACCCCTAGCTTTAACCCTACGCTCTAGGGGCTTTCTCAGAGGCCCGTCTCCCGCTATATAGAGCTTAGCTCTAGGAAGCTCCCTTGATAGCGCTTCGGCCACCTTAACTAAGGCTAGAGGATTCTTCCTATGAGTTAGTCTGATGACAGAAGTTATTATGGGGTCTCCTTCAAGCTTTAGGGCTTCATCACCCCTCCTAAGCCATTTCTCACTTCTAAGACAGTTATATGTTACGGCAACTCTGCTAACCTCGAGCCTCTTAACAATCTCCTCGGCTAAAGCCCTACTAACAGCTGTTATGAGGTCTACTTTCCTAGCTGATATTTTAAACCCGCCAACTACGAACATTGGAGTGTCTCTCCCTATGAATGAGTGGGCTGTTAGGATCGATGGTTTCCCCAGGAACCTATGGCTTAACACTGCCCCAGCTATTGATAGGGTAGAGTAGAGGCCCTGACCGTGAACTATGTCTGGGTCTAGTTTTTTAATAACCTTGTAGAGTGCCATCCAAGTTTTAGGGTTTAACGTGACCCCGTTATAGTTGAGAATTTCAGACTTAACCCTTACAACTCTAAACGCCTCATTGCTCTCGTAAACGTAGAAGTTCTTTGAATCCCCCTTCTTGAAGCTCGTAACAACTATAACTTCATGGCTCCGAGACAGTGTTGTTGCAACATCATATACAAGGTTCTCTATGCCTCCAATCTTAGGCTTATAACTGTCGGTAACAAAAACTATCCTCAACCCTTAACACCATCCATAGCATGCTTCAACACTGATAAGCCCCCCTTCTGAGCTACTATGAGGCCACCTACTATTGTCGGGACTACTGTTGAAACAAACCTCTCCCCCAAGATTACGAGAGTAGCGTCCGCAAGGGAGTAGCCGGATATAATCATGTAACCAGCAAACCCCCCTTCGAGGACGCCCAAGCCTGCAGGGGTTAAGGAGAACCTTGAGATTATATGGATTATTGTGAGAGCTAAAGCTACTGTTAAAGTGATGTTAACGCCGAAAGCCGCGCCTACGGTATATATCCTGGCGGTGTCTAGGAGGTATATGGATAGGGAGAACACTGTGAGGACTAGGAGTTTAAGGGGGTTTGAAGTTAGATCTTTTAAAGCTTTAAGAACGCCTTTACTATAATCTCTTAAACCTCTAACCTGGAGGGAGCCCATGAAGGCGAGCTTGAGCCCGTGAGGAGCGATTAAAAATATGTAAGCTAAAGCTACAGGTATCTCTGAGGCTCTTTCAGCTAGGGCCCCCACTAGGAGCCTGGAGGAATCTATTTTAAGCCTACCGCTAGCCCATAGAATCCTGCCAAACTCTCCAGTGATATTATAGAAAGTTATAATGTTATTCACGAAAACACCTACAAGGAGAGACTCACACAGCCTTAGAACGTTTAAAACCCCAGCCTCAACGCCTGAAGCTAGAGACCACCTCAAAGAGCTTATAACTAGAGAGAAAGCGTAAAGTAGAAGGGCTACTATAAGTAATTTAAGGTCCATCCTATACGCTACAGTAATCAGCTGGGACACTGCGTCGGCAACTTCTAAGCCAGCCACCCTCGACACCCTGCGGACGCAGTTACACACTCAATAATTATGAGAGTTTGCGGGTTTTTAAACCTAGCGTTAAACCGGGATGACTTTGCTTATAAGGTTGTTTTTAATTTAAAATTTAATTTAAAAGTTAAATTTAAAAAACTTCAGAAGATTAAAATTAACGTGGCGATGGCCTTTGAGCGATATTAGTATAAGGCATTATTACATGGTTGAAGATTTGAAAATAATTGTTTACATCCTAGCTCTCATATCAGTATCCATAGTAGCTTATAGCCTCTTTAAAGCCTATAAGAGGTGGACTGCGCACGGCGAGAAGATCAAGGCTAACCCTGGGAGTTTATTAGGAAACCTTACATTATATAGTCTCCTACAGTTGCGGATTGTCAGGCACAGGTTCCCCGGCTTTATCCACGTTATGATATTCGCCGGTATCTTATGGCTTCTCATCATGACTATTTTAAGGGCTCTAGACTATTATTTAGCTCCTTTTCTTACCGGGAATCTCTGGGTTGTTTACAAGTTCCTCGGCAACGTTGCGGGGGCTATGGTCTTACTCGGTAGCTTTACAGCTATTGTGAGGAGATATCTAGGGCTTACCCCGAACCTTCCAAGGGACCCTTCATATTATCTCGTACACTTTATGTTTATAGCGATAGTTGTGACGGGGTTTGCTCTTGACGGTTTTAGCGCTGCAGCCTATAGGGTTGGCTATGAGTCCCCCCTATTCGACCCTCTGGGCTATATATTCTACATTTTTGCCTACCAGTTGTCTTTCGACGAGTTGAGGGCTTACTATAGGGTTTTATGGGTTGTCCATCTTTTCCTCGCTCAGATGGCTATAGCTTTGATACCTTTCACAAACCTCTGGCATATACTAGCTTCCAACATTAACATAGCTTTTTCAAGGCTCGAGCCTTCTGTAGCGGCCCTCAGACATTATCCTGATATTGAAGATAGGATTGGGAGGGGGGAGCCTGTGGGCATGTTTAAGCTTTCAGCGTCTACCTGGAAGCAGAGGCTGGACTGGGATGCTTGCACTAGTTGTATGAGGTGTACTAATGAGTGTCCCGCGTACTTTTCGGGGAAGCCTTTAGATCCTAGGCTTGTAATGGTGACTTTAAGGGATGCTATGTACTCTGGAGGCTGGGATTCCAAGCCTTGGGGTGACGGCGGGGTCAACCCTCAAGCTATATGGAGTTGTGTTACGTGCGGCGCTTGCGTTTACGAGTGCCCTGTGTTGATACATCATGTTGACAGTATTGTTGATGTTAGGAGAGCTATGATGAGCTTGGGCGACGAAAGCATACCTGAGGGCGTGCTCAATAGTTTGACTAGCATGCAGCAGCTGGGTAACCCTATGGGCTCCTCCCCAACTTCTAGGGAAGAGTGGGTTGAAGAGTTGAGGGCTAAATTCGGCGATGACATTGTTGCTGTGGAGGGCGCGCACTACGATTACCTCTACTGGCCAGGGTGTGCCACAGTCTATGATCCTAGGGTTAGGAGTGTGGGGGAGAGCCTCCTAGAGCTCTTGAGGGGGGCTGAAGTTAAAGTGGCTGTTATACCGGATGACGCGTGCACTGGAGACCCGGCTTTGAGGATGGGGGAGGAGCTCATGTTCCTAGAGAAAGCTAGCGGGGCTCTCGAAGCCCTCTCAAAATATAGTTTCGACAAGCTTCTAGTAAACTGCCCCCACTGCTATACAGCGTTTAAATGGGAGTATAGGAAGTACAGGGATTACTTCAAGGCTAGACTTGGGGATAAGGCTCGCATACTCGAAAACCTTAAGGTAGAGCATCACGCACAACTCCTATACAGGCTTGTCAAAGAAGGTAAGATTAAGCCTGGAACTTTCAAAGCTACAGTAACATACCATGACCCATGCTATCTAGGGAGGTGGAACGGGGTATACGAAGAGCCTAGGAAGACCCTCTCGAACATAGGAAAGCTAAAGCTACTAGAAATGCCGAGAAGTAGGGATAAAAGTTTCTGCTGTGGGGGAGGCGGGGGCCAGCTGTTCTATGAGGTTAGAGTAGGGGAGAGGATTAGTAGGGTTAGGAGTGGAGAAGCTTCTAAAACCCTGGCTGAAGGGCCTGGGGAGAAAGTGCTCGCAGTAGCATGCCCCTACTGTAACATAATGTTTAGAGGTGAAGCTGAAGACTACGGGTTTAAAGTCATGGATATAGCGGAGCTTTTAAGGGAGAGTTTAAGGAAAACTTGAGGGGAAACTTCCAGCCTTAAAGCTTCTTCTTTATAGGAATCCAGCAAGCTACATAGTGGCCTTTTTCCACCTCTATGAGGCCAGGCTCTTCTTTAACACAGTATTCTTGAACCCAGGGGTTTGAGTCGTAGGCGACACATCTAGGTCTAAACCTGCACCCTGCGGGTATTCTTACGGCGCTGGGGACTTCTCCCTTAATAGGGACTTCTCTTAGTCTTAGCCTGTTCTCAGGGACTACGTCTGGGACGGCGTTTATGAGGGCTCTAGTGTATGGGTGTAGGGGTTTCTCTATTATTGTGTCTGAGTCTGCCATCTCAACTATTTTACCTAGGTACATTACGGCTATCCTGTTGCATATGTATCTTGCTAGGGCTATGTCGTGTGTTATAAACATTATAGACATTCCTCTAGTCTTCTTAAGCTCTTCGAGGACGTTGAGAACCTCGGCTCTTATAGATACGTCTAGCATTGAGACGGGCTCGTCTGCTAGGAGGAGTCTGGGGTTTAGGGTTAAAGCTCTAGCTACCGAGACTCTCTGCCTCTGGCCTCCGCTGAGCTGGTGTGGGTATCTGACCATGAACTCTTCGGGGGGCACGAGTTTTACCGCTTCCAGAGCTTTAGCCACTATCTCTATTCTCTCCTCTCTCGATCCTATTCCGTGGACTATGAGGGGCTCCTCAACTATATCGTAAACGCTCATCCTCGGGTTAATACTCCCGAAGGGGTCTTGGAATATCATTTGAATCTCCCTCCTCACGATCTTATTAGCGTATCCCCTTGTTTTGTAGAGGTCAATATACTCTCCGTCGACGACGGCGTCAGGCTGGATCTTAGCTACTTCCCCTAAAGCCTCATCATGTGGTTTAAATAGGGCCCTCCCCCCCTTAACATCGCTTTTATCTACGAGCATCATTATAGCTCTAGCTGTAGTAGTTTTACCGCAGCCGCTCTCTCCTACAAGGCAGAAAGTTTCACGGTCCCCCACCGTGAAGGATACGCCGTCGACAGCCCTAACATATTCCATCTTCCCAAACAACACGTCTATAAGCCCTTTCCTTATGGGAAACCATACTTTTAATTCTTCAACTTTAAGGAGAGGCTTCAAAAAACTCACCTCCTCCTAAGCCTAGGCTCGACTATAGTTTCAAGGGTGAAACCTAGGGCTACGAAGGCGAAACTGAAGAGGCCTAATAGGAGTCCTGGAGGCAGGATCCACCACCACATGTTATAGGCTATACCCCTGTTAGCTTGAGCGTCAGCCAGTACTCTGCCCCATGTTGGGAGTCCGTGGTCTATGCCTAGGACGCTCAGCCCAGCTTCAGCTATTATGGCTCCGGGGACGCTGAATACTAGGACAGCCATAGTGTATGGTATAAGCTGGGGTATTATGTGCCTGAACACTATCCTGGAAGTAGAGGCTCCTATGGCCTTAGCAGCCTCAACATATTGTTCAGACTTAATACTTAAAGCCATACTCCTAGTGACTATAGCCACTCCACCCCAACTAAATATTACTATTATAAGCATTAATATGGCCATAGCAGGCCATCCAGCCCACCCCCTAGTCTGGATTGACACACCCACAAGGATGAGGAGTGGGAGTAGAGGCACGTTGACTATAACGTCGACAAGCCTTTGAATAACCTCGTCAACCCTCCCCCCGAAATAACCACTAACAACCCCAAGCACTAAGCCTATCATAACAGTGGCGAGAGCCACTAGGAACCCTATGGTTAAAGCTACTGGGAACCCGAAAAGGACTCCTAGGAATAAGTCCCTACCTAGATTATCGGTTCCCAGCAGGCCGCAAGAGTTGCCTAAAACCCTTATCTCAACGTTTACTTTGAGAGATCCTTCACCAAACATCCTAGCTATTTCCCTGGGGTCTATGCCTATATAAGATAGGATCAAAGTCACCTGGTACTCTCCGAGTAACGGGGTGAACTCTCTTCCTCCAGCTCTAGGTTCCCCGAAGACCGCTATGTAATATACGCTTTTCATCTCCTCAAGAGTAACGTTTAACTTGAAATAATCTATGTATTGCAACGAGAAAACCCCGTGATCAATCTTAACAGGCCTAACTTTATCAAGAGTAAAAGCTCCCTCGCTAATCTCTAACACGAGGCCGTCAGGCCTAGTCAGTAACGTTAACACGTTCATCTTTATGCGTGAGAGGTTCACATTCTCTGAAGCCTTTACCTCGAAAATAATCAACACGTCCTGAACGTAGTCGTTAACGTCTAGATTATAGTTAACCCTGTAGACTTCGACGTAGCCGAAAGGTGATAGCTTCTTCATGCCTAGGGCTTTAACATATTCAGGCGCAATTCTCCCTATATCTTCTAGAACTAGTATGATCCTTGACTCTTGAGGGCGCAAGTTTGAATAAATGGACGTCTTTGAAGCATCGATACCCAGGCTTCTGACCCATTCCGGCTTAGCCATTTTAGGGTTATATATCCATGGAGGTTCCGTGGCGTGCCTCCACTTTGAGGGGAAGTCTCCTGGCAGGGTTGCTATAGAATATATGGACATTATAATCATGAACGCCAGTATCACTAAGCCTACTCTGCCCATATTATATTTCATTATCTCCCTTAACAGGCCCCCAGCAGATTTTAGAAAAACCACTAGGGGGTTCTCTTTCACACTCCTCCTCGAGCTCATCACAGTTTCACCCTAGGGTCTAGTATAACGTATAGGATCTCGAGAATGAACCTTGCGACCAGGTAGACTAGAGTTGTAACATAGACTAGGGCTAGCACCATGGGGCTATCCCCGGCCGCTATGGATACGTAGTAGAGTAGGCCCATACCAGGCCAGTCGAACACCGTCTCAGTTATAATGAATCCTCCGATGCTACCGGCTAAGCCTAGTATGACGAAAGTCAGTATAGGGCCTGCTATAACCCTTATAATATACTTCCTAACTACAGTACCTTCGCTAAGCCCTTTAGCCCTGGCAGCCATAACATAGTCTTCGCTGACAACCCTAATAGCTACAGCCCTAGCAGAGTATAGCCATCCTCCCAGAACGGCGAAAGTGACGACGAGAATCGGGATATAGGAGAAGTAGAGTACATCCCTTAAAACAGTTAAAGCCCCCGGAATGTCTAGACTCAGGAGGCTATCTGAAAACCTGGAAATATGAGCTATAATAGGCCTATAGCTAGAGGGCGCTATACCAAGGTAGAACCCGAAGAGGAACACTGAGAGCATAGCTATCCACCACACGGGAAAAGCATTAGTTATAGCAGCGTAGGTTATGACACTCTTATCTAGAATACTGCCCCTCTTATAGGCTATATAAGGGCCTAAGGGGATCGCTATTATAGCTGATAACACGTAAGCTAAAGTTATCATCAATATAGTCCTAGGCAACGCTACAGCTATAGCATCTCCAGCTTTGAGAGGTCTCCTCAACCCTAAAACTCCAGCAACTTCATCATGGGTCACGTGCAAGTCAAGTATCAACGTTTTAGGTATCAGAGACATTGTTCTCAAATACCAAGGTTTATCTAGCCCATAAATGCTTATTAGCTGCTCCCTATACTCTTTAACCATCTTCTCGCGCTCTTCAGGAGTATGGGGCGAGCCCGGCCTACTAAGCTCCTCCCTGTAAGCTCTAACCTCCTCATGTATTATAGCATTAAGAATTATAGTATCGTAGCCAGTAGCGCCCATAATGACAGCTGTAAGGAGTAATATAATAAACAATATGATTGTTAACGTTAAACCTCTAAACGCTATTACTCTTAAAGATCTCCTGTCTAGGGGCATAATAACACCCTCTTACTATCTCAGGAATTAGGGCTTAAAAGTCTTTAAAAAGAAAAAAGTTTGAGGGGGAGATTTGAGAGGTTGCGTTAAATTCTTCTCATGAATAGCATTCCGGCTATTGCTAGCAGTATTATTAGGTTGACTACGCCAACTATTAAAGCCCATCTTGCTGTTGACTGTGCTGCTTCAGCTGTTGCCCCTACTGTTTGTATGTCTGTTGCTAGTTTCCTCTCAACACCACTAATCCTGTCTTCTGTTGCTGTTCTAAGGTCTCCGAGACTCCTACCCATCTCTGTTCCTAGGGCTCTTATTGAGTCTCCAGTAGCTTTGCCTAGGCCTTCTAATGCTTTTGTAAACGTGTCTGATAGTAGTGTAACGCTTTTAGCTATATCCTCGCTGAGGGCGCCCCTAACTTCCGCAATCCTCTTTAGGAGGTCTTCGTTGATAGCTCTAAGCCTCTCATCAAGCTCTTCAACGCTCTTGCCGACGTCGGCAAGCTTTTCTACAAGTTCTGCGGGCACTGTCTGAATCCTAGCAATAACTTCTGTGGGTAGGGTGACGTCACTGGAATAAGCTATTATTAGGAGCTCGTAGACAGCGTAGGGTAGTAATAATGTTGTAACATCTACTGGGAGTTTGATTACGAACCCCTCTCGGGCTCTCTCTGCAGAACCGCTAGCAACTACAGCCTTAGTTACAGGGTCTCTGATGAGATACTTGACGAATATGTCGCCAACACCCCTAGCATCAACAATAATCTCAGTAGATCCCCCAACAGGTATTAGTGGAGCTTTAACAGCAACAATACTAACCGGGGCAGCCTCACCATAAGCTATGGGGCCGAACGGGTAAGTTGGATCCCTGAAAGCTTCAAGTATCAACTTCTGCTCTTCAGAGCTGTAATATGTCAGCATGTAGGGCCCATTAGATATCCAGGCAGTCCCAGTCTTAGCAAACCATCCAGATAAAGCCCTAACCCTAGAAGCCCACTCGTCAGCGGTCATTAGGGCTTTACCGTCAGGCATTGTGAGGAACTTCTTGTAATCATCATACTTTATCCTGCCCTCGGTGAAGTGTTTGACTATAAGCTCGGCGTCAGCTTTAATAACTAGGCTTAGCCATGGTATGCCTACAGCCCCAGCTCTTGTCAGGCTTAGAGCCCTTTCTTTACTAACATAGCCTACATAATCTTGGCCTGCTACTAGCTCGAATGGTAGTGAGGTTGTTGTGGCCCATGTTGCCCAGTCAGCTATGTATGCTGGCTCGAAATGCCAGAAGTTTACGTATACTTCAAGGTTGTTACCCACAGGCCTCACAGCGACAACAGTGTCGAAGTTCTCCTTGTATACCCTTACATACTCCCCCTCAATCTTAGCTTTCTCAGCATTATATGCTGCGTCGAGGTATAATGCTAGTGTTCCTAGTAGGTCTGCCCATGTTATTGTCTGGCCATTATGCCATTTAGCTCCCAGGAACTTTGACATGTCGAATACTACTTTGCTCGTAGCTTCAGCCCTCCCGAGATCTTTAGCATATACCCATGCTCCTTTCTCAGCATCCCACCATATAGCGTCATCTGGAACCTTAAGCTTACCTTCAGGCCCTGCAGTCTCAACTGTAAACGTTGTCCTGAAACCTATAGGCATACCGGTGAACGGGTGCCTCCAAACTACGAAGTCGTAAGTACACCTTGCAGGGTCTACACTGTAAACGTCCCTGAACCCTCTATAAGTGTTCCATACTGTAGTCGCAGTCCAAACCCACAAATGTCCCACTTTTATGTCTTTCTTACCTTCAACAAACCAGCCTCTACAGTTGTACGGGCTTCTCAAGCCCGCCCCTAAGTCTACTGTTAAACCTTTAACTTCAGCTCTTACAGGCCATTTATCGTGTGTAGCGAACCCCCAGATTCTCACAGATTCTAGTATTGCTAGTTCAGTACCCTTCCTCAGGGCGTCAAGCCACTCCTCCTTATCCTTAACTTCCATATACCATGCTTTCCTCGCATAGTCTGAGGCGTTCTTACCGTCAATAGTCAGCTCGTGTTTGTAATTCCAGTACTCAGGCTCGCCCCATCCAGGCAGATAGGCTAGTATGTCAGCTCCGAACTGCGCTAAGTTGCCCGGATCCCACCTGTCCAGGACCCCCTTACCCCAGCCTTCAGTGTAGAAGTGCCATTGGAAGTCTATCGGGTTAGTCCCATACACAATCGATATGGCGGGGCCAAACGCTAGCTCTGAGGGTATAACGTTAAACCCTAACTTCACAAGTTCTAGGGCGAAAGCCCTACCTAACAATAGCCTCTCATCTTCAACCCTTATAATTCCTATTATATCTATTCTTTTACCCTTATAATGCCACTTACCCCCTACCAAGTCTGCTCCCGCAGCCATCATTATATCCGTTATCCTCCTCTTAGCTCTCTCAAAGTCGTAGCCGAAAGCATACTTAGCTATCAGGTCAGCTAGCTCAGTGTATGTGGGGTCGTCGGGCCCATAGAAGGTATATTTTATGTTTGCGAAGCCCCTATAAACCTCCCTCAGTATTGTTTCTCTGTCGAACACGTAGTTAAGCTCGAACCTCAACTCTCTAATGCAGAACGGGTTGAAGGTAGCCTTATCAGACTTGAATATTTCTTCAGCCCCCTTGGGGAGGGGGTCTACTATGCCACATAGTTCTATTTCAGTTTTCCTCTCTGCTGGGAGTGGTTTTACGTATCTGACTAGGAGCGGGTTAACTCCCAAGGCTAGGGCTGCAGCCTCTTTAGTTAGTGTGCCCGGCAACTTGATTATATGGACTGGAGCAGGGTTTAAGCCTAGGTCTGTTAGTCCTGCCGCGGCCGTCACGATCTTAATTCCCGGGGTTGCTGCGAGCCTTGCAGCCATGTCTCCCGGGATTCTACCGAAAATGTACAAGTCTATAGTGCCCGCTTTTATTGCGGGCTCCACGTCGGCGATAGGCACCCTAAACCATTCAACTCTGTCAACGGCTGGGCCCTTCTGGGCCTCGACAGGAGCTGGGAGTGCCGCTGCAATAGGTAATACTAGGAGTAGGATTAGGCTTAGGGTTGTTAAGATTCTAAGAAGGCTTCCCAACAACGCTCACCCCTTAGCCGAGTTTTAATAGGTATTGAGAGCTTAAAAACTTAACGTTTACGTACTAGTGATTTCAGTTCTGTGAGGGCTAGAAGTACTGTTAAGGCTATTAAAGGTGTTAGGGTGTGCTTCGACAGGCTCCTTGCAATGCTCTCCTCAACTATTGAGGCGTTGAAAGCTGTGACTTTAGTTTCGGGGTTTATGGGGGCATGGCATGCCCCGTTACAGTTAAACGTTAGGACATTAAGAGTCCTATAGCCGTCTAGGAGCTCCAGTGTTAGCTTGTAGTCTCCGCTCTTCTTCACTGTCACGTTTAGGCTTTCAACTATAAGATCGTATCTTAGAGATGCTGAGACTCCGAGGCCCGGGGCATCATAGCTAGCCATTAGTACTCCAGGCTCTAGAGCCTCTATAACTTTAACTGTCACTACATGCTTTATGGGGCTCTCAACATATACTATGGGGACATTGAAATTCTGCCCGGCCTCGGGGGGAATATCTATGTAGCCTGTCTCGCCCGCAACGTTCAAGTACGGCCCACTAACATCTATAAGGCTCCCGCTAATGTTAGCGTAAACTATTAACTTCAAAGTATAACCTTCAGGCTTAACGAGGCTAACAACGGTGTAGCGGATAGCGTAGTCAACATTAACGGAAAAACCAACGCCGGAGCCTTCAATAGCTGAGATGTCGCAGTAGCCGTTAGAACATAAGGCGAGCTCTTTAAAGCCTAAACTTGAAAACTGGAAAAGAAAGTTTAGGGAGAGAGCTAATAATGAGGCTACCAGAAGGGCACGCCTTAAATTCAAAGTAAACCTCCAACTATGAGTAACCCTCAAACCGTAACCCCTAATGGGACTGTTAAAAACTAACATTATAAGCCTTTGACGTGACACAGCCTAGTGGGGGGCCTGTGAGCCTGGTTAAAATAACTGTTGGGATATCTGGCATAATCCTAGCCCTAATATTATCCATAGTTGCTAGTGGGCAGGACTTTGAGGGGGAGCACACTATCATCTTAACGGGCAATGTTAGGGGCCGTGTGGCTGAAGTAGTTGAACTCCCCCTGGAAGGTAGGGTTTATAGGGATGTAGACTTGATTATAAGCAACATGGGGGGGAAGAGGGCTGTCATCACTATAGGGAGGTCTAGCCTATCCCTGGAGCCTGGGGGCTCGAGGCACGTGGAAGTATATGATCTAACAGGCCTCATCAAGGTAGAGTTTGAAGATGGCGAGGGGGAGCTTCAAGTATTGGTTAAGGCTGCGTGGAAGGAGAAAGTGAACCCCATGCTTTCCCTGGCGGCTATCCTAGTGCTTATACCGTCTATGGTAATAGCGGGTTACGGGTTAATAGAGTATGTGGTTTTGAGGAGACTCTAACGTATCTTGTTTAGAATCCTAGTTTCGCCCTCATGCCCCCTGTTTTCTCGAGCCAGCAAGCTACTCTGTGTTCTTTTTCTACTTCGGCTTCCTCAGGGTCTCTGCTGCAAATTTCCATTGCCCAGGGGCATCTGGGGGCGAACCTGCATCCTTTAGGCGGGTTTATGAGGTCTGGGGGTTGTCCCGGTATGTATGCTAGGGATTCTTTTGGCCCTTTAAGTTTGGGTACTGATTTCATTAGTAGGTATGTGTATGGGTGTCTCGGCTTGTAGAAAATGTTTTCACTCGGGCCGTACTCAACTATTTTGCCCGCGTACATTATCGCTACATACTCTGATAGTTCAGCTATTACTGCCAGGTCGTGCGTTATGAGTATTACGCTTATACCTTTCTCCCTCTGCAGTCTCTTCATGAGGTTTAGTATTTGAGCTTGGACTACAACGTCTAAAGCTGTTGTAGGCTCGTCAGCTATCACTATGTCAGGCTCTAGGGCTAGAGCCATTGATATGACGACCCTCTGTTTCTGGCCCCCGCTGAGCTCGTGCGGGTATCTGCTAGCTATGCTCCTGTCTAGGCCTACGCTCTCTAGGAGCTCGTATACCCTGTTTCTAGCCTCCACTTTACTCATACCTCCATGGTATCTCAGGACTTCCTCTATCTGGGCCCCGGCGGTGTATACTGGGTTTAAACTGTTCATGGCCCCCTGGAATATCATGCTAACCTTCCTCCACCTAATCTTCTTCCTCAGCTCGTCCTCACTAAGCTTAGTAACGTCTACGCCGTCAACGATTATACTCCCCGAAACTATCTTGCCAGGAGGGGGCACCATGCCCAGTATACTCCAGACTAGAGTGCTCTTACCGCACCCGCTCTCCCCCGCTATTCCGAGGATACGCCCCCGCTCCAGGGTTAAGCTTACATCATCTACAGCTTTCACAGGCCCCTTCAACGTGTAATAGTATGTCTTCAAATTCTCTATCTCGAGCAAAGCCACGAGATATCCCCCATTCCCCCTTGAAAGACTCTAAACCTTAAAAATTTGAGAGAAACGGGAAACTCTACCTTAACAGTAGGAGTTTCTCGGAGTTGAAGGCTTTAACGGAGGCATAAGCTAAGACGGCTGTTAGAACATAAAGTATTGCTAGGTGTTTAAAGGCAGCCCCCAAGGCCCCCGTCGACACCCAGTATAGTGCTAGGGCTGCGTGCGTGAAAGGTATAAGTTGTAGGATCATGGAAGGCAACTCTGGTATTTTAGTAAGGTCAACGATAAGGGCTGAAAAATAAACAGCCATGGCGACCACGAGTATCACCGTTGAAGACATTTGGGCAGACCTGACAGTAGCGCTCCTAGAGGCTACTATGCTAGTTATAGCTGAAGTTAAAGCCATGAGCCCGAAAGCTGACACAAGCCAGGAGAAAGCTAGGGGCGGGGAGAGCCTTAAAACACCCCCAGCAAGGTAGAAGAAAGCTAGGATAGCGAGGCTGTCAGCTAGGGCCGCTACCATGCCTAGTATTATGGAGGCAGCCATTTTACCCACTAGTATGTCCCGCCTGCTTAGGGGGGTCACTAGGAGTTTCTCTATAGTCCTCCTCTCCCTCTCCCCCACGATACTATCAGACATGAAGACTATAGCTGGGTAGACTACGAAGAAGAGGGAGAAAGCTAGGATCCTAGCTGTGAAAGCGACTTCAGCCTCCCCCAAGCCTGCGGGCGCCCCTCCAGCTAGGTGGTATCCCGTAGCCATTAACACGGGGCTCCTGAAAGCTCCAGGGTCTACTTTAACCCCAGCTTCTTCTGAGAGCCTCCTAATCCTCTCATCCACTATGTCCAGGCTTAGCCTGTATAGGGCCCACTGTATAGCCTGGTAGGCCATGTCACTAGCTGGGGAGCCTACTAGCCTGCTAATTCTCACTACTCCCTGTCCATCTATCCTAGATATGTTCTCGTAAAACCCTCTAGGTATCACTACTAGAACATCCGCCCCTTCTAGAACGCTCCTAGAGACTGTTATGTTAACGTTCAACCTGAGGTGTGAAGCCTCCTCTCTCACTAGCTGGGAGAGTTTCTCCCCCACCTCTAAGGGCTCCCCGGGCTCAAGGACTATGATTATGGAGGCTGTCTGGGAAGTGTAGAGCAGGCCCGAGAATATTGCTAGACTAGGGAGGGATACTAGGGGTAGCAGTATCACGGCTGCTAGAGTCCTATAGTCCCTTGAAAGGTCTAGGAGCTCTTTCCAAAGGACTAGCTTAAATCCTGTCATCGCCGACAGCCCTCACATAAGCCTCCTCCAAGCTCTCCGCCCCGTAAGCCTCCATAAGCTCCCTAGGGCCCCCTTCAGCCACTATAAAGCCTTCAGATATAAATGCTACAAGGTCAGCTATCTCCTCAGCTTCTTTAAGGTCGTGGGTGGTTATTATGAACGTCGCCCCTTTAGCTTTCATGCTCTTTATGAGCCTCTTAACGTTATAAGCTGATATTACGTCTAGGCCGCTCGTCGGCTCATCTAGTATTGCTAGTTTCGGACTATGTATTAGTGTCGCAGCTAGGAGGAGCCTCCTCTTCATACCCTTACTGTAGCTTGAAACCCTCGAGTTTAACTTGTCTAAGGTGAGGCCAGATATTTCCGAGGCTTTCTTCGCCAGGTCCCGGGGGTTCTCATTTATCCCGTAGGCTCTCGCGTAGAAGACTATGTGTTCGAGGCCTGTGAGCCTCTCATAGGGCTGGGCGTCTTCAGGCATATAGCCTACTAGGCGTCTAACGCTAGGCCACTCCCCGCTCTCAGGGTCTACCCCGAGGATTTTCACTGTTCCAGAGTCTCTCCTTATGAGACCTAGGAGAACCCTTATAGTAGTAGTCTTACCAGACCCGTTAGGGCCTGCGAGCACGTAAACCGAGCCTTCAGGCACTTTAATGTTGACCCCTCTAAGTACGGGCCTCCCACCTATAGACTTCCAAACCCCTACAGCCTCTACGGCCGCCCCCTTCAACTGCTATTCACCTAGTGGAAACAGTGGTAGACTTGTAGAGTCCCCAGTTTAACTTTAACCTCCACTTAACCCTTATACGTTTTGAGGCCCCCAAGCCTTGAACCTAGAGGCGATGCTTAGAGCTTTCATAGCGGAGTATGGCGAGAGGGCTGTAGCGCTACTCAAAGCTATCCTAGAAGAGAGCAGGGAAGGGGGGAACTTTAAACTAGGAGACTTCAGCGTTAAAGGCGTGAGGGTGAGGCTCAAAGTAATGGGTGTAGAATACAACCCCGTACCCCTACTATCTAAACTAGAGAAAGAAATTGGAGCTATAGAAACCACATACAGGTCGACAACACAGAGATGGTGGAAGATTATAGATAAAGAGCTCGTCCAGGAGATACTAAGGGAATATGAAGGGGGCGAAGAAGGGGAAGATCCAAGAGTAAAACTATTAAGAATACAATACCTCACACTAAACCCCCACGAAATCCTAGAAACACTAAATAAACTAGCAGCGAAAAACAGCCTAACACAAGTCGAGAAGAGAAAACTTAGAGAAATAGCCTTCAAAGAACTACCACTACTACTAGAAATACTAGAAAAAATCAGGGAAAACAGCCTAGAAGAAGACCTGGCAGAAGAAGCAAAGACAATAGAAGCCATAATAGCCAAAGCAGAAGAAGCGGTCAAAAAACACTCAAAAACTATAACAAGCAGCAACCAGAAATACAATATACAGTTAACAAGTAAGACACCTCATATAGAAATGTAAAGTCTTCACTATGAGCTAATGCTACTAAGATAGTACACCTATGAAAAATGCTCCTCTTCTCACGGAAAGGAGATGAAGCCCCACGAGCTCGAAAAGGCCTAATACTTTATATCATTAAATCATCAGACACTGGTAGCTCTAGAACCCACACTTAAGCTTGTCTCATCCGCTTTAGCTAAGCTTATTACCCTGGGTATAGTTTATTTTAAACGGTGGTCTTAATGGGTGGTAAGCTTGTTTTTGAAGCTAAGATTAGTAAAAAGAGGCTACTGGCTATACCTAAAGCGGCTGCTGAAAGATTAGGACTTGAGGAGGGTTCGAGGGTTAAGATTATAGTTGAAGATGAAAGGTTGATTGTGGAGCCTATTAGAGATGCTATATGGTATGCTATTCACGGGCCTAAGATAGGATATATAAGCTTTGAGGATCTTGAGAGGGAGAGCGTTTATGAGCAGGAGAGATTTAAGAATACTACTTGATACTTCATTCTTATTACCCTTTCTTGGATTCAAGACTGAAGATATAATAATGAACTCCATACCGCTATTAAAAGGGTTTGACGTCTACTATAGTGATGTAAGCATCCTTGAAGCTCTCTGGAAAATAGCTAAAATGGTTAGGGGCAAGGAGGAACTTAAAATAGTGTCAGAGGGGGCTAACGCTGTGAGGAGAGCATTTAGACACGTTGGTATTGATGAGAGCGCTATCACTATTGCATTAGAAATGTACATTTTAGGTCATAGAGATATGGTTGATAACATGTTGTATGGGATTTCAGTTTCACAAGGCATCAGACTATTAACTGTAGATGAGTCTTTGGAAAAGTTTATTGAAGAGCATGGATTAAGGGATACTTTAATTCATCCTAGGGAGCTTGGAAGAGTCTAAGCTACTATTTCAGGTTCATAATTTAAAACTCTATTATGACTCCTTTTGCCGCCGCCTCTTCGAGTCTTTCCATTATTGTTTTGAATGCTTTTGAGAGTATGGCTTTATTATCGTATTTTAGTATTATCTGTTTTAGCATATCATGGTTTCCTTTGAGTTCTTTGGCTATGTTCTCCATGTTTCTTGTTGCTCTTTGGGCTTCATCGACTATTGTTATGTCTGCTGTTTGCGCTGTTCTGCTGAAGGGGTTTAGGTCTATTGCAGCTACTTTCTTCCCTATTCTTTTGAGTGCTTGTGTCCTGTCTCCGTCTTCTATGGCTACTAGTATGAAGTCCGCAGTGTATATTCCTTCTTTGCATACTATGCCTCTCGGGCTTTCTAGCCCCGGTATTAGTGTTTTCTCGCAGTTTGTTCCGAGTATTTTGGGGGCTCCGTGGTCTGCTAGTAGTTTTTCTATTTTAGCTATTCTTTCTTCGCTCCTGTAGAAGAGGTTGACTTCTATGGGTGCTCCTGTTTCTATTGAGAGCCTTGCTATCTCCTCTGCTGCTAGGGCTGCGTAGTTCCCGTTCACTGATATTATGGGTTTCTTTGATATTATGAGGTGGGCTACTGTGGCTCTCTCGGCTTCCAACGCGAAATCATGGCTTTTCTCTCCTAGTATGTAGTCGAAAGCTTCCCCCCTACCGTGGGCTATGAGCCCTTGCGGCACTACTATGCCTGCTTCGAAGGCTTCGACGAGCTTCTCCCTGAGTTTTAGGGACTCGTAGCGGGGGTGGCTTCTGGGTATGTGCCAGCGCATTTTCAGGGCACCCATATTTCCGGGCTTCCCCGTGACTGTTCTAGGGTTAATAGTTTATGTTTGAGGTTTGAGAGGTGGCTTATAGCGTCCCCCACACGGTCGGACTCTACGAGGACTATGGCCACGCCTTTCTTAGCATATGCTGCTATTATGCCGGGGGTTTTCATAACCGTGTGCTCCCCCCTGTCCCCTAAAAGCTCTCTTAGGAGGCCGTTTTCTATGTTGAACTTTGTGACCTCCTCCGCGAAAGTCGAGAAGCTCATAGACTCGGCTATCCTAGATATTGGGGCTTCCGCTTTAACATCTAAACCCCTCTCAACATAGAGCCTTATAAGCTCCCTAGTATGCTGAGCGCCCACAACTAGAGCGAGTATCGAGACCCCCGGGGGGAGAGGGGTGCAGTCAACATCCCCAACCCCGGGAGCCCCCGGCTTAAGCCTAACAGCAAGGCCCACACCACAAGATATAGCTAGAACATCCCCGAGCCCCGTACGCTCTAAAACCTCAGACTCATGAGCTACTCTCAAGAGCCTCCTATAAGAAAAGCCTAAACAAGCCCCAACAGCGAGAGAAGAAGCTATAGCGGAAGCAGCGCTAACAGCAAAGCCAACCCCCGGGGGTAGGGGCGTCACAATGTCAAGGGAAGCCTTATAACCTAGAAGCTCGAGAACCCTGCTAACAGTGCTTATCCCCACAGACTCAACCTGAAGACTGCCAGGAGCGCAAACCCTAACCCTAGGCTCCACAACTAAGCCAACGCCAACAGACCCTGTAGAGGAAGCGTCAACCCCATAGTATGGTTTAAAGATCGCAGTCACATGATGCGGAGAGGAGGCGCAGAATCTCCCAGTTCTACGTAGACCCTCTACAGAGCTTGAAACCCTCACACCCTGTTGATCCGCGTCCACCAAGTGAGTGTCACCCACGTTTACTTTACACGTTCCCGGGCTTCATGGTTTCCCCACTCTACAGTCTTTGTTTTAAATTTATTGGGGGTATGTTGAAGTGCTTCTCTTTTACTGGGTTCCTCTAATTATTCTGAGGGCTTCGTCGAGTATGAGCCTGGCTAGTATTTCTTTGTGTATGGAGCCTAGGAGCCTCTCTCCTTCTCCTTGTTTAGCTATTAGGGCTGTGTTCATATCTGATGAGAACCCTGTTCCTGGGAAACCTACGGGGTTGGCTATGACTATGTTGGCTGAGTATTTTGCCATCTTCTCTCTAGCTGCTTCTACTAGCTTTTCTCGGCTTGTGGTGTGTTCTGCGGCGAAAGCTACTAGGACTTTAGGCTTCCTCTTTAGACCTTCGAGTACTTTGGGTGTGGGCTTCAAGTTTAGGGTTAGCTCTACCCCGCTCTTAATCTTACCCTCATAGGATTCTCTTGGCGTGAAGTCTACGGGGGCTGCTGCCGCCACTATAACGTCATACTCTCTCTCCTCGGTTAGCTTGGAGACAGCCCTATACATTTCCTCTGTAGTCTCAACCTTCACAGCGTTAACCATGTGGGGCACGTTTACAGTGAGGGGTCCGTGGATCAAGTCTACTCTAGCCCCTCGGGCCCAGGCTTCTACCGCGACTTCTACGCCCATTTTCCCGCTGCTCGGGTTTGATATGAACCTAACCCTATCTATCCACTCCCTAGTGGGCCCTGCGGTGACTAGGACTCTGAGGCCTTTCATGTCGAAGCCTCTGCTAGCAGCTGCCGCCGCTATTCTAGCTACGAGCTCTGGCTCAGGGTATTTAGCTGTGCTTTCCTCAAGCCTTGGGGGCACTATGAGGGCTCCTGAGGCTTCTAGAGCCTCTACAGCATTACTATACTGGGGGGTTTCAGCCATGTTAGAGTGCATAGCCGGCACTATTATTGTTGGCTTCTTGAAGCCTATAGCTGATATTGTCATTAGAGCTACAGGGTTATCCGCTATCCCATGGGCTATCTTAGACATTGTAGAGAGAGTGGCTGGGGCTACGAGCATAGCGTTGGAAGCCTTAACTAGACCTATGTGCTCCGTCTCCCCCGTGAGCTCTAAGAGAGGCTTGACCCCCGTAGCCCAGTGTAGGAGGTCTACCCCCACGTATTTCCTAGCCTCGAAAGTCATAACTGGGATTACGGTGGCAGCCCTCCTTATGAGCCACCTAGCAGTGTCTACAGCTTTGTAGGCTGCGACGCTCCCAGTTAAGCCTAGGATTAAAGTTTTACCTTCAAGGTACCTGTTCACGGAACCTTCAATATCCCTAACCGGGCTTACCGGTGATTTAAACACTTTTAAGCCCCTTTTATTAAGACTCCCTAGAGTAATTATATTTTATAACGTTCAGACTATCAACTATTGTGCCTGGGAAGGGGGCAGAGCTTATGCCGCTAAAGTTTAAAGTGAGAAAAGCTAGAGAAGAGGATATACCAGATGTTATGAAGATAAACATGGAGAGCCTCCCAGAAAACTACTGGTACGGATTCTACAAACACCTACTAGACAACTGGGGTGAAGCTTTCCTAGTAGCTGAAATCAATGGGGAACTCGTAGGATACGCTATGAGCAGGGTCGAAGACCAGGGGGACCCAGTACTCCTAGGCTATGAGAGTGAGATCGAAGAAGGCGGGGGAGAAAGCTTAATGAGAAAACTCTTTAAAGCTCTAAGAATGACGGAGCTGAAGCCCGTAGGCCACCTAGTATCAATAGCTGTGAGGCCACCATACAGGAGGATAGGGATAGGATCAAAACTCCTAGAAGAAACAATAAAAGTGATGAGAGAATTCTACAAAGCGGAATCCATATACCTCGAAGTTAGAATATCCAACGCGCCAGCAATAAAACTCTACGAGAAATTCGGCTTCAAAAAAGCGAGGATAGTCAAAGGATACTATGCAGACGGGGAAGACGCATACATAATGGTTAGAAAACTACGATAAGGGCGACGTTAAGTTTAACAGTCAAGAGGGCTCGCAGACAATGTTAAGGTTAAGTTTACAGTTGACATCTACATCATTAAAGTTTCCCAGATGAGAGCCTCATAGTTAATCTTGAAGGAGCTTCGCGAATCTAACAAGCCCTCTAGCTGTGTAAAATTTAGAACTAGAAGCTGGCGAGGAGATTTTTAAAGCGTTAAGGTGCTGCTAGGGGGACTCCATAGCCTCTCCTGTCTGTGGCGGCTTTCTTCACGTTACCTTTGACTTGCACAGCGTTCGCCACGCCTAGTTTTTCAACTTTGAATGTTTTGAGCCCTAGGAGCTCTTCTATGTTAATTTCAGGCTCTACAGCTATTCTAAGTGTTTTGGGGTCTAGTGCTGCTCTTGGAGCGTTTATAGCTTCTTCTATTGGCATGTCATAGTCTATTATGTTGGTTATGAATATTGCGTGTTGCTGGGGCCTATAGTGTCCTCCCGAGGCTCCCAAGGCTATCCTATTATCCTCTTGTTCTATAATAGTTGCTGAGAGCGTGTGGAGGGGCTTCTTCAAGGGGCCTAGAGTGTTAGGTAGCCCCCTCACTGTAGTGAAGTCTGAAGCTCTATTGTTAAGGGTTACCTGGAATCTGGGCTCTGTGAGCCCTGAGCCGAAGGGGTAGTAGAGGCTTTGTATTCCCGCGACTATTAAGCCTTCCCTATCAGCTATTGCGAAGAACGTTGTGTCCGCGCCGCTCCCCGGGGCTCCTTGGGGGTTCGGGTTTCCCTTGAGTTTTTTAATATCCTCTATGACTTTGCTTGATAAGAGTTCTTTCAATCCTACCCTCATGCTTCTAGGGTCTCCCAGGTTTAAGTCGCGCCACTTATAGCTTGGGATTGCAGCCTCCACTATTTTCTCAAACCTTTCGAGGCTCTGGGGTTGAAGTTTCCCCGGGAGCTCCTCGAGTAGTTTAAGTATGTGGAGTGTAGTTACACCCTGAGTGTTGGGGGGAGTCTCATATGTAATCCAACCCTTATAGCTTGTTTTGAGAGGCTCACCCCACTCTGGCTCGTACGACTTCAAGTCTTCAACGTTTAAAACCCCGCCTCTCTCGGAGACATAGCTTGCTATGGCTTCAGCCGGCTCACCCCTATAGATGGCTCTAGGGTCTTCCTGGAGTTTCTCTATGAGGCTAGCTAGCCCCGGCATTTTTAAAGGCCCCCATGCTGAAGGCTTAGGGTTTAAATAAGTGGCTTTAGATCCAGGGTCTTTCTCTAGGGTTTTATAGTCTATATCTATGGCTCTAGCTAGGCTCGGGAGAACCGGGAATCCCCGGGAGGCCAGGGTGCGGGCGGGCTCTAAGAGCTTAGACCATTCGAAACTACCGAGCCTCCTCCACATTTCATAAATAGCTCCAGTAAACCCGGGGATTATAATGCTCAAAGGCCCCCTTAAAGGCATGGAGCTTAAACCCTTAGACTCGATATATTCCAAGCTTAAACCCCTAGGGGAGTAGCCTGAGCCGTTGAGAAACAAAACCCCACCATCAGGGTGGGAGATTAAAGCGAAGAAATCACCGCCAAAACCACCAAGATGTGGAATGAGAACAGCCAGAGAGAAAGCTACTGAGACAGAAGCATCTACAGCATTACCACTAGAATCTAAAACCCTGACACCAACATAGGAGGCGAGAGGAGCCTCGCAAGCAACAACACCTCCAAATCCCGCAACAACCCCAACCAAAAGAACGCACCGAAGTAACACGGCAAGCCGGAACTTATAAACAGTTAAAGCAGTTAAAGCAATAAACAGTTAAAGCAACATGGAAAACCAGAGCACCTGGATAACTAGCGGCGCGCTTAACCTTAGAAGCTGAACCATGTGCAGGGCGCGCTTTTGAAGCCGTTCCCATTATCTCATCATATAGATGTAATTTTAAGCTTTCGACGTGGAAGACATAAATGGTATTGGCGGTGAGCGGGGCCTTGAGGGTTATATTAGCCTCCATAGTAGGGGCTTTAATATATAGTGTTACCATGTTACTATTATCGTTAGCCAGACTAGAGCCTCCTCCTCCTAAGGTCGAGTACGGTTTATGGGTTTTAGCGCTCCTCGCAGCGCCTTTCGCCGTTCCATTTTTAGTTTCTATAGTATTCAGAAGTGGGGTTAAGCTTGGGGTGGTTGTAGGCTTATTAACAATACTATTGGGTTCTGGCTTCTTCCTTACGGCCGCCCAGCTGGCGCCCGTGCAGGTTGTTGGGCCTGAGGGTTTGTATTCTTTCATCGCGTTAACAGCCTTGTACGCTATCCCGCTAGGTTTAATAGGTGGGGCTGTGGGCGGGTTTATAGGTAGGCCGCCTATAGGTGTTTTGGAGTGGGTTATAGTGCGGGTTGTAGCTGCGGTAGTAGCGGGGGCTTTAGCCTATAACGTGACCTGGATACTAGTTCTCATATGGCCGGACCCGGAGAAAGTATTGGGGAGCGCGTGGTGGCTGGTATACATTATAAGGCCCCTAATCGCTTCAACAGTTGTTTTCCTACTCTCGCGAGCCCACATAGTTAAGCTGGGTCTAGCTAAAGGCTTAGGTTTAATAGCGTTAGCCGCAGTAATAGGAGCGTTCACTATCCTACTAGGCATAGGATTCAACCTCCCCATCTACCTCCTAATCAGCCAGCTTATAGGAGGAGTCTCCACTACTACTTTCAGTGCTGACTTAGTTTTCAGCCCGGTTTTAATAATAATAGGCGTCATATGCGTAGTTATAGCAGTTTATATCACTACGAAAATCTAATATCCCAGCCCAACGGTTAAACTCTAAACCCAAGACCGAACGATAAGCCTTAGGGGCTGGCCAGCCTTCAAACTCAGGCCGTCAGACAAATCTACGTTTAAAGTAGGGCGTACTGTTAATTAAGGTTGCCATGGCTTTTGGCGGGCCCGCCGGGATTTGAACCCGGGGTCTCCGGCTCCGGAGGCCGGCGCTCTAGTCCTGGCTGAGCTACGGGCCCCTTCCTTTTCTAGTGTTGAGGGTTAATGGTTTTAGATTTTGACTTTATCCGCTAGTTCTTTTAACGTGTAGTATATTCTTTTCTTTCTCTTCCCCCTGTTCTCTATTTTTAGGAGTTTTATCTCGCCTATTTCGCAGGTGTTTCTCACGTGGGGTCCTCCGTCTGCTTGTATGTCTATTCCGGGTATTTCAACTATCCTTAGTTTCTCTACTTCCGGTGGTAGTCTCTCCGCTAGTTTCACTATGCCTTCTCTTTTTACGGCTTCTCCTCTTGGTAGCCAGTATATTTTGACTTCGACGCATTTCCCTATTATCTCGTTTGACTCCGCTATTGCTTCTTCAAACGCTTTCTTCCAATCTTCTATTGTTATGTCGAAGTCGTCTCTAGAGTATTCCGGCGTTATGTGGCCCCCTGTTATTAAGGCTCCATGTCTCCTGTACATTACTGAGGCTATTACGTGGGCTGCCGTGTGTAGTCTCATCATGTTATATCTCTTATCCCAGTCTATGACCCCTCTAACCTCGGAGCCTGGAGCTAAGGGGGCTGGGGGCTCGACTATGTGGGCTACAACATCCCCCCTAACTTCAGCCTTCACAACTCTAACCCTTAAGCCTCCAGACTCGAGATAGCCCGTGTCGGTGTCGAGGCCCCCGTATGGTGTCGGGTGGAATGCCGTAGCGTCTAAGACTACATAGTTGCCGCTAGACTCTAAGACTCTAGCCGTGAACTCTCTAAGATAACTGTCCTCCTGGAATAGGAGCTTGGTCTTCAAAGCTTCCAACCTAAAAGCTTTCTCTAGGCCTGGAGGTTAAATGTGTTCACCGAGCCGACAGCTTGGCTGTTATGAGGTTTAAGAGTTTGAGAGCTATCCTGGCATAAGAGTTTAGAACTTCCCCTGGAACCTCTACGTGCCCCTTAGCGGCCGCCCCGGCGGCTTTAGATATGGCTTCTAAAGCTTGATCCTCAGATATGCTTCCGTTAGCGTAGCTTAATACTATGTTTTCGAGAGCCCACTTAAAATCTGCCTGGACGCATTTAGAGGGTCTCCAAGCATGCTCTATGTAGCTTAGGGGCCTTGTGGATAAGAGGAGGTAGGGGTAGAGGCTTGACAAGTCTACAGCTTTCCTGGCAGCCTCGCATAGAATATAGTTTCTAACTTTAGAGTCCCCCGAGGGGCTCCAGAGGCTTTTCCTAGCTCTTACAACCCTGTGGGGCCCGAAGATCCTCAAGGCCTCCTTAACTATTGAAGTAGCTGCAGCTTCTATGTCTTCGCGGGCCCTTACTCTGATCCACTTAGACTTCCTTTTCGCCGCCCGCCTAGTAACTACAGTTATTAGGTTTCCCTCTTTCGCTACCCACTCTATAAGCTCTTCTTTAACCTTAGGGTATTCTACGTCTGAGAGGGAGGCCTCGATTTCGTCTAAGTTAACGTTAAGCTTTACCAGAGCATTTAATATGTCTCTATAGGCTGGAGAATGTTCAGCGCCCGCCTTTAAAGGGCCTAATAGGAATCTAACCCCGTTAAAAGTGTTGAACAAGTTTATCTCAACATTCTTCAAGTCTAGGGTTATAGTTTCAAACAAACCCTCAGGAATACTGCTAACTTCCAATGCAAGAGCTCCTGAAAGCCTTGTGGAGGCTATCCAGGAAAGGTGCGCTATATAGAAAGCTTCAGGCCCCCTCTCTACTTCTAAAATCCTAACGGTGAAATCACGACAGCCTAGTAGAATACTTATATAGTCCTTGATCCTCCTAGCATGCTTCCCAGCATTTAGGGGGTCTAGATTTTCAGGGGACGGGAGGCTGGGGGGGTTAAGGGGTTTTAAACCTGTACAGTACGCTGCCTTCGGGCCTTTCAACCTTAATATGGTATCGTAAACTCTTTCAATAGTATCCCTGTCGAGCCCATAGTATTCTGCTAGCTTAACATAGTCATCGTAGGCCGTCAAACCCACACCGCCTAGTATAAACATGTCATAACTAGACCTAATAGATTAGTAGCTGATAGAACTGGGGTGGGCGCTATTTCTTTTTAAGCCGCCCCCAACAATAATAGTTTGTGAGGTGCGTGTTCGCCCATGTTTAATTATGATGTTATCGTTATAGGCGGCGGCCATAACGGGCTGGTGGCCGCCTGCTATCTAGCTTCTAGGGGGTTGAAAGTTGGTGTTTTCGAGGCTAGCGAGTTCTTAGGTGGCATGGCTTCGACACCTGAATTGTGGGGTGGTTTTAAGGTTCCTGTGGGGGCTTATGTTTTAAGCTTGTTTAGTAGGGGGCTGGCTGAGGAGCTGGGTCTTTTTAAAGCCGGCTTGGAGCTCATACCTAAAGATCCTGGGATGACCGTTCTCCTTGATAATGGTAGGGTTGCATCTACATGGTCTTCAATTGATAAAACTGTAGAGGAGATCCGCAGGTTCTCTGAGAGGGATTCTAAGGCTTACATTGAATGGTCGAGGTTTTGGGGCTTCGCAACTACAGTATTGGATTACATATACTTGAACCCCCCCATGGACATAGCTGAAGCTCTAGACTTAGCCCTTAAAGCCGTTAGGGTCTCGAAAATAACCAGGACGAGCAGCCTCATAGAAGATTTACAGCTAGCCCTCACAGCCCCCGCCACAAGGCTTTTAGACGAGTTTTTCGAGAGCCCTGAGGTTAAAGCTCTACTCGTGGAGGACGCTGTAGTCGGGGAGCTCGTAGGCCCCAGTAGCCCGGGGTCTGCTCTAGTTCTAGCACACCATTACATGGGCGACATTACTGGTGTTAGGGGCCAGTGGGCCTATGTTAAAGGCGGTATGGGGAGGCTTTCAGAGCTCTTAGCTGAGCGTTGTAGGGGCTTGGGGGTTGATATTCACTTAGGATCTAAGGTTGAAGAGATCCTAGTTAAGGACGGCTCCTTCGCGGGGGTCAAGGTTAATGGTAGGGTTTACAGGGCTAGGTTTGCTTTGAGCAGTGTAGATGTGAGGGTGACCCTGCTCGAGCTCCTTAAATGGGATGAGGCTGGTATTGATAAGAGGCTTGCTAGGAGGCTTAGGAGCCTCAAGTCTATAGGAGTGTCTTCTAAAGTTATTGTAGCTTTGAAGGAGCTCCCCAGGCTTAGGGGGGCTTACTCGGATTATGCGGACAGGGTTTTCAGGTCTTCAACTCTAACAATAGATAGTGTTGAATACGTTGAGAAAGCCTATAGGGAAGCCCTCGCTTTCGGGGTTAGCCGCGAGCCTTGGATCTCCATTAACACCCAGTCATACCTAGATCCTACGGTAGCCCCAGAAGGGTGGCATATAATATCACTGTTCACGCAGTACACGAGATACGACAGCCCGGGAGGGTGGGATGAGGATTCCAAGGAGAATTTAGCTGACACAGTGTTCGGAGTCCTAGACAAGTACTTTGAAAACTTTAAAGCTGGAGTTGAGAAGACCCTAGTTTTAACCCCTAAGGATTACGAGAGAATGTTTAAAGCCCCCGGGGGCCACATATTCCACATATCGGCTACCCTAGATCAGCTGTGGGTTAACAGGCCCCTACCAGAACTTTCAAAGTATAGGACTCCAGTAAAAGGCCTATACCTATGCGGGTCCAGCACACATCCTGGAGGGGGTGTAACTGGGTTGCCAGGCTACCTGGCTGCGAAAACCCTCCTTGAAGATATAGGCTTTGAGAAGCCTAGGAGGGGTCCTTTAAGGTTTCTCCTGAGAATATTAAGGGGGGCTCTCAGGTGAGCCAACGTTTATAAAGCTAGACCCTTTATAACAATTTTATGGGCGGGGGTGCCCGAGCCGGGTCAAAGGGGGCGGGCTTAAGACCCGTTGGCGTAGGCCTGCGTGGGTTCAAATCCCACCCCCCGCACTATTAATAGTATATGCTCATTCCCCCATCGAACGGTATTAGTGCTCCCGTTATGTATGATGCTCTCTCGGAGGCTAGGAAGGCTACTAGAGCTCCTAGGTCTCTCGGGTTACCCATTCTCCCTAGGGGTGTTTTCGATGCTCTCCTCTTAATGGCTTCTTCGAGGGTTATTCCTAGTCTTTTAGCGTCGGCTTCTGCTAGTTGTTTAACCCTCTCTGTTAGCACGTCATAGGGCATTATGCCGTTAACTGTTATGTTATACTTGGCTAGCTCTACTGCTAGGGCTCTCACAAGCCCCGCTATGGGGAGCCTTAGTATGTTGCTTGTTGCTAAATTCTCAATCTGCCTCACTATGGTTATTGAGCCTATGAATATAATCCTACCCCACTTTCCCCTCATCATAAGCTTTGAAGCTCCCCGGGCCACCCTTATAGCGCTCAGGTTCAAGAGTTTAAACGTGTCCTCCCAGTCTTCATCGCTAATATCGAAGAAGCCCCCGGGCTTCGGCCCCCCAGTACTATAAACTAGTATGTCTAGCCTCCCATAATTCCCCTCAACATAGTTGAAGAGAGCGTCAACATCTTCCTTAACCCTTAAATCGCCGGGAAACAAGTCAATGGAAACCCCCCCAGCCTCAGCTAATATCCTCGACCGAGCCTCCTCAAGCCTAGCCCTACCCCTAGAGAACAATATGAGGTCACAGCCCTCTAAAGCAAGCTCCAGAGCAGAAGCGAAACCAAGCCCCGAACTACCCCCAGTCACGAGGGCAAGCTTACCCCGGAGCCCTAGATCCAAGATAAGACACCTGACAATTAAGACTAGCCAGAGGTTAAATATGATGGGATTATAGCTTAAAGATAGAGTAAATATGCCCCCTTAAACAGTTCAGGGGGCGGGAGCCCCTCTATTGGAAACATGAGAGGGCTTAGTATAAAAGGGTTATCTCTCGCACGTTTTACATAGGGAGTTTTCAGTTATTTCTAGTACTATTTCTTCCCCTTCTTTTTCCTTGACCTCGAATATTTCCCTGAGTTTAGAGTCTTTTGATGCTTGGGGTTCTTTGAGGTTTCTCTTTATTATGGTCATTCTAGCTGCTGAGGTTTTAGGTTTTTTCCTTATGAGACCCCTGGTTTTATGTTCTCCGGGGCCCCCGAATACTATTACTTGGGCCCCCTTACTCTCATCCCTGTATATTGTGAAGCCTTTAAGCCCTGAAAGCCATGCTAGCATGTATGCTGTGTATGCTTCATCCACAGGGGCTTCCTTCGGGAGGTTTGCTGTCTTGCTTATTGCTTGGTCCACGTAGACTTGGGAGGCTGCCTGGTGGGCTATGTGGTACCAGATGTCTATGTCCATTGCTGTAGCGTATTTCCTTGCGAGCTTCCGGAGTTCCTCTAGGAGTTCGCTCTTGTCTTTTAGGGTTTCTTCTAGTGTTGGGAGGGCTTTTCTAATACTTCCGCGGGCCGCCCTCACTGCTTCATAAATCTCCATTATAGTTTCGCCGGGCAGGCTGTGTTTCCTGGCTAGCGCTAGGAGGTCCCCTCTGAAAGCCCTGTTAACTTCTAGGAAAGTCCCTATAGCCACTTGCCTCTTGAATGTAAGTGCGAAATAAGGCTCTATACCGCTACTAGTCCCAGCTATAATACTTATAGTTCCCGTGGGCGCTACTGTTGTCGTGACAGTGTTCCTTGGAGCCCTAGCTCCGAGAGCTCTACCGTATATCCTTAAAACTTCCCAAGCCCTCGCCGGCGTATATATCGCTAGGGCTAATAACATCTGGGGGCTCTTAACAACCTCCAGGGGGCTGGCATCTAGGGCTTTCCAGAGAGTCTCCCTAGTGACCCCGAAAACCTCGGAGAGCACTTTCTCTAGAGCCTCTACAGTTACGAGTTTAACGCTACCATCATCCTCAACTCTCGAAGCCGAGAGCCCTGCTAGTCTACCTCTAACATCTTTAGGTATCGTAGCACCTTCATGATACCTGAGTTTAACCCAGCCATCTTCAAAGACCATAACGTGGCTAGCCTTAACTAAAGCTGGCACGTGCATACTAGAGAGGAGTTCTGGATCTTCTTTCTCTACACATTCAAGCCTTCTCCAGTCGTATATAGAACATTCGAAAGCCGGGGCGTGACCTAGCTCCGCCCCAAGCTCCCAACTCCTCTTCCACGAGAACACTTCTAAAGCAGCTGTAACAGCTAATGTGAAAGCCACAGCTTCATCACTGTCATATGGCATGTTGAGGTAGGCTAGAGCATCAGCTAAACCCATAACTCCTAGGCCGATCTTCCTAGTCATAAGGTTGACTTTATAATGCCTCTCATCCGGGTGATTGTTGAGGTCTATAGCTGCATCCATAGCATCAGTCATGAAGTGAACGTCCTCGTAAAACTTTGCAAGGTCGAATTTACCGCCTGAAACATACTTAGCTAAGTTAAAACTGCCTAGGTTGCAGTTTTCGAAGGGGTATAGGGGCTGTTCTGAGCAGGGGTTTGTCGACACTACAGCTCCAAGCCATGGGGTCGGGTTCCACTTATTATGGTTGTCGAAGTAAACGACTCCAGGATCTCCCCCGGCCCACGCGTTTTCCACAATCTCCTCCCATAATTCTCTAGCTTTAACCCTCCATGTGTGGACGTTCTTAGAGTCTACGTTAGCTTGAGATCCGAGGGCTCCAGCTACATCCTCCAATGCTTTGAGGGCTGCCCTCCTAGCTTCTTCTAGGACATTCTCATATATGTTGAGGTAGGGGTTTTCGAAGATCCAAGGGTGCTTCTCGGCGAGTTTCCCGATAATGCCTAGTCCTGTAGCCTTGCTCACACTGTAATGTATCCTGTAAACCCCGTCTCCCACATCGCTATATTTAGGGTTAACCATCCACCAGTAGTCGTCTTCCAGCACAGCCTTCATGAAAAGGTCGTTAATCCCAACGCTTATGTTGAAATTAGTTAAGTTAGCGTCTTGTAGTGGGGGCTTTTTAGCCTGTATGAAACCGGCGTCTTCAACGCTCCACCAGCCCGCCCTATTCATGTTCTCCACGAAACTCTTAAAGCCCTTGTCAACTTCGTAGCCTTCAGCTTCAATATCCTCTATAAGTTTTTTAACAGCCTCTATAAGGTTAACTATCTGGGGTGGGAGCTTGTTCCTTAGGGCAACGTAGGGGTTGAAGCCCGGGGTGTAAATGTCTGGGTGCCAGGCGTGCATTATCCCCATATTAGCCCCCCTACGTTTCCCCCCTTGTTTAACAGTCTCAGTTATCACGTCATAGAGTTGCATGAAACTTAAGGGTCCACTACTAAAGCCTCCAGTACCCTTAACTATATCCCATCTAGGCCTCAGCTCGCTAAAACTAAACCCCTGACCCCCTCCATACTTGAAAGTCATAGCTTGAACTACTCCAGCATCAAGTATAGCCCCCATATCGTCATATACAGGGGTTACATAGCAAGCTGAGAGAGTACCCCGGGCGCCGTCAGCGTACATGTTGAAAAGCGTTGGACTGTTAAACATGAAGTAGCCTTCAGCTAGAATCCTGTACAACCTGTCACTATCAATTCTATCTTTGAATCCGAGGGCGACCCTGGCGAACACCATGCTCGGCGTCTCAACATAAGCCCCCATCCTATTCTTACTCATATACCTAGCCATGAGAACCCTTATAGCGTTATAAGTTAGGATCACATCATCCCGGCAGGGGCCTCCTACACCTTCAACGTAGGCTTTAACACAATCTGGCAGGGGCGCTAGGAGACCCCCGTTAGAAGCCCTCTCACTATAGCTTCCGAGGATCTGCCTGTAAACCCTATATAGTAGGCTTAGCTTAGCTTCATCCTCCCTTTCAGGCTTCACCGCGGACTCCTGTATTAGTTTCAGCTCTCTCTCATCCTCCATAAAAGTCACCCCGCTTAGCAAGAGGCGGGCTCTTAGCTCAATCTCTGAGCCAAAGTAGAGAGAGGGGGAGGGGCGGGCGTATCTTTTAATGTCCGAAACGAATCTACTCGCAGTTTCCAGTGTGTCGGGTGGAGTAGATGGGGGTAATGTTGGAGTGTGAGGCTTCTCGGAACTCCTCAGCTTCCCGCCTCCCTCACTGGTATTACCGAGCTTGCCTGAGCTCATGTTTTCCTGAGGCCTCTTTTGGGAGAGTTTCCCCATATACTTCTATTGTTTCAAGTAATATTTTTAAGCTTTACCCTGAAGATTATCTAGCAATATAACTCTAGGTCTCCAACATGGTTCCAGGGGTTCTAGCTAGTGCCGAGAAAAGGCAGAAGTAGGAAAGGTGAGGGGGAGACCCTGCGGGAGGAGGCTGAAGTGGAGGTTAAAAAGTCGAAGCCTCTAAAGCCTCAAAGAACTAGGGTCTTAGCCGGCCCGGAGGAGGTTAAAGCTGCATCCCTTGAGATTTCAAGTATTCTAGTGGAGAGGCTGGGTATTGGGAGTTTTGTTAGCGCCTCTATAATCCTCGACATTGTCGAGAGTGTTGTCGCGAACTATGTTGAGAGTAGGGGTAAGTCTAAGATTGAGAGGGCTGACGTGGAGCTCATAGTTAAGAGGTTGGAACTCCAGAGGGAAGCACTCTACAAGCATATAGCTTCAAAGATAATGGTTGAAGAAGAGGAGCTGGATAGTGTGAAACTAGAGTTTATAGTGAACTACGCCCCTGAAATAGCGGGTAAAACAGCCCCAACACTCTACAGGCTAGTAAAGGAGAAGGGCCCCTCACACTTGCTCGAAAACCTTAAAAGACTCTGGGAAACATATGGGAGCCCGACACTACTAGCATGCCCTAGGTGCGGGTTTAAAGCCCTAACCCCAGACTTCTACTGTATAGTGTGCGGTTCAACCCCGGAAGAGGGGGAAGTTAAGAGAAACATGGGTTTCGAGACCCAGCTTAGGCAAGCAGCAGTGAAATGGCATGAAAAACTAATAGCGGAGGCTGTGAACGCCGGCTTCGTATACTATAATGGTGAAATAAAGCCTCCAAGCATGGGGAAAAAGGGGGCTGACGTGGTGTTTCACTTAAGCTATAGAGAGAAGAGTATACTAAGAGAGGTTATGGCCGAGCGGAAAAGCTCAACAGGAGCCTCCACCGTCGCCGGGTGACTAAGGGGCTATGTAAAGTCAACCGTTGGGAATAACTGGAAACAAGTTATTAAGCCGAGTATATGCTCTTAAATAAAAGTTTCACTCGACACACTGGAATGTGGGAGTTGAAAGTTATGAGGGCTTATAGTGGGGCTCAGGTAAAATACGAGCTTCCCTGCGAGCGCGCTGTTAGGGCTGTGTTTCCATCGATAAGAGCTGTTTTAGCTAGGATTCTAACTGAAGAGTATGGTTTAAGCAGGTATACTGTAGCTAAAGTCCTGGGGATGACCCCGGCAGCTGTAACCCTATACTTGGAGAAGAGGAGGGGGGATAAGTATGTTGTCAAAATACTCTCAAGCCCAGAGATAAGCCAGATGGTGAAGAGGATGGCTGAAGATTTCTTCAACGCCTATAACCAGAAGGGTTATGTAGGCTACCAGCTATACCAGGCTGCCTTCTGCGGTATTTGTAGTAAGGTTAATGAAATCGCAATTGATAATGGCTGCCCAGCATCCGACCTCGACGGAGGTAGCTTAGATACTAAGATTAAGGTTTCTTCGGGGGAGTTCGCCTGAGTGTTTAAACGCCGGCTTGCTCCTGCCTCAAGCAACGGGTAACGTTCTGGGGGCTGAGTTCTTCAACGCTCTCACACACTATGTAAGCTGCGGCGGCGTTGAAATAGGGCTCTCCTAGCCTGGAGAATAGTGTTAGGACGCGGTGCCCGTGGTTGAACTTGTAGCCTTCAAGGGCCGGCTCGTGGCCCCTAATTATTATTGATGTGCCTGTTATGTTTAAAGCTTTCTCCGTAACTCTACGCCCCCACAGGCTCCCCGCCCCTCTAGGGTTGGGGGCTCTAGTTTCTACGAGTTCTGAGGGGTCGTTCCATAGTATCTCCTCTAGTATTTCAATACTCCTATCCCATGCAAGGTATTTTTCGAGGCTTTCAGCTGGTTTTGTTGGGGGCCCGCCGTGTACTAGGAGGGCTTTCCCTTTAAGGATTAGAGCGTGGGGTAGGGAGTTGAAAACTGCGAGGGATTTACTGTAGAGTTCTAAGGCTTTATGGCGTCCGAACAACTGGTTTAGGGCGTAGGGGTAGTCGTGGGGGTAGGGTATTAGGTTTTCGGGGGGCTCATGGTTGCCCCTTAAAGCTATAAGCCTATCGCCCATCTCGAGCTTCAACTCAGCTATCCTCATTAAAGTCTCAACTTGACCCTCAGGAGGCCCCCTGTCTACATAGTCTCCTAGGAGGACTATGAGGCCCGACTCAACTATGCCCTCCCCCTCCACTATATCAAGTATCTTAGAGAAAGTGTTGTAATCACCGTGTATGTCGCCTAAGACAGCTAAGGGCCCCTTAAAGCCCTCTACAACCACAACACCCCCCAGCCTTAAACCCCTGCCGCCTAGGTAACTCTTAACCCTCTCCTCTTCACTCATAAAATCTCTAAGCCTATCTAAAAGCTCCCCCAGCCTTTCAGCCTCCCCCATCGAATACACCATTCAAAACAGTGGAGTACTAAATTTAAATTAGTGGAAGCGCCTCTAGGGAAAGCCGTATTCAAACTCCCGCTGAGAAAACGTAAACTATCCTAGCGTAGCGTACGTGAAGCCAGCCGTTCGCCCCCGGATATTATATTTGGAGACAAACGGAATATTTAAAAGCGCCCTTATATACTTTATAGTGGCGGATGGTAGTAGAGTGTGGTAGTAGGGCTATGAGCTACGAGGCTAGAGAGACTCTTTATAGGGTTATCGGGGCTATATACCGTTATGTTGAGGGATTTACCGTCCTTGACTATCCTAGGAGCTCTTCTAGGAGGAGCATAGATATTGTGGCGAAGTTTAAGAGTGGGAGGCTGGCTCTTATTAAGGTAGCTGATGATATTGAGAACCTCTCTAAGAACGATGTTGAGGATTTAAAGAAAGTAGCCTCAATCATAGGTTCCGGGGCCCTCATAGTTTCTGACAGGGCGGGAGGCTCTGAGCTTGCTAGTGGTGTTGTTTACGAGAAGCACGGGGTTAAGGTTATCAACGTGAAGAGTTTGGAGAGAAGCCTCTCCGGGAGGGAACGGATATATGTTTACCAGAGCGGCGATACTTTGAAAGCGAGGGTTCGAGGGAGCCTCATGAGGGAGATTAGGGTTAGGAGGGGTCTCAGCTTGGGGGCCGTCGCTAGCCATGTTAAAGTTAGTAGGAGGACTATATACGAGTATGAGAGGGGGTCTATAGAGCCTGGTGTTGACAAGGCTGAGAGGCTCGCAGAGCTCTTCGGGGAGGAGATATTCATGCCAGTCGATTTCCTGGAGCCTCTGAAGCCTGAAAGCCCTTCCGGGAGGCCTTTAGACTGTGATGTTGATGCTGAGGCTTTGATAGCTGAGAAGTTGAGGAGCTCGGGGTATAGGGTGGCTCATGTTAAGAGGACTGCTGCCGACCTTGTGGGTTTAGGGCCTGGTAGTGGCATGATCATAGTTGTTAGGCATGGGAGGGAGAGTTTAGACACTATGGTTAACAAGGCTGTAAACTCTATTAAAATGAGTAGGCTCTCAAACACTGAGAACTACGTGGTAGTGGATAGCTCCGAGAGTAGGAGGGCTCTCGAGAGAGAAGGCGTGGAAAGTGTTGAAATAAGGGAGTTCCTTAGGATAGCTGAGGAGAAGAAGAGGGATTTAAGGCTTTAAAGTAGAAGCCCCTAAGGGATACACAGATTGGATCTGTTCAGTAAGCGGGGCTACTATATTACCGGGGCTCCTGGAGTAGGGAAGACTACTATATTCACTCGTATAGTTGAAGAAGTTAAAACATTAGGGTGCACTGTGGGGGGCATATGTGCCCCCGAGGTTAGGGAGAGGGGGGTT